>NZ_DAITQL010000038.1:0-39382 GCF_036833075.1 Hyphomicrobium sp.
CCTCTGACCCCCAGATTCGTAGTCTGGTGCTCTATCCAGCTGAGCTACGGGCGCATTCTGCCGCTCTGGCGTCACATGCGAGCCCGCATGGACGAGAAAAGCCATCGGTCGGCACGCGCCGTCCGGGGCATGGCAAGGCCGCAACTACTAATCGGTGTCTGAGCGAAGCGCAAGAGGCTTCCGTGCGGCGCCTGGACCCGGCGTCCCAAGGGGCATTCTTCCGTCGGCCCGCCGCGAGCTCCGCCGTCTCCTGGGCAGCGCCGAGCCCCGGCGTCACGCTCCACCTCGGGGATCTCCGACCCGGGATGCCGGGTCACCGGCCAGCCCGGCCAAACGCCTCGCCCCTCTCATCAAACGTTGTGGTACGCGCGGTACCAGGCCACGAACGCGTCAACGCCGTCTTTGACGGATGTTGCCGGCTTGTAGCCGACAGCCGTTTCGAGCGCCGAGACATCGGCAAAGGTGGAGGGAACATCGCCCGGCTGCATCGGCATCAGCTCGCGGATCGCCTTTTTCCCGCACGCCTCCTCGATGGCGTGAATGAAGGTATCGAGCTCCACCGGCGCGTTGTTGCCGATGTTGAAGATGCGATACGGCGCACGGCTCGTGGCAGGATCCGGCGTGTCGCTGGTCCAGCTTGGATTGGGGGTCGCGATCTGGTCGCTGGCCCGGATGACGCCTTCGACGATGTCGGAGACGAACGTGAAATCCCGGGCGTGATGACCGTTATTGAAAACCTTGATGGGCTCACCCGCCAGGATCGCCTTGGTGAAGAGATAGGGCGCCATGTCGGGGCGGCCCCACGGACCGTAAACCGTGAAGAAGCGCAGCCCCGTAGTCGGCAGTTTGAAGAGATGACTGTAGCTGTGGGCCATCAACTCGTTGGCACGCTTGGTGGCGGCATAGAACTGCAGCGGATGGTTGGCACCATCGTGCTCAGAGAACGGCATGGCCGTATTGGCGCCATACACCGACGAGGTGCTGGCGTAGGTGAGATGGGCGGTCTCGTGATGGCGGCAGGCTTCGAGGAGGTTCGTGAAGGCGATGAGATTGCTTTCCACGTAGGCGTGCGGGTTGACGAGGCTGTAGCGGACGCCGGGCTGCGCGGCCAGGTTGATGACGCGGTCCGGCTTGTGCGCCGTGAAGCAGGCCTCGACAGCGGCGCGGTCGGCCAGGTTGGCGCGAATGCAATGATAGCTGTCTCGGCCGCCGTGGGTGCGGGCCGTTTCCCCGAGACTCGCGAGGCGGGCCTCCTTGAGCGCGGGATCGTAATAGTCGTTGACCACGTCGAAGCCCACGACCACGTAGCCGCGCTCCAGGAGGCGCTTGGCAAGATGGAAGCCGATGAAACCGGCGTGGCCCGTCTCCAGAACTTTCATGGGGGCGTCTCGTTCCTTGCGCCGCAGCCTCTCGGCGCCACTAATCATGCGCGCCTTGCCGCCGCAAGGGCGCCGGGACTTGCCGGGCGACGCTCATAGGGTCATGCGCAATGCCTGGGGCGGTTGCTCCTTGCCACCGCGCGTCTCCTGCTCCGCCGTGCCTTGACACGGGGGAGCGGAGGCCGCATCAGCACAGACGTTCGGGGGGGCCTCCTCGGCGTCCAGCTCGAGAGCGCTTCTCATCTTCGTTGGAAGAGCGCCGCAATGTCTCACGAGGTGGGGCTCACGCAGGTTATGCTCGGTGCTGCATGCGAAGCGGCGCCGATGCGCGCGGGCAGAGAACGTAGCCTGCCAGATAGCCGGCATGGGAGTTCAAGTGATTGAATTTTTTCGACGCTATCTCCCAAAAGACGGCTTTGCGCGGAACGTTGCCACGCTCACCGGCGCCACGGCATTCAGCCAGCTCGTGGTTCTGGCTGCCCTTCCTCTGCTCACGCGTCTTTATACGCCCGGAGAATATGGCGCTGCGGCCGTCTATGCAGGCCTCGTCGGGCTGATCGTCGTCATCGCGACGTTCCGGTACGAGCTGGCGATTCCGTTGCCCCGGAGCGATCGCGCGGCACTCCACGTCGCGATGGTGGCGTTGATCGCGTTGATCGCGGTCGTCGCGGTGTCGGGAATTGCGGCGCCCCTGATGTCCTCCTGGCTGGGGCAGGAGACGGGCCTGTCGGCTTGGGTCTTCTCCGTTTTGGTCGTGGTGGGGGTCGCGACCGCAGGCTGCTATCAGGTCGTGAATTATTGGGCCGTTCGCAAATCCAAATTCGGCGCGATCGCCCGCACGCGCATTCAGCAGGGCGTGGCCGGGACCACGAGCCAATTGGCCCTTGGTTTGGCGGGGTTCGGCACGGTCGGGTTGATCGTCGGACAGATCATCGGGCAGGGCGCCGGCTGCGCCCGTCTTGCCGCCGGCATGATCGCCGACAATCGCGCGTCGGGCGGCCGTGTGCGCCGACGCGGTCTCGCGTGGGCGGCCAAGCGGTATCGCAAGTTCCCGCTCTATGACAGTTGGGCCGGGCTGCTCAACATCGCCGGCAGCCAGGCGCCGGTGCTCTTGTTCGCCACGCTGTTCTCACCGGTGCTGGCTGGCTACTATGCGCTCGCCTATCGCCTGCTCTCGGCACCGCTCGGCCTTGTCGGCAAGTCGGTTTCCCAAGCCCTGCTGCCACGCATCGTGGAGGCGAACCGGCGTGGCGAAAGCGGACCGCTGGTGTTGCAGCTGATTGGCATCCTGGCGATGGTCTCCCTGTTGCCATTCGCGGTTGTCACGGTCGCTGCCGCGGATGTCGTGCCGGTTCTGTTCGGCACGGAATGGGCATCCGCCGCGCCGGTCGTTGCGTGGACGGCAACCTGGGTCGGCTGGCAGTTCATCTGCTCGCCGCTTTCGGTCGTCTTGATCGGGATCGAGGCGCAAAGGCTGAATACCGTACTGCAGGCGGTGCTGCTGATTTTGCGCGTTTCGGCGTTACTGGTTGGAACCTTGCATAATTCACAGACTGTCGCTCTCGTAGCGTTTTCCATTGCGAGCGCGATGGGGTATGCCGGCTATACGGTGGCCGTGGGCATGGCCGTCAATCTGTCCCTACGCGATATGGCGCGTGTGGTATGGAAACCTGCATTCCTGGCGGGCGCGTGCCTGGCCATTTCGATGATCGTGCCTGGGGACATGTCTGCGGTCAGATACGCGACTGTCGTGCTCCTCGTCGGGGTATGGGCTTGGTTCGTGCTGAGAGCAGGCCTGAGAGGCTGATCGCCAGGAGCCCTGCGCGAGTTTTGAGCAAGAGGCACATGCAGATACTGGTCTATATCGTATCCTTTGTTGCGGGCTTTTTCTTCGATCGGAGGTATTTGAAGGGGAAGTGGTTCGATCAGCGTAAAATCGGCTGGCTTTGGGTCGTCAAGGGGATATGGTTCCAAAAGGTGCTCGGATTCAACAGGGGAATCCCCATCCCTATTAACCCCACGTCGAGCATTTCGAATTTCGATAATCTTATTCTTGGAGAGGACAATCTCAATAACTTCCAAAGCGGAGGGGTATATTACCAAAATTACGCAGCAAAGATCCACATAGGCGACGGTTGTTTTATAGCCCCGAATGTCGGATTGATCACGGCGAATCATGATCCGGGAAATCCAGAGCGAACGCTTCCGGGGAAAGATATCGTAATTGGCTCCGGATGCTGGATCGGGATGAATGCCGTCATTCTTCCCGGAGTTACATTGGGGCCAGGAACGGTTGTCGGCGCGGGCTCGGTCGTGACGAAGTCGTTTCCCGATGGCCACCAGATCATTGCGGGAAACCCGGCAAAGCGCATATCGGAACTATGAAATGAAATCGGTGCTGTTTCTGTCCGCCCTTGACTTCAAGGAAAAGTCGATCCAGGTGCTTCGCAAGACGCCGGAGGCTTATGCTGCTGCCGCATGGGATGTCCGCTACATCGTTGCGCGCGACACCTCTCACCGGGGCAATTATTCGTACGAAGACGAGATCAATCCGAAAGGGGTGCAGATCGAGCGGTTCTCGTGGCCGCTTGCCGGAGCACGGAATGCAGCGAAAGGCAGATGGCCGCTTTATTTCTGGACGAGGCTTGCGGGTTTTTGGGTGATCGTTCAACTTGCGCGCCGCGGCGCGCACGCGCTGCGGCAGAAGCCGGTCGATGTCGTCTACGGCTACGAGGTGCACGGCGTGCTCGCGCTTCGGCTGCTGCGTTTGTTCCGGAGATCAGGAAAAGCGAAGAGCGTAACCCGCTTCCAGGGCACATGGCTCACGCAGATTCTGGAGCAGAGGCGGATCGCACAGCTTTTGGCGAATTTGGATCAGATCGTCGCGCTTCGCACGAGAAGCGATCTGGCGATCATGACCGATGACGGGACGAGAGGGGACCGTGCCATGGCCATGCTGCGGTCGCCGGTCGCGGACAAGCTTAAATTCTGGGTGAACGGCACCGACATTTTCACAAACCTGGCGGCACGTGACGAGTTCCGGGCAAGGCTCGGTATCGGAGCGGCGACGGCGATGCTGCTGTCGGTCTCTCGTCTGGAAGGTTGGAAGCGCATCGACCGGGGCATCGCCATAGCCGCTGCATTGAAACGCCAGGGCGCGGATTTCGTCTATGTCATTGTCGGCGGCGGAACCGAGCGCGAGAAGTTGGAGACGATGGCTGCCGATCTCGGTGTATCCGACCGCATCATATTTGTCGGCGCCGTTCCACAGTCGGATGTATTCAATTATATGAACTGTGCCGATTTTTTCATCTCCATGTATGACCTCTCGAATGTTGGCAATCCTCTTCTCGAAGCGATACGCATGGAGAAAATTGTTGTGACGCTGAACAACGGCGACACCGGAAGCTGGATCAGGCACATGGAGAACGGGTTGATCTACGATCCGTCGCACGAAGTCGCCGAGGCAGCCGGGCGCGACATCGCCCGATTGATCCACGACGAGGCCGCGCGGGAGATGCTGTGCGAAGGGGTGCGCACGCTTGCGCGTGAAAGACTATGGACGTGGAGCGAGCGGATGACGGAAGAAGTGACACATGTCGAGCGCCTCCTCGAAAGCTAAACTCGCTCCGCTCGACCGCGCGTTTCTTCTCTCCGTCGTCCTAGGACCGGCGGCATCCTACTCGATCGTCTATTTGTTTCATCTCGTGCTCGCCGCGAAGCTGACGCGTTCAGTGCTCCACCTGCTGGCCGGGAAGGCGTTTTCGATCCCCCGCGCTGTCCGGTGGGACGTTGCGTTCTTCTGCTTCTTCGTCGGCTGGTACGTGTTGTCCATCCTATGGGCGGAGAACACGGCTTACGCTCTGCGCTATTGCGCCTATGTGATAATGGCTGCGCTCACGGTGTTCTACACCATCCGCATCTGCGATACGGAGCCGCGGCTGCAGGCAGCGTTCCGTTTTCTCGCGATCGCGTTTTCGATCGAGATACTTCTGACGGTTCTCGAGGGGGCGCGCCTCATCCGGCTGCCGTTCTCCGCCTTCTCACCCTATCAGACATATTTCGGCAGGACGCCAAGTGACCTCAGTCAGTTTGGTGGTACTGCTATCGAGTACATTCTTTCTATGCCGACCGGATTTTTCGGGAACCCCAACAATCTGGCTTCGTTCCTTGTGCTCATCTTGCCGTTCTTCCTCCTCCATCGGCGATGGAGCGTGAAGCTCGCCGGGGCACTTTCAATCTTGTTCGTTGTCTATATGGCTGGCGCTCGCGCTGCGATGATTGCGTACGTGATGGTGCTCTTGTTGAGTCTGATTCTCTATGCGAGTTACGCAGCACGTTTACTGACGATCACGGTCGTTGTCGTGGCAGGAAGCCTCGGCGCGGGTCTCGTCGAGATCATGAAGGAAAGTGAAATCCCGCGGGTCGCCGAAGTGGGTTCGATCGGCGTGGCTATGAGGGATCTGGTTGTCGGCCTTTCTGAGGGTGCGGAAGATCAAAAAATGACCTCGACCGGTGCGCGCGTCCAACTGATCATGAACGGATTGGGAGCGTTGCGAGACTCCTATGGTTTAGGGGTTGGCGCGGGGGGAAGCCAGACTGTGCAAGAACAGTCGCCCGATCAGCCAGGAAAACTGACGTCGATGCACAATTTCTGGGTCGAGCTTCTGGTCGACGGCGGCATCGGATACGCGTTTGTCTTCGGAGCATGGTACCTGTCGCTGCTCTGGCGGCTGTTCCAGGTTGCGCGCCGGGCATCGTCGCCACGATTGCTCTACTACGCCAGAGCGTTCTTTGTCGGATTCGTCGGGTTCATTCCGAGTGCTATCGGGCCCTCATCCACCATCTACATGCTACCGATGTGGATGATGGTGGGCATGGCGATCGCGACCATCGCGGTCGAACGCCGGCTCGCTGTGACAGGGTACAAACCCGTGCGCACGCAGCCTCTGCGAACGAGGGCAGCGATATGACGCTCGGCGTTTGCGCACCATCACCAGCCACCGGCATGAAGGTGGTTTTTCTCGGCGGCGGTTCCAGCATCCACACGATCCGCTGGATCAACGCTCTTTCCGGAGCTGGAGCGAGGGTCGTGCTTGTGACACAGCACGAGCCGGAGGAGCCAGTGTCAGAGGCAGTGAAACTGCGGCTTTTGCCCTTTTCGGGAAATATCGGCTATTTCCTCAATGCACGCGCGCTGAAACGGGTGCTGGCGGAGGAGAAGCCCGATCTCGTCAACGCGCATTACGCCTCCGGCTATGGCACAACGGCGCGGCTTGCCGGCTTCACGCCGACGCTGCTGTCCGTCTGGGGCAGCGATGTCTACGATTTCCCACGCAAGTCTGCGCTGCATCGCTGGTGGCTGCGCGGCAACCTCATGGCCGCCACGCATGTGGCCAGCACCAGCCGCGCGATGGCTGAGGAAACACGACGTGTTGCGCCGGCTCTCGGCGAGATTGCCATCACACCATTCGGCGTGGAAACAGATCGCTTTCTGTCCCGCTCTGAGAGATCGGCCGCGCCCGACGCACCCATCGTCATCGGAACGGTCAAGACACTCAAGCCCCTTTACGGAATCGATGTGCTCGTCGAGAGTTTCGCGCGTCTGGCCCATCGCCTTCAGCGTGAGGCCCCCCAGGTCGCCGGACGTCTCAAGTTGCGGATTGTCGGAGACGGGCCGCAAAGGGACGAGCTGGTAAGACGAGCGGGCGAACTTGGGATCGGTGGAGTCACGGAGTTCATCCCGCGTGTGCCGCACGCGGCCGTGCCCGCGGCGCTGCAGGCGCTGGATGTCTACGTGGCACTCAGCCGCCAAGAGAGTTTCGGCGTTGCCATTATCGAGGCGGGCGCCTGTGGGGTGCCGGTCGTCGTGTCCGATGCCGGCGGGCTGCCCGAGGTGGTGGCCGATGGCGAGACCGGGATTGTCGTCCCACGTGAGAACCCGCAGGCTGCCGCCGAGGCGTTACGGACGCTGGTGCTCGACGCCGACCTGCGGCAGCGGATGGGCGAGGCCGCGCGCCGCCGCGTGGTGTCCCTCTATGAGTGGCAGAGAAACGTCCAGCAGATGATCGATCTATATGCGCGCGTGATCGCGGGCTCGAAAGGAACGAGATCGCAATGAAAACCATTGCCACCATCGTCGGCGCACGGCCGCAATTCATCAAGGTCGCGCCGGTGAGCAAGGCGCTTGCCGCCACGGGTGCGGCCAATGAGGTGTTGGTTCACACCGGCCAGCATCACGACGCCGGCATGTCCGACATTTTTTTCGAGGAGCTCGGCATCGACGCCCCGGATCATAATCTCGACATCCATGGTGGCGGCCATGGCATCATGACCGGGGCGATGCTGCAAAAGCTGGAGCCGGTGCTGCAGGAACTGCGGCCTGACCGCGTCCTCATCTATGGCGACACCAACTCGACGCTGGCCGGCGCGCTCGTCGCGGCCAAGCTGCACATTCCCGTCGCTCATGTCGAGGCGGGTCTGCGCTCCTTCAACCGCGCTATGCCGGAGGAAATCAACCGCATCGTTGCGGATCAGCTTTCCGATATGCTGTTTGCCTCGACGGAAACGGCGGTCCACAACCTCAGGCATGAGGGCATTGCCCCTGAGCGAATCTTCCCGGTGGGCGACGTGATGTATGATGCCGCCCTGCAATTTGCGGAGCGTGCGGCCGAGCGTGCCGGCCTTCTCGCGACCCTCGGTGTGGAGCCCGGTCGCTACGTGCTCGCGACCGTTCACCGCGCGGAAAACACCGATGACCCCGCGCGTCTTTCCGCGATCGTCTCGGCCCTCGAGACCGTGGCGGCAAGCCTTTCCGTGATTTTGCCGCTTCATCCGCGCACCCAGGCGCGCATGACGGCTCTGGGCCTCACCTTTGCGCGTGTGCGCACGGTGCCACCGGTCGGTTATCTCGATATGGTCGCGCTGGAATCGCAGGCAGCGGCCATTGCCACCGATTCCGGTGGCGTCCAGAAGGAAGCCTTCTTCTACAAAGTGCCCTGCGTCACGCTGCGCGACGAGACCGAGTGGGTGGAGCTCGTCGACCTCGGTTGGAACCATCTGGCGCCGCCGTCGAGCGTAGGAATGGCCGAGGCGATACTGCAGGCGGTCGGCAGCAGCGGGAAAGACGCCCAACCCTATGGCGACGGCAAAGCGGCCGAAACCATTGCTGGCCTCTTGACCCGGTAAAACGGAAACCGCGCCGGGCGTGCGCCCCCAGCCTGAACCCGCCTCCATAGGAGAGCTTGCATGACTGCCAATCCGCCGTTCGTCCACGAGAGCGCCTATGTCGACGATGGCGTCGAGCTGGGGGAGGGGACGAAGATCTGGCATTTCAGCCATATCCTTCCGCGCACCCGCATCGGCCGCAACGTCTCCATCGGCCAGAACGTCGTAGCCGGGCCGGATGTCACGATCGGCGACCATTGCAAGATCCAGAACAACGTCTCGCTCTACAAGGGGGTCGCGCTGGAACAGGGCGTGTTCTGCGGCCCGTCCTGCGTGTTCACCAACGTGCTGAACCCGCGCGCCGAGATCGAGCGCAAGGACGAGTTCCGCGCCACCCGCGTGCGCCGCGGCGCCACCATCGGCGCCAACGCCACCATCGTCTGCGGCCATGAGCTCGGCGAATACTGCATGATCGGCGCCGGCGCGGTGGTGACGAAGGATGTCCCCGCCTATGCGCTGATGGTGGGTGTGCCGGCACGACGCATCGGCTGGGTCTCGCGCGCCGGCGAGATCCTGGACGAGACGCTCACCTGTCCGCGGACGGGCGAGCGCTACGCCGAGGAGGACGGCGCGCTGCGGCCCGTGGCCGACTGAGCGGGGCTGCACCCGTCACGGCAACCACCTGTTGAGTCCCGCGATCACCCCGACATTGTCGTCGACCTGGGTGATGCCGCCCATCAAGGCCGGACACGCGACGAGGCATTTGTCGCCGGCCGATGCCATGGCAAGGGTGAATGGGGTCGGACTGTAACCGCTATTGTTGTACGGGTTCTGCTCGTCCCACACGGTGATCGAAACCCATCCCTCGGTCGGATCGATCGGCACGTGCGTCGTGTACGCCACGCCGTTCTTGATGATGGTCTGCTCCGGGTTCCATCGATAAACGAGGCGGTTCAGGGCGCGCAGGTACACGTGGAACGTCATGCGCGGAGCGCGGGGGCCGAAGGCGAGAAACGCCGCCGTGTAGTAGGAGACACCGCCATTCACGACGGGAGACGAGGCCGTGCCAGCGCCTTTGGTGAGTTCTGCCAGGAAGAATTCCACGCCGTATCGGCGCATGGCCGGAGCCCGGATCACGTCGATCAAGGCTTTGGCATGCGCCGGGAGAGACCCGCCTGCGCCGCCATAGTCCGTATTGTCGGTCATGTATTTTCCGGCGCTCGCCGTCGTAGTGCCGTTGTAGAGCGTAAAATACGATGGAAAGCTGTATGCGCTGACGGTCGTTCCAACGGCTGCATTTCCGGCGAAGCGGCCGCTGTCGGGGAGCAGGCTGACGGCAAAATCGGTGAGGAGGTTGGTCTTCGGCATCGTCACCCTGCCGGTATTGCGGTCGACCTTCAGCGCCTCCGTCCAGTTCGTCCCGTCGGGGCTCACCTTCATCGAGAGATCGTCGGCTCCGATCAATCCGATCTCGGCGCGGCCCGACCAGTTCGATTGCAGCAGCAGCGACAGCACGTGCCCCGCGGCCTGCTTGTTCATCGTATAGCGAAGATCGCCGCTGCCGCCCTCGCCGGTGGTCAGCGCCGCCCACAGCGCTTTGTTGAGCTTGGCCGCGAAGCGGTTCTCGGTGTCGGCCGTCGTGCCGACGCCGAAAAGCGAAAGGTTCTGCAGGGCGCCGAGTGCGCTTGCCACGTCTTCCCATTGCGCGCCGGTCCAGAAGACCAGGACATTCTCGTCCATGACGAAGCAAAGCCAGCCGGGCCCCGGCTCGAGGAACGTCCAGCCTCCGTCCTGCCACACCGCGACCTGAGTGTCCTTTCCGCTCCATACGCCGGTGGCGCTGGCCGCGACGATGTAACGGTCGCCGTCCTCAGGGGCATCGGGCGCAGCCGTAAGGTCGCGATCGATGACCGCCAGTTGGACAAGCGCGTCGAGCGCGCGCAGCGCCTCATTGTGGGTGACGTGCTTCTGCGCCTGGGCGGGCATGATGTAGGGGAGGGATAAATTCGCCGTGTTGTCCATCGCGCGGGGCCTGCATGAAAGATGCCTTGCGCGAGTATTGTCGGATGTCTAGGAGGGGGGATAAATCCTACGACGAGTTGCGGTGCACCAAAAGCGACGGCTTATCTGTTCCCTATGAGCAACCGGCACGATCAGCCCATGAAGCACATCTGGATATTGAATCACTATGCCCAGGAGCCGGGGGGCGTCGGGGGCACGCGCCACTACTCTCTGGCACGGCATCTTCCGCACTATGGTTGGAAAGCCACGATCATCGCGGCCAGCACGGATCATGCGGCCGGGACTCAAAGGCTGGGGGGAGGGGAAACGTCGCGTCTTCAGGACTACGATGGCGTGCCGTTCCTTTGGCTTGGAGCTCGAGCCTACGCGGGCAACGGAGGGGATCGCGTCGGCAATATGCTCGACTACACGCGTGCGGTCCTGCGACGGAAGAACCTTTCCGGTCTCGACGCGCCCGACGCCATCATTGGATCCAGCGTCCATCCGTTTGCCGCCTGGGCGGGACGCAAATTGGCCAGACGCTTCGGCGTTCCCTTCATCTTCGAGGTGCGCGACCTGTGGCCGCAGACGCTGATCGACATGGGCCGCCTCTCGCAGAGGCACCCGGCGGCGGTCGCGCTCCGCGCGCTCGAAAAATCGCTCTACCGGGACGCAGCGCGCATTATCGTGCTGCTCCCGAAAGCGCATGATTATATCGAGCCGCTCGGAATATCGCTGGAGAAGATCGTCTGGATCCCGAACGGCGTGG
This sequence comes from Hyphomicrobium sp., assembly GCF_036833075.1. Lineage (GTDB taxonomy): Bacteria > Pseudomonadota > Alphaproteobacteria > Rhizobiales > Hyphomicrobiaceae > Hyphomicrobium_C. Next base: position 11,317 of record NZ_DAITQL010000038.1, read on the forward strand.
ATGTCGAGAATTTTCCGACACGACCCCCGCGCCAGCCTGATGGTGCTTTCACCCTGATGTATTTCGGCGCACATGGCGGCGCCAACGGACTCGAGAATCTGCTGGCTGCGATGCAGCGCGTCGGGGCTGATCCTGCTGGCCAGAACATCGTGCTTCGTCTGATCGGCGATGGGCCGTTGAAATCGACGCTCGTGGCGAAGGCACGAGAGGAGGGATTGACGAATGTCCGGTTCGAGGATCCCGTGCCCAAGAGCCAGATCCCCGATCTTGCCGCGCAGGCTGATGCATTTGTCTTCAATTTGATCGATGCACCGGTGTTCAAGTACGGAATAAGCTCGAACAAACTCTTCGATTTCCTGGCAGCGGGGCGCCCGGTGTTGTTCTGTTGCACGTCGCCAAACAATCCCATTGCTGAGGCTGGCGCGGGACTGACCGTCGCGCCGGAAAATCCGCAGGCGCTTGCCGATGCCATCCTTGCCCTCGCGTCGCTTCCTTCCGACGAGCGTGCCCGGATGGGGGCCGCGGGACGCCGACATCTGGAGGACAACTACGATATGCGTGGCCTCGCGGCGCGGCTCGCTTCCGTGCTGGACGACAGCTTGAGGTCACGATGAAGCGCGTATTCGATGTCGTGGTCGCGGCAGCGGCGCTTGCCGTGTTGTCGCCGTTCATCGCGATGATCGCCTTGCTCGTGCGCTGGAAGCTCGGCAGCCCGGTGCTGTTTCGCCAGCTCCGGCCCGGCAAGGACGCCCGGCCGTTCAAGATGCTGAAATTTCGCACCATGACCGATACGCGGGATGGCGAGGGACGGCTTTTACCGGATGCGGAGCGTCTGACGCCGTTCGGACGTTTCCTGCGCTCCACCAGCCTCGACGAATTGCCGGAGCTCTGGAATGTGCTGAAGGGCGAAATGAGCCTCGTCGGCCCGCGCCCGCTTCTGATGGAATATCTACCCTACTACTCGGCAGAGCAGGCTCGCCGTCATGATGTAAGACCTGGATTGACCGGCTGGGCGCAGATCAACGGGCGCAATGCTCTGTCGTGGGAAGAGAAGTTCGCCTTGGATATATGGTACGTGGATAATCAATCATTTTGGCTGGATTTGAATATCCTCGTTCTCACCCCTGGCAAGGTTTTCAACCGAAGTGGAATTTCGGCTGAAGGTGAAGCGACAATGCCGCGCTATACTGGGGATCGGAAGGGAAAATCCGATGTCTGAAGCGATCTTCGCCATATATGGCGCAAGTGGTTTCGGTCGCGAAACTATGGCCTTTGCACGAAGCGAGGCAACAAAGCGGGGCGCCGCCATAGAAGATATCTATTTCGTCGATGACAAACCACGATCGCCCATTGTTAACGGGCAGCGAGTGCTGACATACGCCGAATTTGTTCGACTTCCGGCTGCGCGACGCCTTGTTGCGCTCGCTATCGCGGATTCGAAGATTCGTGAGCGCCTAGCCAATCAATGTGAGGCCGACGGACTAGAATCCTGGGCGATTCAAGCTGCGAATAGCGTTGTGTTGGATGATGTCGAAGTTGGCGAGGGAGCAATTCTGTCGCCTTTTTCCATGCTGACTTCGAACATCAGGATCGGGTGCTATTTTCACGCGAATATTTACAGCTATGTCGCACATGATTGCGTCATTGGCGATTTCGTTACGTTTGCCCCCGGGGTCAAATGCAACGGGAATATCATTATAGAGGATCATGCGTATATCGGCACTGGTGCCATCCTGAAGCAGGGCCGTCCCGGAAAGCCTCTTGTGGTCGGGAAGGGAGCGGTCGTTGGTATGGGCGCCGTCGTTACAAAGGATGTGATGGCAGGCGAGGTCGTCGTGGGAAACCCGGCACGCCGTATGGCCAAGGATTGACGATGCTCAACACCCCCTTCTCCCCCTGGCCGTCCTTTTCCGAGGAGGAGGTCGAAGCCGTCGCCGCCGTCCTGCGATCCAACAAGGTGAACTACTGGACCGGCCAGGAGTGCCGCGCCTTCGAGCGGGAGTTTGCCGAATGGGCCGGATCCAGCCACGCCATCGCGCTCGGCAACGGCACGCTCGCACTCGATCTGGCGTTGAAGGGCCTCGGCATCGGACCGGGCGACGAGGTCGTGGTCACGCCGCGCACCTTCCTCGCCTCCGTCTCCAGCGTCGTCAACGCCGGGGCGACGCCGGTCTTCGCCGATGTCGATCGCGACAGCGGAAACATCACCGCGGAGACGATCGCCACCGTACTCACCTCGCGCACCAGGGCCGTGATCCCCGTGCATCTGGCAGGCTGGCCCTGCGACATGGATCCGATCATGGCTCTTGCCGAGCGCCATGATCTCAAAGTGATCGAGGATTGCGCCCAGGCCCATGGCGCCCGCTACAAGGGCCGCTCCGTCGGCACGATCGGCCATGTCGGCGCCTGGTCGTTCTGTCAGGACAAGATCATCACCACCGGCGGCGAAGGCGGCATGGTGACGACCGACGACCGGGAAGTGTGGTCGCGCATGTGGTCGTTCAAGGATCACGGCAAGAGCTGGGAGGCGGTCTACGAGCGCAAGCATCCGCCGGGCTTCCGCTGGCTGCACGAAAGCTTCGGCACGAACTGGCGCATGACCGAGATACAGGCAGCGCTCGGGCGGATCCAGCTCGGACGCATGCCGGACTGGACGGCCCGGCGCGAGACGAATGCCGCGATCCTCTCCGAGGCGCTCGCCCCGTTTGCGGGAGCGGGTGGCGCGGTGCGCCTGCCAGCTCTTTCCGCCCCTCCCGAGAGGGGCGCGGGCTCGCGCCACGCTTACTACAAGTTCTACGCCTATGTGGTGCCGGACAATCTGGCGGAGGGGTGGAGCCGGGATCGGATCGTCGCCGAGATCACGGCGCGGGGCGTCCCGTGCTATCAAGGCTCCTGCTCGGAGGTCTATCTCGAGCGCGCGTTCGATGAAACGCCCTGGAGGCCGGAGCAGGCTCTCCCTGTCGCCCATGAGCTCGGCGAGACGAGCCTCATGTTCCTCGTGCACCCGACTCTCACGCAGGCCGAGATGGAGCTTGCAGCCCGCGTTGCTGCGGACGTGACAGCGGCGGCGGCGCGCCGGTCCTGATCCGGATCGGCGGCATGGGCGAAACTCCGCCGCTCAGATCTTGAACTCCTCGATGCTCGCGAACGCCGTGCGCAAGGCATCCGACCAGGAAGCGGAGAGCGTCTTGAAATACGGGTCGTCGAGGCCGATGCGCGTCTCGCGCTTCACGTCCAGGCTGTCGCGCTCGTAGAGCAGGAGGTCGATCGGCAGGCCCACCGAGAGATTGGAGCGCAGCGTCGAATCGAACGACAGGAGAATGAGCTTCGCCGCCTCGCCGAGACGCATCTCCGGGCGTGCGACGCGGTCCAGGATCGGCTTGCCGTACTTGTGCTCGCCGATCTGCAGGAACGGCGTATCGTCCGTTGCCTCGATGAAGTTGCCTTCGGCGTAGATCTGATAGAGGCGCGGGCGCTCCGCCCCGATCTGACCGCCCAGAATGAACGACGCCGAGAAGCCTCCCTTGCTCATCTCGAGCGACGCGCCGTCCTGGCGGCGCACCTCGCGCACCGCATCCCCGACGAGCCGCGCCGCCCGGTACATCGAGGGCACGGTGAAGAGCGTCGCGCCCGCAGGCTCGGGCATGGCAAGCTGCTCGTTGAGATTGCTGATGACGGACTGCGTGACCGCGAGATTGCCCGCCGAGAGCAGCACGAGCACGCGCTCGCCCGGCTGGCGCCAGTACTGCAGCTTGCGGTACTGGGCGATGTTGTCCACGCCCGCGTTCGTGCGCGTGTCGGCCGCGAAAACCAACCCGCGGTCGAGCCTCATCCCGACGCAATAGGTCATCGCGCGGCCCTTTCGTATGACGACTTATTGTTGTTGAGCGCCTTGCTGATCAACTTCGACGCGGACGTCAAGGGATTCGTGCGTCCCGCCGCGGCGGGTGCCGCGGATGGGGGCGGCGGAGGCGGCATCGAAGCCTGCGGCGAGCCGCACGTAGCGCTCCGTCGGGCATGTGCCGTTGGCGGGGTCGAACCCGACCCAGCCAAGGCCGTCCACCCAGGCTTCCGCCCAGGCGTGATGGGCCTCCGAAGGCGCGAGCGTGCCGGCCAGGAAGTAGCCGTTCACATAGCGGGCGGGAATGCCGATCAGGCGCGCAGCGGAAATGAAGATGTGCGCATGATCCTGGCACACGCCCTTTCCGGCCGCGAGCGCCTCGGCGGCGGTCGTGTGCGCGTGCGTCGCGCCGATCTCGTAAGTGACGGCCTTTTGCACCGCGCGCATCAAGCCGTGCAGGCACTCGAGCGGATCGGTGGGGATGCGCCCGCGGCTGGCCGCATGGGCGAGCGCGCGAAGGGATGCGTCCGGCCTCGTCTTGGCCGTCTCGCGCAGGAACACGCGCCGCGGCGTCATCTCGGAGATGCCGCGCACGATCCCGCAGCGATCCTCGGTCTCGACGAGGCCTGACGCCACCACGCTGAGGCCGTCGTGCGGGGCATCGAGGGATGCCAGGTAGACGAGATTGCCGAGGCCGTCGCGGTACTCGGTCTCGCGCTCGAACCCCGGCGCCGTGATCGACCAGCTCATTACCTGCTGGCCGTCGAACGAGGGCGGCATGAGGCGCAGGCTCTGGATGGAGTAACGCGCCGGCGTTCCGTAGGTGTAGGTCGTCACGTGGCGAATTTCGATCAGCATGCGCGTCTCAGGAGCTGAAGTGGTAGGCGTCGGAGATCTCCTGGCCGACACGGTTGTTCCGGCCGATGAAGTCGAGCAGGAATTCGTGCAGCCCCGATTGGAAGATCGTTTCGATGGAGCCGTCCTCGAGCAGCGCGCGCGTCGATTTCGCGGTCGCAAGGCACGGCTTCTTCTCGCCGTAGTGACCCGAGAGCTCATCGAGCGCGGTATCGATCTCGCGGTAGCAGGATCTGAGCGAGCGGGGCATGGCGCGATTGAGGATCAGATAGTCGGCGATCCGCCAGGAGCGGTAGCTGTCCTTGTAGACCCAGTGGTAGCTGCGATGGGCGGAGACCGAGCGCAGGATCGCCTCCCATTGCACGTTGTCGACACCGCTGCCGATCAGGCTCATGGACGGCAGCAGCACGTAATATTTCACGTCGAGAATGCGGGCCGTGTTATCGGCGCGCTCGAGGAAGGTGCCGAGCTGGCTGAAGAAGAAGGTGTCGTTGCGCAGGATGGTATCGAGCAGCGCGCCGCGATAGCCGGCACTGCGCTCCTTGATCCAGTCCAGGATGCGCGGCAGCGCGTCCGGGCGCAGCGTCTCCGGCCGGATGGCCTGAAACTCGAGCCAGGAGCCGTTGAGCGATTCCCACATCTCACGCGTCAGGGCCGTTCGCTGGGCGCGCGCGTTGCGCCGCGCGGTGGCAAAGCAGGCGTGCACACTCGATGGATTGGTGGAATCGAAGAGCAGGAAATCGACGACCTTGCGCGTGTCGAGCGCGGCATGCTGCGCGAAATACCGGTCGGCGCAGCCCGCGCTCCGCAGCGTCGAGCCCCATTCCTCGTCCTTGCCGCCGCCGGCGCGGGGAAGCAGCGCAATGCGGTAGCCCGCCTCGATCAGGCGCGCCATGTTCTCCGCCCGCTCGACGTAGCGGGAGAGCCAGAAGAGATCGTTTGCCGTGCGCCCTAGCATGGGTGTCCTTGTCCGTTCGCCGGTGCTCGCTCAGTCCTTGAGCACCCACGTATCCTTGGTGCCGCCGCCCTGGCTCGAGTTGACGACGAGCGATCCCTTCGTGAGGGCCACGCGCGTGAGCCCGCCCGGAACGAGGCGTACCTCGTCGCCGACCAGCACGAAGGGCCTGAGATCGAGATGGCGTGGCGCGATCCCCTCCTCGACGAGCGTCGGGCAGGTCGAGAGCGCGAGCGTGGGCTGGGCGATATAGCGATCGGGATTGGCTTTGACGCGCGCACGGAACGTCTCGATCTCGCCCCTCGCGGCGGCAGGGCCGACGAGCATGCCGTAGCCGCCCGAGCCATGCACTTCCTTCACCACCAGCTCGCCCATGTTCTCGATCACGTATGCGAGCGCCTCGGGCTGGCGGCAATTGTAGGTCGGCACGTTCTTCAGGATGGAAGGCGCGCCCATGTAGAACTCGACGATCTCGGGGATGTAGCTGTAGATCGCCTTGTCGTCGGCGATGCCGGCCCCCGGCGCGTTGACGATGGTGACGTTGCCGGCCCGGTAGACGTCCATGAGGCCCGGAACGCCGAGCAGCGAAGCGGGGTCGAAGGTCAGAGGATCGAGAAAGGCATCGTCCACCCGCCGATAGAGGACGTCGACGGGGCGCAGCCCTTGCGTCGTCTTCATCATGAGGCGGCCGGCCAGCACGACGAGGTCTGCGCCCTCCACCAGCTCGACGCCCATCTGGTCGGCGAGGAACGCGTGCTCGAAATAGGCGCTGTTGTAGAGGCCGGGCGTCAGCACCGCGATGGCGGGATCGCCCGCGAGATGGCGCGGCGCCACGCTTTCGAGCGTCTGGCGCAGATAGGCGGGATAGATCTCGACGGGCGCGACGCGGTTCTCCGCGAACAGGTCCGGGAACATGTGCATCATCGTTTCGCGGTTCTCCAGCATGTAGGAGACGCCCGACGGCGTGCGCGTGTTGTCCTCGAGGACATAGAACTCGCTCTCGCCGGTGCGCACGATGTCGATGCCGATGATGTGCGCGTAGATCCCGCGCTCGGGCTCGACGCCGATCATCTCCGGAACGAAGGCGCCGTTCTGGATGACGAGCTCCGCCGGGATGCGTCCGGCCCTGATGATTTCCTGGCGGTGATAGATGTCGTAGAGGAATGCGTTGAGGGCTTTCACGCGCTGCTCGATGCCGGCCGCGAGCTGGCGCCACTCGGCCGCGGCGATGATGCGCGGAATGAGGTCGAACGGGATCAGCCGCTCGCACGCCTCCGTGTCGCCCGACACGGCGAACGTGATGCCAGTGCGCCGGAACAGAAGCTCCGCCTCGATGCTCTTCTTGCGAAGATCCTCGATGCCGACCGAGCCGAGCCAATCCGCAAGGGTTGCGTAGGGCGCACGCACGCCCTGGCCGAAGCCGTTCATCTCGTCGAAGGCCGTCTTCAAGTCTGTGACCCTGATCTGCTCCATGAGCACCTGCGGCAAGATCCCGTATGCAAGATCCGGTATGGCAAGAGCCGGGCCAATTGCGACGAGCAAGAAAAATCCAGCCCGATCATTCACCTGTACCCAACGCGCGGGCCGATGGCGCCGGCGACTGCCTGGAATACCGGCAGCGCCCGATCAATTCGGCGTCACGGGGAAGCGAATCCGAAATGGAGGTCGCAGGATGAAGACGGCTCGGATTTTCAACGCCGACGGACGGCCGAAGTTCCGCGTGCCCGCCGCTCCTCGCTTCCCGAGAGGACCGCGCGCGATCCGGTGCGCCTCGCGGATCCCCCGGCCCGCGATCCCTCGCTCCGGCATGGACAGCAGCAGCCTTGACGCCGGCGGTATTCTGTCGTTTATTTCTGTCATGACAGAAATAACTGTAAAAACGGATCGCCTGCCGCCTGCCATCGAGCGCTTCGTGATCGCATGGGGCGAGATGGGAGAGGTGTGGGGCGTCAACCGCTCCGTGTCGCAGATCCACGCCCTGCTCTACATCTCCGGCCAGCCGCTCTCGGCCGAGGAGATCGCCGACCGGTTGAAGCTCGCCCGCTCGAACGTCTCGACGTCGTTGCGCGAGCTGCTCTCCTGGTCGCTCATCCGGCGCGTCTCGGTGCTGGGCGAGCGGCGGGACTTTTACGAGGCCGAGGCCGACGTCTTCGAGATGGTGCGGCGGATTGCGGCCAACCGCAAAGCACGCGAGATCGATCCGGCGGTCGCGGCCCTGCGCCAGTGCCTCGCGGCGGCGGAGACGGATCCGAACGTCCCGGGGGCCACGTGCCAGCGCTTTCGCGAGATGCTCGACGTGACGCAGGCGGTCTCGAAGAGTTTCGACGAGGTGATCGACCTGCCGACGCCGATCCTCGCCAAGCTGATCAAGATGGGCGCGGCGGTCGTCCGGCTCGCCGGGTTGACCTCTACCCGCCGGACGAAGCGGTCGGCGAAACCGCCCACGTAACGGGGGCGCGAGGCCGCCGCGCCAGCAGCGCGCAAGCGGAGAAGCGCGACGAACCCGGAGAGGAGGACTGATGACCGCCTTGTCTTCCACGTGCTCAAGGGACGTGATGCCGTCTCCCTCCGAGCCTGACGACCGCGGCATCGTCGATCTTCGCTTTCGCGCCCTCGTCGGCGAGGCGGCCTGGTCGCGTCTGCCACCCGCGGTGCAGCGCCGCTTCTCGACGCACCTGGCGCCGGGCGCGGTGTGTCTCTATGCGGGCGAGGTCACGGAGACCCGCCTCTCGCGTGCGGGCCGGGTTCTCGCGTTCCTCGCCCGCGCCATCGGTGCGCCCCTTCCGCTCGAGGATGGGATGACGGGCAGCGCCGTCGTCGCCGTCACCGAGAACGCCGCGCTCGGGGGGCAATGCTGGACGCGGACCTATGCCCGCGCCGGCCGGTTTCCCCAGGTCATCCACTCAGCCAAGTGCTTTTCGGGGCCGACGGGGCTCGAGGAGCTCGTGGGATGCGGCATCGGCATGGCCCTGACGGTCGGAGAGCATGACGGCGCGCTCGTCTTCCGCTCGGCCCACTATGTTTTTGCGCTCGGTCCTCTTCGGATTGCGATCCCGCGCTGGCTCGAGCCGGGGACGATGGAGGTGGTGCACCGCGACGAGGGCGGCGGGACGTTTCTGTTCACGCTCTCGCTGCGCCATCGCTGGCTGGGAGAGATCATCCACCAGACGGCCCGCTTCCACGATGTCTGACTGGAGGCTGCGGAACATGGATCACGCCTTCTCCCTGTGGAAGAAGGGGCCTGCGTCGAGCCGGAGGCTCGCAGCTGAAGCCGCGCCGAAGGCTCGCAATCGAAAGACGCGGCGGATAAGGAGCTTTTTTGAGGCGCGCAATGCCAGCGGCGAAGCCAAAAAGTACCTCACTGGCCTGCATCCTCTCCTATCCGCCAAAAAGGGAAGTGAAGTATAACGCGAGCAACGGACGCCCATTTCCTTCTCCCGGGACGGGAGAAGGTGCCTCGAAGAGGCGGATGAGGGACTTTGGTCAGTCCCTCCTCACCCGCCCATCGGGAGCACCGACGTCCTGGTGGCGGGGTCGAAAGCGCCTCCCGATCCGGGACTTGCGTCCGGCGCAATGACCCGCTATCAGCAGCGCTTCGGTGCGCATGAAGCTGGCTGACGAGACCACAGTCACCCGGCGCGCCCCGAACAGCCGGAGAGGTGGCAGAGTGGTCGATCGCGCCGCACTCGAAATGCGGAGTACGGGCAACCGTACCGGGGGTTCGAATCCCTCCCTCTCCGCCACTTCGGTATAAAACCGGGAACGCCGATTCCCGCCGATTTCCCTCCTTTCGCAGCCACCAACGTCCGCAGCAGGGTATTTTTCGATCCCATGATACGAACGGCGTCGTCCGCGACCTCGACACGCTGCGCGAAGGCCCGGACGTGCTCCCGCCGATAGCCGCCCTTTCCGAGCCGCATGCGGCTGCGTGCTTTCGTTGCCAATTCACGCACGGCCGCACCCGTCAGGCCCTGATGTGCGGAGCTGGCGAGCATGGCTTCGATTCGTGAGGCATCGGCCCGCGCCTGGTCCCGCAGCGCGGTGAGGCCGGCGATCCGCTCACCAAGGGCTGACTCGGACGGATCGAGAGACCCGGACTCGATGGCGTCGTAAAGGCGCTTGAGGCGCATATCGGCCTCGGCGGCGCGCTGGTTCAATTCGGCAATGTGCTGGCCGCGCCGCGTGATACTCTCCTGCCGACGATCCAGCAGCGAGGCGAGGACTTCTTCGATCCGCTCGGGGTCGAGCAGCCTTTCCTCGATATGAGCCACCACCATGCGGTCGAGCTTATCCATGGGGATGGCGCGGCCCTTGCAGCCGGTCTCGCCCTGCCGCGCCCGGATCGAGCAGGCATAATAGCGATAGCGGCCACTCTTGCCGGTGCGCAGCGTCATGGCCCCGCCGCAGTTGCCGCAATAGCAGATGCCCGTCAGCAGATTCGGGCCGCTGACGACGCGCGGCGGCGTCACCTTCGGATTGTTGGCTTGCAAACGCTTCTGCACGCCATCGAACGTCTCAAGGTCGATCAGAGGCGGCACCGCAACGGTGACGATTTCCTCGGCGGGTTTCAGCTCCTTGGCCTTGGACCGCTTGTTGAACTGATGCTCGCCGATATAGGTGCGGCGCGTCAGGATGCGATGAAGCTGGCCGATACCCCACCGCCCGCCGTTACGGGTGAAGATGCGGTTCTTGTTCAGGTGGTTGACGATGGCCTTTACGCCCATCGGGCCGGACGTGCCGTCGCCCTCCGACGCAAGCCGGAAGATCATCCGCACCGTGTCAGCGTGCAGCGGGTCGATCTCCAGCTTCTTCTTCATCTTCGAGCCGCGCTGCTCGGCATCGACGATACGGTAGCCGATGGGCGGCAGGGAACCGTTCCAGAAGCCTTGCCTTGCGTTCTCCTTCAAGGCGCGCAGGACGTGCTTGGCGTTCTCCTTGGACTGATATTCATCGAACAGCGCCATGATCTGACGCATCATGACGTGCATGGGATCGTCGCCCATCTCCTGTGTGATGGAGACAAGGCGCACGCCATTCTTCGCGAGCTTCCTGACATAAAACTCCAGCTCGAAATGATCGCGGAAGAAGCGCGAGAAGCTGTGAACCACGACGACATCGAAGGGCGCAGGCTTCGAGGTTCCCGCCTCGATCATCCGCTGGAACTCGGGGCGGCGGTCATTGGTCGCCGATGCGCCAGCCTCGACATAGGTTTCAACAAGCTGGTAGCCCCGCGATGCACAATAAGCCTCGCCCTGCTTGCGCTGGTCAGGGATCGACACGTCATGCTCGGCCTGTCGCGTAGTGGAAACGCGAAGGTAGAGTGCGGCGCGCAGTGCGACATGGGGACTCTGCATATTCATAGCGCGTCTCCCTTCGCGGCCCGGCGCTCGATCAGCGGTAGCTCAAGCGCCACGCGGTCATGCAGCACCTTCGGCACGAGCTTCTGGCCCTCTCCGGGGTCCATGCGGACGAGGCCGTAGTTCACCATCGTCTTGAGGGTTCGGGAGAGGCTGGGCTTTGTCCGTCCGGTGATCCGCGACAACTCCTCTAGCGAGCCGGGCGACTGCTCATAGATGACGCGCAGCAGCTCGCGGTTCCCGCTGGACAGGATTTGCGCGAAGGATTCCGTGGACGTGAACCACACCTTCGGATCGTCGGGCGCGGGCTTTTCCTCGCCGCGCGCAATCCGCATGGTGCGGTCCTTCATCTCGTCATAGTCGGCGATCCCGACTTTCAATGTGGTCATAGCACACCTCGTTCCTTCAACACCGCATCCACCGCCTGCCAGAACTCGGCCAGCAAGGTGGCCGCATCCTCCCAGGCGTAAGGCTTCACGGTCTGGAGCCGGTGCCGATGATCCATCGGTTCGCCGCGTCTGCTCCTACCGACCGGATGGGCATTGTCAAAGCCGACCAGCCTTTGGCCCGAAGGCCCGTGAAGCGTGAGCGAGTAGTCGAGGCCGTGTGGCTTTTCCGGCGAGACCGGAACGCGTGTGACGACAAACTTCACCCAATGACCGCCCTCGGGATCGACGACGAGCACCTGTCCGTCAAGGTCCAGAAGCGTGTCGAGGCTCGGATCACGATCCCCGCTCATGGCTTACTGTTACCATTAGATGTTAACGGCGGCAAGCTGTCATTGCCCGGATCGGCATCGACGGGGCCGAACAGCCGGTCGAGAACGTCGCCGAAATACCGCTCGAAGATTTCGATTTCGGCTTCTGTGACCGACACACGGTCGGGCCAGTCGTCAATGACCGGCAACCGCTCGACATCGAAGATATGAGGCAGCGGCTCCCGGCGCGGCGGGCGCTTTGCTGGCGTCGGCTCGCCGGCATAGTCATAGAGGTCGTCGGGAAGTGCCGTCGGGACTGAATGCCGGGGACGCCCTCTCGGGGCGCGGCTGTGCTTCGCGCACATGGAATCCTCCTTGGTTCGCGGGTGGATTCCGGGGCGCTAACGCCTCGGAATTAAGCGAAGCATGGAGGGGGATCGGCGGTCTGTAGCGTGCCGCATTTGCGCCTGTGCGCTGGCGGCACCCCCGCCGTGATGGATCAGAGGGGTTGCCGCCGTGCCTTGGCGAAACCCCGATCCGTGGCGATGAACCGCTCCAGCATCGGCACGATGAGCCTGACGGGATCGGCGGCGGGCTGGCCGCTCTCGCGGGCCAGCACCTCGGCATAGGCGGTCAGGTCGCGGTGGAGTTGAGCGGGCAATTCCACCGTCAGCTTCACCGGCTTGTCGTCGGCCAGCGGGCCGAGTTTCAGCTTCGTCATGTTCAGCTCCTGTAGGGCTCAAGCACAAGGTCGCGGGTGACGATGACCCTGACCGGGAAGCCCGGCCGGATGGTCAGCGTGGGTGCGACCTGCAACTGGCGCTGGACGATCTGCTGTCCGGCCTGATTGATGGTGTCCTGCGCCCCGTCGCGAATGGCGCGGATCAGCCGATCCTCGTGGTCGGTCGCCAGCTCCGTGCCGATACCGAGGAGCGTAGACAGGCCGGCGGCCTTCATCAGATCCCACCAGTGATAATCGACGCCATCCTCAAGCCCGGCATAGCCGCTGGCATCCGCGCCCGGTTGGCGCTCCAGCACGATGGAGCGGCCATTGGGCAGGATCAGACGGTTCCATACCAGCAACACCCTGCGCTGGCCGAAGGTCACGCCGGCGTCGTATTGGCCGATGATGCGCGTCCCCTGCGGGATCAGAAGCAGGCTGCCGGTCGGGCTGTCATAGACATTCTCCGTCACCTGCGCGGTGATCTGGCCAGGAAGGTCCGAACGGATGCCCGTAATCATGGCAGCCGGGATCACTGCCCCAGCCTGAAGGATATACGGCGACGCGGGCGCCATGATGCGATCCAGGGCGACGATCTGCCGGTCCACCGGACCATTGAGAAAAGCCGTGTGTCGGTCCTGCGTGGCGGGCTGACCACCAACGCCAAGACCGGCAAGGCCCGGAATATTGGAACCGGGCGCCGTTACCGTTCTCTGCCCGGACTGGAAAAACACCGTGCTGACGCGCGCGGCTTCTTCTTCGGCAAGACGGCGTTCCTCGGCAGGATCGCGAGCGGGCGTCGCCATTGGGGGCGGCGTGACGGGCTGGCCACGGTTCTGCGCGTCGAGGATCGGGCCGCCGAGATCGCCGGGCAAGGCCGGCCCCAGGACGGGTCCGGTATAGTCGCGCGGCAGGCCGGACAGACCGTCCGCCGTGGGGCGGTTCTCGGTTGAGTAGAGTTCCTCGCCACTGCCGCTCATGTCGCGGGTCTGGAGCGCATAGATCAGCGCCCCGCCGATGCCGAGAAGCGCCATTGCTCCGACGCCAGTAAGCATCTTGCGCGACAGTCTGGTGACGCGCGGCGGTTCGGCACGCAGCCGCATGGGTGCGGTGGTGTCCGCTGTTGCTTCTACAGGGGTCGTGTCTTCGGTCATGACGGGGATTCTCCGGTCGCCTTTGCCGGCTGTGCAGCCTGCCGTTGCTCGATGCGGACGATCCTGACCGTCTGCTGGCGATCGCCGCTGCCAAGGCGCAGCTCTGCCGCGCCGAACAGGCGATCCACGATCAGGATGTTCTGATGGATGCGGCTGTTGACGATCTGGGTCTCGCCATCGGAGCCGATGACGAAGATCGGCGGCATCTCGCCCTGCACGATACCACGCGGGAAGACGACATAGACGCGGCGACCGTCATCGAAGACGGAGATAGGCCGCCACGGCGGGCTGTCTCCTGTCAGGCCATAGCGATAGTTGCGCGCCGCCTCGGCCGGAATGATGGGTGCTGATGGAACGGTCTGGCGCTGGCCTGCCGGCTGTGCCGGATAGGCCCAGGCGACGGAGGGCATATAGAGGGCTTCGCGGGCGCGCAGCTCGATCATGTAGGTGCGACGGTCTGTCGTCACGACGAGGTTTGTCGCGATGTCCGGCCGCGTCGGCTTGACGAGGATATGGACGCGACGTGTCGTGCCCGATCCGCTCTCGGTATCGCCGATGATCCAGCGGGCGGTGTCGCCTGCCGCGATCGGTCCCGCGCCGGTCAGGTTCTCGCCCGGCTCCAGCGCGATGTCGGTGATCTGGCCGGGAGAACCGTAGACCTGATAGAGCGCGCCTTCGGACCAGGGATAAATCTGGATGGCGTTATAGTAGCCCTCGCGGCGCGGCTCGACGCGGGCGGCGGCATTGGCGTTCTCGACACGGCGTGCCGGTGTTCCGGCAGCGGTCCCGCCGCGTGCGACCGTCCATGCGGGCGGCGTGTGCAAAGGCCGGGGCCGGTCATCGGTGACGGCGGCCTGCACGACGGGCAGCGCGGGCACATCGGCGTCGTAGCTGAATTGCGGCACCTTGTTGGTGGCGCACCCCGCAAGCATGGTGGCGGAAAGCAGGACGGCAGCAACTGCAGGCGTATGGGTGATCGTCCTCATTGGCTCATCTCCCGCGACCATGAGATTGCATTGACGTAGATGCCGAGCGGATTGGCGCGCAGGCGCTCGGCGTCGCGCGGGGTCTGGATCACGATGGTCAGGATCGCGGTCCAGCGTTCGGTCGTGGAAAGCTGGCCGTTCTCGTAATGGCGTTCCGTCCATGCGACGCGGAAGCTGTCCGGGGACGCCCGGATGACGCTCGACACCTCGACGGCGATCTGCTGCTTGCCAACCTTTGTGAAGGGGTCGTTGCTGCGCGCATAGTCGTTCAGGGCCGCTGCGCCCCGATCTGTTGTGAACTCATAGGCCCGGAGCCAGTTCTGGCGGACAATGATCGCATCGGCCGGGATCGCGCGAACCTGCTCGATGAAGCGACCGAGATGGAAAGCAATCTGCGGATCGGTCGGGCGATAGTCCGCCGTGGCTGCCGCGACGGTCTGGACCTGGCCGAGCTTGTCGACCTGCACCACCCAAGGAACGACGGTCCCGCGCGCCGATTGCCAGACAAGGGCCGCGGCGAAACCGGCCGAGAGGATCAGCGACCCGAAGGCCATATAACGCCAGTTCTTCGCCTGCACGCGAGCCGAGCCGATGCGTTCGTCCCAGACCTGCGCCGCCTTCTGATAGGGCGTCTCGGGTTCGGGGGATTTGCCGTAGTGGGTTGCGGGTCGTTTGAAGATGCTCATGAGCGGTCACTTTCGGAAAGGTTGACGGAAGAGCCGCCACCATGGCTGTCGCCGGAGCGCACCGCATGGGCGGCCATGGTGGTGCCGTGGCTGACAGACTGTGAGCGCCGCATCCTTTGCGCCCAGGCCGGGGGACTGCCAGCGGGGGAAGATGCGGCTGCGGGCGCTGCGCTGCTGCCTCCGACCGTGCCTGCGGTAGATGATCCTCCCGTCACCCCGAAGGTTGCGCGTGCGCCATCCGAAAAGCTGGATTTGACGCTTTCCGTTGCTTTCGAGGCGGCGCGTTTCAGAGGCGATACGGCGGCGGAGCCTGCGGCGCGGGCAACCCCGCCAAGGCCGGAGGCGACGCCTGCCGCGCCCGACTGGCCGAGCGATCCCATGCTGTAGGCGGCAGATGCTGCGCCCGCGGCGGTCGCGCCACCCCGCACGGCCGCGGCTCCACCGGACATGGCGGCAGCGCCTCCCTTGATGGCGAGACCGGCCGCCCCGCCTGCGGCAAGGGCTGCACCACCCACGGCAAGGCCCGTGCCAACGGCCGCGCCTGCGCCAAGCTGCGGCCCGCCCGAAACGAGACCGGAAGCGATGCCGGGGCCGAAGATGCCAAGACCGAGCAGCGAGAGGGCGGCGAGCACGATCGCCATGGCGTCGTCGATCGTCGGCGTCATGCCGCCGAAGCCTGCGGTGAACTGCGAGAACAGTGTTGAGCCGATGCCGATGATGACGGCCAGCACCAGCACCTTGATGCCGCTGGAAATCACATTGCCAAGCACGCGCTCGGCCATGAAGGCGGTCTTGCCGAACAGGCCGAAGGGGATCAGCACGAAGCCCGCGAGCGTCGTCAGCTTGAACTCGATGAGCGTCACAAAAAGCTGGATGGCGAGGATGAAGAAGGCGAGCAGCACCAGCGCCCAGGCCAGAAACATGCAGGCGATCTGGATGAAGTTCTCGAAGAACGACCAGTAGCCCATCAGGTCGGAGATGGAATCGAGCAGCGGGCGGCCCGCATCAAGCCCGGTTTGCGCGACCTTGCCGGGGCGCATCAGGTCGGCGGTGGAAAAGCTGGTGCCGGAGGCTTTCAGGCCGAGACCTGCGAAGCTCTCGAAGACGATCTTCGCCAGGTTGTTCCAGTTGGAAATGATGTAGGCGAACGCGCCGACGAAGAGGGTTTTCTTGACCAGCCGGGCGATGATGTCGTCATCCGCGCCCCAACTCCAGAACAGCGCGGCAAGCGTCACGTCGATGACGATCAGGGTGGTAGCGATAAAGCCGACCTCGCCGCCGAGGAGGCCGAACCCGCTGTCGATGTAGGACGTGAATACGCCGAGGAAGTTGTCGATGACGCCGGTGCCGCCCATGGTTCACTGTCCACCGTTCTGATGCGGGGTGGCGGGCACCGGCGTCCGGCCGAGAAACCTGTCGCGGTTCTCGGACCAGCTGGCGAGGCAATCGGGATCGCTCGCGGCCGCCTCGCCAAGACGCTGACAGTCGCGCAGGCTCTGGCGCAACGGATCGGCAGGACGCTGTAGCTCCGGCGCGGGCCTGCCGCGCGGCGGCTCGTCGTTGCGGGTCATCTCGATCACCGTGGCGGTGATGGCGATGGCGACGAATATGATCGCGCCCAGCCGGGCCAGCATCTTGCCGTCCATGTCGCGCCCCTCCTGTCCGGTCAGTTGTTGCCGTTGCCGAACATTCGGGCATTGCCGGGCTGGTAGCCCGATCCCGGCGTCAGGAAGCGCTCGCGCTGGACGCGGCCCTGTTCGGCGGCGGTGGCACGCTCGGCCTCGATCAGCGCCTCGGACCGGCCATTGGCCGACATCAGCGCGATCAGGTCGGAAAGCTGCTGCGACTGGAGGGCGAGAAGCTGATTGCCGGCCTGCGTGGCTTGCAGCGCGCCGGTCGCGTTCTGGCTCTGCCCGACCAGTTCCGACATCTGCGTGCGGTTGGTGTCGATATTGCCGACGACGCCGGCCTGCACGCGCATGGCGTCCTGCAAGCCGCCGACCGTATTCTGCC
Organism: Hyphomicrobium sp.; assembly: GCF_036833075.1. Taxonomy (GTDB): domain Bacteria; phylum Pseudomonadota; class Alphaproteobacteria; order Rhizobiales; family Hyphomicrobiaceae; genus Hyphomicrobium_C. The sequence continues at coordinate 28,582 of NZ_DAITQL010000038.1, forward strand.
AGCGGGACCGCGCGTCGGCGACAAGCTGGGTATCGGTCGCGGACAGCGAGACGTTGCCATATTGGGTCTGGAAGATCTGATCGACCTTCTGCACGTCGAAGGCTATGTTCTGCGCCTGAGCGAGAAGCTGCTGGGTGCGCTGCACGTTCTGCTGTAGTTGCTGGAGCGACGAGAACGGCAGGCTCGCCAGATTCTTCGCCTGATTGATGAGCATCTGCGCTTCGTTCTGAAGCGACGTGATCTGGTTGTTGATCTGCTCCAGCGTGCGTGCGGCCGTAAGCAGATTCTGCGCGTAGTTGCTCGGATCATAGACAATCCGGCCGAAGCCGAATTGCGCGTGGGCCGGGCTGGTCAGCATGGGCGACAGCGCGAGCGGCGCGGCCAGCATGGTCGCGGCCATGAAAATGGCGCGCGAGCGCGAACGGTGAATCGTCATGGTTGGGACTCCTTCTCGGTCTGGGGGATGAGATTGGTGAGGTCGGGGATCAGGTCGGCCGCCCAATCGACGCCGCGCAGGCGCAGCCAGGCGGCGAGGAAGCCGTCACGGCCATGCTCGGTGACGATGCGCGCGATGGCACTCTGATCGGATTTGGACGATGCGGCGCAGAGCGCGAGGCCGACTTCGGACAGGCCAAGCTCGAACAGGCGATTGCCGCGCCGCGACTGGCAGTAGTAATCCCGCTTGGGCGTGGCCCGTGCGAGGATTTCGATCTGCCGGTCATTGAGGCCGAAGCGGCGATAGATGGCAGTGATCTGCGGCTCGATCGCGCGCTCGTTCGGCAGGAGCAGCCGCGTCTGGCAACTTTCGATGATGGCAGGTGCGATATTGCTGCCATCGATGTCAGAGAGCGACTGCGTGGCGAAGATGACAGAAGCGTTCTTCTTCCTGAGCGTCTTCAGCCATTCGCGGAGCTGGCTGGCAAAGCCTTCATCGTCCAGCGCCAGCCAGCCCTCGTCGATGATGAGTAGGGTCGGCCGCCCGTCGAGGCGGTCGCCGATGCGATGGAAGAGATAGGCCAGCACGGCCGGAGCCGCGCCGGTCCCGACCAGCCCCTCGATCTCGAACGCCTGCACATCCGCTGAGCCGAGTTGTTCGGTCTCGGCGTCGAGCAACCGACCATAGGCCCCGCCGATGCAATAGGGCCGCAATGCCTGCTTCAGATCATTGGATTGAAGCAGCACAGTCAGGCCGGTGATGGTGCGCTCCCCGACCGGTGCCGACGCGAGCGAGTTCAGCGCCGTCCAGATATACTCCTTGGTTTCAGGCGTTACCGGCACACCCTCGCGGCCGAGAATGGCGGCGATCCAGTCCGCCGCCCATGCGCGCTCGTGAGGCTCATCGATACGGGCGAGCGGCTGGAGCGAGACGGATGCCTCATCCCCTTCCGTCAACCCGCCGCCAAGATCATGCCAGTCGCCACCCATGGCGAGCGAGGCGACCCGGATTGAGCCGCCGAAGTCGAACGCGAAGACCTGGGCACCGGCATAACGACGGAACTGCAAGGCCATGAGCGCCAGCAGCACGGACTTGCCCGCGCCGGTCGGGCCGACGACAAGGGTGTGACCAACATCGCCGACGTGAAGGGAAAACCGGAACGGGGTCGAGCCTTCGGTCTTGCCGAAGAACAGCGGGGGCGCGCTGAAATGCTCATCCCGTTCCGGCCCCGCCCACACGGCCGATAGCGGGATCATGTGGGCAAGGTTGAGCGTCGAGACGGGCGGCTGCCGGACATTCGCATAGGCGTGTCCGGGGATCGAGCCGAGCCAGGCATCGACGGCGTTGACGGTCTCGGGCATCGCAGTGAAGTCGCGGCCCTGAATGATCTTTTCGGCGAGGCGGAGCTTTTCGTCGGCAATGCGTGGATCGGCATCCCAGACGATGATGGTGGCCGTGACATAGGCCATGCCGGCAACATCGGCCCCAAGCTCCTGCAAGGCCATGTCGGCGTCGGCGGCCTTGTTCGCCGCGTCCGTGTCAACGAGCGCGGATTGCTCGTTGGTCATGACTTCCTTGAGGATCGCGGCAATGGACTTGCGCTTGGCGAACCACTGCCGCCTGATCTTCATCAGGAGACGGGTGGCGTCAGTCTTGTCCATGAGGATGGCGCGGGTGCTCCAGCGATAGGGAAACGGCAGCCGGTTCATCTCGTCTAGCAGGCCGGGCGTCGTCGCGGTCGGAAAGCCGATGATGGTGAGGACGCGCAGATGCTGGTCGCCAAGTCGCGGCTCCAGTCCGCCGGTCAGCGGTTGATCGGCGAGCAGCGCGTCGAGGTGCATCGGCACCTCCGGCACGCGAACGCGGTGGCGGTTGGTCGAGATGGTGGAATGCAGATAGGTCAGCGTGCCCGCGTCATCGAGCCAGCGGCATTCCGGCATGAAGCCGTCGAGCAGCGCCAGCACGCGGTCGGTGCGGTCGATGAAGCCGCGCAGCAGCTCCCACGGATCGACGCCGGATTGTTCGCGGCCTTCATAGAGCCAGGTTTCGGCGCGGGCGGCGTCCTCGGCGGGCGGCAGCCAGAGGAAGGTCAGGAAGTAGCCGGACACGAAATGCGTTCCGACTTCCTCGAAACCTGCCTTGCGCTCGGCGTCCAGCAATGCCGATGCGGCTTCGGGAAATTGGCTCGCGGGATAGGTCGCGGCTTCGGAGCGTTGGGCTTCGACGAAGATGCTCCAGCCGGAACCGAGACGCCGCATGGCATTGTTGATCCGGCCCGCGACGGCAACCAGCTCGGCCGCGACGGCGGAATCCAGATCGGGACCGCGAAACTTCGCCGTCCTCTGGAAGCTGCCATCCTTGTTTAGCACGACACCGGAGCCGACAAGTGCTGCCCAGGGCAGGAAATCCGCGAGACGGCTGGCGGTGCGACGATATTCGGCAAGGTTCATCATGTGCGCCTCCGTCAGATCGAGAGATGGCCGGGGATGCGCAGATGCCTGCGGCCCACTTCGACGAAGAGCGGATCGCGCTTTGCCGCCCAGACGGCGGCGAAATGGCCGATGGCCCAGATGGCGAGGCCGACCAACCAGAGGCGCAGGCCGAGACCCACGGCCCCGGCCAGCGTTCCGTTCATGATGGCGATGGAGCGCGGAGCGCCGCCGAGCAGGATATGCTCGGTCAGCGCCCTGTGGACGGGGACGGAAAATCCCGGCACCGCGTCGAGTTGTTCGAGGCCACCCGCCATCAAACGAGCGCCCCGCCGCCAAAGCTGAAGAAGCTGAGGAAGAAGGAACTGGCCGCGAACGCGATGCTGAGGCCGAAGACGATCTGGATCAGGCGGCGGAAGCCGCCGCTGGTGTCGCCGAACGCGAGCGCGAGGCCGGTGGCGATAATCACGATCACCGCGATGATCTTGGCGACCGGCCCCTCGATCGACTGAAGGATGGATTGTAGGGGCGCTTCCCAAGGCATCGACGAGCCGGATGCGTGTGCGGCGGGTGCCAGCATTAGGCTGATGGAAACAGTGGCTGCGGCGGTCGCCATGATGCGGCAGCCGCGCGAAATCGTGCGGATCATGAGGGGTCTCCTTTCGAGGTGGTTGCGGGGGTAATGGCGTAGTCACCGTCCGATCCCAGCCCTTCGACGCGGGCGAGTTCGGCCAGCCGGCGCGCGGAGCCGCGACCGGACAGGACGGCAACGAGGTCGATGGTCTCGGCGATCAGCGCGCGCGGGACCGTGATGACGGCTTCCTGGATGAGTTGTTCGAGCCGGCGCAGCGCGCCAATGCCTGAGCCGGCATGGATGGTGCTAATCCCGCCCGGATGTCCCGTTCCCCAGGCTTTGAGCAGGTCGAGGGCTTCGGAACCGCGCACCTCGCCGACAGGGATGCGATCCGGGCGCAGGCGTAGCGACGAGCGCACGAGATCCGATAGCGTCGCTACACCATCCTTGGTCCGCACGGCGACAAGGTTGGGCGCGGCGCATTGCAGCTCGCGCGTGTCCTCTATGATGACGACGCGATCCTGCGTCTTCGCTACCTCGGCGAGCAGCGCATTGGTGAGCGTCGTTTTGCCGGTGGATGTACCGCCTGCGACGAGAATGTTAGCGCGGGACGCGACGGCTTCGCGCAGGGTCACGGCCTGATCGGCGGACATGATCCCGGCCGCCACATAGTCGTCGAGCGTGAACACCGCGACGGCGGGCTTGCGGATCGCGAAGGCGGGCGCGGCGACGACAGGCGGCAACAGCCCCTCGAACCGCTCGCCGGTTTCTGGAAGCTCTGCCGAGACGCGGGGTGCGCGGGCATGAACCTCCGCGCCGACATGGTGCGCCACCAGCCGGACGATGCGCTCACCATCGGCGGCGGATAGCATCTCGCCCGTATCGGCCAGCCCTTCGGAGAGCCGGTCGATCCAGATGCGACCGTCCGGGTTCAGCATCACCTCGATGACGGCGGGGTCTTCGAGAAACCGGGCGATGGACGCGCCAAGTGCCGTGCGCAGCATCCGCGCGCCGCGTGCAATCGCCTCCGGTTTCTGATGATGTGTCGTCATGTCGACCCCATTTCTCACGGGGCGCAACAGACGGACCCCGCAACGGGGTCGATTAAGAAAGCCCGAAATTGGGCCGGTTCAACAAGTATTTACGCGCGTGCGGCGACCGGCGGCTATCGGCGGTAAATAGGATGGGTAACGCTCTGGAGTGGGCTCCTACCCGTCGCGATGTCGCAGCTCATTCCAGAATCGGGGCTTTGGTCATCTCACTGGACCCGTCGTTCCCAAAGCTTCCTCAAGTGCCCTGCGACCGCTGCCCGCAAGCCATGAACGCAGATTGAGCAGTTCCGGGTTGATCTCACGCATGGCATCAAGATCGACCTTCTCCGCAAGCGGGCCGTTTTCCAGGCTTTTTGCCATATGCGCCAAGTCCGCATTTGCTGTGAGAACATCATCGGGAAAACGTTCATAGGTGATCTTACGACCAGCAGCTTCGGTGAATGCGGTCTCAAGCTCGCGCCCGGTCACCCGGTCGCTGGCAATCTTCATGGTCTTGCCACCGAAACGGGCCTTGTCGGCAAACACGGCAGCAGCAAATTTGCCGATGTCTTCCACGGCGGTCAGGTGAATCGCATGATCCCGCCGGATCAGCGACACCAGCCGACCCTGATCCAGGCCAAAACCCGGTCGCACCAGCATCTCCATGAAGATCATCGGTCGAATGATGGTGGCGGTGATGGGAAGTTGGCGGAGGTGCGCTTCGATGCGGGGCTTGGCGTCGAAGCGCGGCACGCCCGTCAGCGCATCCCCAGCGCTGGCGCCTGAAGAATATAAGAAATGCTCGATACCAGTTTCGGCTGCGATATCCGCAATCGCCACCCCATGGCGGACTTCGTCCTCGGCAGTCAGGTTCCCCGGCAATACGCTGAAGACACCATAAGCGTCTTTCATGGCTGCGCGGATGACATCTTTATCCTCGAAAGAGCCTTGAAAAAGCTCGGCGCCAGCATTCTGGAGCGTTGAGGATACGGCTCCGGCGGCGTCCAACACAAGCGCACGAACGAGCCACCCTGCCTTCAGCAAGGCTTTGGCGACAGATCCTCCCTGCCGCCCGGTGGCGCCGAAAACCAGAATGGGTCTTTTGTCATCGGTCATTGGATACCCTCGCATGGAACAAGGGCTATCCATATATACCAACATAAATCTGCCGGAAGACGGCACATTTTTCAGCATCAGGCACAAGGATGATACCCTTGGATAAACAAATACATGCCGAGGCCCCACAAAGGTCTGAGGACAGCCGAGCGTTCACGCCCATTTCATCAAACGGTGTCTGCGCCCTGTTGAGCGACAAGTGGACCATTCCTGTCCTTTGGCGGCTTTCACTCGCAAAGGACTATCGGCTACGCTTCTCAGCGATCAAGAAGGAGGTGGACGGCATCACGCAGCGCATGCTGACACTTACGCTCCGCAACCTTGAGCGCGATGGGCTGGTTACCCGCTATTATTTCCCGGAAGTGCCACCGCGGGTGGAGTATGAACTGACAGAAATAGGTATCGGAGCCTTGCGCGCCCTTGAGGGGTTTAACTTCTGGGTCCGCGACAACCTGCATTCCATCCGAGAGCACCGCCGTACTTACGACGAGGTGAGATTGTAAGCCCTCATCATTCAGGCCGGACACCAGAAACGGACGCGGCGACCGGCGGTTCTTCTTCGTTAGTTCCAGCCGGAGCCTGGTGGAAAGGTTCGATGTCGCGAGACAGCTCTTTCAGGAACCTGTCTCCGGTCGCCAGCCTGCGGCCGAGATTCTGCATGAAGCCCTCGAACCGCTCGTTCCCCTTGATGCGGGCGGACTGCCTGGCGCTGTCCGGTAACGGCGGTGTCATCGTCAGCCAGAAGCGGACGAACAAGGAAAGGGTCTCGCCGAGCACGGCGAGATCTTCGTCCAGCGTGCCGATCTGCCGTCCGATCTTGTCCAGGCGGCGCGACATGGCCGCTTCCAGCCGATCCGACGTGTCGCCCGACAGGAAGGATGCGACAGCGGCCTCGACGATGGCGGACTTCGAGACCTGTCGGCGCAGCGACAGCGCCTCGACCTGTTTGAGCAGTTCGGGGTCGAAATAGACATTCATGCGGGTGCGCGTCGTCATGGGCGGCCTCTCAAAGCTCTATGCCGTCATCGGGGTTCATCGACGTCTGCTGGGCGATCATCCTCATCCGGGAGCGCAGCGCGCGGGCCTTGGCCGCGTCCACGTCCGGTTCGTCGTCCAGAATGTCGAATTCCTGGGCGGGCGTAGGTGGCGGCGGGACGATTTCCTCGTGCTCGGGCAATTCCGGTTCGCGGCGGATACCGGCATTGTCGGGATCACCCTCGGCCCCGCTGGCGGCGGTCGCAGCATACCTGCCCGCCGTCACGATGACGCGGTTCGTCCAGTCGTCGGTTGCTAGCTTCGTCGCCGGAACACATGACAGTTCGGGCGGCGGCAGGATGCGCTCCTGCAATCGCGCATCCTCGAAATAGCGGGCCTTCTTCGCCCGGATCGGTGGCGTTCCTGCGACCATGACGATCTCGTCGGCAGGCGGAAGCTGCATGATCTCCCCAGGGGTCAGCAGCGGCCGCGCCGTTTCCTGCCGCGACACCATCAGATGTCCGAGCCAGGGCGCGAGCCTATGGCCGGCATAGTTGGTAGAATCGCGCATTTCGGTCGCGGTGCCGAGGGAGTCCGACACACGTTTGGCGGTGCGCTCGTCGTTCGTGGCGAATGCAACGCGAACATGGCAGTTGTCGAGAATGCTGTTGTTCGGCCCGTAGGCGCGCTCGATCTGGTTCAGCGATTGAGCGATCAGGAAGGATTTGAGGCCGTAGCCCGCCATGAAGGCGAGCGCCGATTCAAAGAAGTCGAGCCTGCCCAATGCCGGAAATTCATCCAGCATCATGAGCAGGCGATGCCGCTTACCGGATAGGATCAGTTCCTCGGTCAGCCTGCGGCCGATCTGGTTGAGGATGAGCCGGATCAGCGGTTTCGTCCGGTTGATGTCGGAGGGCGGGACGACAAGGTAAAGCGTGACCGGCTTCTTGCTTCCGACAAGATCGGCGATGCGCCAATCGCAGCGGTCCGTGACGCGTGCCACGACCGGATCGCGATAGAGGCCTAGAAACGACATGGCGGTGGACAGCACACCCGACCGCTCGTTCTCGCTCTTGTTCAGCAGTTCGCGCGCCGATGAGGCGACAACCGGATGAACACCGGCTTCGCCAAGATGCGGCGTGTCCATCATCGCGCGCAAAGTGGCCTCGACCGGACGGCGTGGATCGGACAGGAAGTTGGCGACGCCGGACAGGGTTTTGTCCTTCTCGGCATAGAGGACGTGGAGGATCGCGCCGACCAGCAGGCTGTGGCTGGTCTTTTCCCAATGATTACGCTTGTCGAGGCTGCCTTCGGGATCGACCAATATGTCCGCGATATTCTGAACGTCGCGGACTTCCCATTCGCCCTGCCGCACTTCCAGCAACGGGTTATAGGCCGACGATTTCGCGTTGGTCGGATCGAACAACAGTACGCGGCCGTGCCGGGAACGAAAGCCCGCTGTCAGCGTCCAGTTCTCGCCCTTGATGTCGTGGACGATGCAGCTTCCCGGCCAGGTCAGTAGCGTCGGCACTACAAGGCCGACGCCTTTGCCTGACCTCGTGGGAGCAAAACATAGGACGTGCTCCGGCCCGTCATGGCGCAGATAGTCCCGGTCGTATCGGCCGAGCAGGACGCCATCTGGGCCGAGCAACCCGGCGCTGCGGACTTCCCTGTCCTCGGCCCATCGCGCCGAACCATAGGTCGCGACGTTACGGGCTTCGCGCGCCCTAATGATCGACATGAGGATGGCGGCGGCAATAGCGAGGATGCCACCCGACGTGGCGATGGCCGCACCCTCCATGAAAATCGCGGGCGCATAGGCGTCGAAGGAAAACCACCACCAGAAGAAGGCGGATGGATGGTAGAATGGCCAACCGGCCAGATCGAACCACGGGCTTCCGAGTTGGGGCTGAAAGCCGAGCCGGAACGCCACCCATTGCGTCGCGGCCCATGTCATCACCATGACAATGGTGATGACGACGGCAATCTGACCCCAGAGTATTCGGCCTCCGCGCATACAAGCTCCAATCGGCAAAGTTGATGAAGCCGATCAGAGAATGGGCAATTAGGCGGTAATCAACAATAAAGGTGGAGCGATAGGGCGACCGGATACTATCGGCGGCAAATCGGACGGGTTTCGGCGGCACTATTCCGGCACTGTTGGCCGTGAATCACCACGAATCAGGTTTCGGATGTGCGCGGCCCATTTTCGTCGCCAGGGTGAGCAGGTTCAAAAGCGCGGGGTCGCGGGGTCGCGGCGACCAGACAGCCGAAAACGGGATGGTTTCAGGTTCGTCGCGAACTGGTAGGAAAGTAACATTCGCTGTGTTGCCGACTGTGCTGTCCTCGACGAAAAGCGAAACGCCATGCCTTGCGGCGATCATGGACATAAGCGTACTTCGTTCGACATCGAGCCACTGAATTGCTGGCGTCAGCCATTTCCCGGCCGAGCGCGCCACGATCAGGTCATGTACCTGCGGGCCGGTGCCACCTCGACGGACGAGGAAGGTTTCCTCCGCAAGTTGCCGCCATTCGACGTTCGGTAGCTCCGCCAGCGGATGCTTCAATGGCAGTGCAACCATCAGCCGGTCGCGCCAGATTACGCGGGAGTTTAGGTCGGGAATTTCGTGGGTGCCAGCCATGAAGGCGACATCGAGCCTGCCATCGCGCACCATGACTTGTGTGCTGCGTGCCGTACCTTCGGTAATGTGCAGGTGGACACCCGGATGTTTGCCGCGGAACCGTTCCAGTAGGCAGTCGAGGAAGCACCCTGCAGCGAGGGCGTGAACGCCGATCCGCAGCTCACCTTCTTCGCCGCGCGCCTGCATCCCGGCCGTTTTGATCGCACGGTCGAGAATACTCATCGCGTCATTGACTTGATCAACGAAATGGCGTCCGGCTTCGGTCAGCCGTACGCCGCGCGTGTTGCGGTCAAAAAGTACGATGCCAAGGTCTTCCTCCAGCGTCTTGATCCGAGCGCTCACGCTCGACTGGCTAGTGCCCAGTGCCAGAGCGGCACGGTGGAAACTGAGATATTCCGCGACAGCGAGAGTCTGGATTAGGGCAACCATCGGGACATGGCTTCCAAGGATTGGAAGATGAGAAGCTATTTCCGGTCCATTTCTCCGTCTCCTTCGCATGTTACCGCCAAGCTGAAACGTCACACCTCAGCGGCGGAAGCGAAGTTCTGGAACAAGGAAAGGCTGTTGCACGCACGAGTCCAACGATATCCGGGCACCTTGGATTTGCGCATCATGGCTGCCCCTCAGCAGCCACTTCATCGCGGCGTTCGCGGCGGTTTCTCGCGGGAATTTCGCTGTTGACCAGCCATAACGCGATGCCGATCAGAATGCCTCCACAGGCTTGAAGCCAGGAGAGCGTAGCGCCGAGTATGAAGTATGACAGGATGACCGTGAACAACGGGGCCAGGAACAGAAAGCCGCTCGTCTTCGTTGCTCCCCCCTTGTTCAACGCTACGAACCACAAGCCGAAAGAACCTGTCGAGGCGGGGATTGCGAGCCAGAAGAACCATCCCCACTGCTCCCTTGTGACGTCTGCCGGCCAGTGCTCGCCTGTACCGTATGCAAGGCCCAAGACAGCGAGGGAGCCGATCAGCATCTGCCAGAAGCTCAACCCCCATGGACCAAACGGCAGATTGGCGCGCTTGTTGATGATCGTCGCTGTCGCCCAGCAGAGGGCAGATGTAATGCCGATGATTTCACCGAGCAAGGTGCCGCCACCGGAAAGCATGTCGGGCCCGATACCAATGGCGAGACCAACGCCGATGACGCCGAGGAAAAGCCCGGCCAATCTCCCACGATGAAGTGTTTCGCCGAGAAAGAAGCGGCCCAGCACTGCTACCCAGATAGGATTGGTGAAAAGCAAAATGGCGGCGGTCGACGCGGACACGAATTTCATTGCCCAGAAGAGCAGGCCCATGACCGCTGCCGTCTGGACCAGTCCAATAAGGATCACCAGAGAAAGGTCTCGCAGACCTGCTCGGCGCGGAAAAAGTGCCTGTCTGGCGCTGCCCTTGTCGAAGAGGACCAAAGGTAGGGTGGCGAGTGCTGCGACGAGGAAACGCCATCCCACCAGAATCATGGGGTCGAAACCCTGCTGGATCAGGATTTTTCCTGCGACGAAGCTGGACCCCATCAGAAACGTGGATGCAATCAGTATTATAAGGAATGGCACCTGAGATGCCGGCGCAGGTCGCGTCCGCATAGGCATAATCACGCTC
>NZ_DAITQL010000039.1:0-36646 GCF_036833075.1 Hyphomicrobium sp.
CTCTAGGGGCCGGATTCTAGCGCCGTCTGGACTAAATTGCGGGGGTCACATCACCACCGTTCGTGCTTTGATATTTGTGCCGACTTCGTCGATCGACAGAAAAGCCCTTATTGCCAGGACTGAGGCTCGTTTGAACTGGCTTCCTGAAGCGCCTGCGTTCGCCACGAAAACAGTCCGCGCTTTTTCAGGGATCGCAAAATTTCCGTCGCTCCCTCGAACGAGAAGTGGTTGTCGTCGGACAGCATTGGAGCACCGTCAGAGGTCACGGTCTTGCAGCCATCGCCTGCGCATTGGGCGTCGACGACCGATAAGAACTGCGCGCTGGTTCCGATTAGATTCCTCTGAACCTTCGTCGACTCAATCTTGATCGCGTTAGCATTCGACGCGCGATCGATGATGATGTCCGCATCAGCCAGGTCGATAGATTTACCGAGCAGCAGCGGCAGCGGCGCAGAATATTCTACGTTGGGGCCTAGAACCGTAATGTGGCGCGCCCTATTGGAAAGCGCATGCACCATCGCAGTTAATTTCCAAACTGCGTCTTTTTTCCACCGCCCCGAGATCACAATATCGTCGAACGTATTCTTCACCGTGATCTCATTGACAACGCGCTCCATCAAAAGAGTGCATCGTGGTGCACCTCGCAACGGAAGTGCCGGCATGCAGCCAGACGCCGTCACTTGTGAAAAGCTGATGTCTGGGAATTCTTGCCGCAACGCGCGAGCAAACTGCGCCGCATGGCTATCTCCGATAATCAGGACGTTGGGTTTCGTCGAAGATATTTGGATACACTGCTCGGCATTGAAAACGTTGACGTCATCCCTTTGCGAGGTGAGAAAGCAAGATTCATATCCCGACTCGGAAATTCCTGACCGAGCGTATGCATAGTACTTGAGGCTCGCGGGAGAAAATCTTGTAGGATAACCTTCGGCTGCGACGATCGTAGCGCCAAGGCCGCATAGGGTTGCGCTGGCAGTGGCACCACACGCTAACGTCCATGCCCGTCGTGGCCGCAGCCGCCGAATAGGCTGCTCTATAAAATAATACGAGAGAATGGCGAAAGCGAACGATAACGCGACCAGCGCTAAGGTAGTTGCCGGCGGAAAACTGCTCCGCAGATCATAAAATGAATAGAGGACATAGACTGGCCAGTGCCACAGATAGAGCGAAAACGAGATCGCACCGATGAAGACCATTGGCGACAAGGAAAGAACTCGCGCGACCAACGTCTCGTGTTGCTTCGGCATAACGATCAATGCTGCACCGACACACGGCCAAAGCGCGTTGACTCCCGGGAATAGTGAATTTCCTGAAAGCGAAAAGATAGAATAGGCGATCAGCGCCACGCCAACAGCTGCAAGAACTTCGGCGCAAAGGCGCGAAGTTATTGCGGGAAGGAAGACAAGCACGGCACCGAGAGCAAGCTCCCAAGCGCGCGTATAGAGCATGTAGAATGCTTGGGGTTGATCGGCGCGCACAATGGAGACTGACGCGGCAAAGCTGCAGATTATGATCGCCACGAGAACACTGCTTATGGCGTGCTTTGACAGCCTCGATGCCTTCGCAATGAGGACAAGCAGCAGCGGCCAGATAAGATAGAATTGTTCCTCCACACCAAGTGACCAGGTGTTAAGAAGCGGAAGCGATCTTTGCGCAGGTCCGAAATATCCTGCTTGATCGTAGAAATAGAAATTCGACGTTCCGATCGCCGCCGACAGGGCGCTATACCCCAGACGAACGTAATCTATAGGCGGCAATAAAAAAAGCCCCGCGAATACCGTTGCGAGAATGACAACGAGTGTCGCCGGCAGGATTCTGCGAATTCGCCGATCGTAAAACGACAACAGCGAAAATGATCCGCCTTCCAGTTCACGATATAGTTGTGACGTGATGACAAATCCGGAAATGACGAAGAATACATCCACCCCGACGAAGCCGCCGGAAAATTTCCGCGAGCCGTAATGATATGCAAAAACAGCTAATACCGAAACGCACCGGAGGCCATCAATATCGGCCCGGTATGCTAGCCCGCCTGCCATTCCTGCCCCGCCCAGAAACGCACTTTTAGGTGCGTATCCCAGTCCATCGCGTAGCGATAAGCCCTTTTCGAAGATATCCCCAACGTATTGAGCGGACGGGATAACGCGATGCTGCAGCGCCACTATTACCTGACGCGGTCAAGAAGGGCGCGAGGAGCGGCGCGCCTTCGCGTCGCTGTATGCGACCGGCCCTGGTCAAATCACGATCGCCGCGGGCCTCATTGATCCTGGGCGTTGCTCATCGGTTTCACCGGCTCGGTCGCATCGGCCGGGGCGGCTGGCGCGGGATTGGCCGTCACGCGCAGCCTCGTCGGCAAGAGTGCACGAATACGCTCGGAGAAATCGGGGCCCTCGCCGGCTTGCCGGGCGGCCGGATTGATGAGCGATCTGCTGCGCAACTCCTCGAACGACAGCGTCGTGTCGATACGCCCCGAGTGAAAGAGATAGCTGTCGAAGAAGCCGTTCAGCAGATGGCGGATGTCGAAGCGGCCGGTGCGTCCGGCGGCGTTCGCATAGCGAATGATGTTGATCGTGCAGCTATTGCTCAGCAGGTGATAGAACTCCGGCTTGTCCGCGAGCTCGTTGATCCGTTGCACGTAGATCTCGAAGAGCCGCCGTGCGTTGGCGGGGGACGTGTTGAGCCGATAGAGGTAGGTCGTTTCCCCGCGATGGTTGGTTCGCACGCCGACCACGTCGCGCTCCTCGCCGACGACATAGATCAACTCGAACTGCTTGAACAGCGATGACACCGGGGCGAAGCTCTCGCCGACCTCGGGTCGCGTCTCGATGGACATGGCCAAGGGCGGCGCGTTGTCGAAGACGAAGCTCACAAACGTGTGCCCCACCGGGCCTTCGGACCAGTAGGACACGTAGAAGTCGACGCCGATCAGGTGCGACAGGTCGACCTCCCGCTCCACGTAGCGCACCGTGAAATCGTGGCGGCTGCGGTAGTCGAAGTCGCGCACGCCCGTGAAGCGCACGCGGTCTCCATCAATGTAGGCCCGCGGCATCACCGCGACCTCCGGGCGCCAGTTGCGGTCGTGAGAGGGCGGGATCAGGATCCACCACGTCACGACGGCCAGAAAGACGCCGGCGAAAGCCCGCGGCATGTAGCGGTTGGACGAGATCCAAAGCGCCCAGACCGCGAATGCGGCAAACGCCGCCGCGGCGGCGAGGCGCAGGTACGGCCACGGCAGATTCGAAAAGTAGATGGCAAGCGTGCCCCATGTGACGACGAGCGCCAGGACGAGCGCGCGCAGGCCCCTTCCGAGCCAACGGAGAAGCGTGCCAAAAATTCGACGTTTCGGAGGGGGCTGCATGTTCACCATTGGCGTTGCGCCTGCGTGCGACGCGTTGCGCCTCAGCGCGGTCGTTTCAATTGGGCGGCAGGGGCACGCCCGTCGGGCACGCTCCAACGCTCCGGCCGATGAGCCACACGTCGGACCCTGAGGTCCGACGCGATCGCGGCTCAGGTTTCTCTGGCCGATTTTTTATGGCTTTTTTCGGGGCTAGAACCTCGCGGGGGCGCGCGCCAGCGTGGATACTCTTTCGCCGGACGGGACGCAACATCGGCGCACCCACAGGCTGGCCCGCTACCCCGGCCTGCGTGTGAGGGGCGTGCCGCCGGCCTAGCGACGTGAATGCTTTCGACCTCCGGCCGGCACAGACGGCAGCAGCGCCGCGTTCAGCGGTTGCGCCAGCTCCCGGTCGATGTCGAGGCTCGCGCACCCCATGCCGGGCAGCATCGCGTTCAGGGCATCGGCCTGTGCGCGCGCACGGGCGAGGAGCGTTTCCGGACGCTCCGGCCCCTTGCGCATCCTGGACGGCTCGTCGAAGGCGAGCGACGGCGCCTTCGCCTTCAGGACTTTCATCGCCTCGATCTGGCCGCGGAGATCCCGGGTCGCCAGTGCGCATGTATCGCGCTCCTGCGAGGGCGGCCCGGCGCCGAGGGCAACGGAGGAGAGACCGCAAACGACCGCACCCAGCGCTCCCCTCCGCACGAGGCTCAGGCGCACCGGCCTCTCCAGCCGAAGCGTTATTTCTTCACGCACGTCTTGGTCGTCGAATCCCACTTCATGTCCGAAAGCTTCTTACACGCGGCCTTGGTGGTGGGCGCAGCCTGGTCGGCGGCCATGGCCGGCGCCATACCCGCGATCAGAACGCCAGCGATGACGGCAAGGCTCACCGATTTGGTCATTGGGTTTCCTCCATTTCTCGTGAGGAGGTGAGGCTAGCAGCCGATGTTTACGGCGGCTTGTGCGCGGCCTTACGCTTTTGTAAGCGCGATTAGGAGGCGATCGCGAGAGGCGGGGCCCTGTTTCGCTGTGGACGCGCGAAACCAGCGCAAGAATTCGTCCGCAATTCGCGCTACGCTGCAGAACGACGCAGCTCTTGCACGCGGAGGCCCTCCCATGCTCGAAACGCGCCTTTCCGATACCCTCCTGCTTCGCTGCGAGGCCCTGCGCGATCGCGTTGCGGCGACGGCGATCGGCCCGAACGCGCATGCGTTGCGCGTCGCGCTTGCGGAATGCGATGCCATGGAGCGGGCCGTCGTGGCGCCCGTCGCCGTCTGCCGGCTTCGCGATGCGCGCCACTGGCTCCGGCTTGCCTATGGGCAGAGCCTGCACGGCTATCCGCCGGACGCGCTACGCCGTAACCTGCTGCGGTCGCTCGCGGATTTTTCGGCAACGTCGGAAGGGCAAGGGGAATAAAAACGTTCAACGCGCACTGTTATTCCGCGGGTGCGGCGATATTTTTTCTCTTCAGGCTTCGTTAGGTAAACCGCAGTCACCCTCGTGGCCGCCGGGACAATCTGCCCTCAAACCGTTGTCTCGGCCATTGAGGAGGAGGTCTCGGTTCGTCCCCGCGTCTGGGACCTCCTCCGGCTCCCCGGCTTGACCGTTCCGTGACATTCGGTCTCAATCAAAGCTCCTTGCCGGTTGTGAGAACTCATTTATTTCAGGCGGCGTTCGTGGTAGTCGGTTTTCAGCTGCGATTCGCTCGCTTTTCAGAGGGGCATTTGCTTGACAGCTCAGGCCAAAATAGAGCCCGCCTCTCTCGAAGCGGATCAAACTGATTCCATCTTACGTACCGTCTGGTACTCGGCCCAGGACAACCGCAGGGAGGCTTTCGCGCTCCGCTACCGCGGTTACGTGCATGCGGGCCTCATCGAGCCGTCGCCTTTCGGCATCTATACCGACGCCTACGACGACCTGCCGACGACGCTCATCGCGGGCCTTTTCCGGCGCGGCGCGTGCATCGCGACGCTGCGGCTCTCTTTTTACGCGCCGGGGGCCAAGGCGCCCGTCCTGCCCTGCGAGAAGGTCTACCCCGAGGTGCCGGCGCTGAAGGCGAATGCGCAGGGGCTCATGGTCGAGCTTTCGCGCCTCGCGATCGATCCCGAGATTACCAGCACGCGCTATCGCGCCCGGCTCTACGCCGCCACCATCCGGGCCGGCATTTCGGCCTGCCTCGCGCTCGATGCAAAGCATCTGCTCGTCGCCACGCAGACCAAGTGGCGGGCCTTCTACCAGCATGTGCTCGACTTCAAGGTCGCCGGACCGGCGCAATTCTATCCGCCCGGGGACGTTCCGGTCGTGTTGCTCTCGCGCGAGCTCGACGAGAGCCTCAAGCGCCGCGTCGCGAAAAACATGTTCTTCAAGCTCGATCCCGCGGAGCTCGAGGACCTCAAGACCCGCCTCCCGACCCTCGTCCGGGCGGAATAGGCGCACCGCGGCCCTACACGGGTTGCATCACCCTTCTTTATTGCGGCCTGCAAACTCCATTTCCGGCTTTTTTTTCCTGGCGTTCCCACCGGAACAGCCGCCGGGCGGGATCCGGCGCACATTGCCTCCATCAGCCCACGGCGCCCGAGCCCAGGACGCCTCCGCCCCAGATGGAGAGAGCCATGACCAAGATCCGCACCATCCTCGCCGCTGCCGCAGCCCTCAGCGCCGCCACCCTCTCCACCCAGGCCGGCGCCGTCAGCCTCGCCGTCAAGATGGCCTGCGCCTCCGACTACTACGCTCACTGCAGCCAGCACGATCCCGACAGCCCCGGCGTCCGCAAGTGCATGCGCGCCGTCGGCGCCAACCTCTCCTCGCGCTGCATCAACGCCCTCGTCGCCGCCGGCGAGGTGCCGAAGTCCAAGGTTCAGCGCCAGATCGCCTCCAAATAGGGCGGAAACACGCGGGCGCGTAGGGCGAAGGTTTCGGAAAGACACGTGCGAAAAGGATCAGGGCCGCTGCTGCCGGGCGGCCCTATTTCTTTGATGATGAGCCGGGTGGGTCACACTTCAGGCTGATAGGGGCTGAAGCGATAATGGTCCCGGTCTGACCTATCCGACCGTGCCGCCGTCGTCGGCGTGGAGAGTCTGGCGGCGGGAGCGGCGCGGGCGGCAACCGGGCGCCGCGACGGCCAGGTCCTGGCCGTTATCGTCAGCCTCGACCACGGAGACCTCTTCTCCAGGGTAAACGCCCTTGAGCTGATCGACGTCGTCGATCGCGACGGCCCAGACGTTGCATTTGCTGGTGAAGCGGATCTCGCCGCGCTTCGAGATCGCGGTGGCGCCAAACCCGATGCTGATGGCGTCACCGTCGGGCCAGAAGGCGATCTCGCCCTTGCTCACCACGGCGCGCGCGTCCGGCTCGAGATCGTGAGAGA
Source organism: Hyphomicrobium sp. (assembly GCF_036833075.1). Taxonomy (GTDB): domain Bacteria; phylum Pseudomonadota; class Alphaproteobacteria; order Rhizobiales; family Hyphomicrobiaceae; genus Hyphomicrobium_C. Next base: position 6,702 of record NZ_DAITQL010000039.1, read on the forward strand.
TCGGGGTGCGGAAATAGACTTCCTTGCCCCAGGTCTGGACCGACCCGCGGATCGGCAGCGCGTCCCAGATGCGATCCGCCGTCGGGGTGGCCAACAGCCGGGCCCGAATGACCACATTTCCAGCTCTGATGAGTATGCGCCGCACCACAGTCTCTCCAGACCATTTCTGGACGGCACGACACCTGCCACGATGCCGTTGCCTCGAGAGGCCCGGGATCGCGGCGGATTGATGATCGTCTGGCAGCCGTCGGCAGGTACCTTCTCACCTCATGCTCCATCCTTCAAGAGGGTATGTCACCGGCGCATTTGCCGTTAATCCGCAATGCGTTGCGAGCACCGGACGCCCTGCGGCGAGCGGCGCCAGACGTGCGGTCTACGCAGATTTCCTGCCGTTTGAAGCCCTACGCGGCGTCCGGGATCACCGCGTTCAACTGCGGCGTGATCCAGTCGATGAAGCGCCGCACCCGGGCCGATACGAGGCGAGCATGCGGATAAATTACCTGGATCGGAAGCGCAGGCTCCTCGAACGCCGTCAGAACGCGGACCAAGCGATCCGCGGCGAGATCGTCGGCCACCTGATAGTGGAGCAGCCGCGTCAGGCCGAGCCCCTGCAGGCACGCCAACCGCGCGGCCTGCACCTGGTTGGTCGACATGCGCGGCATGATCTCGATGCTGAGCGTCCGCTCGCCGTCGATGAACTTCCAGACGCGTCCCTGCGGGGTGAACGCGATGCACGGCTTTCCGGTCAACGCCGACGGGTGGGCAATGGGTCCGATGCTCCGGAGCAGCTCGGGATTTGCGCAGATGACGTATCGCGTTCTGCCGATCGGCTTTGCGACTAGGGACGAGTCCGGAAGCCGCCCGATCCGGAATGCGAGGTCGAGGCCTTCCTCCAGCAGATCGACCATGCGGTCCAGAAGGGTCAGTTCCGCCCGCATGGCGGGATGCTCCTCCAGATAGCGATTGACCAGCGGCGCGATGTGCAGGCGCCCGAACTCCACCGGCGCGGTGATCCGCAAGGCCCCGGCCGGTGCGCCTTGCCGCGCATCCAGGGCGTGCTCGGTCGCCTCGACATCGGCGAGGATGCGGCGGCTCAGTGCCAGATACTCCTCGCCTTCGTCCGTCAGCGCCAGGCGCCGCGTGCTGCGGTTCAGAAGCCGCACACCGAGCTCCCGCTCCAGGGCCGACAACGCGCGCACGACCGAGGCCGGCGATTGGCCGACTGCCTCGGCAGCGGCGGAGAGGCTTCCCGAGTCGACGATTCTCATGAAGGTCGCCATGGCCTTGAGCTTGTCCATTCGTCGCTCTCCCATTTGTGCGTCCGACGCACAGGTGTTGTCAGGCCGCATGCCTTGGCCGGGGGCGCGGCTCTGCGGATAGTCGTGCACCGAACCACACGGAGCGAGCAATGACACCAAAGCCGAATGCGCCCGCCTTCCCGCCCGTGGCCGCCCCGGCCAATCCGGCCCGGATCATGTCCTACGACCACGTCGGCATACGCGTGAGCAACCGCGACCTTGCGCTGCGGTTCTACGAGCGCCTGGGCTTCGCCGAGAGCGTGGTTTTTCCCGACTACGAAGCCAACGAGATGGTGAGCGCCGCCGGGGTGCGCATCAATCTCATCTTCAACGCCACCACACGGCCCGATGCCCGCAATGTTCTGCTCGACGAGCCGATCAAGCTGCCTGGCGTCACACACCCGGCGTTCATCGTGGATGACCTTGCCGCACTCGAAGACTGGCTCGTTCAGGAGGGCATCCGCATCACGGAAGGGCCGCACCGGATCGGTCCGCGCCGGATCGCGCTCTTCATCCGGGACCCCGACGGCAATGTCCTCGAATTCAATCAACTCGTTCAAGACACCAGGGAGGCAGACGCATGAAACTCTATGACCTCGAGCTGTCGGGCAACTGCTACAAAGTCCGGTTGCTCGCCGCGCTCGCGCAGATTCCGCTCGACATCGTACCTGTCGATTTCCTCGGAGGCGCGCACAAGCGTCCGCCGCTGACGGATCTCAATCCCTGGGGCGAACTCCCCATTCTGGTCGACGGCGACCGCGTGCTTCGCGATTCCCAGGCGATCCTCGTCTATCTGGCCGGCCGCTATGGCGGGGCGTCGTGGTGGCCGACGGAGCCGGCATTGCAGGCCGAAATCGTGCAGTGGCTCTCGACGGCCGCCAACGAGATCCAGCACGGGCCCGGCGCGGCGCGCCTCGTGGACAAGTTCGGCTATACGATCGACAAGCCGGATGCGTTGCGCCGGGCGGGCCGCATCCTCGGGCTTCTGGACGCGCATCTCGCGACCCATGACTGGCTCGCGGTGTCGCGTCCCACAATTGCGGACTGTGCGGTCTACCCCTACGTCGCGCTCGCGAGCGAAGGCGGCATCGACCTCTCGCCCTACGCTCACATCGGCCGCTGGGTCGCACGAATCAAGTCGCTTCCCGGCTATCTGCCGATGCCCGGTACCTGAGGCCGATGCGACGTTGCGCTGCCCCACGAGGGTTCTGCGGCGTGACATGCGTGGATGCCGTCTTGCATGCAAAAGCCGGCTCCTGTGGCGGAGCCGGCTGATCGCTGACGTGGGTCTCTTCGAAAAAGCGTGTCAGGCCGGCGGTGGGCCGAACACGACCACGGCGTTGAGGCCGCCGAAGGCGAACGAGTTCGACATCGCGTAGCTCACCTTCATGGAGCGCCCGACGTTCGGCACATAGTCCAGGTCGCACTCGGGATCGACCTCGTCGAGGCCGATGGTCGGCGGCACCCAGCTTTCCTGCATGGCCTTGATGGTGACGACTGCCTCGATGCCGCCGCCGGCTCCGAGCGGATGGCCGGTCATGGACTTGGTCGACGAGACGGCGAGCTTCGAGGCGGCGTTCTTGAACACCTCCTTGATGGCCTTGGTCTCGTTGATGTCGTTGTCCTTGGTCGCCGTCCCGTGGGCGTTGAGATAGTCGATGGCGGAGGCTTCGATGCCCGCGTCGTCGAGCGCCATCTGCATGGCATAGGCCGGGCCCTCGACGGTCGGCTTCACCATGTCCTGGCTGTCGGACGCCATGCCATAGCCGACGAGCTCGGCCAGGATGGTGGCTCCGCGCCGCTTGGCGTGCTCGAGCTCTTCGAGCACCAGAATGCCGGCACCCTCGCCGAGCACGGTGCCGTTGCGCCGCTTTGAGAAGGGATAGCAGCCCTGCGGCGAGAGCACATGGAGCGCCTGCCAGGCCTTCATCGTGCCGTAGTTGATGACGCTCTCGGACGCCCCGGCGATGGCCACGTCGGCGAGATCGTTCTGGATGTAGTCGCGCGCGATGCCGATGGCGTGCGACGCCGTCGAGCAGGCCGAGCAGGTGGCGAAGGTCGGTCCCTTGACGCCATACTCGATACCGACATGCGCCGATGCGGACGAGCCGATGATGCGGAGCAGCGTCAGCGGATTCGTCGCGCGCTTGTTATGGATGAAAAGGTCGCGATAGGCATTCTCGAAGGTCGTGAGACCGCCAGCCCCCGATCCGATGATGCAGGCGGACCGATAGGGGTTCTCGAGCGGAAACTCGAGGCCCGACTGCGCGACGGCCTGCTCGGCGGCCGCAGCGGCGAACCACGAATAGCGGTCCGCGTGCATGATGATCTTATCGCGCTTGTAGTTCTTGAGCTGAACCTTCGGATCAAAATCCTTGATCTGAGCCGCGATCAGAATCTTGAGATCGTCGAGGGGAAAGCCGCCGAGCTCCGAGACGCCGGATTTGCCCTGCTTCAGGCTTTCCCAGAAGTCGCCCACATTGAGGCCGATCGGCGTGACCACGCCGAGCCCTGTGACGACCACTCGACGTGTGCCGCTGCCGTTTTTCATTTGCGCCGGTCTGTCCTTACAACTGGGCCAAGGATCTCGAATGATCGCCCAGCCGAATATTCATAGCGTGGCGGCCCCCATCTGGATCATGGAGGTCACAGGGAAGGAGCCACGTCTCAAGAGCGCCAAGCAAGCGCGCACAATTAGGGATTTATGCCTTCGCGGCAGCCGGCCCGGCGGCCATCAGGCCCTTGACCTTGTCGACGACGGATCCGACAGTTTTGAAGTCGCCGACATCCTCGTTCGCGTTGTAGGGGATCTCGATGCCGAAGGTATCCTCGATGTCGAACACAATCATCGCAAGATCAAGCGACTCGATCTTGAGGTCCGTCAGAGCGGTCGACAGAGAGATGTCGTCCCTCGGCTCTTTCATATGCTTCTTGAGAATGTCGATGATTTTGGTTGCGACTTCGTCCATCTCGCTCTCCAAACCCTGCCCACGCGACTTGCAGGGACCCCGCTACCGTCAAACTTAAGTAATGAGCAACCTAAGTAGTGCAGGGCCGCAATGATCACAAGCTTGGGCGTCACATATCCTTAAACCAGCCTGAAGTCCAGCCGACGGGATTTCCGGTCCCTGCGGCTCTGCGGCACAAGGCCCTTTCTGTCAGATCCCACGGCGCCGCGAAGTTCCATGGGGCACCGCCTTTCAATGCGCCGCCTCCAGGGCGCAGACTAGGCGAAAGGCTCAAAAACGTGTTGAATGACAAGGTTCAGCGGTAGGCGCGGCGTTGAGTGTCACGCTCGAGCGACGGATGATGCTCGTCCCGAGAATCGCGAGGCCGGCGGCGGACTTGCGCGGCACTCGGACGCGTGGCGCGCGCTCCGGGTCCGGCCGTCCGGGAAAACGCGCGGGGGAGGTCCTTTGATGGCGAAAACCGGGGGGGCGCAGGGCTCCGACCGTACGGGCACGGACTACGCCTGGATCAAGAGCTATCCTGCGGGCGTCGACTGGCACATGCCGTTCGAGGCCGCGCCGCTTTTCGACCTCATCGACGACGCGGTCGCGCGCAGCGGCGACCGCCCCTGCACGACCTTCCTCGGGCGCACGCTCACCTACGGTGAGATCGGGGCGCTGGTCGACCAGGCTGCGGCGGGCCTGCAGCAACTCGGCGTCGTCAAGGGTACGAAGGTTGGGCTTCTTCTTCCCAATACCCCAACCTTCATCGTTTACTACTTCGCCATCCTCAAAGCGGGCGGCGTGGTCGTTAATTATAACCCCCTTTATTCTCCCGATGAGCTCAGCTTCCAGGTGAAGGACAGCGAGACCGAGCTGATGGTGACGCTCGATCTCAAGGTGCTCTTCGACAAGGTCGAGCGCCTGCTCGCCGACAAGGTGCTCAAGGGCGCCGTCGTCTGCTCGTTCCCCAATCTTCTACCGGCTGCCAAGGCGGTGCTGTTCAAGCTCTTCAAATCGAAGGAGCTCGCCCGCCCGCGCACCTCGCCCGTCCGCGACCGCATTCGCCTCGAAAGCGAGGCCGCGGCCGATCCGGCCCTGTTCGAGCCCGTCGCCATCGATCCCGAAGCCGACGTCGCGGTACTGCAGTACACGGGCGGCACGACGGGCACGCCCAAGGGCGCGATGCTGACGCACGCGAACGTCGCCATCAACGTGCAGCAGATCGCCGCCTGGGCGCCGGATCTCGCCTACGGCAAGGAGCGGTCGCTCGCCGCCCTGCCCTTCTTCCACGTGTTCGCGATGACGGTGGTCATGAACCTCGGCGTGAAATACGCGGCCGAGCTGCATCTCCTGCCGCGTTTCGTGCTGGGCGACGCGCTCGAGATCATCTCCAAGCACCGCCTGACGGTGCTCGCGGGCGTGCCCACGCTCTTCAACGCCATGCTCAACCACCCGCAGATCAAGTCCTACGACCTCACCTCCCTCAAGTTCTGCCTGTCGGGCGGGGCGGCGCTGCCGATCGAGGTCAAGGAGCGCTTCGATGCCGCCACGGGGTGCTCGCTCGTCGAGGGCTACGGGCTTTCCGAGGCGTCGCCCGTCGCGACCTGCAATCCGCTCAATGCGCCGCCCCGGCGTGGCTCCATCGGGCTGCCGCTGCCGGGCACCATCCTGTCGCTGCGCGACCTCACCGACCCCCTCAGCGAGGTGGCGCACGGCGAGCGGGGCGAGATCTGCATCGCGGGGCCGCAGGTGATGACGGGCTACTGGAACAAGCTGGCCGAGACCGCGGCCCAGTTCGCGGGGCCCTACCTGCGCACCGGCGACGTCGGCGTCATGGACGACGACGGCTACTTCTACATCGTCGACCGTATCAAGGACCTCATCATCTGCTCCGGCTACAATGTGTATCCGCGGCGGATCGAGGAGGCGCTCTACGAGCATGCGGCGGTCGAGGAGGTGATCGTGATCGGCATTGCCGACAAGTACCGCGGCGAGGCGCCGAAGGCGTTCGTCAAGCTCAGGGAGGGCGCGGCGGCGACCCGCGAGGCGCTCCTGGCGCATCTAGAGACGAAGATCTCAAAGCTCGAAATGCCCGCCGAGATCGAGTTCCGCGACAAGCTGCCCAAGACCATGATCGGCAAGCTCTCCAAGAAAGAGCTCAAGGCCGAGGAGATGCAGAAGAAGCGCGGGAGCTGACCTGTCCCCGCTCCTCGCGCCATGTCATCCCGGCAAGACGTACTTCGAACACGACGCGGCGCTCGGGATGATGGGAGCACCGAGGTCAGGTCTTGCTGCCGGGAACGATCGAGCCCGTGCCGCGCTGCCGTGTCGGGCCACCTTCCATGCCGGGCGGCGGGCCGGGAGGAGGAGGACCACCACCCGCGTCTGGCGGGGGACCTCCGGAGGGCGGGCCGCCTGCTCCGCCCGGTGGCGGTCCCGGCGGGCGGCCGAAGCCGGCGGGCTCGGGGCCGGCCGAGCTATCGACGCCGATGATCAGAGTCGCGACATAGGCGTCGGCCTCCTCGCGCACGCTCGCGAACGAGATGTGGTCGCCGTCGGCGCCCGCGATCCAATCGGTGCTGTTCAGCGTGTCGCGTTTGGCGCGACGCGTGTTGTAGGGCGCGATGTTGGTGAAGATGTACTCCGACAGCGCGTCCGGGAAATACATCTGCCCGGTCAACATCGCCTTCTCGTCGAGCAGCACCTTGAAGTGAATGTGCGTGGTGCGGCCGCGATACCAGCCGGGGTAGATGGTGGCGAACTTCACTTCGCCGGTTGCACCCGTGATCTGGGTGCCACGCAGGAACTTCTCGCCCTTGGTCGATATGCTGCCGTCGTCGGCCTGGCGGTCGTAGCCGGAATACTGGCCGGTCGCGTCGCAGTGCCAGATGTCGACGCGCGCGCCTTCGATCGGGCGGCAGGTCGCCCCGTCCGTGACCTGCAATACGATCTTCAACGGAACGCCCGCGCGGCCCTCGGTGATGTCCTCGCGCACGAGGTCGGGGTCGAAATAGAACGGGCCCTCCACCATGCGCGGCGTCATGCGGCAGACATTGACCGCGGCGGAGGCCGGGTTCACCGTGGCCGGCGGGCTCGCGGCGGACGCCGGCTTGTCTCCGACCAAAAGCGCCGCAGAGCCCGCCAAGCCGGCCAGGGCGCCTCTGCGCGAAATTCCCGTGTCGTTCGTCATGCCGGCTCCCCTCGATGGACATCTGATCCACGTCAGGCTGTGCGCCCGGCGGGATGAGCCGCCGTAACGGAGCATCGATCGGCAATCCGGCGCCGCCAAGGCGTGCCGCGGTGACGCAGCCTCAGGTGCACGTCCTTTTGGTCTAGGCCGCCGCGCGGGCCTCGGCGCGCGCTGCGCCCTCGAGAATGGCGGCGACGCCCATGCCTCCCGCGGTGCAGATCGAGATCAGGCCGCGGTCGCCGGTCCCGGCGATGAGTTTCGAGAGGTTGGCGAGCACGCGCGCGCCGGTCGCCGCGAACGGATGGCCGAAGGCGAGCGACGAGCCCTTCACGTTGAGCTTCGTCCGGTCGATCGCTCCGAGCGCGTGGTCCCTGCCGAGACGGGTGCGGCAATACTCGGGATCCTCCCACGCCCTGAGCGTCGCCAGCACCTGGGCGGCGAACGCCTCGTGGATCTCGTAGAAGTCGAAATCCTGCAGCGTGAGATGCGCGCGGTCGAGGAGCCTCGAGACGGCGATGGTCGGCGCCATCAGGAGCCCTTCGCCGGCGACGAAATCGTTGGCGGAGGTCTGCGTGTGGGTCAGGAACGACTGGATCGCAAGCCCGCGCTCGGCCGCCCACGTCTCGCTCGCGAGCAGCACGCAGGCGGCGCCGTCCGTCATCGGCGTCGAGTTGGCGGCCGTCAGCGTGCCCTTGTCGGACTTGTCGAAGGCCGTCTTCAGCGTCGCAAGCTTGTCGAGGCTGATGTCCTCGCGCAGGTTGTTGTCGCGGAAGACGCCGGCGGTCGGCACGATGAGATCGTCCATGTAGCCCGAGCGGTACGCCTCGGCGCCCTTCCTGTGGCTCTCGAAGGCGAAGCGGTCCTGCGCCTCGCGCGGGATCTTCCACTCGCGCGCCATCAGCTCGCAGTGCTGGCCCATGGTGAGGCCGGTGCGCGGCTCGGCAACGTTCGGCGGCTGGGGCGCGAGCTCGCGCGGGCTCAGCCCCTTGAACACGCGCAGCTTGTCCATGGCCGTCTTCTGCTGCTGGACCTGGATGAGGCGGGTTGAGAATTTCTTGCTGAACACGATCGGCGCGTCGGAGGTCGTGTCGGAGCCTGCCGCGATGCCGCACTCGATCTCGCCCGCGGCGATCTTGGCGCCGATGGCGGCGGCCGCCTGCAGGCTCGTGCCGCACGCCTGCTGCATGGTGATGCCGGGCGTCGAGGGGGCGAGCCGGGTGCCCAGCACGGCTTCGCGCGCGAGGTTCCAGTCCTTCGAGTGGCTGACCACGGCGCCGCCGACGACCTCGTCGATGTGCACGCCCTGGAGGCCGTACCTCTCGACTAGACCGTTCAGCGCGGCCGTCATGAGGTCGAGGTTGGAGAGGTCGGCGTAGAAGGTGTTCGAGCGGCAGAACGGCGTGCGCACGCCCCCCACGATGCCGACCCGCCGCAATGTCTCAGCCATTCGCGTCTCCTCTTGCTCCCGCATCGGGAGCGCATGTCCAACTACTCGGCCGCCAGCGCCGCGTCCCCGTTCCGCTCGCTCGCCCTGAGGTGCAACGGCCCGCCGCGGAACGGCGCGAAGCCGGTGCCGAAGATCACGCCCGCATCAACGAGATCGGCGTTCGCAACGACGCCGTCGGCAAGCGCCCGCTCGGATTCGACGATGATCGGATCGACCAGCTCGCGGCCGAAGCGCTCGAGCTCTTCCGGAGTATATGACTTCTCGGCTTTCTCGGGCTTGCCGTCCTTCCAGACATAAAAGCCTTCACCCGTTTTCTTGCCGAGCTTGCCCTGCTCCACGAGGCGCTGGAGATGGGAGCCTTCGGGCGAGAGCCCGAGGATGCGACCGACGTGGGCGCAGACATCGAGGCCCACGGCGTCGGCCAGCTCGATGGGGCCCATCGGCATGCCGAAGGTGCGCGCGGCCTCGTCGATCTTCTCCTTCTCCTCGCCCTTCTCCATGCGCGCCATGGCCGCCATCATGTACGGGGCGAGGATGCGGTTGACGAGGAAGCCCGGGACGCTCTTGGCGACGAGCGGGTACTTGCCGATGGCGGTGATGAAGGCCGCGCCCTTCTTCACCTCCTCCTCGCGGCTCTGGGCGCCGCGGACGACCTCCACCAGCGGCATCAGCGCCACGGGGTTGAAGAAGTGGATGCCGATCAGGCGGCCCGGGTCCTTGAGCGGGGCGGCGATGGCCTCGATCTCGAGCGACGAGGTGTTGGTCGCGAGCACGGCGTCCGGCTTGATCCTGCCCTCGAGGTCGGCGAACAGCTTCTGCTTGATGTCGAGTCTCTCGACGATGGCCTCGATGATGACGTCGGCATGGGATGCGCCCTGCCCCGTCGGATCGGGGATGAGGCGCGCCTTGGCGGCGGCCTTCTGCGCCTTGGTCTTGAACTTCTTCGAAAAGAGCTTGCCCTGCGCCTTGATGCCCTTCTCGATGACCTCGGGCGAGAGATCCTGCAGCGTCACCTCCATGCCGGAGGCAACGCACCAGCCGGCGATGTCGGCTCCCATGGTGCCGGCGCCGATGACATGCACGCGCATGGGCTTCCACGCGAGGCCCTTCGGCGCCTGGGCCTTCAGGAGCTCGGAGAGCTTGAAGACGCGGCGCAGGTTGCGCGACTGGTCCGAAACGAGCAGCGGCGCGAAATAGCGCGTCTCGGCCGCCTTCAGGGCTTCGAAGTCACCGCCGTGCAGCTCGAAGAGATCAATGAGGCGGAACGGCGCCGGATAGTGCGCCTCGCGGGCCTTCTTCCTGGTCTCGTCGCGCATCTTCTTGGCGAGCAGCGCGCGGAAGGGCCAGCGCGCGAGCACCGATTTCGAGAGGCTCGCGGGCTTCGACTTGCGCTTCTTCAGCACGGCCTTGCGCGCCGCCCAGCGCAGCGCGCCGCGGCTCGCGACGAGCTCGTCGAGAAGGCCCATCGCGCGCGCCTGCGAGGCGCCGATCATGCGGCCGGTCAGCATGGCCTGCATGGCGGCGAGGGGGCCGGCCTGGCGGATCGAGCGCGCGGTGCCGTGCCAGCCGGGGAAGATGCCGAGCTTGACTTCGGGGAAGCCGACGCGCGTCGCCGGATCCCGCGTGGCGATGCGGTAGTGGCAGGCCAGCGCCAGCTCGAGGCCGCCGCCGACGCAGACGCCGTGGATGGCAGCGACGACGGGAATGGAGAGCCGTTCGATGCGATCGAACAGGGCGAGCACGAGGCGCAGGCGGTCGATGACCTGGGCTTCTGTCGTGAAGCCGTCGAACTCGTTGATGTCGGCACCGACGATGAACCCCTTCTCCTTGCCGGAGAGGATGACGAGGCCCGACATGGTGCGGTGACGCGCGCCCTCCTCGGCCCGGTCGACGATGGCGGACAATTCCTCGAGTGGGCGCGTGCCGAGCGCGTTGGCGCTCTGACCCTCGCGGTCGAAGACGGCCCAGCCGATGCCTTCCTGGTCGACGGAGAAATGCCAGTCCCGGAAGGCGAGCGCACCCGGCTCGGGCGCCAGGGGGTCGCGGGCTTCGGTCTCGCTCGACATGGCGTATCGCCTCACTTGCTCACGATGGGTTGGCCCCGTCCAGGCCGCGGGCGTTATAGCCCGGGCCCGCCGGCGCGGCCTTGCGATAATGCGGCATCAGCTCCTCGGGCGCAAAATGATCGACGGCGATGACGCGTTGGGTCAATGCCTCGGCCTCGCGCAGGAGCTGCGCCTCGCTCTCGGTGATCGAGCCCGCGTCGGCCGCTTCCCCGATCCAGTCGCGCCCGTGGTAGCGGCGCACAGTGCCGGCGCGGACGGCGCGCTCGAGCTTCTTTTCCGCTTCCTCGGCCTGCACGACCTTCTTCAGCGCGACTTCGAGCACGCCGGTCGGGTCGTCGGGATCCTCCGACACGTAGATGTCGCGGGTGAGGCGGTCGCGCACCTCGCCGGGCACGAGCACGGCGCGCACGATCTCGGACCCGAGCGCGTCTGGCGCGGGAGGGTAGTGACGCCCGAACGGGAACACGATCACGCGGAGCGCGGCGCGCACGGCGCGGTTGGGGAAGTTGTCGACGGTGCCGCGCAACGCCTCCTCGAAGCGGTGGAGGCCGTTCTGAGCGGCGAAGGCGACGATGGCGCGATCCGCCTCGGGCTTGCCGTCGTCCTCGAAGCGCTTCAGCACGCAGGCAGTGAGGTAGATCTCGGACAGCGCGTCGGCGAGGCGGCCGGTCAGCTTCTGCTTCACCTTGAGGCCGCCGCCGAGCAGTGCCACGGCGAGGTCGGCCACGAGCGCGAAGTTGCGGCTCGCGCGCGAAAGCTGGCGATAGAGAGGCGCGAGCCCGCCCGGGCTGTCCGGGACTTCGGCGAAAAGGCCAAACGTGAGGTTGTGGAACACGGCGCCGGCGACGTTCGAGACCGAGAACACGACATGGCCGACGAACGCCTCGTCGAACGCAGAAAGCCCCGCCGCGTCGTCCGGGTCCTGCGCCGCCTTCACCTCCTTGTAGAGGTAGGGATGGGAGCGCAGCGCGCCTTGCGCGAACGTGATCAGCGTGCGGGTCAGGATGTTGGCGCCCTCGACCGTGATGCCGACGGGCACGAGCTGATAAGCCCCCTGCAGATAGTTCGACGGCCCGTCGCAGATGGCGCGCCCGCCGTGGATGTCGAAGGCGTCGTTGACCGCGCGGCGCAGGCGCTCGGTGGTCTGATACTTCATCAGAGCGGAGATGACGGACGGGCGCTCGCCGCGCGAGACCATGGCCGCCGTCACCGCGCGCGCGGCCTCGTTGACGTAGGCCGTCTCGACAAGGCGCGCCAGCGGCTCCTCGACGCCCTCCATGCGCCCCACCGGCAAACCGAACTGGCGGCGGACGCGGGCGTAGGCGGTCGAAACGCGCAGCATCGCCTTGGCGCCGGCCGTGGCGGAGGACGGCAGCGAGATGGCGCGGCCGGCCGCGAGGCATTCCATCAGCATGCGCCAGCCCTGCCCCACCATGCGCTCGCCGCCGATCACCCACTCGAGGGGGATGAACACGTCCGTCCCCCAGTTGGGCCCGTTCGGGAATGCGGCGCCGGACGGCAGGTGGCGGCGGCCGATATTGACGCCGGGATGGGTCGCCGGAATGAGCGCGACGGTGATGCCGATGTCCTCCTTGCCGCCAAGGAGCCCGTCGGGATCGAAGAGCCGGAAGGCGAGGCCGACCAACGTCGCCTCGGGGCCGAGCGTGATGTAGCGCTTGTCCCAGGAGAGGCGGATGCCCGTGACCTCGCGGCCCTCGTGCTCGCCCTTCGCGACGATGCCGATATCGCGCATGGTGGCCGCGTCCGAGCCCGAGGTGGGGCCTGTCAGCGAGAAGCACGGAACCTCGAGGCCGCGCGCGAGGCGCGGCAGGTAGTGCGCCTTCTGCGCGTCGGTGCCGTACTTCTCGATCAGCTCGCCGGGGCCGAGCGAGTTCGGAACCATGACGATGGTCACCACGTCCGGCGAGCGCGAGGCGATCTTGCCCAGGATCAGAGACTGGGCCTGGGCGGAGAAGCCGAGGCCGCCATGGGCCTTCGAGATCAGCATGCCGAGGAAGCCGTGCGCCTTGACGAAATCCCAGATCTCGTCGGGCATCCTGCGTTCCGCATGCCGGATCTGCCAGTGGTCGATCCGCCGGCACAGCTCTTCCGTCGGACCGTCGAGGAAGGCGCGCTCCTCAGGCGTCAGCGTAATGGGCGGCACGGCGCGCAGCTTGGTCCAATCGGGGCTGCCCGAGAAGATCTCGGCATCGAAGCCCACGGTGCCGGCGTCGAGGGCCTGTTGCTCGGTGTCAGACACCTTGGGGAGGATCTTGCGGACGAGCTTGAAGACGGGCTTCACCAGGGCCGGGCGGCGGACGGCGGAGAGCGACAGCAGCCCCAGTGCGACGAGGCCGAGCCACACCAGACCACCAATGAGCCCGATGTGGGGGGCATGGATGTCGCCGTGGAAGATGCCGCACTGCCAGGCGAGGACCACGAGACCGAGGCCGACCGCCCACTGCCAGGCCGCAGCACGCATCATGCCGAGCGCGACCGCGACGGCGATCAGGGCGACCAGAAGCAGGATCAACGCCATCATTCTCTCCGCACGTGCCCGGCGCGCCCACCGGGAGATGCCGGTCGGCCGTTGCCAGGCGCAAAGCCTTTACCGGATCACGAGTTGCAGACACCCCGCCCGACACCCGCATCCCCCGGAACGTGTCCGGCGGCCGATGATACGGGAAGACTATAAAGCGTTTCTCTCCGAACGCGCGAGGGGGCTCACCGAACGCATGAGGCGGCGCGGGCAGCGCGCATTTCAAGGCCCGACCGATGCCACGCGTTGTATTTCCACGCGCTTTCGCATCAGCCGCGGCCGGCACCGGGGAGCTTGCCGGTTGCCGCGGCGGACTTGGCGAACATCTCGTCGGTGAGCGTCTGATACCAGGCGAGGCTTTCCTCGTAGTTCTCCTTGCGCACCGCGGCGCTCTCTCCCGTCTGCGAAATGAAGCTGTTGCTCGCCACCAGCACGTGCTTGCCCTTGACGTCCCCCGGCGCGTAGTCGCCACCGATCTTGACGCTGTCGTCCGGCGCCAGCATCGACCAGCAGGTGTTGCGATAGGCGGCAGCCGGCCGCGCGGTCCCCGTGAGATCCGCCAGCACATGGCCCGCGACGGCGTGCGCCTGGTTGTGGGCGGAGAACGCCGACTTCGGCATCTCCTCGGCGACCGCCGCATCGCCGATGACGTAGACGTTGTCGATCTTCTTCGAGCGGAACGTCTCGGGCTCGATCGGGCACCAGTCGCCCTCGGCGAGCCCGGCCTCGAGGGCGATCCTGCCGGCGGTCTGATTGGGAATGATGTTGGCGACGGCGGCCTTGAAGGTCTCGCCCGACCGGGTTGCCACCTCGCCCGTCCTCGGGTCGACGCGCACGACGCTCATGTCGTCGATGTCGTTGGTGAGACGCAGCTCGATGATGTCCTTGTAGTACCTCGCGAACGCCTCCTCGAACACGGCCTGCTTGGAGAAGGCCATCTTGGCGTCGAGAATGATCAGCCGGCTCTTCGGCTTCTCGCGCTTGAGGTAGTTGGCGATCAGGCAGGCGCGTTCGTAGGGGCCCGGGGGACAGCGATAGGGGTTCCTCGGCGCGGCGATGACCACGAGGCCGCCGTCCTCCATGTGCTCGATCCGATCGCGGAGCAGCTTCGACTGGCGTCCCCCCGTCCAGGCGTGCGGCATGGCATGGCGCGCGTCCTCGTCATAGCCTTCGATGGCTCCGTACTTGAAATCGATGCCGGGGGCCACGACCAGCCGGTCGTAGGCGAGGCTCGCCCCGTCGCCGAGGCGTACCTCGCGCTTCTCCGCATCGATGGCGGCGGCGCGCTCGTGGACCACGCCGATGCCGAGCGCGACGAGGCCCGCGTAGGTGTTGGTGATGCGGCTCAAGGGCAGAAAGCCGCCGATGAAATGGTTGGAATAGAAGCAGGAGGTATAGTGCCGCTTGGGCTCGACCAGGGTCACGTCGAGATCGGGGGCGGTCCGCTTCAAGGTCACGGCGACCGTCGCACCGCCCGGTCCGCCTCCGATGACGACGACGCGCGCCCGCCCCGCCGCACGGACGCTGCGCGGCATCGCCAGCGTCGCCGGCGCAAGCGCCGCGAGGCCGAGAGCGAACTGTCTGCGGTCGATTCCGTGCATGGCCCTTGCGTCCTCTTGCTCGACGACCTCGTCGGAGCCGGGCTCAGAAGCCCGGCAGAAATCCCGCAACGGCGAGGATGGGGGTGAGCTCGCCATAAAAGTAATCGGCGCCGGGATATCCGGTAATGCGCCCCACCTCCTCGCCGGACCGCATGACGACGAAGGTCGGCGTGAAAACGATAGGCGCGAGCCCTTTGAGCTCGGGCGCGCCGCGGCGCACGCGCTTCAGCGGCGCGAAGCGTCCTTCGGCGCTCCGCGTATATCCGGGTGCGATCTCGGCATCCCATTTGCGGCAGAAGCGACAGCCTGTCTCCTCGACCATGACCAGGCGAACGCCGGAGACGGCCGCACTGGCACCATGGGAGGCTCCGCCGGCGAAGCTGAGCCCGGCAAGGAGGAGACACGCGCCAAGAACGGCCGCGATGAGCCTCGCAGCCGATGATGCGTCAGAGGCCATGTAGGGACCGCATGATTTGCACCTCATTTTCATCCTATGCTAGCAGGAGACACGGACCCGAGACAGCCTCGACCCTCCCGCTCCGAAAGAAAACAACGAGATCCGCCGTGACCTCCCGCACACCAGACCGGCCGCTCGTCACCCGGCGCACGGTCCTGTCCGGCACCGGCGGGGTCCTCCTGTGCGCGGCCGGGGCTGGCGCCAAGGGGCGGCCGGGCGTGGCCGCGCCTCCCCCTGCCGCCGCGGTGGCGGCAGGCGATGCCCCGCTCGTTCCCTCCACGCAGTTTGCCGAGGCGTTCGCCAAGGTGGTGGGCACCGGCACGCCCATCGAAGGCCGGATGACGATCGAGCTGCCGGAGGACGCAGAGAACGGGAACATCGTTCCCTACAAGATCGCCGTCGAGAGCCCCATGACGGACGCAGACCACATCACGCAGGTGCATCTCCTTTCGACGCAGAACCCCCAAGCCGCGGTGGCGACGTTCCATTTCACGCCGCTCTCAGGCAAGGCGGCCGTCTCGGGGCGCATGCGGCTCGCGAGGACGCAGGAGGTGGTGGCTGTCGCACTCACGTCCGCAAACTCGCTTCTGATCGCGCGCACGATGGTCCATGTCGGCATCGGCGGCTGCGGGACGGAGTGACGCGCATGGCCCCTTCCAAACCGCGCGTCCGTCTCCCCGATGAGGCCCAGGCCGGCGAGATCATCGAGATCAAGGCCCTGATCACGCACGTCATGGAAACCGGAAACCGGAAGGATGCCGAGGGGAACCGCATCCCCCGCGACATCATCCATACGTTCACGGCCCACTACAATGGCGCGCCGGTCTTCAAGGCGGATCTCGGCTCCGGCATCTCCGCCAATCCGTACCTGGCCTTCTTCCTCAAGGTGCCGGGCCCGGGCGAGCTCATCGTCGCGTGGCTCGACGACGACGGCGGGGAGACCATCGAGCGTTACACGCTCAATGTCGTCTGACCGCCCCATGTTTTTGGCTTGACGCGTTTTCTTAACGCGAAGTGGTGCCCACTTCGCTTGAAAACGCTCTGACCCCGGCCAGCACGCAGCCCTTGCCCGCGGCGCCCGAAGCCGGTACGCCGGAACGACGTTTCTTGCCAGCCGTGCTTCCTCTCGGAAACGCCTCACACGATCTCGGGAAGTACGGGGCTCTATCGGGAGTAGACCATGGCCGAAGACCCCATCGTCGCGCAGACGAGCCCCTATCAGGTGGATCTCGTCGAGGGAAAAACCTACTGGTACTGTCGCTGCGGGCGCTCACAGAAGCAGCCCTTCTGCGACGGCTCGCACAAGGGGACAGGCCTCGAGCCGCTGAAGTTCGCGGCGCCCTCGAGCGGCACGTTCAACCTCTGCGGCTGCAAGGCGACCGACGACGAGCCCTGGTGCGACGGCACGCACAACATGCTCTGAGCGTCATACGGGCGCAGCGGCTTCACGCGTAGGCGGGCGTTTCCCATGCATCGGAGACGTGTCTGGACCCCGCCCTCCGGCGGGGTGACGTTTGTGTTTGGGTGGCGCTTGGTCTCTGACGTCATCCCGGCATCATGGCGGAGCCATGCTTCGCATGGACGGGCGGAGCCATGCTTCGCATGGACGGCCGGGATCCCGACACACGGGATGCAGGACGGCGCTCGCAGCCAAAATTTACTCGCCGGGTGCTCAATCCACAGCAGGTGATGCTGCGTCGGTCGTCTGTGGGTACGAATCGCGAAAAATCAGTTCCCTTGGCCGCTTCCGCCGCTAAAACAGCTACGGTGAGAGCCAAATCAGGGGGATCGGCGCGCGCACATGGATTATTTCATCCAGCAGCTCATCAACGGGCTCACGCTCGGCTCCATCTACGGCCTCATCGCCATCGGCTACACGATGGTCTACGGCATCATCGGCATGGTCAACTTCGCCCACGGCGACGTGTTCATGCTGGCCGCCTTCATCGCGCTCATCCTGTTCCTCTTGCTAATGCAGGTGCTGGGCGGTTTCGCGCTCGGGCTGGCGCTCGTCATCGTGCTCCTGCTCGGCATGGCGCTGACTAGCCTCTGGGGCTGGGTCATCGAGCGGCTCGCCTACCGGCCGCTCAGGGGCTCGTTCCGACTCGCGCCGCTGATCTCCGCCATCGGCATGTCGATCTTCCTTTCCAACTTCGTGCAGCTCGTCCAGGGTCCGCGCAACAAGACGCTGGAGCCGATCCTGTCCAACGTGCTGGTGTTCCCGGTCGGCAACGGCTCGGTCACGCTCGCGGAGAAGCAGCTCGTGATCATGGCCGTGACGGCGGCCCTCCTCGCCGTGCTCTGGTACGTCGTGCGCTACACATCCCTCGGGCGCGCGCAACGGGCCTGCGAGCAGGACCGCAAGATGGCTGCACTCCTCGGTGTCGACGTGGACCGCACCGTCTCGCTCACGTTCATCATCGGCGCCATGCTGGCCTCCGTGGCCGGGCTGCTCTGGATGACGTACTACGGCGTCGTCAGCTTCTCGGACGGCTTCGTGCCCGGCGTCAAAGCCTTTACGGCGGCCGTGCTGGGCGGGATCGGCTCGCTGCCCGGCGCCGTGCTCGGCGGCCTCCTGATCGGCCTCATCGAGACTTTCTGGTCGGCCTACTTCACCATCGACTACAAGGATGTCGCCGCCTTCTCGATCCTGGCCATCGTGCTCATCTTCCTGCCCTCCGGCCTGCTCGGCCGGCCCGACGTCGAGAAGGTCTGAGCCATGGGGGCACCGGTCGACGCGTTGAAGAAGGCGCTGCTCGCCGGGCTCATCACGCTCGGCCTCGCGTTCCCGATCGTCGCGCTGCGCACGGACACGAACTTCTCCAACCAGCTCGTACTGACGCCCCGCTGGGGGCTCACGTTCGCGCTCGCCGGCATCGCGACGCTCGGCGTCTTCCTGCTGACGCTGCTCAGGCCGGCCGGCTTTCGGCGGACGGCGCCCGGAAAGACCGCCGCGGCTCATCCGCCGCATCCCTTCGTCCGGCATCTGCCGCGCATCGGGCTCGCGCTGCTCCTCGCCTATCCGCTCATTGCGCTGGCGATCTCGTCGGCGGGCGGGCCCGGCCTTCTCAAGCTCGTCGATACCTACGGCATTCAGATCCTGATCTACGTGCTGTTGGGGCTCGGGCTCAACATCATCCTCGGCCTCGCGGGCCTGCTCGACCTCGGCTTCGTCGCCTTCTATGCGGTCGGCGCCTACTCGTCGGCGCTGCTCACGACGACGTTTGGACTCTCGTTCTGGATCGTGCTGCCGCTGGCCGGCATCCTGGCCGCGTTCTGGGGCGTCATGATCAGCCTGCCGGTGTTGCGGCTCAAGGGCGACTACATCGCCATCGTCACGCTAGCGTTCGCCGAGATCGTCCGGCTCGTGCTCGTCAACTGGGTGCCTGTGACGGGGGGATATGCGGGCATCTCGAACATCCCGAAGCCGACGCTGTTCGGCCTCTCGCTCGGGCCCGAGGCGGGGTCGCTCACGTCGCTCCTCGGCATCCCCTATTCGCCGTTCTACCGCCTGGCCTTCATGTACTACCTCGTACTCGCCCTCGCGATCGCGGCTTACCGGGTCACGCTCCGGCTCCGGACGCTTCCGGTCGGGCGGGCCTGGGAGGCGATGCGCGAGGACGAGATCGCTTGCCGCTCGCTCGGCATCAACACGGTCACGACCAAGGTCACGGCGTTCGCGGCCGGCGCCTTCTTCGGCGGGCTCGCGGGCGCGTTCTTCTCGGCGCATTACGGCTTCATCAGCCCCAAGTCGTTCGAGTTCCTCGAGAGCGCGATGATCGTCGCCATCGTCGTGCTCGGCGGACTCGGCAGCATGGTCGGCGTCGCCATCGCGGCCACCGTCATGGTGGGCGGCACGGAGCTTCTGCGCGAGCTCGGCGTGCTCAAGGCCGTGTTCGGCCCGGATTTCGACCCGGCGCAATACCGCATGCTGCTGTTCGGCCTCGCCATGGTGATGCTCATGGTCTGGCGCCCCAAGGGGCTCATCGCGACGCGCGAGCCGACGGTGCGCCTCAAGACCCAGCCCACGCGTGGCGCGCCGGCGGCCGCGGCGGCGGAGTGAGGGGTTCCCCATGCGCTGGCTCTCCGAACCCCTGCTCGTGGTCGACCATCTCTCGATGCGGTTCGGCGGCCTCGTGGCGGTGAACGACCTCTCGTTCGCCGTCGGGCGCGGCGACATCACGGCGCTGATC
This sequence comes from Hyphomicrobium sp., assembly GCF_036833075.1. GTDB lineage: Bacteria > Pseudomonadota > Alphaproteobacteria > Rhizobiales > Hyphomicrobiaceae > Hyphomicrobium_C. The sequence goes on from NZ_DAITQL010000039.1 coordinate 26,444, forward strand.
GGGCCCAACGGGGCCGGCAAGACGACGGTCTTCAATTGCATTACGGGATTCTATAAGCCGACCAGCGGGCGGCTCGCGCTCGCGCACGGCGGCAATGCCGAGCCGGACGCCGTCGCCGCGCTGACGCGCTCGGACAAGAGGCGCACGCAGGGAGCCAACCCCGAGCTGTTCCTGCTCGAGCGCATGCCGGACCATGCCATCGCATCGGAGGCGCGCGTGGCGCGCACGTTCCAGAACATCCGCCTCTTCCCCGGCATGACGGTGCTCGAGAACCTGATCGTCGCCCAGCACAAGACGCTGATGGCGGCGTCCGACTACACGCTCGGCGGTCTGCTCGGCCTCGCCAAGTATCGCGCGGCGGAGCGCAAGTCGGTGGAGCTTGCTCGCGCGTGGCTCGAGGTGGTGAACCTCGTCGATCGCGCGGACGACCCGGCGGGCGACCTGCCGTACGGCGCGCAGCGGCGGCTCGAGATCGCGCGCGCCATGTGCACCAATCCGGTGCTGCTCTGCCTCGACGAGCCGGCCGCGGGCCTCAACAACCGCGAGAGCGCGGAGCTGACCCGCCTCCTGCGCGGAATCCGCGCGCAGACGGGCGTCTCGATCCTGCTCATCGAGCATGACATGTCGGTCGTGATGGACATCTCCGACCACGTGGTCGTCATCGAGTACGGCGTCAAGATCGCCGACGACACGGCCGAGGCAGTCCGCAACGACGCCAGGGTGATTGCCGCCTATCTCGGCGTCGACGACGAAGGGGTGGCGGCCGCCGAAGCGGGGGGCATCCAGCCATGACCGCTCCCCTACTCGCGATCCAGGGCGTCTCGGCCTTCTACGGCAACATCCAGGCGCTCAAGGGCGTTTCGCTGGACGTCAACCGCGGGGAGATCGTGACGCTGATCGGCGCCAACGGCGCGGGCAAGTCGACGCTCATGATGACCGTGTTCGGCAACCCGCGTGCGCGCGACGGCGAGATCCTGTTTGAGGAGAAACCGATCACCGGGCTCTCCACGCACGCCATCGCGCGGCTTCGCATCGCGCAATCGCCCGAAGGGCGGCGTATCTTCCAGCACATGACCGTGCTCGAGAACCTGCAGATGGGCGCGGCCGTCGACGGCAACCGGAACTTCGAGGAGGACCTTGCGCGGGTAACGCAGCTCTTCCCGCGCCTCAAGGAGCGCCTCGCGCAGCGCGGCGGTACGCTCTCGGGCGGCGAGCAGCAGATGCTCGCCATCGCGCGCGCGCTCATGAGCCGGCCGAAGCTCCTGATGCTCGACGAGCCGTCGCTCGGCCTCGCGCCGCTCATCGTCAAGCAGATCTTCGCCACGCTGGCGGAGCTCAACAGCCAGGGCATGACGATCTTCCTCGTCGAGCAGAACGCGTTCCACGCCTTGAAGCTCGCCCATCGCGCCTACGTGATGGTCAACGGCGTCATCACCATGAGCGGGACGGGGCGGGAGCTGCTGGCGCGGCCCGAGATCCGGCAGGCCTATCTCGAAGGCGGGAGGCATTGATGGGGACGGATCCCGGAGCGTTGTATCGTGCGGCCGGAGGCTCCGATGCTTGACTCGTTCCTGACCTCGCTCGGCTATGCGGACGACAGCACGCAGACCGTCTGGCATTTCGTGCTGCTGACGCTGCTCATCGGCGGGGGCGCGGCCTGGAGAACGGGACAGGCGGTCGCCCAGGGCTGGGGCGCGGCTTGGCCTGTGGCCGCCTATACGGCGCTGCTCGCGGCGGCGGTCCGCTTCCTCCACTACGCGCTGTTCGGCGGCGCCCTGCTTTCGCTGCCGAACTACCTCGTCGACTTCGCCATTCTCGCCGCGATCGCACTGATCGGCTACCGGACGCGGCGCACGCGACACATGACGGAGCAATATCCCTGGATGTTCCAGCGTTCGAGCCCGCTGACCTGGCGCGACCGCCCGTAAGGGCGCATGCGGACATGACTCCGCCGCCGTTTCGGGCCACAACCGGGGCCGAACAGACTTTCCAACGCCCGGCCGACGGCGCGGGCCTCGCTCAGAAGGAACCTCTCTCATGCGCCCCTCCAAGCTTCCGGGAGCTCTTCTCGCGACGGTTCTCGCCGCGCTCGCGCTCGCGTCCTGCGGCGGCGAGGACAAGCTCAAGATCGGGGTCGCCGGGCCGCTCACCGGCAAGGACGCCGTGTTCGGCGCCCAGCTCCGGCAAGGCGCGCAACAGGCGGTCGACGACATCAACGCGGCGGGCGGCCTCAACGGCAAGCAGATCGAGCTCGTGGTCGGCGACGACGCGGGCGACCCCAAGCAGGGCCGCTCGGTCGCCAACACGTTCGTCGGCGATGGCGTGCGCTTCGTGATCGGCCACTTCAACTCGGGCGTCACCGAGCCCGCTTCCGACGTCTATGCCGAGAACGGCATCCTGATGATCACGCCCGGCTCGACCAATCCCAAGATCACGGAGCGCGGGCTCACCAACGTGTTCCGCGTCTGCGGGCGCGACGACCAGCAGGGCAAGGTCGCGGGCGAATACATCGCCCAGCACTTCAAGGACAAGAAGGTCGCCGTCGCGCACGACAAGACCACCTACGGCAAGGGGCTCGCCGACGAGACGAAGAAGACCATGAACGCGCTCGGCGTGCAGGAGGTTCTCTACGAAGGCATAAACTCGGGCGAGCGCGACTTCAGCGCGCTGGTCTCGAAGATCAAGGATTCGGGCGCGGACATCGTCTACTGGGGCGGCGTGCATACGGAAGGCGGCAGCATCCTGCGCCAGATGCGCGCCGCCGGCGTCAATGCCGTCATGATGGGCGGGGACGGCATCGCCACCGACGAGTTCGCAGCACTCGGCGGACCGGGCACCGAAGGCACGCTGATGACGTTCGGCCCCGATCCGCAGAAGCGGCCCGAGGCGCAGGCCGTCATCGAGAAGTTCAAGGCGCGCAACTTCAAGCCGGAAGCCTATACGCTCTACGCCTACGCCGCGGTGCAGGCGGTCGCGGAAGCGGCGAAGGACACCGGCTCGCTCGATCCCGCCAAGGTCGCTGAGGAGCTGCACAAGGGGAAAGCGTACAAGACCGTGATCGGCGATCTCGCGTTCGACGGGAAGGGCGACGTGACGCGCATCGATTACGTCATGTACACATGGCAGAAGCAGCCTGACGGATCGATCATCTACGTGCAGAACTGACGCGCGCCCATGCTTGGGCGGCGTTCCTCTTGGCGCGCGATGACGCGGCGTAGCGCGCCGACCTTGTTCTCAACCCACGTGGGGGCGCTGCCTTTTCTTGGGCTCCTCGCCACGATTCTCGCCGCCATGCTCGGCCTGTCCGCGCCGGCCTCGGCGGAGATTCGCGTCGGGCTCGCGGCGCCGCTCACGGGGCGCATGGCGGGCGCGGGGCTCGCCATGCAGCGCGCGCTCGAGGCCGCGGTCGCGGAGACCAATGCCGCGGGCGGCGTGCTTGGGGAGCCGATCGCACTCGTCGTCGCCGACGACGGATGCGCGCAGGCGACGGCGGAGGGCGCCGCGGCGACCCTCATCGCGCAGAGGGCGGCAGTAGCGATCGGACATCCGTGCTCGAGCGCGGCCACGGCCGCCGCGAAACTCTACGGCCATTCGGACGTGCTCATGATCGCGGTCGGCGCGCGCCATCCCGACGTGACACGCGCGAACGCAGCACTTCCCGTGCCCGCGCTCCGTCTCGCCGGGCGCGACGACCGGCAGGGGGACGCGGCGGCCCGGTGGCTGGTGGCTCATGCGCCGCATGGGCGCGTCGCCCTCGTCCACGACCGGACCGGCTATGCACGTTCGATCGTCGATGGCGCGGCCGCGGCCCTCAAGGCGATGCAGGTCACCCCGGTCGCGCTCGTGCCGCTCGTCGCCGGCAGGCACGATTACACGGACATCGTGCGACAGCTTCAGGAGACGGGCGCGGAGGCGGTGCTGTTTGCGGGCTATCCGGCCGAAGCCTCGCTGATCGTCTATGGCATCGAGAAACTCAGGCTTCCCATCCGCGTGCTCGGGACGGATGCGCTCGCGACATCCGACTTCGCCGATTTCGCCGTCAAGGCGGAGACTCCGGTCGAGGTGCTGTTGCCGGCGGGTCTCGTTCCCGGCGCATCGGACGTGGACGACGCCCGCGCAGGGGAGGCGCGCGGGGCGTTCGAAGCCTGGCTTGAAGCGGCCCGCAAGGCCGGCACGACGGACGCCCGCACGCTGTCGGCGGCGCTGCGCGCCGCGCCGGTCACGACGCGAGCGCTCGGCGAGATCCGCTTCGATGCCAACGGCGACCTCGAGGCGCGCGCTTTTGCGCCTGCTTCAGCCCATCCCGGCCGATGGGTGATCAAGGAAGATTGAGCGCGCCCATTCGGAATTGGGCCTCATGGCGCCGAGCCTAACAGCGCTGTCTCGTCGGAGGCGAGCAACGCGGCTGCGCACGCGTGCCGATGAGTATTCCGGTCAACACACACACTCGGAGCGATCGGCGGGGAGCGCCGGCTTGCGCTCCGCGATTCAGAAGAACCCAAACGATACGCACCCGACCCTGCCGTTGCCTCTCTCCGCATATGGCGGATCGGTGTGGCGGGGCTCAGCGCCCCTGGGATTCGATCCGGCACTCGGCCGCGAGACGGCGTTCCATCAGCGAGAGGGCTTCCGGAACCTGCTGGCCGCGCTTGCGGCAAGCACGGATCTTTTCCTGCACGATCGCAAAGGATCGGCGCGGATCGTCGATCTCATCCAGCCGATGATTGAGTTCTACAATCTCGGCTTGCATCTGTTCAGTCATTACTTACCCCTAGTTTGTCGCGTCGTTACCGAGCCCGACAGGTCCTGATCCCGTGTCCGGTATCAGCCGCTCGATGAACGAGGGGTGAATCTCAGTGCGATTCCCGAACCCTCGTCCAAGGCACAATGAGTATTTTCAGAATACTCAAATTCGGAGGTCATAGCTCTGACAATTCCGCAACACTGACCGTATGGTTTAAACTCCTACCCTCAGCGTGAGGGGCTCATCAAACATCGGAATATGGCCCGATCTGGGCACTTAGCCTTCACGAATTGTTGCGCCGCACCCCTGTGTCTTTTGCGACGCAATACGGTGTAACTTTCTGGTGTATTTTCGTTTTTCGCGGATTCTGGCTGACATCAATCGTGATGTTCCGCATTGCGAAACCGGTTCCGGCGAAGGCCGTAACGCCCGGAAATACGGGCCATTCCGGTGGAAATTCCGTGAGCCTACACGGCATAATGTCGCGCCTGCCACACAACCCCGGATGTGTGCGCCCTCACTCTCCCGATGGCGCGTGCGATTGATGCCGCCTGCGGGGTCTGCTAGTGGCCTCTCTCGCTCCGAGCACGAGACGCAAAGATGATCCCCCGCTATTCACGACCCGAGATGGCGTCGATCTGGACGCCCGAGACGCGCTTCAGGATCTGGTTCGAGATCGAGGCACATGCCGCCTCGGCCATGGCGGATGCCGGCACCATCCCGAAGGAGGCTGCGCGCGCCATCTGGGACAAAGGCTCCAAAGCCGTCTTCGACACGGCGCGGATCGACGAGATCGAGGCGGTGACAAAGCACGACGTCATCGCGTTCCTCACCCACCTCGCCGAGCACGTGGGGCCCGACGCCCGCTTCGTGCACCAGGGCATGACGTCGTCCGACGTGCTCGACACCTGCCTCAACGTGCAGCTCGTGCGCGCCGCCGACATCCTGATCGCCGATGTCGACCGGCTGCTCGCCGCGCTCAAGGCGCGCGCCTTCGAGCACAAGGACACCCTCACCATCGGACGCAGCCACGGCATCCATGCGGAGCCGACGACGTTCGGCGTCAAGCTGGCGTCGGCCTATGCCGAGTTCACGCGCGGCCGCGAACGGCTGGTCGCGGCGCGGCGCGAGGTCGCCACCTGCGCGATTTCGGGCGCGGTCGGCACCTTCGCCAACATCGATCCGTCCGTGGAAGCCTATGTCGCGGCGAAGCTCGGCCTCGTTCCCGAGCCCGTCTCGACGCAGGTGATCCCGCGGGACCGCCATGCCGCCTACTTCGCCGGCCTCGCGGTCGTCGCCTCCTCGCTCGAGCGGCTCGCCATCGAGATCCGCCACCTGCAGCGCACCGAGGTGCTGGAGGCCGAAGAGTATTTCTCGCCGGGGCAGAAGGGCTCGTCGGCGATGCCGCACAAGCGCAACCCGGTCCTCACCGAGAACGTCACGGGACTCGCGCGCATGGTCCGCTCCTACGCCATCCCGGCGATGGAGAACGTGGCGCTCTGGCACGAGCGGGACATCTCGCATTCCTCCGTCGAGCGCATGATCGGCCCAGACGCCACGGTCACGCTCGACTTCGCGCTCAACCGCATGGCCGGCGTGATCGAGAAGCTCGTCGTCTATCCGGACAACATGAAGCGCAACCTCGACAGGCTCGGCGGGTTGCACAATTCGCAGCGCGTGCTGCTCGCGCTCACGCAGGCGGGCGCCTCGCGCGAGGCGGCCTACGCCATGGTCCAGCGCAACGCCATGAAGACCTGGGAGACGGGCGCCGATTTCCTGGCGGAGCTCAAGGCGGACAAGGACGTGACGGCGAAAGTCCCCGCGGAGGCGCTCGAGGCGATGTTCGACCTCGGCTATCACGTGAAGCACGTGGACGCGATCTTCGAACGGGTCTTCGGCACAGCCTAGAGCGTCTTGCGATCCGATGGAATCGGATCGGACGCTCTAGGTTTTTGATTGGTCGCATTTTCTTACGACGAACCGGCATCCACTTCGTCGGAAAATGCTCTAGCAGAACCGTACCCGCATGAGATCGCCGTTCAGCCGCATCGTGGGTTACGCGTGCGCCGCGGTCGGCGCGGCCTTTTTCTCGACCAAGGCCATCTTCATCAAGCTCGCCTTCCAGGACCAGCTCGACGCGGCGCTGTTCCTCGCCTACCGCATGATCTTCGCCACGCCCGTGTTCGTCGCCATCGGCCTCTGGGCCTACGCCAGGCGCCGCGCCAACGGCGAGCCGCCGCCCGATGCCGCAAGCATCGCCTGGGCGGCCTTCATCGGACTGATCGGCTATTACGTGGCCTCGGCGTTCGACTTCGCGGGCCTCATGTACATCAGCGCCTCCCTCGAGCGGCTCGTGCTGTTCACCTATCCGCTGTTCGTCATGCTCATCGGCGCGGTGCTCTACCACGAGGCCCCGTCGGGCTTCGGCATCGCGGCGGCGGTCGTCACCTATATCGGGCTTGCGATCGTGTTCGCGGTCGACCTCCCGCAGGGCGGACGCAACACTGCCATCGGCACGGCACTCGTGCTCGGCGCGGCGATCTCGTTCGCCTGGCACCAGATCCTGGCACAGCGTGTCATCCCCCGCCTCGGGAGCGCGCTGTTCACGAGCATCGCGCTCACGGCCGCGGGCATCGCGTGCGTCTTGCACCAGGCGATTCTCGGCTCGGGCAGCTTCGCCGCCCCGCCGCGCTTCCTGTGGCTGGCGTTCGGCTGCGCGCTCGTCGCGACCGTGCTGCCGACGTTCCTCATCAACGCCGGGCTCGCGCGCGTCTCCCCCTCGGCCGTCTCCATGATCGCAACCGTCTCGCCCGTGGTGACCATCGGGCTCGCGGTCAGTCTGCTCGGCGAGCCGTTCACGCTGGCCGATGCCGTGGGGTCGAGCCTCGTGCTCCTCGGCGTGGGGCTCTTCACCTGGGGTGACAGCCGGGCGCGGCGCACCGCGGCCAACCGCGCCGGGGCCGATCCGCCGTCCAAGACCTCCGCGCGCTGACCGGCTGTCTGCGGATCCCTCCCTGCCCGCTGCCACGCTTGGGCACGTTCTCGACGTAGGCTATGCTCGCGCGGATGGCTGAACCCACGGCATGCTCCCGGATCCCGATCTTTTCGCGCCGCCTCGCCGCGGGACGCCCGTTCGGGGCCCGACGCGCCGGGCTGCCGCGCCCCGCTCCCTCCGATCCTGCATCCCGTCATCCCGCGAGGGGCCATGCGGAGCACCGGGGCGCGCCGATACACCGAAGCGACGACTTGAGAGGGTCCATGCGCACGTCCGAAGTCGACATCCTGATCGTTCCCGGCTGGTCGAGCTCGGGGCCGGACCACTGGCAGTCCCGCTGGGAGCGGACGCTCAAGACGGCGCGGCGCGTCGAGCAGGAGAACTGGATCGCGCCCGAGCGTGAGGCCTGGGTGGGGCGCATCATCGAGAGCGCGGTCGAGAGCACGCGGCCCGTGGTGCTCGTCGCACACAGCCTCGGCGTCGCGGCGGTGGCGCACCTGGCGCGGCGCATCCCCAAGGGCTTTCTGTCGGGCGCATTCCTCGTGGCGCCGGCCGACGTCGACAATGCGGCGGACTGGCCGGAAACGCAGGGGCTCAAGCTCGACGGCGACGGCAGCGGATTTGCGCCGCTCCCGCTCGATGCGCTGCCCTTTCCGTCGATCCTGGTCGCATCCTCGACCGATCCCTATTGCCGGATTGAGCGGGCTGCGGCGCTTGCGGAGGCGTGGGGATCGACGCTGGTCGAAGCGGGCGATGCCGGCCACATCAACAGCGCCTCGGGCCATGGACCCTGGCCCGAGGGCGTGCTGCGGTTCGGATCGTTCCTCAAGGGCCTTGCGACCTGACGAGCCGCGCAGCCTCGCCTACGACTTGCTCGCGGCCTCGACGTCGGCCACCGCCTTGGCGAGGAACTGGCTCATGACTTTGCGCAGCTCCGCTTCGTCGATCGCGATGCCCTTGTCGGCGAAGTCCTGCTTCACCTTGCGCAGCACGTCGTCGTCCCCCTTCTCGATGAGGTCGGCCTTGCGCACGGCCTTGACGTACTCCTCGACGTCGGAGCCCGTGATGCCGAGCTTCTCAGCCGCCCACTCGGCCAGCATCTTGTTGCGGCGGCTTTCCGCTTTGAAGCGCAGATCCTGGTCCAGGGCGAACTTCTTCTCGTAGGCTTTCTCTCTATCGTCGAACGTTGTCATGACCATCTCCACCAGGACTGTTCCACGCCGGACGTTCCAGCTTTGTTCCGAGGCACGTGCGGGTTGTATGGGTCTCGCGCCTGCCCATTGTACGGCAGCCGTAACCCGACGGAGCAGACAAATCAACGGCTTGTCTACCGCACCGCACAGGAAGGACCCCAGGCCCTTGTTTAGATTGTTTCTGACCCCTGCTTCGGCTAGTGTCCAGGTCATGATTTTTGTGCGTTCGGCCGTCCCAAGCCACGACGAGAAATCCAAAAATCTCGCTGAAAGATCAATGGGTCGGGCCCCCGCGGGACGGGCTGTCCTCTCGAAACAGAAGTTGAGCATGAGCGTGATCGTCAAAGGACCAGGATCGATGAACAAGCGGCGTCGAGTCTACGAGGGCAAGGCGAAGGTTCTTTACGAGGGACCGGAGCCCGGAACTCTCATTCAGCACTTCAAGGACGACGCGACCGCGTTCAATGCGAAGAAGCACGCGCTGATCGAAGGCAAGGGCGTGCTCAACAACCGCATCTCCGAGTACATCTTCCAGCGGCTCGGCGAGATCGGCGTGCCGACGCACTTCATGAAGCGCCTCAACATGCGCGAGCAGCTCATCCGCGAGGTGGAGATCATCCCGCTCGAGGTCGTCGTGCGGAACGTCGCCGCGGGCTCCCTTTCGACCCGCCTCGGGCTCGAGGAAGGCACGCAGCTTCCGCGCTCGATCATCGAGTTCTACTACAAGGCCGACAACCTCAACGACCCTATGGTCTCGGAAGAGCACATCACGGCGTTCGGCTGGGCGACGCCCCAGGAGATCGACGAGATCATGCAGCTCGCGCTGCGGGTGAACGACTTCCTGGTCGGCCTGTTCCTCGGCATCGGCATCCGGCTCGTCGACTTCAAGGTCGAGTTCGGGCGGCTGTGGGACAACGAGCAGGTGCGCATCGTGCTTGCGGACGAGATCAGCCCCGACTGTTGCCGCCTGTGGGACATCTCGTCGGGCGACAAGCTCGACAAGGACCGGTTCCGCCGCGACCTCGGCGGCGTGCTGGAAGCCTATCAGGAGGTGGCGCGCCGGCTCGGTGTGCTCACCGAGCAGCGCCCGCCGAAGGGCGTGGGGCCCGTGCTGGTGGCCTCGAACCCGACGGGAAAGCCGAATTGAAGGCAGTAGGCAGTAGGCAGTAGGCTTGCTGATGCGCGCGGCTCTGGCTGTCAATGGTTTACCTCACTGCCTCACTGCCTCACTGCCTCACTGCCTCACTGCCTCACTGCCTCACTGCCTCACT
>NZ_DAITQL010000040.1:0-1652 GCF_036833075.1 Hyphomicrobium sp.
GCCGGCCGCAGGATCGATCTGGCCTGTCAGCTTGAGACCGAGAGGAAGAGCCTCGGCGCAAGATCCGAGGCAATCCGCGCGCTCGCCCATCATATTGTAGACGTTGCCTGTGATCGCACCCGAGCCGAAGTTGGCCTTGAGGGCGACATTGCCGATCAGCTCGGAGCTATTCGTATCGTCGATGCCGCTCTTGCCCGACGTCTGAAGCCCGAGACCCACGAACGTCCCGTCATAACTTGCGGTCACGCCTGTCGGCATATCCGTCTTGGCGGTCGGGGTGCCGCCGAAGATCGCGGCCAGAAGGCTGCTTCCGCCAACCGTCTTGTTGAGCCACGTCCCTTGCCCTTCGACCTCGACTTCCGCGTACCGCACATCGGTGTCCTGAACGTAGCCTCCGTACGTCGCATACTGAAGGAAGATAGGTTCGCCCGCGCCATCGGCATACGCGGAATAGAGCGTTGCGCCGTTCACGCTGTAGGTCTTGCTGTAATCGATATCGAAACCGTCGCCGCCGAGTCCTGGCGTATGCGTCTCATAGGCACGCCGCGCGGGCCCATCGAAGTCCGGATCCTTGTCGATCGTCAGCGCGCCCGGAACCGCCGTGCCGCCGGCGAGCGCTCCCTGGGCGGCAATGGTGATCTTGGAACCGTCGGCATTCGGAGTCCACGTCACGCCATTGCCGCCTTGCGGCGAGCGATCCGCAACCGTGAGCTTGCTCAAATCCGGGATACGCACGAAGAGCCCGCCGCCGTCGACCGACGCGGCCGTCTTGGTCCCGCCCGCACCGATGGCGACCTTCGCCGGCGTGATGCCGCCGGTGCTAACCGTCCCTGTGTTGCCGGTTCCGACGGGGGTGCCCGTGTCGCCTGTATTGGCTCCGCCGGTTCCGGTGGTGTTTCCGGCCTGCGCCCCGTTATTGGCAGGCGGCACCTCGTCCTTCAGCGCGTTGATCAAATCCTTGCCGCCGGAGCACCCGGCTTGCGCGAAGGCCGCTGCGAGAATGGCGATGCGAGATACGACATAGCCCGAATGTCCCTTGAAACGCATGCGTTCCCCCCGTTCAAAGATCCTGTCTGTCGGCGCACGCGACACGAAAAACCGCCCCTGACACGAGCCCTACAGCACTCTCGCGAGAGTGTCCGTTGACGTTCGTTGACATTTGTTTCGGAATGCCGGGCCACCTTCGCGATGCCCGACGAGGCTCGGCTGCGAACGCTCCATGCCAGCGCCGTTCGGACGAGCGCAAGGATGTTGCCATCGCTTGCCGGCGCCAGCGGACGATCACGCGGGATCCGCTGCTCCGTGCCTGTTACGGCAGGGCCGGCACCGGAAGCCGGCAACATTTGTCAACTTGTGAAAATGACAACGTCCATCGGACTGCGATTAGATTGGGCCGCAGTCCAAATGCTCAACACGAAGACAGGTCCGCTCGTGACGCAAACTCGGAAGACAAGCGACTGGCAGCTGACGAATCTCGGCGCGATGGTCGACCACGTGATCGGGCTCACGGCCTACAAGTTCGCGAAGGGCGAGCTGCTTTCCAAGAGGATTGCGGCGGCCATTTTCGCCTCTCCGTCGCAATGGACGAACATGAAGACGGGCAAGCTGCCCATCGATGTCGAAAAGCTGGGCCGGCTCACGGACTATCTCCA
>NZ_DAITQL010000040.1:1662-36246 GCF_036833075.1 Hyphomicrobium sp.
ACTCAACAAGCGCTACGGACTGACCTACAAGGTTTTCCTGGTCCCGACGGTGGAGGAGTTCGAAGCCCTGCTCAAAGCCCACGGCGTCGGCAACGGAAGCGACTACGACCGCTCACGCCGCACCATTTTCGAAGCCTGGAGAGCCGGCCCCGCGGGCCACGGCGGGATCGTGCTCAAGAAGGCGTCGCTGAAGCTGCGGGGCGGATTGGGAGATGCCGGCGATCCGTCCTCCGCAAATCCGCTGTTCGCGATCAACGACTCCGTCGTCGTCCACGTCTCACATCCGGCGAACGGATATCTCATCGTTCTCAACGACGACATGGCGAGCAACAGGGTCGTGTGCATGGCGCCGTCCTGCTACGCTCCCTATCTGGCGGCCAACGGCCGGTCGAGCGTGATCCCTGCCGAGGACGTCGAGCCCTCCGTCATCCCCATGTATGGGCCCGGCGGGCATTATCGGCTGTATGCCCTGTGGACGGCCACGGAACCCGCCCAACTTGGTTTCGCCGGCCCGGCCGCGGCCATGGTCTCGGCGCCGTATCTGCTCTCCCTCACAGATTTCCAGCAGTTCGCCAGCTATGTCGATCACCAGCGGCGCAGCCGGCGACAGGAGGGCGCCAACCATCACCGCACCCAGCTTCTGATCGCGGACTACTGGGTGCAGTCCGGAACGGCACAGGGGCCATGACGAGACCACAGGATCGATAAAGCAGGCCCGCCTCGTCAACCGCCTGGCTCGAACAGCACGAAGCCCGCCCAATGATAGGGATGCGCCGCACCCGGAACGCCGGTGCAGCCTTGAAGCATCGCGTGTTGCGCTTCGCGCAAGGCACGGGCGATGGATGCAGCGTCGCGTGAGGAATGCGCGAGCAGACGCGCATAGAAGTCACCCATGAGCGTCGCCGCGCTGGCGTCCGCCACCGGCCACAGGGTTCCGAGAACACAGCGCGCACCTTTGGCCTGAGCAACGGCGGCCACGCTTTCGAGCGTCGCCTCGCCGCTCTCTGACACGGCCGACTCGCAAGCCGCCAGCACCAGCAAATCGACGCCCGAGAGATCGAAGCGCGGCGCTCCGAACTGACTGACCGTCAGCCGCTCCCCCTCCGCCAGCGCGAAATACGAGCGGCCGGGCATCCCGGCGGCATAGTGAAAATGGCTCGCGACATGAACGATGCCCGGAGCGCGCGCCAGACCATCCGCCAATCCGTCCGCCGTGAAGCTGTCCGCCCAGGAGGCGGCCGGGCTCAACGCCGCAATCCGCGACAGCTCGAGCCCGAGGTCCGCAGCGGCGCCCTGCGGTCCGAAGAGAAGAATGGATGGCGAGGCGCCTGACGGGAGCGCCGCGCGCCGGCCCACGCCTGTCCGGATCGAGATCGCAAAGCGCGCGGCCAGCACGCTCTCGCCATCGTGGAGGGCGGAGAACGGCAGGTACGCGAACGGACCTTCGAGCGCGAACGAGATCCGCCGGACCGGGCCGGCCAACATGCCTTCGAGCGGACGGACGATCAGATCATAAAGCGCGCGCGCCGCGTCCTCCCAATCGGGCCTGAGACCGATCAGGTGCTGGCGGAATGCGAAGATCCCGCGCGCAAGGTGGCGGGCCTCGGCCGCGACGGCGAAACGGCGCTCGCCCGCGGCCGATCGCGCCCAGACGATCCAGCTCGTTTCGCCGCGCAGGAAATCGACCTCGACGCAGTCCGGCTGAGGCGCCGCTTCGTGCGATGTGGGGGCGCCAGCACCACGAGGCACCACCCAGTCCTGGCGCAGAACGTTGTCGATCCAGCCGAGCAGCGCCCCCTCACGGCGGATCGTCTCCTCGGGGTCCGGCACGTGCTGAAGCGCGAGGCTCTCCTCGGAGAAATCCGGCTCGAGAGCCTGGATCGCCGCCTGATGGCGCGCAAGCTCGGCCAGGAGCGCCGCCTCGGCGTCCGTCAGGGGCACATCGCGGCCGCGCGGGTCCGCATCCTGGTCCCGCCGCAGCAGATCGTACGCAATCTCCTGCTTGGTGCGCGCCTGAACACGGGCAGCCTGCGGAAACTGCGTCGCGTCAACGAGGCGCGTCGCCAGGCGTTGCAGCGGAAGCCGGCGCTCGCGCCGCTGCCGCGCGTTGCCCTCGGCGGCGAATGCGCTGATCCGAAGAAGGCTGGCCGCCGCTTTGCCGAACAGGATGGCCGCCTGGTCTCGCCCTCGTGAAGCCGCCACCTCCGCAAGACCGGAAAGCAAGCGCCATTGCCCCTCCGCGCTGCCGCGACGCGATTCCGCGAGGAAGGTCGCGCGCAGGATCTCCGTCGCGTCCCGGATATCGCCCGGGGTCGGCTCGCCTTCGGGCTCGGAGAGCAACAGCCCGAGCCGGATCGCAGCGGACATGGCATGCCGGTCGCGGTAATCGATGGTCTGGGGAACGAGCGGGCGAAGGCTCTGTCGCGCCTCCTCCCATCGGCCGATCTGGGTCAGGATGGCGGCGCGCTCGACGAGCAACGCTGCAGGCTCGCCATCCTCCTCGGCCTCTGCCAGCCGCGCGGCCGCGGCAAACTCCTGCGCGGCCGTCTCGAGACGCCCGTCGGCTTCGGCCCACACCGCATTGATCATGGCAATTTGCGCCGCAACGGCCTCGGGTGCCGCGCGGCTGGCCAGCCTCTCGAAATAGTCCCGCATCGCCAATCCGATCCGCAACGCGCCGTTGCTGAGGAACCAGGTCGCGGCGTTCGACACGCCATAGATGGCACGCACGTTCCAGGACGCACGGCGCGGCACCAGCCGGACGTAGGCGCAGTAAGAGGCGTTGGCGACGTCTTCCTCGTCGAGGTATTCGGCGAGAATGGCGCGGCCGTTGAGCCAGCTCAGCCGGTCGTCGACGCTGGCGGCCGCATCCGGCTTGCACGCCTCGAAGAGCAGCTCCGCCTGCCGCAGGGCGCCTTCGTCTTTCAGAATCATGGCGAAGCGGCGCCGGACCGTCATGGCTCTTTGCGCCACGCCAGCCCGCACATCCTCATCCACGTGCTCGGCGCCGGCCACCTCGTTCGCGATCCGCAGCGCCTCCTGACAGGCCGCGATCGCCGCCTTGTTCTGGCCCGTATAGCTCCGCGCCAGCGCCGCATCCATGAGGAGGTCGATCATGCTTTCATCGCTGCGCGTGGGAATTTGCCGGAAGCGCGCGAGCGCACCCTCGGCATGGACGGCATAGGCGCCAAGCTGCCCTTTTCGAAAAACCGTCTGAGAGTGGCAGCGATGGGCGCACGTCGCGCGGAAATGCTCGCTCGGAAACTCGGCGAGAAGATCCAGGCACGCTTCGGTTTCCTGCAGCGACTCGTCGAGCCGGCCCGCAGCACGGAAGTGCTCCGCGAGACGATAGCGAAGATCGGACAGGCGCAGCCGATCTTCTGGCGTGGCACGGACGCAGGCCGCGATCTCCGCCACAAGCTCCGCGATCTCGCTATCGCCTCCCATTCACCGCCCCCCGACCGTCCAATCCCTTGCAGAGAGCGTAACAGCCGCCCCAAACTGAAGCCACAGCGGACGGAGGCATGCGCGAGCGCGGACACACACCCCTCGAAAGCCGGCCCCGAAACTCTTGAAGCGTCCGCGCCCGCCGCCATATCGGCAAAGAGGAAGGTCGCCGCGGCACGAGAGGCACGGGGATGGCGGCAAAGAAAGGAACACGGCGATGGGCTACAAGCCTCACGGATACACGTCCGCAGCGCCCTATCTGATCGTCGACGGCGCCAAAGCGACCCTGGATTTCCTTGTGCGCGTCTTCGATGCCGAGCCACTGCGCCAGATCCCCGCAGAGAATGGGAAGCTCAGGCACGCCGAGGCGAGGATCGGCGACACCGTCGTGATGCTCGCCGATCCGGCGGAAGGCTGGCCTTCCGTACCCGCTCACGTGCATGTTTATGTGGCCGACGTCGATGCGACCTACGCTCGTGCGATCGCGGCCGGCGCCGAATCCGTGCAGCCCCCCGCACAGAAGGACGATGCGGACAAGCGTGGCGGAATCCGCGATGCGGGAGGCACGACCTGGTGGATCGCGACACAGGTTGGACCGCCGTCGGTGGAAAAATAAATTTGACCGCAAGGACCGGAGTGCAGCCTCATCCTCACCGCCCTATCTTGCGAGACACAATGATGACGAAAGACCGCAAGATGAGCCGCACCGCAGAAACCCGTCTCCTCGAGGCCCAATCCGCACCAGGTGCGGAGACCCTCTATTGGAACGCCATCAAAGCGCGTGATCGCAGTTTCGACGGCACGTTCTTCTATGCCGTAGCGACGACAGGCGTCTATTGCCGCCCGTCCTGCCCGGCCCGCCTCGCCAAGCGCGAGAACGTCACCTTTCATACCTCATGCGCAGCCGCGGAAGCGGCGGGCTTCCGCCCCTGCAAACGCTGCAAGCCGAACGAGCCGTCTCTGCACGACACCTACGCTGCCAAGGTCGCAGAGGCATGCCGGCTGATCGAAGGGTCCGAGGACGTCCCCAAGCTCGACGATCTGGCGCGCGCCTTCGGGCTCAGCTCCTTCCACTTCCACCGCGTGTTCAAGACCATCGCCGGCGTGACCCCCAAAGCCTACGCCGTGGCGCACCGCCAGAATCGCTTGCGCGAGAATCTGCCTCGCACGCGATCGGTGACGGAAGCCATCCACGCCGCCGGCTTCAACTCCAGCGGCCGATTCTACGCCAACGCGGCGGGCGTTCTCGGCATGTCGCCGTCAGAGTTCCGCAAGGGCGGCGCCAACGCCGAAATGAAGTTCGCCGTCGGCGAATGCTCGCTCGGCGCGATCCTGGTCGCGGCGAGCGACAAAGGCATCACCGCGATCCTCTTCGGCGACGATCCGGAAGCCCTCGTGCACGATCTCGAGGACCGCTTTCCGCGGGCGACCTTGATCGGAGGCGATCACGCCTTCGAAGACACCATGGCGAAGGTCGTCGGCCTTGTCGAAGCGCCGGAACGCGGCCTGAGCCTGCCGCTCGATGTGCGCGGCACCGCGTTCCAGCACCGCGTGTGGGAAGCACTGCGTGAGATCCCGGTCGGCACGACGGTCACCTACACCGAGATCGCCGAGCGCATCGGCATGCCGAAAGCCGTGCGGGCCGTGGCCGCCGCATGCGCCGCCAACAAGATCGCGGTCGCCATTCCATGCCACCGCGTCGTGCGCAACGACGGATCCCTGGCCGGATACCGCTGGGGCGTCGCCCGCAAGCGCAGGCTGATCGAGCGGGAGGCCGCGTCGTGATCTCCCACCTCGTCAATCCCTACATCGTTGAAAAATAAATCGAACGCGTCCGCCGAGCGGGACCCGGAAAGCGCCGGCCATTGCCTCGCACAAATCCTCGCCCTCCGATGGCAGAGCTTTCGGTCTTGCGCTAATGTAGCCCCGTCTTGGATTTCGCCGCCGCTGACCGGAGGAGCCTTCCCGTGATCAAGATCTCACCCCTCACGTTGCTGTCTCTGACCGTCCTGGCGTTTCCCGCACGTGCCGAGCCGCCTGCAGACATCGATGCCTGCATTGCGCTCTCCTCGGAGACCACCCGGGCCGCCAATATCAAAACGGAAACCGACTACGTGAAATTTCACAGCATGCTTTTAAACCTCGACTCGGCTTGCGGGGCCCGCGACTTCGCCGAAGCCGAAAAAATTTCCCACGAGATCAAGGCGGCATTCCCGCCGAACAAATAGCGCGCTCTCAAACCGCTCAGAATGTCCTGGCTCATATCTCTCCTGCACGCCGCGGTGCGTCTCGTGTTCTTCGTCGCTCTCGCCGGCTTTGCGAGCTTGGGCCTGGTCTTTTGCTACAACTGGAACGACATGCACCGTCCGCCCGTCTCCTTCGACGCACCCGGAGGCAAGTGGACGCTGACCCTCGAGGAGCTCAAGCTCTCACAAACGTCCTATCAGAAGCGCGCGCGCCTCTCCATTCGGGCCGGCCCCATGGCCGGCCACGATCTGATCTGTCGCATGGATCAGATGTACGCAGACCGCGAGCTGTTCGACAGCATCCGCCTCACCTCCTGGCGGGACGACGACCTGAAGGTCGATTGGGTAGCGGGCACGCCCCCGGTCACCGGTACGATCGATATCGCGGCCATCTGCTCGGACACGGCGGTGTTCGACCATCGCCCGAGCCGCACGACCCTGCGCTTTCACGAGATATGCCTCGGGGTCGACTGCCGGCGTTGGATCGAGTGGCTCGATCCCGCCGGAGAGGGGACGCTCGTCACGCCGTGTCGCACCTCGGCGACGGGCGGCAGCCCCGTGTTCACCCTGCCAGGCGATGTGCGCGGGCAAATCGACATCGATTTCGATTCGGAGGCGAAGCGCGCTACGTGGATCAGCCGCAAAACCGGTCAGACCGGCGTCGTCGACTTCGCAACCGATTGCGACACCTAGCGGCAATATCGCCGGAGCCTCTGAGCATCTCGGCCGAAGTCAGGTCGGGTCGTCGTGAGAGCACGCGACAAAGGGGAAAGCGGGAGCACCCGAGCCGAGTCCATCGGGTCGGATGCTCCGGCCGCAGCGGCGAACGACGGCACGCCGCTTTTCAAAAAACGATGTCCTGAAACTTACGTCACCTTGGCCGCGAGCACATCGACCAGCTCGATCTTGGGCATCACGGCCAGCAGCCGCTCGGCATTTCCGAGCAGCGCCGCCGCGATCGGTCCGTTGAGGTGGGCAAGACGCCCCTGCTCGTCGTCGAACGTATCGTAAATCCCGAATGTGGACGGATCGAATTGAAGCGCAAACCAGGTCTTGGTGGCCGCCTCTCCCTCGGCGAGCGGCAACGCGCCTTCGAGAAAGGACTTCAGCTCCGCTTCCATCCCGGGTTTCGCTTCGAGACGGACGAAGATCGCTTTCTTGCTCATGATATCTCCTGCAATATGCGGCATTGACCGGATAGCGCCGTATTAAACGCGGCCGACGGCCAGGCTCGAATTGCGAAACTGGACATATTTGATGCCGTCCTCGCCATGCGGATAGATCTGCTCGTCCTGGACGGCGTGTTCGATACCGGGCTCGCGGCCCTGCAGGACACGTTTTCCCTTGCCCAGGATCTCGCCCGCGCACGCGCCGTGCCGACGAGGGAAGAGTTCATCGTGCGCCGCATCGGCGTCGCCGGGCCGGTGACATCCGCCGGCGGCCTGATCGTGCCGACCGAGCCCGCCAACGCAGCCGATCCGCCGGACCTGATCATCGTTCCCGCCGTCGGAGCAAAAACCCCGGACGCCATCGCTCGGGTTTTGGCGCGTGACGACGCGAAGGAGGCAAGCGCGGTGCTCCATGCGTATCGCCACGCGGGCGCAACGCTCGCGGCCGCCCGCACAGGCACGTTCGTGCTTGCCGAAAGCGGCCTGCTGGACGGCCTCCCCGCCACGACGAGCTGGTGGCTGACCAACGCCTTCCGTCTGCGATATCCCCGCGTCCGCATGGCCGAGAATTGCACGTTGCTGGATGCCGGCAGCGTCATCACGGCCGGCGCGGCGCTCTCGCATTTCGACCTCGCGCTCGCTCTCGTCCGAAGGCAAAGGCGCGCGCTCGCCTCGGAAACGGCGCGGTACCTGAGCATCGAGAACCTGCGCTCCACGCAGGCGGCATTCGCGATGCCCGACCAGGTCAGCCATCACGATTCGATCGTGGAGCGTTTCGAAAGCTGGGCTCAGGACAATCTCGCCGCGGGCTTCTCACTCGCAACCGCCGCAAAGGCCGTCGGAACGAGTCCGCGCACACTGGCCCGCAAGCTCCGCGGCACCCTCGGCAAAACACCGCTCGAAGCGTTTCAGGAGATGCGCGTGGAGCGCGCGCTGCAACTGCTGCAGATGACTCATGCGAGTGTCGAGGAGATCGCCGCAGAGGTCGGGTATGCGGACGGCGTATCGCTACGTCTCCTGCTAAGGCGAAAGCTTGGCCGCAGCATCGCCGAGTTGCGCAAAGCCGAAGCGGCTGCAACAGGCTGATCAATCCGTCTCGTCAAAATGAGGATGCCCGGCCAAAGGCCGGGCATCCCGAATGCCGCATGAGAGGAGGAACAACTCACGCAACATCGTCCCAGGTTCCCGGCGTCTTCTGGCCGGTCCAAAGATACGGATTGCTGAGGCCGATCCCGAAGATCAACGGGAAGACCAGCGACCAGTTCACGCCCATGTACGCATAGGTCAAAAGCTCCTCCATGCTGGAGAAGACAGGACCGACGAGCTTCACCAGAAGGCCGGCCACGATGACATCGAGCACGAGATAGAACACGCACGCGATCAAGCCGCCCCAGGGCATCGGAATCTTCGAGAACGGCCAGTTGTGCGTAATGATCGGCAACGCATAGTTGATGGACGTGGCCGTCATGAAGCAGAGCAGCCAGAAGTTATCGTCCGTGAAGTGGCCCATCGACCAGAATGCGGAGATCGGCGACTTGTCGAAGTCCCAATAGCCCGCCGCTCCCGAGATCATGAAGACGAGCGCTGCCACGGAGAACAGCATCGACATGATGACCACGGCCTTGCCCGGCTGTGACAGCCCACGCGCGAGATAGCTGACCGTTCCGGTGCCAAGCCCGACGAGAAGGAACGGAAACCACCACGCCGGCACCCATTTCATGGCCGAATGCGTGATGAGGTACGTGAGGCCCGTGAACAGAATGAGATGGATGAAGAACTGACGCGCGGGCGGAAGCGAGGAGACCAGGAAGTTGCCGCCCGCAAAGCAGAAGAACGCCATGAGGAACCAGGTCGTCCCGACCAGCGGAAAGATGCCGTCTGTGCCCGGCCCGATCGTGTGAATGAGCTTGGCGCTCCACCACCCGAGCACCCAGGAGACCGCGACGACCACGATCCCACGCAGGACGGGCCCCTCGATGAAATTGAAAGGCCAGCACGAGCTGACCGCGAACAGGCAAACCCACCACGCCGCAAAGATTTGCCACGACACGTTGTCGAGCCAGAACGACTTGGCGATCTCGTCGCCCTGCCAGGGTCCGATGGGAAAGTTCGTGACCCAGAGGTTCACGAGAAAACACGAGACGATCGAGGCGGCATAGATCCATATGAATCCGTTCACGGCCTCCTTCGGCCGGTACGGCGCAATCTCCGTGGACATTTCGCTTCCTTCCTAATGTTATTTTTTGTCGTGTTTTTTGACGTGTGCAAAAACCGCACTCCCGACCGACACAGACGCGCCGACATCTGCTCATCCGGGCTCGTGAAGGCTGATGGAAAAGGCGCAGTCCCGCCCCAGACCCCACCAGCCGGACGCTCGGCACAGCACGCGCCGATACGCTATGTATCGATCGGTACATAATGACGAGCGGACGCGAAAGAAGTCAAGAAAAAGGCGCACGCAGATCAACCGCGTGCGCCAAGGCAGGGAGAGAACATGGGGATTGCGCCGGCAGCCCCGCCAGAGCCTGATCGTTTGAGATGCGAGCGGCAGCTCGCATCGAGGGCGTGACTCAGACTCTCAAACAACGACCTGGAGCGCGTTCACGCTGAAAAGCGATCCAACAAGAGTGAACGTGCTCTAGCGGCGCCCCTGAGCGATCTTGACGGCCTCGGGCAAACGTCTGAGTGCCAGCATGGCGATCGTGCCGATCAGAGGACCCGGCACGAGGAGAACGAACGCCCACTGCCAGCCGCCGAGATAGGCGGCGAAGCTCGGGAGCGCCCGGATCGCAACGACGGTGAGCGCAAACCCCAGTCCGAGTTGCAGTGCCAGGCTGGTGCCGACAAACGAGGAGTCGCCGACCTCCGTGACGACGGCGGAAAACTGCGCCGAGTCCCCGATCACGCTGATGCCCCACACGACGGAAAGCGCGAGCAGCACCCACAAGGGTCCGGCGAACGCGAAGCCGATCACGGCGGCACATGTGCCGGACACCGCCATCATCAGGGACGTCGTAGCCGTGCGCCCGATTCGGTCCGCGAGGAGACCGCCAACAACACAGCCGAAAAATCCGGAGGCGATGACGAGGAAGGTCGTCAGCGACGCCGCCGATGCCGTGAAGCCGTAGGGCTCATAGGCGGCATGAATAAAGGCGAGGAACCACCCCCACATCGCATAGAGTTCCCACATGTGGCCGAAGTAGCCGACGTTCGCCAGCATGACGGGCTTGTTGCGGAGAACGAGCCCGATCTGGCGCGGGTTGAACGCCGCGCGTGGATAGGAAAACGGCCCGTCCACGGCATAGCGACCCATGAGAAGCGCGCCGACCAGCGTCAGCAACGACGTGCCGATCACGACGACGCGCCAATCGAGCGTCGATGTCGTGGCGCGCAGCAGGTGAGGAAAGGCGGAGCCCAAGGTCAGCGCGCCGATCACGATGCCGAGCGCCAAACCGCGGCCACGGATGAACCACGTCGAAATGAGCTTGAGGGCCGGCGGATAGATTCCCGCCAGTGCGACACCGGTGAGAAAGCGCAGCGCGATGGCCACTTCGGCATTGGGCGCAGCGAGAAGGGCGAGATTCGTCCCGGCCGCCAACAAGCCGGACCAGGCCATGAGCTTGCGGGCAAGAATGACGTCCGGCAGGTTGACGAGGCTGGCCCCCAAGGCGCCGGCGACAAAGCCGATCTGCACGGCATTCGTGAGCCAGGTCGCCGCCTCGTCGCTCAGCGCCCACACCGCTTTGAGCTCGCCGACGATCGCCGTTGCCGAGAACCACGTCGTCATCGAGAGCACGATCGCGAAGCTCAGGATCGCGAGCGTGCGCCAGCGGCCGGCGGCCTCCTCGAGGGGAGCTTGAAGCTCGGGTGAGGTCAGCACGTGCTCGCCTCGCAGCTTCCAGAGGCACGCGAGAGAGTCTTCAAGGCCGCGACGTACACGGTCGCGGTTCCGGAGAGGCAGACCTCCCCCTTCTCGTTGACGATCTGTGTCTTGAGCTCGCAGATCGGCCGATCGTCGCGGACCGACGCAACTTCCACCTCGGCCGTAATTTCCTCGCCCACGCCCACCGCGCGCACGAATCGCCAGTTCACGCCGAGAAACACGGTTCCCGGCCCCGGCAGATCCTCGGCCACGATGGCGTTCAGCAAGCCCGACGTCACCCCGCCCTGCACGATGAGCCGGCCAAAAACAGATTCGGAAGCAAGATCCTCGTCATAATGCAGGGGATTGTAATCTCCTGTCATCTCCGAGAACCGCACGATGTCTTCGCGCACCGTGCGCCGGGAGCGGCGCGCAATGGCGCCGACCTTCGGCTTGCCGTTAATCGTGGTCTCCCATGGGGACGATACCGTCGTCGTCACGTCGTTGCCTCCCGGGCCTGTGCAGCCATCTTGTTTTTGCGTGTGGGTCTGGATCATCAGTTGAATGGCGCGCAGCACCGGTACAAACTAAGAGTCATTGTGTACTGCCGCTGCACCTCGGAGGCGCCTTTTTCCGTTGTCGTACCATCGACCCGTTGCCGAACGACCGGCCGTCAATTACCAAGATGCAATCATGTGCGCTTCAGTTAGCCCACTTTAGGAACCGCCCGTGCCCCGCTCGATCGTGAAAGCTCCGAGGAAACGGCGGTCCGCCGCCGAAAAAACTACCACGGCTGTACCGACCAGTCCACAAGCATCCGCAGGGGACCTGGACAGTGCGGGGGCCGAAAAGGGCCGGGGCGCCCAGCAGTACGAGCGCATCAAGCGGATTGCGGCGGAACTGTTCGCCACGCGCGGCTATAGCGCGGTCGGCGTGGCAGAAATTGGCGAAGCGGTACAATTGGGCCGGGGCGCACTTTACTATCACATCAGCAGCAAAGAAGACCTGCTGTTCTCCATTGTCGTCCGCTATATAGAGGAGCTCGTCATCAAGGGGCGGGAGGCGATCGAAACCGAGCCCGATCCGGCAAAGCGGATTTATATTTTAAGCCGCCAGCTCATGACGACGATCTTTTCCAATCTCTCCGAAATGACCGTCTGCTTTCGCGAAGCCGACAGTCTGACGGGGCAGCGCCACCGCATCGTCTCGGACCTCCACCAGTCCTACCAGGACGTCTGGGCTTCGACCCTCAAGGAGGGTGAAAGAAAAGGCCGGTTTCGTCATCTCCCGACGATCGCCATCAAGGGCGTCCTCGGTATGTATTTCTACAGCTTCCTCTGGCTGAAGCCCGGCGGACGGCAGTCGGCAACGGAAATTGCAGATGTTTTCGCAGAGATGACGCTCTCGATCGCGGAAGGCCGTCCGAAAAAGGATATCAAGCTTCTCGACTGACGCTCAAACGTCGTGCGCCATTCTCACCCGTTTCGTCACGAGATAGCGCGCGTTGAAACGGTTCGGCGCACTCTTCAAAGGCGTGCATTGAAGGACGCCGATCCCGTTTCTCTCGAGAGCCGCTTTCTTCAACGGATTGCCCGTCAATAGCTCGAGCGACGTCAGCCCCAGATCCTTGAGGACGCGCGCGGCGAGATCGTAGTCTCGCGCATCCACGGGCGCCCCGATCTCCAAGTTCGCCTCGATCGTATCCGCGCCCCGATCCTGGCAGCCGTACGCAAGGATCTTCTGGTACAAGCCGATCCCCCGACCTTCCTGGTAAGGGAGATACACGACCGCACCGAAGGGGGCGGCGCAGACCGCATCCAGAGCCATCTGGAGCTGCCGATAGCAATCGCAACGCAGCGAATGGAACACGTCTCCCGTCACGCACCCCGAATGGATGCGCACGACCGGAACCGTCGTCTCGTCGGCAAGCGGACTGCGGTGAACGAGCACGAGAACCTCCTCGTGCGGCTCTTCTCCCTGGTAGGAGTAGGCATCGAGCATGACCTGCTGCCCGTGCCGCTCGATGGGAAGCTTCGTGACGACAGGCCCTTGGATGCTCGTCAACCGCGTTGGCATGGCATGGCTCGAAAGACTATGGCCCATCGCGGCCGGCGCGATAGATCCTCAGGTCCGGGCCCGAGCCATCGTAGAACCCATTCGCGTTTGGCATGGTGACTCGTGAGAGCACCTTCGCATCCATCGGCTGCTTGCCGTCGATGACGTTACCCGTCGACAGAATGTAGGCGACGAGCGCATAGACCTCGTCCGTCGTGAGCGATCCGGGCTGATCGAAGGGCATGGCACGCCAGATGTAGTCGAAGAGCGTGCTGGCCTGTGGCCAATAGCTTTCCACGGTCTTGAGCGGCTTATCCGTGGCAAGCGAGCCGCGCCCGCCCGCCAGCGCAGGGCCGGCCATGTCCCGGTTCCCTTCGAGCTTCTCACCATGACAGTAGAAGCACTTCTGATTGTAGACCTCGCGTCCTTCGTCCGCCGTTCCGCGCCCCGCCGGCAAGCCGATCCCGCCAGGTTGAATGGCAAAGAACCGCGCGATCTCCTCCGGCTTGAGCGCCGTGCCGATCTCCCGATCGCTCTCTTGCGCCGAGGCCGCCGGCAGCACCAAGCAGGCGGCCAGCACGGCAGCGGCGATCCTAGACATGGACATTCTTGACGCTCCCATCGGCCGCGATCGCCCAGCTTTGAATCGCGTTGTAGTGATAGATCGCGTTCTCGCCGCGAAGCGGAATGAGCTGGTCGCGCGTCGGCTGCACGTATCCCGTCTCGTCGATACAGCGGCTTTGCAGAACGACGGGGCCGCCGTCCCAATGCCACGGGAAGCTGAAACGCACGGTGCACATCGGCTCCGGCACGTTGTCGATGCGCGCGGGCAACCACGTCTTGCCCTTATCGAGCGAGATATCGACGGCCTGCACGCGTCCCCGCCCCGTCCAGGCAAACCCCTGGATCATGTAGTGCCCGGGCTTCGGCAGCATCATCTCGCCGGAGGGAAACGTAATGACGGACTTGGCGTCCATCGCCAGCGTATAGAGCTTCGCGCGGCCGTCTTTCATGAGATCGGTGTAGGCGGAGGTCTCCTCGCGCGTCATGAACGGCCGATCGCTGACCTGCAGGCGCCGCAGCCACTTGATCTGCGTGTTGCCCTCGTAGCCGGGAAGGACGAGCCGCAACGGATAGCCCTGCTCCGGCCGCAGCGCCTCACCGTTCTGCCCGTAGACGATCAGCGCATCCGACAGCATCTTCTCGATCGGAATGCTGCGCGTCATGACGGCCGCGTCGCCGCCCTCCGCCAGCACCCAGGCCGAGGTCTCCTTGAGGCCGACCGCACGCGCGAGCGTCGCGAAGGGCACACCGGTCCATTCCGACGTGCTCAGGAGGCCATGCGTAAATTGCACGGACGTGCCTTTGGGCTTCGACCACTCGCTCAGCGTATTGCCGGAGCATTCGATGAAGTACTTGCGCGTGATCGACGGCAGGCTCTTCAAATCCGCCAGAGCGAACTTCTTCGGCACGTCCACCAGGCCATGCAGAAAGAGCTCATGCCGAGCCGGATCAATGACGGGAATGCCGCCGTGGTGGCGCTCGAAATGCAGCCCCGACGGTGTCAAATTGCCGATGGTCGACGCAAGCGGCGTAAACGTCCACGACGTCACGTCGCTCGGATTGTCGGCCTTGACGCGCACCTCCGTCTCGAATTGAGAGCGCGTGCCATAGCCGCCGTCCTCGTGGACGCCGCGCCCCATGACCTTCGTCGAATCTTCCGGCACGTCGTAAAGCACCGAGCCCGGCGGGCCCTTCGCGTTGGCCGCGGCATAGGCGCGACCGGCCCCAAGACCGCTTGCGGCCGTCGCAGCGGCCCCTGCGAAAAGAAGCTTGCGCCGATCCCAGTCGCCGGGAGCATTCGGACGCATGCCCTCCTGACAGGCGCACGGATCCAATGGAGGGGAGATCTCCCGATCGAACCGATCCCGCTTCACCGCGCCTCACTCCATTCTATTTTGTACCGATCGGTCTATATCTACATCAGGCCAATTCTCATTTCAACCGCGCCAAGGCAAAAATACCCTTCGAATCCCATGCGCGCGGCGGGGATTCCGACCGAGATGGGTCGATGATTTTGAAACTGAGGCAGCGGGGGTTTAAAAAACCGCGCGGCGATCTTCACGCAGAAGCTCACGCGCCATCGAGCAGTCCTGAGCCATTTGCGCCTTGAGGGCATCGACGCTCGCAAACTTCATCTCGGCACGCTGAAACGCGATGAACGCGACATCCATCGCGGCGCCATAGATGTCGCGATCGAAATCGAAAAGATGAACTTCGAGCCGCGGCGCGCCGTCATCGAACTGCGGGCGCGTGCCAAAGCAGGCCACGCCGGCGTGAGAGGTCTCACCCAACGTTGCTCGAATGGCGTAAACCCCGTGCGCAAGCGGCGTATCGGGAGAGAGCAGGAGATTTGCCGTCGCGAAGCCCAGCGCCCTCCCCCGCTTGTCGCCGTGCACCACGGTGGCCGTGATCCGCCACGGCTGGCCGAGAAGCACGGCAGCTCCCGAGACATCGCCTCGCTTGAGGCGATCGAGAATGATCGTCGACGCAGCCGGGTTCGCATCTCCGGCTGCGCCATCCTGACGACTGTGACACCTGTTGCTCATGGACATGCGTCCGGCTCGTTGAAGTCCCGTTAGATGTGAGCAACCTGCCCGTAGCGCGCGTCGTGGTAGACGAGCGGCGAATGCGCATCGAGCCCAGTGCCGATGACACGGCCGACGAAAACCGTATGGGTGCCAATCGAGATCCGATCGACGATTTTGCATTCGATCTGTGCCGTCGCACCGTTGATCAGCGGTACGCCGCGCTCCGTGACCACATGATCGACGCTGCTGAATTGCTCTTCGGCCTTACCGGCGAAGTGCTCCGCAATGCCCT
The DNA here is from genome assembly GCF_036833075.1 of Hyphomicrobium sp. GTDB lineage: Bacteria > Pseudomonadota > Alphaproteobacteria > Rhizobiales > Hyphomicrobiaceae > Hyphomicrobium_C. The sequence continues at coordinate 17,325 of NZ_DAITQL010000040.1, forward strand.
TCTGGCTATCGGCCAGCACGTTCACGGCGAAGAAGCCCTTGCGATCGATGTGCGGATGCGTCCGCGTCGATTTGTTGACGACGATGAGGATCGTCGGAGGTGTCGCGCACACGCTGCAAACCGCTGTCGCCGTAAATCCATGCAGCTGCCCCTCACCTTCGGTGGTGATGACGGTGACGGACCCCGCCAAATGGCGCATGACCGAGCGGAACGTGTCGGAATCGACATCGCTTTCCGCGCCGCCCATCAAGCTGCGCACAAAATTCTGAACCATCAGTCCTTTGCTCCATTGCTGTGTGCCGATGCGATCCGTCCCATCACATCGGCTCCTGCCCAACGACATTCAGTCCGTAGCCTTCGATACTCACCAAGGTCTGCTCCCGGTTCGAAAGCAGAACCATGTCGCGGACCCCGACATCGCGCAGGATCTGCGCGCCGACGCCGTATTCTCGCAGCTCAGGACCTGGGCGCGAATGCGGGCTGCCGTTGAGAATGCGGTGCGAAAGCGCCGTCGGCCGGCCGTCGTTGAGCATGACGATCGCGCCGCGCCCGCGCTGCAGAATGCGGTGCATGGCACTGCTCATGCCTTCGCCGTCGCGCGCGAGAATGACGTCGCCGACCATGTCGAAGCGGTGCAGGCAGACCAGCGTCGGCCCGGGCTTGCGAAGATCGCCTTTGACCAGCAGAACGTGCTCGCCGTGCTCGACGGTGTCGCGATAGACGTGAAGCTGCCATTCGCCGAAACACGGATGATGCACGCCCGAGGTCGCAACGAGCTCGATCAGCCGCTCGGTGCGCAGCCGATAAGCGATCAGATCCGCGATCGTGCCGAGCTTGATTCGATGCTGGCGCGCGAACTTCTTGAGATCCGGCAAGCGGGCCATCGTCCCGTCGTCGTTCATGACCTCGCAAATGACGCCAGACGGGTTCAGCCCCGCGATCCGCGACACGTCCACGGCGGCTTCCGTATGTCCCGCGCGAACGAGCGTTCCGCCCTCGCGCGCGATCAGCGGAAAGATGTGTCCAGGGCTGACGATATCGCGCGCCTGGCATTCCGGATTGATGGCGACGGCGATCGTGCGTGCGCGATCCGCGGCGGAAATGCCGGTCGTGACGCCGGTTCGGGCCTCGATGGAAAGCGTGAACGCGGTCTGAAGCCCCGGCCCCGGCGACTGTACCATAGCGCTCAGCCGCAATTCCGCGACACGCTGCGGCGTCAGCGCGAGGCAGATGAGACCGCGCGCATGCTTCGCCATGAAATTTACGACCTCCGAGGTCGCGAACTGCGCGGGGATGACGATATCCCCTTCGTTCTCGCGGTTCTCGTCATCCACGAGAATGAAGCACCGCCCGGCGCGGGCCTCTTCGATGATCTCCTGCGCCGAGCTGATCTCATCGCCCCTGGAATTCGGATACGTGATCATGAAGTTCATGACGCCGGGATCCTTAGAGACTAAACCGTTGTCTTCCGCTTCGACGTGGGTGGACGTGTTCTGCATGGCCGCACCCTACATTCGACGTTCAGATAGCGATCTCGAGCGGAACAGGCGGATCCGCGCGTTCGAGATCACGAACCAGAGGAATAACGCGCTCGCCGAAGAACCGCGTTTCCTCGTGGAAGTGCAGAAAACCACAAAGGATCATATCGACCCCGGATTTCCTGAGCTTGTGAATCCGGCGCGCGATCTGCTCCGGAGTGCCGACCAGATTGGTTCTAAATCCCTCGTTGTATTGCACGAGGTCGCGCTCGCTCGAATCCGCCCACATGCCCTTCTTCTCGGGGCTTGCCTGCCCGGCTTCCTTGACGTCGTCCTTGAAGCCCGCAATCGCGACCGTATCCGCCGCAGCGATGACGCGATCGAGCTCGGCACGTGCCTCGGCTTCCGTCTCCCGCGCAATGACGAACGCGTTGACGCCGAACTTGACGCGCCGCCCTTTGGCGAGCGCCATCTTCGTCACGTTCACCATCTGCGCCTTGTGCGCCTGGGGGGTATTCCCATTCATGAAATACCAGTCCGAGACCGCCGCGGCCATGCGTTGCGCTGCAGCGGAGTTGCCGCCCTGAAAAATTTCCGGCATCGGCCGTCCTGGCAGCATCAAGGGCTTGGGCTTCAAGGTGTAGTCCTTGATCTGCCAGTATTTGCCACTGTACGAGAAATTGTCTCGCGACCAAGCCCCGCGCAGGATCTCGACGAATTCCTGGGATCGAGCATAACGCTCGTCATGAGGCGGCCACGAGACGCCGAGCGCATCGAACTCCTTGCGATACCAACCGCTCGCCACGTGCAGCGACCAGCGGCCATTGAAAATCTGATCGGCCGTCGCACCGTGCTTCGCAAGCGATCCGGGATGGAAGATGCCGGGAAGAACCGCGGTGATGATGTTGAGCCGCTCGGTGTTCGCGAGCAGCGCCGCCGAGAACATCAGAGAGTCGTGCTGGTACTCGGCGCCGTAGCTCCCCATGAAGCGGATCTGTGTGAGGGCATAGTCGAACCCGACCTCCTCCGCGATCTTCACCTGTTTGATGTTGTAGTCGAGGCTCCAGTCCGTCCGCTGCGGCACCTTGCTCGCGACGAGGCCACCGCTGACGTTCGGCACCCAGTAGGCAAATTTTATCGACGGAACGTCGCTCTTTCGCATTGGCTGCTCTCTGAGCAAAAAGTTATGCGACCTCCGTCGCGTTGTCGTCATTCGAGGAGCTGAGCCGGCACGAGACGCGGCTCGAAATCTCAGCTGGCCTCAGAAAGCTCTCCGCAGTCCGCATGGGCGAACAGACTGCGAACCTCGCTCACGACCCGATCGATCCGGGCCCGCAAAAGCACATTCGCGATCTTTCCATCCTGCACGTCCTCGCCGACCGCATAAAGCGTCGTCGGAACGGTCATCATGGAGAAGAAGCTCATCAGCGGACGCAGTTGATGCTCGAGCACGAGACCATGCATCGTGCTTCCACCGGTCGCGCACAGAACGACCTTGCGGCCGCGCATCGCATCGATGTCGACGAGATCGAAGAAGTGCTTCAGAAGCCCCGTGTAGCTCGCGCGAAAAATCGGCGTGCCGACGATGAGAAGATCCGCCCGCTCCGCAAGCTGCACCGCCTTCTCGCCCTCGGGCGAAATGTCGAGGCGCGTAAGGCCCGACATGATATCCCGGCCCGTTGCCGCAAGAGAAATGCCGTGATCCTCGACTGGCAGCGCGTCTGCGATGGCGCGGCTCACCGCATCGATGAGAACCGCAGTGCGTGAATGCACACTGGGACTCCCGTTAATCCTCACCATCGTGAGTATCGACGTTCCTCTCCCGACCTAATTTAGAGTCTCGCGTTCAGGCGATGTCATTTTCTGTATCGATCGGTCCATCATGATGGCAAATGTGCTCCGAAGCAAGAGGGAAGGAGACAGTTCGACGCAGATTCACGCAATTCGACACAGGCAGCAGCGCTATTTCCAACGGCACAGAGCGGTCGCCGCGTTCCGACCGCATCGATCGTTCCAACCAAGGCAAAAGAAAGCCCCGCCTCGCGCGGGGCGAGACGGGGCTCCTCAAACCGGGGAATTGAACGCGACTAAAAGTTGATGAAGCCGCCGAAAACAATGGTCGACATGTCCCGCGTCTGCACGCCCGGCACATCGACCTCATGCTCGCGGTAGCGGAGCCAGACCGACATCGCAGCCGCATCGATCTCCTGCACCACGCCGAACCCCCAGAACGTCGCCTCGGAGCCGCGCGCCACGCGCCCGACATCGTCCGACGTATCGTTCGCGGTGCCGCCGTCGTTCACGAGGAACGCGCTATCCGTGGCGTGAAGATACTCGCCGTAAGGAATGGTGGCGCCCAACGACGTCGGATTGAGACGGATACCGCTCTTGACGTACCACGTATCGCTCGCCGGGTTGTTCAGCGGATTGACGTCCTGGTCGATGTGGCCCCACGCGCCATGCGCAAACCAACCCGACGGGTTGTGCTGCATGTAGATGCTGGCCTGCGTGTACTCCAACGCACCACCCCGAGGAGCACCCTTCGACTCTTGAGTCGTCTCGGAGTAGGTGACGAGGCCCTTGAGGGTGAAGTCGCCGAAGTTGACGTTGATGTAGCGCAGCGCAACCGCCCAGTTGTCGTCCTCACCCCAAGACGCGCTTGCCGAGAAGCCGCCGATAGTCGGGCTGTCGTAACGCACGACGTTGATCGGAACGCCGTTGCAGTCGCCCGGACCGCCGCCGTAGCCCCGGCAGGACGAGGCGTTGCCCCAGATCAGAGAATCGCCGGGCGCGAAATTGCCCCGCACGCCGAATCCGAACACGTCGTAGGCCACCCAGTAGGCGGCCTGCAGCGTCCCCGAGCTATCGAGGGCCACCACCGCGCTATCATCGGCCGGCGACTGCATGCCGACGCTGAACCGGCCGAGACGCTCGCTTTGCGCAAACCAGTAAGAATAAAGCACCTGCGCCGAGTTCGGGCCGCCGCCGGACAACGCCGCACCGCCACTGCTGACGTTCTGGTTCGTCGTGTAGACGTCGCTCGTGATCAGCTCGACGTGGAGGACATAGCCGACCGAAAAGTCGTTCGTGACCTGCGCCTTGCCCGTGAAATTGACGTTGCTCGCGAACGCCGTGCCCAACCCCGTGACATAGGTGTTGGATTCGACGCCATCGTCCCAGGAGACGACCTGCTCCGCCACCCAGCCGGAAATCTTAAGCGAGACTTTACGATTCCCCTTGCGCGCCGTAGTCGCCTCGAGCTCCGCGATCCGCTCCTCCAGATCTGCGCAGCAATTGCCGCCCAAATCCGCAGCTTCAGCCGCGTGCTGACTCGCTAGCAAACCCACGCTCGCGACCGCGACCGCCAGTATTTTATGCGCTTTCATACTCCCCCCAAAAAGTTTTGGCTGCGATTCGCAATCAATTATATTGAAATAGACCGACCGGTCCATCGACTGCACGCAAGAGGACGGCGAGCCCGAGCCATGGGGATAAGCTCGAAAACTAACTAACCGATCGCATCCAGGTAACTACTTGGAATATAATAAAAATAAATGATAGCACGTCGTGCGCGTACGACAAGGAGAGGTGCGCCAGGCAGCACGTCAGCCCACCTATCGAGATCAAATGACATCGCCACTGTGGCCCCGGCGCACCATGGATAGAAACGTATCTTTCGGTACAAAGTCACAAAATTCGGAAATTGGTTATTTCGGATTGAAGCTGGACGGGCCTCTTTGAGTTGCATCTCTGAGAGCATCACGCTTTCGCCCGCCATTTCATCTCCGGCGCGTGTCGCGCCCCTATCGAAATGAGAGCAGCCGATCGCCTGCGACCACTTGCGCTTCGCGCCCAAGCTGTTTAAATGGACCGGTCGGTACATCAACGGCAAGGGCATGATATCTCCGGGTTGGAGCGTGTCCTTGCGCCCGGTTGTCGGAGTGCTGCTCCGGCCGCCAGACGTATCGATACCGAGCCCAAGCCCGCACGGTCGGACCCCGAGAAGGGGGCCGCGTCGTGAGAGCGTGGCTTCGAAGACGGGAGAAAAAGCAAGGCGGGCCGCACGTCTTCACCGAACGACAAAATCATCACCGAGGAAACGCAATGAAGAAGCGCATTATTCTGAACTGTTTCGACATGACCTGCGTGGGCCATCAGGCCGCAGGAACATGGCGCCATCCGTCGAGCCAGGCGTGGAATTACAACACCATCGATTACTGGACCAATCTTGCAAGGGAGCTCGAGCGCGGCTGCTTTGACACGCTCTTCATCGCGGACGTCGTCGGCGTTTACGACGTCTATCGCGGCTCCGCTGAAGCAGCCCTCAAGGACGCCGCCCAGGTCCCGGTGAACGACCCGTTCGGCGCCATCGCCGCGATGGCCGCGGTCACGGATCATGTCGGCTTCGGCGTCACCGCCGCCGTTACGTTCGAGCCGCCTTACCTGCTCGCGCGCCGTCTCTCGACTCTCGATCACCTCACGAAGGGCCGCATCGCCTGGAACGTCGTGTCGTCGTACCTCAACAGCGCGGCGCTCAACATCGGCATGGATCAGCAGATCGCCCATGACGAGCGCTACGACATGGCCGAAGAGTACATGGAGGTCATGTACAAGCTGTGGGAAGGCTCGTGGGAGGACGGCGCCGTCCACCGCAACAAGGAGACCGGCGTCTTCACGGACGGCTCGAAGGTCCACCCGATCCGCCATCAGGGCAAGTACTACAAGGTCCCGGGCTTCCACCTGTGCGAGCCCTCGCCGCAGCGCTCGCCGGTGATCTTCCAGGCCGGTGCCTCGGGCCGTGGCCGCCGCTTCGCCGCCCGCCATGCCGAAGGCATGTTCATCCTGGCGACGACCGTCGAGCAGGCGAAGCAGATGACGAAGGACATCCGCGACCTCGCCGAGAAGGAAGGCCGCTCGCGCGATTCGATCAAGATCTTCATGCTCTACACGGTCATCACCGGCGCGACCGACGAGGCCGCTCAGCGCAAGTATGAGGAATACCTGTCCTACGCCAGCCCCGAAGGCATGCTCGCCCTCTATGGCGGCTGGACCGGACTGGACTTCTCTCAGATCGACCTCGACGAGCCGCTGCAGGCCGTGGAGAACGACAGCCTGCGCACGACGCTCGAGTCGCTCACGGGCGGCGACGGCGGCCAGCCGTGGACGGTGCGCGAGGTCATCCGCCATCGCTGCATCGGCGGCCTGGGCCCCGTCTTTGTCGGCGGCCCCAAGACGGTCGCGGACGAGCTCGAGCGTTGGGTCGACGAAGGCGGCATCGACGGCTTCAACCTCGCCTACGCCATCACGCCGGGCACGACGAGCGACTTCATCGACTACGTCGTTCCCGAGCTGCGCAAGCGCGGCCGCGTGCAGACCTCCTACAAGGAGGGCACGTTCCGCCAGAAGCTCGTCGGAACGCCCGACGGTCGGACGGAGCCGAGCCATCCCGCGTCGAGCTTCCGCGGCGCGTATGCCGGCAAGGAAAGCGTTGCCGACAGCACCAAAGAGTCGAAGCACAAGATGCCTGAGCCGGCCCAATAAGAGCTCTGAAGCAGGAAATCAGGAAGGACACCTCGCCCTCTCCTGCCAATACCGCGGCTTTTGACACCGTCCCGAGAAAGCAGCGGTAATACGGCTGGGCCCAGGCACACTCCCAATCGCCTGGGCCCAGATTTTTTGCGCCGGCTATCGTCGAAGCCCGCCGCTGCAAGAAAGACGACTCCGCTGCACCCCGAGTTGCAGCATTGCGCCCCGAAGCGGCGCCATAGCCCGTTCGAGAAGAAAGCGCGTACCGAGCACGCAACTCAGCCGTCAGGCGCACGAATGCGACGCGATCAGCCGCGCCGAGCCGCCGCGATCGCGGCGACATCGATCTTCCGCATGGTCATCATCGCCTCGAACGCACGCTTCGCCTCGGCGCCGCCCGCAGCCAGGGCATCCGTCAGCACGCGCGGCGTGATCTGCCAGGAGATGCCCCACTTGTCCTTGCACCAGCCGCACGCACTCTCCTGCCCGCCATGGCCGACGATGGCGTTCCAATAGCGGTCGGTCTCCTCCTGATCGTCGGTCGCGATCTGGAACGAGAACGCTTCGTTGTGCTTGAAGGCCGGCCCTCCGTTGAGCCCGAGGCACGGCACCCCGAAGACCGTGAACGCGACCGCCAGCACGTCTCCCGCCTTGCCGGACGGATAGTCGCTGGGCGCGCGATGGATCGCACCCACGGCGCTGTCAGGAAAAGTCTCGGCATAGAAGCGGGCCGCGGCCTCGGCATCCTTGTCGTACCAGAGGCAAATCGTATTTTTGGACATGGCTTATCCTTTCACGTCAGACCGATCGGCAGCATCGCGCGGGCACTATGCTGTCTCCCGCGCCCCCTCCTGGATCGAGGCATAAGCTAAACCGATATCGGCGGCCGCCGGATCCGATGCAAAAGCCGCTGTCGGCCGAAAGCCCTCGGTCTGACACAGCGCGAAGGCAACCAGTTTTACGAAGTTGTCGTGCTAGAAATAGGACGTGTGGATCAGCTCCTGCCAGGTCAGATAGTCGGCAATGACGTTCGACGTCGCCTCCGAGGTTTCCGCCGCCGTCAAGCTGTCGACGATGTTGCGGAACTTGGGGATCGCCGTCCCGATGGCGCGGTCGCTCGCCGTTTCGATGCCGTCCGCGACCTCAGCCGGCAGCGGAGGAAAGCCGCGCGTCAGCCACACCGGCCACGCGCTCGCATCGATCGCGAAGTCCTCTTGCGTGTCGCTGCCGTAGGTGGCGGCCTTGAGCTGCGCCAACGTCAACGGATTGAGGATGATGCTCAAGCCGTGGCTGACGAGCCGGGCGATGGCGCTGGACACGAGCGCCAGCACGTAGGCCGCTCCCACGAGAAGCGTAATCCCGAACACCAGGAGGCCGATCTGCGCCAGCATCGGCGCCTCATCGAACCGGACGCCCGGCAACAGAAGATTGGCGGGGATGACGATCACACCGAGAAACAGCACCGCGGCGTTCTCGAAGATGTTCGTGCCCCCGGACGGGTAGAGCTCAGCAACCGCAGACGGCTCGATGATCGAAAACACCCGGCTCGCGATCGCGTTCATGATCGATGGCGAATTGAGCGCGAGCAGGGCCAGCAGCGGAAGAAGGCCGACCGTCAGCAGGTTGAGCGCCGAAGCCGCGAAATGCCGGGGAAAGATGGCAAGGTCCAGGCGCTTCACGGCCTTGAGGCACTGCACGGCCTCGTCCTTCGCATGCCAGAGCGGAAACCATCGATCGGCGAAGTGCTTTTCGGCAAAGCCAAGCAGCCGCGGATTGAAGCCCAGCGAGCGGCGCCGCTCCTGAAACCGCAGCACCCCGTAGAAGAGAGCGAGCGGGACAAAGAACGTCGCGATCAGCAACACCCACGCACCGACCTCGTTGTCGACCGATCCGCCCATCGCGATCAGCCCGCCCAGGAAGAGGAACATCAGCAGCGTCAGATAGATCGCCCTGCCGAACACGCCGAGCCGCGAAAACAGGAAGCGCTGGCGCTCCGTCTTGATGAACGGTGTGCCGATCGTGATCCAGCGTTGCAGCGCCGGCAGCGGCCTCTGGTTGCGCGCGGCATGCAGCAAAGCGGTGCTCACCACCGACCCGCCATGACTGTGCCCGATCACGGCATAGGGCTCGCCACGCGCCTCGAGCTCCGCGAGCCGCTTCGCCAGGCTTCCCCCCGCGCGCCGCCGCGCCGTCTCGCTGTTCAACCCCGTCCAGACGAACGGCGCGATGACGAGCTGGCCATCGGTGCCTTCGATCAGCTCGGGAAGCCGGCAGGCAAAGGCGCTCCCCTGCTGCCACCACTTCTGCCCCTCCAGAGGTCCGCTGGAAAACGTCCCGTGAACCGTCACAATCGTCGCCATGCTGCCCCTCTGCCGGCGCGGCGCCGATCCTGGCGCGTGACCGGGCCTCGCGTTCCCCTGGATCTTCGGTTAGCGCGGCGGCATCGTCCGGCCAAATACTTTTTGGGCGGAACGGCTCGGCTCGGCTCGACGTAGCGCCACTGACGCCACGGCGCCGGCGAGGAACACGGAAACGATCAATTCCCTCAGGGGCTCATGACACGGCGCGCTAATCGGCCGGATCCGAGATGCGCGGCACCTGCCCGCCCCGCAGCACGCTGTTGCCCTGGTACAGCGTGCGCTGGTCGATGCCGGCGGGCGCGAGCCAGTCGCTTTCGCTCATCTGCCCGCTCTGTCCGTAGATCGCGAGCGCGTTGGCATAGGTCACGAGGCGGATGGCGTCGGCGGAGAGGCCCTGCTCGGCCATCAGGCTCGCAGTCTTCGGCACCGACAGCGGATCGGAAACGCCCCAGTCGCACGCGGAATCGACGATCAGCCGCTCCGGCCCATAGCCCTTGACCAGCGCGACCATGCGCTCCGCCGTCATCTTGGAGTGCGGATAGATCGAGAACGCCGCCCAGAAGCCGCGGTCCTTGACCTCCTGGATCGTCTCCTCGTTGACGTGATCGATCACCACGCGCGCGGGATCGAGCTTGTGCTCGAGGATGACGTCCATCGAGCGCGAGGCCCCGCGCTTCTTGTCACGATGAGGCGTGTGGATCATGACGGGAAGGTCGAGATCGCGCGCCAGATCGAGCTGCAGGCGGAAATACTTGTCCTCGAGCGCCGTCTGCTCGTCGTAACCGATCTCGCCGATGGCCACTACGCCCTCCTTGACCGCGAACTCAGGCAGGATCGCCATCACGGCCTCGGCCAGCGCCTCGTTGTTGGCCTCCTTGGAGTTGAGGCCGATGCAGCAGTAGTGGCGCACGCCGAACTGCCCCGCCCGAAAGCGCTCGAAGCCGAGGATGTGCGAGAGATAATCCGCATAGCTCCCGACGTTCGTGCGCGCCTGGCCGATCCAGAACGCAGGCTCGACGACGGCGACGACGCCGGCCTTCGCCATGGCCTCGTAATCGTCGGTGGTGCGGGAAATCATATGAGCATGGGGATCGATGAACATCGAAGGTCTCCAGGAGATACTGTTGCGGAGGTCAGGCGACCACGTCCCAGGTGAGGCGTCCCGCTTGGATGGCTGCGGCCAGCTCGCCGGCAGAGGCCAGCGCCTCTTGCGCCGAGCCACGCGGGCACGCGGCAAGCGCGAGAGCCGCGCCCGCCTTCTCCGCCTCGGTGCCGTCGCGGAGAATGCCGGCCAGGAGAGCGACCTCCGCGTCCGTCGCAAACGGCGCCACGCACCGCCAAAGCTCGGGCGAGATCGTCCGGCCGGCCGCCCGGCGCTCGGCGGCATAATCGATGAGCATCTCAGCAAGCTCGCCGTTGCGCCGCGCATCCAGGCCCTGGATCGGCGCGAGACGGCTGCCGATGAAGAGGGTTTTCACCACCATCTGGTTCCACTGCGCCTCGCTGAAGCGCTCGCGCGGATAGGGATTGCGATGCGCGACCGCCTCGAAGATCGGCTGCATGGCCGAGCGGACACCTTCGGTCGCCGTCGGCAGCAAGCGCTCGGGCGCGGGGAGAAGCGGCAAGCCCCGGAGCAACGCGATCTGCTCTCCGATCTCCGCCGTCGAAAAGAAGCGATGAAGCTCGGTTGCGAAGTCCTCGTCGTTGCCGGTGTAGCAGGCGAGCACGAGAAGGATGCGGGCCGCCTGATCGACGCTCCAGCCGGTGGCATCCAGATCCGGGCGAACCGCGCGGCCGGCTTCCATCTCCTGCGGCGTGAGGTTCAAATCGGCCTTGCCGACCTTGCGCGGGGCGAGCCCGATGGCGATCCCCAGTTGGCGGCGCGCCCCGCCCGCGATGAGCGCGGTCTGCTGATCGAGCCACGCCATCGCGGCCTCGGGCAGGCGCGGCGCGAGCCAGCCGCGCAGAAGCGCGTTGTGCCTCTCGGGGTCGGTAGAAGAAGAATGGGTGTTCGCCATGAGGTCGATCGTCATGTTCCAGAAACGAAGCGCTGCAAGACCAGGGTGAGGACGAAACAGGCCACGCAGATCAGTGCAGCCATACCATGCCCGGCCGCAGCCGCAATGGCGGCATCGACGAGGGCGATCGCCGCGATCAGGGCGCCGACATGCCCGACGCCGCGCTTGGCCAGCTCGGTCAGCGCGACCACATAGACGAGCAGCGCGAGCGCCGCGGCGAGGATCGGCCCCGAGAGCGCGGCCTGCGCCGCCAGGGCCGTCCCGATGTAAACGAGCCCCCGGCACAGCCCCATGAGAACGGGCGAGAGCGGGTTGCCCTTGTGCCAGGCATCGTACGCCAGAATGGTGCCCGCGAGCGCCAGCCCCGCGAGCGCACTCTCCGTGCCGAAGCTCGCAAGGCCGAGCACGCCGGCGAGGAGAAGCCCGCCCCCCACGGCGAACGCCGCGAACGGCGTGATCGCACCGGACGGCAGCGGACGCTCCGGCCTCTCGCGCCGATCGATCTCCCGGTCGAACGCATCGTTCAGCACCATGCCGCCCGTGTAAAGCAGCGACATCGCGAGCAGCACGATCGCGAGCCCGGACGCCTCCATGCCGCCGGCGAGAACGGATGCGGCCAGCACGTTGCTCCAGATCGTCGGCAGGTTGGAGATCCGGGCGAGCCTCACGAGCGCAATGATCGGTGTCACGCGCCAAGCTCCGCGCGCACCCATTGGATCTCGCGCACGATATCGCCGGCCATCTCCGCCGACCTCAGCGCATCCGGAAGAACGCCCCAGGTATAGGTCTCGACCTCGAGATGCGGCGAGACCTCCTGCACGCGGCAGAGCGCGAGCGCCTCCCGCAGGTTCTGCTGCGTCGAGCCGAGATCCTCGAAACGATCGACAAAGACGGGCACATGGCAGTGCACCCGCCATTCGCCGCCGCCCACGCCTTGCCGCGCCGCCAGGAACGCGTCCGGCAGGTCGGTGTAGCGCGCAAGCGCGCCATCGCGCCGCTGGACGGTTTGATGGAGATAGATGCCGTCGTCGAAGCGCCCGAGCAGGCGCTCGAAATGAGCGGCCTCCGCGCTCACCTTCAAAGCGGCGCTGAGTTGAAGCTTGGCGATGGCGATGCCGGAGGCACGAACCGCTTCCAGCGCCGGCACCGTCTCCTCGAATGCGACCGCCGAATGGCAGACGTCGAAGCACAGGCCGATATGGCGCCGGAGACATGCCTCCGCGTCCGCGACCGGAACGCCCGTGAGGCTCGCGAAGGCCTGGCAGGCGGCACGCGAGAGGAGATGGTCGCGGATATAGGCGATGGCCTCGTCCGTCGTTTCCAGGAAACAGGCGGGCTCCGGCTCGATGGCGAGCACGATCGTCCGACCCGTCGCCTGCAAGATGCCGTGCAGATGAGCGGCCGCGCGCACAAACCCCTCGCTGATCCGGTCGATATCCGTCGCGCTCTTGATCTCGGCCTTGAACGCACCGGGCACGGTGCTGATGCTGGCCGGCAGTCCCTCCGGCGCCAGATCCGACAGGATCGTCGCCACCTGATTGGTGAAGTCCAACCGCTCCGGGGTGCGCCAATCGGGCTGATAGACGCGCTCTTTCACGCGCGTGCCGTGGAAGCTCCCATAAGGAAAGGCGTTGATCGTGAAGACGTAGAACCCGCCGTCCGCGAGAAAGCGCCGGAGCTCGACGAGCGTGTCCGGAGCCGATAACTCCTGCGCGGCGAGCGCCGAGAGCCTGAGGCCCACGCCCATGGACCGGTCCGCGGAGACCTCCCGTTTGACGACGGGCAGATGCTGCGCCAGGGCGGCACGGATGTCCGCCCAGCTCTCGCCAGCATGAATGTTGGTGCAATAGGTCAGGTGGGGACGTCCAGGAAGCGCCAGCTCCATCAAGTCTCCTCCGACCGCAGCCAGTCCAGCGCCTGCCCGATGAGCGCCGTGTCCATCTCGTGCACCTCGACGCCGGTTCCGATCTCCGAAAGGAGCGTAATGGTGAGATCGCCGCCGAGGTGCTCGCGGAATTCCTCGAGCCCTTTGAGGAGGACGCGCGCACCCGTGCCGTCCCGCTGATCGCAGGCGGCGTGCCACAGATTGAACCCCAGGCGCCGCAACAGACGGCAGATCCGGACATCCTCGCCCGCCGGCAGCAGGCCCGCGAGAACCGAGTAACGCGTGTCGAGCGCGATGCCGATCGCGACGGCTTCGCCATGGCGCAGCTCATAGCCCGATAGGACCTCGAGCTTGTGGGCCGCCCAATGGCCGAAATCCAGCGGCCGGACGCTGCCGCGCTCGAAGGGATCGCCGCCGTGCGCGATCTGGCGCATGTGCAGCAGAGCGCAATGCCGGATCAGCCGCTCGAGCGGCTCGGAGGCGAACAGCGCCAGCGCCTCGGCCTGCTCCTCGAGCCACGCGAAGAAGGCCGCATCGCGGATCAAAGCGACCTTGACCGCCTCCGCCATGCCGGCCCGCTTGTCGCGCCCGGGCAGAATGTCGATGAACGCCGAATCGTTGATCACCGCATGGGGCGGCGCGAACGTGCCGAGCATGTTCTTCATGCCGAAGGCGTTGATGCCATTCTTCACGCCCACGCCGGAATCGTTCTGGGCAAGCACGGTGGTCGGAATGCGAATGTGGCGAATGCCGCGATGCGTGGTGGCTGCCGCATAGCCGACGAGATCGAGCGCCGCGCCCCCGCCGACGCAGATAACATAGGAATGCCGGTCGAGCCCGAGCGCGACGAAACGCTCCTGCAGATAGGCGACGTGTGTGGGATCGTTTTTCGCCGTCTCGCCGCCGACAATGGTCTCGATCGGGCCGGCGAGCTTCAGGCCCGGATGCGCCGCCACATAAGAGGCGATACGCCGCTTGAGATCCGGCATCTCCCGCTCGACGCCGTCATCGACAACGAAGGCCAACAGGTGCTCGCCGCGGCCAGCCCGGTCGCCGAGCACCTCGATCAGCGTCTCGTTGTGCTCGCGGAAGACGTCCCGCGTAAAGGCAACGGCAAAGTCGAAGGAAACGGAAAAGCGCTGAGAAAAGAGCCGCGCGTTATTTTCAGAATGAAACGCAGGAAGAGCCAAGGCGAAATCACGTGACACGACGTCTCCTCACGAATGCTGTACCCCTCCTCGGAATTCTTTTTGCACGGGTAAAAATCCCGAATTTCTTTCGGAATATCCACACGCCTGCTGCGCGCCAATGCCGGAGGGCGAACGCGACGCCCGAAGCTATGCTCATTTGGCGAGCGCTGGCAACACTCTCTCGCCGTCTCATGAGAGACCCGGCCGGCCGGGCCGTACAAGCCTGCCCCACCCGGAACACGACAGCACGCGGGCGTGCTAGGGATAAGTTCCCACGCGCGCTCAGGACAATCGCCCATCGGGCACCCCCTGGAGCGCCTGGCGCCGGAAATTCCGCAAGTGTCAAATTTTCTTGATTGCCATTGGGCATAATTTCGTTGCTGAATAAAATGGCGTGTCGGGACTGCCCCGCAAGCGCCGCATGCGAATTTCCACGCTGCGCACGCGTTTCGCGCCCCACAGATTATCCGTGGACGCGCAAAACATCATCGGTTTCAATACGAATGCGAAATGGGAGAACGTCCAAAATGCGAATGCGGTTCAAGATGTCCGCTTCGATACTGGCGGCTGGTTTCCTCGTAACGGGGTCGTACGCGACTGTTGCGCAGGAAGTACCGAAGACAGCCGACCAGGTCGCCCGCCCTGGCGGGAAGCTGCCGGGGAATGCGAAGATCGCTCTGGTGAAGGTTGCCGACGGCTTCCTGGATCCCGTCGGCGTTGCCTCGGCCCGCGACGGCACGGGCCGCATCTTCGTGGTCGAGCGTCAGGGCACGATCCGGATCGTCAACAAAGACGGCAAGGTGAACGAGAAGCCGTTCCTCGACCTCACGAAGAACAGCCCGCTCGGCAGCGAGGTCCAGACCGGCTTCGTGGAGCAGGGCCTGTGGGCCATCGCGTTCCATCCGAAGTTCAAGGAGAACGGCCACTTCTACGTCAGCTATGCGTCGCTGCCGTTCAACGGCGCCCACATCGTCGCGCGCTATACGGTTGATACGGCGAACCCGGATGTCGTCTCGGTCGAGCACGCGAACAAGACCGTCAAGGTCATCATGAACATCCCGCAGCCCTACTACAATCACTACGGCGGCGGCATCCAGTTCGGCCCCGACGGCTACCTCTACATCGGCAAGGGCGACGCCGGCTGGGAAGGCGACCCGCTCGACGCCGGCCAGAGCAAGAACGTGCTGTGGGGCAAGATGCTCCGCATCGACGTCGATACGCCGGACGACGTGGCCTACAAGATCCCCAAGGACAACTCGTGGGCGACCGCCTATCAGGATCGCATGATGACGCTCTTCGGCATCACCGAGGAGGGCTTCTCGAAGATCCACATGGGTGCGCGCGGCGAGATCTGGGCCTACGGCCTGCGTAACCCCTACGCCTTCCACTTCGATGCCAAGACGGGCGGCCTCTTCATCGCCGACGTCGGCCAGAACCATCTCGAGGAGATCGACTGGCAGCCGGCCTCGAGCAAGGGCGGCGAGAACTACGGCTGGAAGCACAACATGGGCACCAACTGCCATCCGATGACGGGTCCGGACGACAAGTGCCCGATCGTCGGCGTGCTTCCCGTGAGCCAGTATCCGCATCAGGAGCCCTATCCGGGCGCTGAGAAGCTCAAGGATGGGTGGGGCTGCTCGGTGATGGGTCTCGGCGTCGCCAACTACGCCGGCCTCGAGAGCGCCTACCTGACGGGCGACTGGTGCTCGGGCCGCGTGTTCGCCACCGGCTGGGACGGCAGCAAGTGGCAGATGCAGGAGCTGGCGCAGACGGCGCTCCAGTTCACGGCCGGCAACAACGACGAGGACGGCTCGGTGCTGGCGGTCAACTGCAACTGCTTCTACCTCGACGACAAGGGCGCAGCGGCAAACCCGCCGGGCGCGCTCTGGAGGATCGTCGCAGCCGACAAGGTTCCCGAGGGGGCCGAGGTCGCCAAGACGAAGAAGTAGCAAGGAAGCGTCGGGGCGCACCAGGCGTCCTGGCGCGCATCCTGAACGAAAAGGAAGGTCCTCGCGTTATCCGCGCGAGGGCCTTCACTCTGCCGAGCCCCCGCCCGCTTCTATGCTTCTCTTGAGACAGGTTCCCGCTTCATGGCTTTCAAACTCCAGGTCCTTCCCGCTGTCGCTGCCGCAGCCGCAATCGCCCTCGTCTCCCTGACGGCCGCCGGGCCTGTCCGGGCCGACGTCGAGTTCCGTCACGCCCTCGACGATTCCGCCCTCGATCTCGCCCCGATCAAGGGCGAGGAGCTCACCGATGCGGTCAAATCGTTCTACAAGGACGGCGTCAACCCCTACAGCGGCAATGCCGAGGCCGTGGCCGCCGGCAAGGCGCTCTACGAGGAGCACTGCCAGGCCTGCCATCTCGAGGACGGGCGCGGCGGCATGGGACCGAGCCTGATCGACGACATCTACGTCAACGCACGCGCCAACACCGACGTCGGCATGTTCGAGATCATCCATTCCGGCGCGTCCGGCGCCATGCGCTCGTTCTCCGAGCGCGGCGTGAAGCAGGACGAGATGCTCAAGATGATCGCCTACATCCATACGCTGAAGAAATAACGGCGGCCGAGGCGAGACAGCAGGGCATGGTTCCGACCGTTGTCATCAATGTTGTCGGACTGACGCCGGCGCTGCTCGGGCCCCACACGCCGAACCTCTCCCGCCTCGCGGCCGTGGGCGGCGTGCGCCCGCTCAAGACCGTCACGCCCGCCCTCACCTGCTCCGCACAGGCGACGTTCGTGACCGGGCGCCTGCCGCGCGAGCACGGCATCGTCGCCAACGGCTGGCTGTTCCGCGACCTGATGGAGGTCTGGCTGTGGCGCCAGTCGAGCCGTCTGGTAAGCGGCGAGCGCGTCTGGGAGGCCGCCAAGGCGCGCGATCCGGGCTTCACCTGCGCCAACCTCTTCTGGTGGTACGCGATGGCGGCCTCGACGGACCTCGCCGTCACGCCGCGCCCCATCTACAAGGCCGACGGGCGCAAGCTGCCGGACTGCTATGCCGACCCGCCGGAGCTGCGCGCCGAGCTGACCGACAAGCTCGGGGTCTTCCCGCTGTTCCGGTTCTGGGGCCCGGCGACGACGATCGAGTCGAGCCGCTGGATCGCCGACGCCGCCCGCCATGTCATCGAGACGCGGGATCCGACGCTGACCCTCGTCTATCTCCCCCACCTCGACTACGCCCTGCAGCGGCTGGGGCCGGACCATCCGGAGATCCCCAAGGAGCTTGTGGAGATCGATCGGGTCGCCGGCGGCCTGATCGACGCCGCGGCCGCCCGCGGCCGCCGCATCATCGTGCTCTCCGAGTACGGCATCACGCCCGTGCGCCGCCCGCTTCACATCAACCGCGCCCTGCGGGAGGCGGGCCTGCTCGCGATCCGCGAGGAGGATGGCGGCGAGATTCTGGACATCCCGCGCTGCCGCGCCTTCGCCCTCGCCGATCACCAGATCGCGCATGTCTACGTGCGCGACGCACGCGATCTGCCGGCCGCGCGCGCGGCCCTCGGGGAGCTGCCGGGCGTGGCCCACGTTCTCGACCGGCGCCAGCAGGCGGATTGGGGGCTCGACCACGACCGCTCGGGCGAGCTGGTCGCCCTGTCCGAGGCCGACGCCTGGTTCACCTACTACTATTGGCGCGACGACGCGCGCGCGCCGGACTTCGCCCGCACCGTCGACATCCACAAGAAGCCCGGCTATGACCCGGTGGAGCTGTTCGTCGACCCGCAGATCCGCCATCCCAAGCTCGCGATCGGCTGGCGCCTCGCCAAAAAGGCGCTCGGGTTGCGCACGCTCATGGATGTCATTCCGCTCGATGCCACGCTCGTCCGGGGCTCGCACGGGCTGGCGGGCGGGCCCGAGCAGCATGGCCCGGTCTTCCTGTCGTCGGCGCCCCACCTCGTGCCGGAGGGCGCCGTCGATGCGCGGGCCGTCAAGGACCTGATGCTGGCCCATATCTTCGAGGCTTGAGGGAGCACGGACCGTGGAGGCGCGCGAGGAGCGATTGATCCTGGTCGATACCGCGGACCAGGTGACCGGGTCAGCAGAGAAGATCGACGTCCATCGCCGCGGTCTCCTGCACCGCGCGTTCTCGGTGATCGTGTGGGATTCCGAGGGGCGCCAGCTCCTGCAGAAGCGGGCCGCGGCGAAGTATCATTCGGGTGGGGTCTGGACCAACGCCTGCTGCGGGCATCCCCGCCCCGGCGAGAGCGTCAAGGCCGCCGCCCTGCGCCGCCTCGGCGAGGAGATGGGCTTTGCCTGTCCGCTCGAATGGCTCGGCATCGTGCAGTATCACGCAAGCTTCGAGAACGGTCTCAGCGAGAACGAGGTCGTGCACGTGTTCCGCGGCCGCTACGACGGGCCCGTCACCCCCGACCCGACGGAGGCGGAGGACTATCGCTGGTGCGCCCCGGACCGGATCCAGCGCGACATCGCAACGGCACCCGACCGCTTCAGCGTCTGGTTCCAGCGCTA
>NZ_DAITQL010000041.1:0-35500 GCF_036833075.1 Hyphomicrobium sp.
CAATGACGACCGGATTCCAGTTGCCCCCGGATAAAAGAAGGGGGTCACATCAAGGCCAGCAGGCAAAGCATAGTCAGCAGCGGTGTAAACTGTCCGCTCCGGGTCATTCGCGACGGCATGCGCGAGCTGCCTGTTGCCCGCTCCTCGCGCCCGACAGCGGATGTGGCACCCGGATGAGTACGACGTGACGCTGGACGCCGCTGATGTCAGCTATGGGGACGGATCGACTGCCTCCAGGGGGCGGCGGCTCCGACCGCCTCAGATGATTTATAATTATATTGCAATTTCAATGACATAAGGGTTCGCAGTTATATTCAGTTCGGGGCGCCACCGCTGTTCTCGGCCGTTGATATCATTAAAAAAACGGCCAAATATTTTAGCGAACATTCTCCCTGGAATAAAGTGGGGCGGGCTTCAGACTGCCCCCGGCGATCTTCCGCTGATGGCCGGTTGCACTCGAGAGCTTGGCGCACCCGCCACTTCTAAAGACCGAGCTCCGAAAGCCCCGGATGGTTGTCCGGACGCCGGCCGAGCGGCCAGTGGAACTTGCGCTCCCTCTCCTTGATCGGCAGATCGTTGATCGATGCAAAGCGCCGCTGCATCAGTCCGTCTGGGGCAAACTCCCAGTTCTCGTTGCCATAGGAGCAGAACCACTGCCCGCTATCGTCATGCCACTCGTAGGCGAAGCGCACGGCAATGCGGTTGTCTCGGTACGTCCAGAGCTCCTTGATCAGACGGTAGTCGAGCTCCCTTGCCCACTTGCGGGTGAGGAACTCGACGATCTGTTGTCGCCCGACAGGGAACTCCGCCCGGTTCCGCCACCGGCTGTCCGGTGTGTAGACGAGCGACACGCGCTCAGGATCCCGGCTGTTCCAGCCATCTTCCGCCATGCGGACCTTCGCGATGGCTGTTTCCTCGGTGAACGGCGGAACGAGAGACACTTTCGAGCTTCCTTTTGGAGCGAGCGGCTTGGGCTAAGTGAACCAGTTCAACCGATGCAATTGGTTCGCTCGCACCCTGTGCACTGTATATCGTATTGCGATATTATCGAGAGGAAACCGATCGGATCAACGACGCTGCGCTTCGCGATATCGGCCTAATCGAAACTGAGGATGGCAAGGTTTACAGCCGCAACGGCCGCAACGATGACAGCCAGGCGGTAGAGCCGCCGATGGAACTGCCGATGGCCGATGAAATCGCCCGCGAAGTAGCCGAGGGTCACAATAACCGCGAAGGCGTACTTGCCGAGCTCCTCACTTCCCATCACGACCAGAGTATCTGCGCTCGACGCGCCGTGGCCGACCAGAAACACCATGCACAGTGCGCCGAAGGCGATGAGGCTAGGCCAGGTCTGATCGTCAAAGAACCGGTCAAAGCCCATCGGGGGCAGAGGCTTGCCCGCGAGCCGTGCCGACATCCGCGCGCCTAACCCGAGAAGGGCCATGAAAGCCGATACGTTGAGGGCAGCCGCCATGTCATGGTGGAGCGGTAAGCCCACGAGATTGAGCGGCGGGCGCCAGAACGTTTGCGTGAGCTGCTGCCACTCTGCGAGCCATGTCGCAATCTGTGGCGTGACTGGCATGACGGTGGCGAGCTGAGCCAGAACGGTGAGTGCCGCGCCGCTCAGAGCCAGGAGCGCGATGCTCTCGCGCTTTAGCCAGGCGAAGATCGAATTTGAGGGAGATCGTTGCGTGGGCTGCGACGCGCCCCACCGGCGCGGACTGACCGTCGGACCGCGCGTCGGACGCGATCCTGTGTCAGCCCCAGGCCCTCTCGTCTTTCTGCGCCGCCGATCACGCATTCCTGCACATGCTCTTCGAGAAACGGGGCTTGATCCCCTCGACCTCTCGCGGTCTCCAGCGGATCAGGAGGCGGCTACGACGCGAGACGGCGTCCCGCTCGTCGCCGTTGGCCACGCCTCGGTCATCCGTCATGTTGAATGTTCTCCGCTCTTTCTTCATGGCCCTCACGCAGTCTGAAGCCAAGGCGCCTCCGGACTCAAGTGCACGTCGGACGGGGGCCGTTCGAGATCAGCAGCCGAGATCCACCCTCAGGCCATCTGCAAGGAGGCCTCTCAGGTCTGCTTCAAGAGAGGGTAGCAGCTTACGGAGTTGATTATCCCGACCGCTTCGGCATTGTCGGCTGACACGTGCCCGTACCGGCCTGCATGAGGCGACGCCGCCTTGCCCGCCATTGCCTCGACATGATCTCGCGAGTTCCTCTCACCGATGAAGCGGCGCTTCACACCCGGACCCTTCCGCCTCACGGTCCGTCGCTCGCACAGCGGCAGGGGCCTTTTTACGGACGAACGCATCCCCAAGGGCTCATGCGTCATTGAATACATCGGGCGCCCCGCCACAGCCGCGCAGATGAAGCAGAATCGCGGGAAGTACCTCTTCTGGACGAGCGGCACGAGCATGATCGACGGGAACATACCGGCGAATACCGCCCGCTTCATCAACCACTCCTGCGCGCCGAATTGCGAAACAGTCATCCGCAGGCGCCGCATCTATATCTTTGCTCTCCGCGCCATCAAGCCTGGCGAAGAGCTTTCGTACGACTACGGAGAGGAATATTTCGGGATCCATTTGGCAGGACGATGCCGCTGCACCGGGTGCCTGAGGACTGAATGTCCGTAACCCTCTCGCGCAAGCAGGCATGTCCACCAGCATGACAACGGTGGGGGAATACCAGCGACGCAAGGGCGTCCATCCTTTGCGGGCTTCCGGGTGCCGCAGAATTTCCTAGCGAATGACCAGAACGGGAATCGTCGTTTTTACCAGAACCTCATTTGTCTGGCTCCCCAGCAGCATCTTCTGGATGCCTCGCCGGCCGTGCGAGGACATCACGATAAGATCGCAATCTTTGAGCTTGGCAAATCTCACGATTGCCTCAGCCGGCGATTCATCGATTTCATGCGTCAGCTCGGCCACAACGCCGTGCTCTTTTGCACGCGTCTCGATGTACGCAAAACGCTCCTTCATGAGGTTGTCGATCTGCTGGTCGTAGCGGATCGTAGGATTGCCCACGCCGGCTCGTTGGGCGGCGCTCGCTTCTTCCGCACTCAGGGGGTTTGAAACGGCAAGAACGGTTATCTTTGCATTGAGCAGCTTGGCAAGCGACAGGCCATGCTCAAGCCCTTTACGGGCAAGCTCCGAACCATCCGTTGCAACCAGGATGTGTTTGTACATTTTTCCTCCTAACGGGGTTTTCACGAGAGGACGCACAAGGGGCTGATGGGCAGCGCTCAGCCGTTGGCTTGGCGTACACCGCCAGCCCATCACCACGCACGCTACACCGTTTTTTCCTGGTCTGTCGCCGGTCGCGATGTCGCTCAGAGCCACGCCGGTTGCCGGTGCCTCATCGCCGTACGCCAGATGCTTGGAGTTCTTCCTCCGCTCTTTTTCCACTGACCTAGCGCAGTCTAGGCGCTGGGGCCGCGCCGAGCCCCTGGGGCGGAAAGTCGAAAGTCCGTCACCGACCTCGAGAGAGACGCGGATTGCTACTCGGGGTAGACCTGGACGTCCTTTGGCTCCGGCTTGTTGAAGAGGATGAATACCAAGGGGTTGCCGGGCTCGGTCATGGCATCGCTGCGCAGGCCCGTGATCTCGCCGGCCACGCCGCTCGTGTACTCCGCAACCACCTCGCCGAAGCTATCGCGCTGAACGGCAACCTTCTGTCCAGGCTCAACCTTGTCGTTGAGCTTGACCAGATGCTCGACGAGTCCACCCGCGGTGGCCAGGATCGGGAAGGCGCTGTTGCCGACAAAGACAGTCGTGTCTTTGCCTGTCCGTCCCATAGGCCCGGCAACGATGCCGTGATGCTTGAGGACGTTCATCGTGCCTTCCACGAAGAGCGCAATCATCTCGAGGTTCAGGACGCGCGCCGCGCCGATCTCCGGCGTGAAGGCGGGGATGCCCACGTCCATGAACGCGTTGTGCAGGACGCCGGGATAGACATGATTGTCGAAGATCTGGCCGACGGGATACAACTCCATCATCGCCTTGACCTCGGGCACATCCATGCCGCCGATGTTGAATGCGGTGACTTCAAATCCGGTTGTCCCGGTGTGGAAGTCGATCGCGAAGTCGGCGTTCGGCCGCAGCAGCCGGTTGAACAGAAGCCCGGCGTGCCGGCTCGCTGCGGTGGCGCCGTTCTCGTTCCCAGGCCACTCCCGGTTCATATCGATCAGATCGATGCCTCTGCCCTGGTTGGGCCATCTGCGCTGCATGCTTTGCAGGGCCGGCGGGGACACGTCCGTAACCGCCATCACCGTGCCCGACATCTGCGCCGGGTCGAGCCGGCTCATCACGGTGTGGACCGTATGCACGTTACTCATCTCGTCGCCATGCACGCCGCTGGTCAGGACGCCGCGCTTGCCTGGCTTTGCTCCCTTGGCGACCGTCACAGACACATACCAGTGCTGTCCGCTCGGCATCTCAACGCCCCGGAAATACAGAAGGTGCTTCTTGCCGGGCTCCAGGTCATTGACGTCAAGTGTGCTGATGACCTTTTTGCCTTCGATAACGTCGCCGGTATAGACCGTTCCCGACGGCGGAGCGGCAGAAGGGGACGCTGCGTCCTGGGCATTTGCGGCACCAGCGCCAGTGTTGACGGCGACGGCGGCGCCGACGGTGGCAATGGATGCCAACATCAGATCGCGTCGATCGATACCTTTTGCAGGCTTGTCCGGCATGATGGGGGCCTTTGTGAGTGTGAAAGGCAACGCTCATACGACGGCACGGCATGCCCGTCGGTCGCTTATCCCCGCGCGATCCAAATTACGAGTATGCTGCCGAGACCGCAAGGTTGAATGAGGTTCCGCGGCGGCCATGTCGGAGCGTGCAATCCTGCGGTGTCGTTCACCAGGATCCAGGGTCGGTGCGAAGCAGAACTGCCGCCTTAATCGCCTTAATAACGATAGCTCGACACAACAGTCATGCTCACGTCGTGCAACGGTTGCCGCGGCGCTGAGCGGCGAGCTGCCGTCCCTCCTCGATCAGGCGCGCGACCTCGTCGTCGCTGAACGTTCGCTCGGATCGGTTCGCCACGCCTAGGGCGCCAACGACCGTGGCGCCGTCAAAGATCGGCACCACGATCGACCCGGCAAGGCCGGTGGCACGTGCGCCCGGACGCACGTCGCCGCTCGCGTCGGTTTGGATGTTGCAGGCCGTAACGGGCTGCGCGCGCTCCACAGCAAGCCCCGCCATGCCCTTGCCGACAGGTATGGCGCGGATAACGGCAAGGACCGTGTCGGGAATGCCCGGACTCGCGGCGGCGAGGTGAAGGAGCCCGTCTCTTCCGAGGAAGTGGACCGTGCCGCTGTCGGCGGCGAATTCATCGACAATGCGAGACAATGCCGTGCGCTCGTCGTGCCCTGTGTCCTGCTTCTCCCCGGTCGTCATGTGCGGACCCCTGTGTTCGGCGTTCTACAGAAAAAGTAACAAGGCGTGCGTCTCTCGAGCAAAGCGTCACTCATCTATACGAGCGGCATCCGCGCGAGCGGCCATTCCTCGGTCATGTAGCGCAGGAACCAGACACTGAAGCGGTCCGGTGCGGCGGCGATATCGCTCCGGATCCGATCGAGGTCGCTCCATTGGTAATCTTCAGCTTCGGCCGGGTCCGGCTTGAGCTCGCCATCGTAGCGGCCGCGAAAAACGTGCACGATCTCGTTCTCGGTAAGCCCGTTCTGGAACGCGGCGCTGTACTGCACCGTCCCGAGCCATTCGAGCGGGCACACGAAGCCCATCTCCTCGGCGAGCCTGCGCCGGGCTGCGGCAACGACCGATTCGCCAGGGCGCGGATGTCCGCAGCACGCATTGGTCCAGAGGCCGCCCGAATGGTATTTGATCGCGGCGCGCTTCTGCAGGAGCTGGCGGCCTGCGGAATCCCAGACAATCACGGAGAACGCGCGATGCAGCAGCGCACGGCGATGCGCATCGAGCTTTTCTGCGGTTCCGATCTCCGTGTCATCGGCGTCGACCAGAACGAGATGCTCGCGCGCGGCGGCCATGCTTCAAGCTCCTTACCGATCAAAAACGTGGGACAGCATCAGGCCCTTTACCGCGCGGGCATCGACCGTGCCGTCCGGCACGAGGTGCGGCGCGGACGAGAGGAAGACCGGCCCATGCTCCTGTGGCGTATCGGCCCGGCCGTGCGAGCCTTTGACGAGCGTCGCATCGAGCGGAATGACGTCCATCAGCGTGCGGAAGCCCAAGGCTTTCCTCAGGAGCCGCCATCCGAGTGCGAGCTTCGGCCAGCGGATCGCGGGGTCGATGAACAACTCGGCGGGGTCATAGCCCGGCTTCCTGTGGATGTCGACCGTGCGCGCGAAGTCGGGTGCGCGGGCGTCGTCCATCCAATAATAGTAGGTGAACCAGGCGTGCGGCGCGGAGAGCACGACGAGCTCGCCCGCGCGCGCGTGATCGAGCCCCCAACCGGCCTGCGCCGGGCGATCCAGAATTTCGGCCACGCCGGAGAGCCGCTCGAGCACGGCGCGCACCGCAGGACGATCGTTGTCGTTCCGCACGTAGACATGAGCGATCTGATGGTCGGCCAGCGCGAAGGCGCGCGACAGCGGAATATCCAGGATCTCGCCGCCGTCCTCCTCGCGCACCGACAGGAGGCCAGCCTCCCGCAAGGCGCGGTTGATGTGGATGGGCCGGCTGACTGGCACGATGCCATACTCGGAAAGAATAATGATGCGCCGGCCGAGCGCCTCCGCCCGGTCGATGAGAGTGCCGGCGACCGTGTCGATCTCCAAGAGGTCCTTGGCGATATCAGGATGATCCGGACTCAGCCGTTGCAGGCCATAGTCGAGGTGGGGCAGGTAGACCAGCGTCAGCGTAGGATCACGCGTGGCCAGAACGTGCGCCGCGGCCTCGGCGATCCACCGGCTGGCCTCGATCGACGTGGCCGGTCCCCAGAACCGGAACAGCGGGAACGGGCCGAGCTTCTGCGTCAGATCATGCCGGAGCTCCGGCGGATCGGAATAGCAGTCCGGCAACTTGCGCCCGTCGGCCTTGTAAATCGGGCGCGGCGTGACGGCGATGTCGGTCGAAGCCGCCATCGCATACCACCAGAACAGGTTGGCGCACGTGAAGCGCGCATCTCGCGCCTTGGCCGCCTCCCAAACGCGCTCTCCTGCCACGAGCCGGTTCGACTGGCGCCAGAGCCAGATCTCCATGAGATCTCGAAACAGCCAGCCGTTTCCGACGATCCCATGGTCGCGCGGTGCCGCACCGGTCACGAACGTGGCCTGGACGGAGCATGTGACGGCCGGCGTGATGGTCGTGAGCGGCCGCAGACACCCCTTGGCGGCGAACCGGGCGAGGTTCGGCGTGTGCGGGCCGAGAAGGGCCGGCGTCAGCCCGACGACATTGATGACGACGGTTGGATGCATCATCTCCCGGAGACAGGCTATTTCTTCAGGGAATTGATATAGGTGATGATCTTGAGGATCTGATCCTGAGTCACGCCGCGCTCTGAGAACGAGCGCATGGCGCCCGAGGCGCCCGAATGGATGATCTCGAACTTGCCGACGTCGGTGTTCGCGCGCTCGTTCACGTAGATGTCGTCGACGAGGCTCGGCCCCATGCCGCCGCGGCCATCCTCGAGATGGCAGGCCTGGCAGTTTTCCTCATAGAGCGTCCTGCCGGCTGCCAGCGCCTCGGCGTTGCCGTTGTAGGGATTGACGCCGTCCTTACGGAACGACTTCACCGCGTCCGTGATCTCCTCACCCTTGAGGGGCTCGAGATCGAGCGGGGAATCGTCGAGCGCATGGCGGAACTCGACGTCGGCCAGCACCGGCCCGGCGCAGGCAAGGCTCAGCAGAACCGCTGCCGTGCCAGCCGTCTTGGCGAAAAAAGCCCGCAGTTTCGATATCATGTGTCGTGCATCTCTCTGAATACGGAGCGTGTGGGTGCCGGCAGACGGAAGGCCCTCACGCGTGGCGCAAGGGCCTTCCGAAGGTCATGAAGCGTGGCGCGATCCGTGACCTTGTCCGCTGCTACTTCTTCGTCTTGGCGACCTCGGCTCCCTCGGGAACCTTGTCGGCCGCAACGACCTTCCAGAGCGACCCCGGCGGGTTGGCCGCGGCACCCTTGTCGTCGAGGTAGAAGCAGTTGCAGTTCACCGCCAGCACGGTGCCGTCCTCGTCGTTGTTACCCGCCGTGAACTGAAGCGCCGTCTGTGCAAGCTCCTGCATCTGCCACTTGCTGCCGTCCCAGCCGGTGGCGAACACGCGGCCCGAGCACCAGTCGCCGGTGAGGTAGACGCCGTTCATGCCGGCATAGTTGGCGACGCCGAGACCCATGACCGAGCAACCCCAGCCGTCCTTGAGCTTCTCAGCACCGGGATAGGGCTCCTGGTGCGGATACTCGGCGACCGGCAGCACGCCCACCTGCGGGCACTTGTCGTCCGGTCCCCTCAGCGGGTGACACATGGTGCCCATGTTGTGCTTCCAGCCGTAGTTCTCACCGCCCTTGCTCGATGCCGGCTGCCAGTTGATCTCCTCGAGGTGGTTCTGACCCACGTCGGCGATGAATAGGTCGCCCGTCTTGGCATTGAAATGGAACGTATAAGGATTGCGGAGGCCATAGGCCCAGGATTCACCGCGGGCTCCCATATGAATCTTGGAGAAGCCGTCCTCGGTGATGCCGAAGAGCGTCATCATGCGATCCTGGTAGGCGGTTGCCCAAGGGTTGTCCTGGGGAATGTGATAGCCGACGTTGTCCGGGGTATCGATATCGATGCGAAGCATCTTGCCCCAAAGCACGTTCTTGCTCTGGCCCGCATCGAGCGGATCGCCTTCCCAACCGGCATCACCCTTGCCGATGTAGAGAAAGCCGTCGGGGCCGAACTGGATGCCACCGCCGTAGTGATTGTAGTACGGCTGCGGGATCAGCATGATGACCTTGACGGTCTTATTGGCATGCTCGACCGACACGACGTCCGGGCTCGTCGGATCGACGGTATAGCGCGCGATGATGTGCGCACCGTTGAACGGCAGCGACGCGTAGCTGACGAAGAAGTGGCCGTTCTCCTTGAACTTCGGGTGGAAGGCCACGGCCCACAGACCCTGCTCGACGAAGCCTGTCTGGACCTCGCTGCCGAGCGGGCTGTTCTTGGTCAGGTCCAGGAACGGCTTCTCGTTGACCTTGCCGTCCTTGTTTACGACCCGGATCTTGCCCTGGCGCTCCACGACGAAGATACGCCCGGTGCCGTCACGGGCAGAGGCGACGCCGACCGGGTCCAGGAAGCCATCGGCCACCTTCACAAGTGCGATCTTCGGATCTCCCGGCAACTTTCCGCCCGGACGCGCCACCTGATCGGCTGTCCTGGGAACCTCCTGAGCAACGGAGGGCATGGTGCCCATTGCCAGGAGGCCAGCCGCCAACACCGACGCGGACATTATGAACCGCATTCGCATTTGGACGTTTCTCCCATTTTGTTTGTTTCTAAACGGCATGATTTGCGTGCGCTGATTATGTTGCGTCGCGCAAAATACAAGCGCTCCGCCGAGGCTTCGCTTGCATTGCATTTCAGAGTTCTGAACGCGCCTTATAGAGCAATGGCTTCATGACCCAGGTCAATCAGCAAAATTTAAATTTTGAGAAATAACCGGCAATTGGGAAGTTATCCGGTGTGACGTTTCCTAGTTTCTTCATTGCATTGGGATTTATTCCCGATTGAGCGCGCGTTGGCACGCGGGATGCGCGAAGCGCCGTGCCCGCAGGAGGCGGAAGTACCTTTGTCTTTGACACCTGCCGAAGTTGCCAGCACGATAGGAAGGAGCAAAACCGAATGCGTCAGGCTTCGCTGTCGAGGACAGCCGCCTTGGCGGATTGGGGTTTTGTTCCGGACTTATGCGGGAATAAATCCCGAATTCAAGCTCCGACGCCTGAATAAAAATAAAATAGCCTGGGGAAACGCCGTGCCACGCGAGACAGCAATTGCTCTGCCTCTGCTTGAATCAAAAAACGACGATCGGTTATTTCTGCAACGCTTCTCATTGGCTTATGAATTCTCCGTATCTTTTACGCGTGATGCGTTTTCGACGGATAATCGCACACTCGCGGATTTGATTTTGGGCCCTAAACGGGATGCCGCAACCCGCGTGAGCGTCATTCTCGACGAGGGCGTGCTGCGTGAGATGCCGGACCTCAAGCGGCGCATCGCGGCCTACGTCGACACGTGCCCGGGCGCAATCCTCGCCGGCCCTGTCGAAACGATCGTCGGCGGTGAGGCAGCGAAGAATGACCCCAAGCTCCTGACGGATCTCCAGCGACGCTTCGTCGACAACGGTCTCGACCGCCATTCCTATGTCGTTTGCATCGGCGGCGGCGCGGTGCTCGATCTCGTCGGATATGCGGCGGCGACCACGCATCGCGGCATCCGCCATATCCGCGTTCCGACCACCGTTCTCGCCCAGAACGACTCCGGGGTCGGCGTCAAGAACGGCATCAATGCGTTCGGCATGAAGAACATGCTAGGCACGTTCGTTCCGCCGCATGCCGTCATCAACGATTCCGCCTTCATCGATGTGCTGCCGGGCCGCGACAAGCGCGCCGGCATGGCGGAGGCGGTCAAGGTCGCGCTCATCCGCGACCGGGCCTTCTTCGAATGGCTCGAGGAGAAGGCCGAGGCGCTGGCGCTCTTTGCGTCGGAGCCGCTCGAGAAGCTGATCCGGCATTGCGCGCTGCTCCACATGCGCCAGATCGCTCACGGCGGCGACCCCTTCGAGCGCGGCAGCGTGCGGCCGCTCGATTTCGGGCACTGGGCCGCGCACAAGCTCGAGGTCCTTTCGGACTATGCCCTGCGCCATGGCGAGGCCGTTGCCATCGGCATCGCGCTCGACACGCGCTATTCGGTGCTCGCCGGGCTGCTGCCGGCGGGAGAGGATCTGCGCGTGGCCCGCCTTCTGGTGCGGCTCGGGTTCGAGCTCTGGCACGAGGCCTGCGACGCGCGCGACGACACCGGAGCGCTCAAGCTTCTCAAAGGGCTCGAGGAGTTCCGTGAGCATCTCGGCGGCGATCTCACCATCACGCTGCTTGAGGCGCTTGGCGTCGGTGTCGAGGTCCACAGCATGGACCCGGAGCTCATCGGCCAGTCTCTGGAGTGGCTCAGGCGGGAGGCCGGCATTTGATGCAGCTTGCGCTCCCGGGACACCCTCATCTCACCTACTGCACAAACATCCATGCCGGAGAGAGCTGGGCCGAGATCCGGGCCGCGCTCGGGCGCCATCTGCCCGACGTCAAGGCGCGGGTCTCTTCAGAACGCCCCATGGGTGTCGGCTTGCGGCTCTCGGCCGTCGCCGCGCGCGAACTGTCGGAGCCAGCGGCGCTCTCGGAGTTCAAGCGGTTTCTGGCTGATGGCGGGTTCTATGTTTTCACGATCAATGCGTTTCCCTACGGCAGCTTCCACGGCGAGCGCGTGAAGGAGCGCGTCTATGCTCCGGATTGGCGCACGCCGGAGCGGCTCGCTTTCACGAACCTGGTTGCCGACCTGCTGTCCGACCTTGCGCCTCACGGCATGACGGCCAGCATCAGCACGGTGCCGGGTGCGTTCAGGGCCGAGGCCGCGAGCCGGATCGACGTCGAGCGGATCGCCGAAGGCTTCGTGCGCGCCGCCGCCCATCTGCATGGCATCTTCCGCGACACAGGGCGGACGATCGTGCTGGCCATCGAGCCCGAGCCCGCCTGCATCCTTGAAACCACCGAGGAGGCTATCCGTTTTTTCCAGGATCACCTGTTCGCCAGCGGCGCATGTGCGTTGTTCTCGCGCCTTGCCGGTGTGCCGGCCAGTGAAGCCGAGCCGAGCCTCAGGCGCCACATCGGTCTCTGTTTCGACGTCTGCCACTCGGCTGTCGCCTTCGAGGACGCGGAGCCGACGCTTCGAGCGATCCGCGCGGCCGGTATCGCTGTTGCCAAGCTGCAGCTCAGCGCGGCCTTGAGCGCGACAGGCGCCGCGTCGCGCTTCGAGCGCCTGCTCGGACGTTTCGACGACGGCATCTATCTGCACCAGACGGTCGAGCGGCGGGACGGGCGGATCACGCGCCACACCGATCTTCCGGATGCGTTCCGCGCCGCGCGCCGGGGGGACGCCGGCGGCGAATGGCGGGTTCACTGCCACGTTCCGGTGTTCCTCGATCGCTACGAGGAGCTGGCTTCCACGCAGGAGACCCTGCGCGAGGTCCTGGCTCTCTGCCGCGTCGAGGAGGTCTCCCCCCATCTCGAGGTGGAAACCTACACCTGGAACGTCCTTCCCGAGGGACTGAAGTCGGCGGACATGGCCGGCGATATCGTGCGGGAGCTTCAGTGGGTGCGCATGGAACTTGGCGCGTGAGCACGCTTGCGGCGCTCTTGCGGCTTGCCCGCATCTCCAATCTGCCGACGATCTGGAGCAACGTGCTGGCCGCGTCGGTGCTTGCGGGCGGCATGCGTCCCGCGAGCCTCGCCCTCGCTCTCGCGGCGATGTCGGCGCTCTATACCGGGGGCATGGTTCTCAACGACGCGTTCGACCGGGACATCGATCGGCGCGAGCGGCCGGACCGCCCGCTGCCGTCCGGCGCGGTTACGCCGTCGGCGGCCTTTACCGTCGGCGGCGGGCTCGTTGCGGCCGGTGTCTTGCTGCTGTCGGCGTTCGGCGTGGAGAGCGCCGTCGCCGGAGCGGCCCTGGCGGGGCTCATCCTGATCTACGACGTTTGGCACAAGGGCAATCCGGTCTCGCCCGTCCTCATGGGACTGTGCCGTGCGCTCGTTTATGTCGGAACGGCGGTTGCGGCCGGGGCGGCCCTGTCGGCGCCGGTTCTCGGCGCGGCGCTCGCGCTGCTCTTCTATGTTGCCGGCATCACGCAGGCGGCCAAAGGCGGCGCGTTTCAGTCGCCCGCAACGTCATGGCCCGCGCTCCTCCTCGCCTTTCCGGTCGCCGTCGCCGTGATGACGGGAGACGCGACGCTCCCTCTGCTTCTTCTTTCGACGCTTGCCGCCGGCGCCGTCGGACGGGCCATCGCGTGGCTGACATCGGGCGTGCCGCGTGATCGCGAGGCGGCCGTCGGACTTTTGATTGCCAGCATCGCCCTCATGGACGCGGTGGTTGCGGGCGCGCACGGCAGCCTTGGCATCGCGGTCGTGTGCGTCGCCCTGTTTGCCTTGACGCTCATGCTTCAGCGCTACGTGGCCGGAACCTGATCAAATGCGAGACGCACCATGACCTCGACCCTGTCGCACGCCCAGGACGCCAAATCCCTTCTCCATGCGTGGCTCGCCCGGCGCCTCCCTCCCGACGCGCTTGCCTGGCTCGATCAGCAGGCGGCGATCATCGAAGCCGGCGATAAGCCCTTGCAGCTCGGCATTGCAATCGGGTTGGCACCACGCAAGCTCGGGAAAGCAGATCTTGATCTGACGCCGGCCGAGCAGGAGGCAGGAAAGGCCCTACGGCCGGGGTTGGACGCGACGGGCTGGAGTGTCGATCAGGCTGGGCGCATCCTGCTCGCGCTCTCAAGCTACCGTGGCGACGAGGCGGCGTTCGTGGCGGGCCTGGCCACGATCTTCGGCACAGCCGAGCTTGGTGAGCAGGTCGCGCTTCTCAAAGGCTTGCCGCTCTTTCCGGCGCCCGAACGGCTGATCCCTTATGCCGCCGAAGGCGTGCGGTCGGCGATGCAGCCGATTTTCGAGGCCGTGGCCCATCGTAATCCTTATCCCGAAGAACACTTCAGCGACGCGCAGTGGAACCAGATGGTGGTGAAGGCGCTCTTCATCGGCAGTCGCCTTGCGCCGATCCAAGGACTGGACGCGCGGCGCAACGCCGAGCTCGCCCAGATGCTGATCGACTATGCGGCCGAGCGCCGGGCGGCCCGGCGCGCCATCTCTCCCGAGCTGTGGCGCTGCGTGGCCCCCTTCGCGGGAGAAGCCGAGATCGCGACGCTGGCGTCCATTTTGCGGAACGGTACGGACGCGGAGCGCAAAGGCGCGGCCCTCGCCCTCGCGGACTGCCAATCCGCCTCTGCCAAAGAGACGCTTTCGTCATCGCCCGACCTTGCCGCGGCCCTCCTGGAGGGGCGCCTCACCTGGGACACGGTCGCCTGACCCTACCAACGCCTTGGAGATCTCCCATGTTCATCGATCCGCATGCCCACATGATCTCGCGCACGACCGACGACTACGAGGCGATGGCGAACGCCGGTGTCGTCGCCGTCATCGAACCCGCATTCTGGATCGGCCAGGCGCGGACCAATGTCGGCAGCTACAAGGACTATCTCTCGCATATTCTCGGTTTCGAGCGCTTTCGTGCCGGTC
Organism: Hyphomicrobium sp.; assembly: GCF_036833075.1. GTDB lineage: Bacteria > Pseudomonadota > Alphaproteobacteria > Rhizobiales > Hyphomicrobiaceae > Hyphomicrobium_C. The sequence continues at coordinate 14,298 of NZ_DAITQL010000041.1, forward strand.
AGTTCGGCGTGCGCCATTACTGCTGCATCGGCCTCAACTCGAAGGAAGCCAACAACGAGGCGCTCGCCGAGGGCGTGATGGAGCTGCTGCCGGGCTTCGCCACCAAGGAAGGCGTCGTGGCCATCGGCGAGATCGGCTACGACGAGCAGACCGCGCTCGAGGACAAGTATTTCCGCCTGCAGCTCGACCTCGCGCGCGAGCTGGATCTGCCGGTCATGATCCACACACCGCACCGCGACAAGAAGCGGGGCGCCTCGCGCTCCATGGACGTCATCCTGGAGCACGGGCTCGATCCGTCGCGTGTCGTCATCGATCACGTCAACGAGGAGACCATCCAGGAGGTGAGGGACCGCGGCTTCTGGGCCGCCTTCTCCATCTATCCGCATTCCAAGATGACCGCCGAGCGTATGATCGCGCTGGTCCGGAGCTACGGGCCCGAGCGTCTGATCGTCGATTCCGCTTGCGATTGGGGCGTCTCGGATCCGCTGTCGGTGCCGAAGACCGCCAAGCTGATGGCCGAGCAGGGGCTTCCGGCGGACGACATTCGACTTGTCACCTACGCCAACGCTCTGGCCGTGTATGGCAAAAGCGGCCAGATGGCCGAAGCCGACTGGCTCTCGCCGCCCGCCATCGACCAGCGGACGCTCTTCCAGGGCAACACGGTTCTGCGCGGCGGGCAGACGCCCCGCATCACCACGCCTGATCCCGATTGAGGATCGAAGTCACGCGGATCTACCGTGCGGCCGATCTCAAGCGGGCCTCATCGGTGTGTCTCGGGAGAGGATGGCGGAGGAGGATGGGAGTCGAACCCACCTGAGACCGTCTGACGGCCCCACCCGGTTTTGAAGACCGGTCGCCCCACCGGGGACGGGACTCCTCCATGCTTCTGCGCCGGCGACGGCGCAAAGAAGTCAATGCGGGCTGGATTGATTCTGCGCAAGTCGCCTCGGCGGACCGTGAACCCGTGCCGGTCGAAAAACTCGAGAATCTGGATCGCGACCTTCCGGCCATTGTCGAGACGGTCGCGGAAGTCTGCGGCGGTGAACCGACCGTCAGGCGCGTTCTCGGCCACGTCGATTGCGATCGCCGCCATGTCCTGCACGCTGGCAAACGTGAAGAAATGATCCGGGGCAATCTCCTCGACATCCCCCCGGCGCGCCGCCATGCGCATCACCCGGCGGACGAGGGTCTCATCGAGATCCAACGCCCGCGCAATATCGCGCACGCGCGGCGGCCGGTACGGTTGCGGCGCCAGGTGCCGGGCAATGGCCGCCCAACGCGCTTCGTCCTCGGCCGAGAAGGTCACGCGGTGTCCTGGCCGGTGAACCCAGGCGTGATCATGAGCCACTTCGCCGGCCTCCGTGAGCCGGCGCAGGGCGGCCATGAACAGGGCGGGCGGGAATTTCGGCTCGATCAGTCGTCGCAAGGTTTCGAACGCAACGCCTGGAAGATCGGGGCGCTCCGCATGGCACGCATCGAGCGAACGTCCGATCCTGAGGCGCATATCGTTCCAGCCGTCAGGACGCATGGCAACGATACGGCCGTCGCAGGCCAGCGTGGCCAGCCCGAGACGCGATGCGATGATCTCAGCATCGTCGGCAGAGAGCGCGCGGTCGCGGCAAAAGGCGGTGAGATCGCACCAGGCGCCCCGGGTTGCAAGGCGCTGCTCCACGGCGCGTGCGGGATCGCGTTCGTCCAGCGCCTCGAGGAGCGCGCGCCGCTCGGGCGTGCGCCGCCGCCGCTCCGGCCCGTGCAGGTCGAGGAAGCGCCCGCCGCCGACCGTTCGGCTCGACGACGTATCGCGGATGACAAACGGGTCCCCGGCCGCGGCCGCAAGGGGACGCTCGAGGACGAGCTGCACGAAATCGCGTCCGCCGGGCTCGATCGGCTGATCCCGGAGAACGACGACACGGCCCGGAACCTCGGCGGCACCGTGATGAACCTTGACCGGGAACCATTGCCCGATCGGCCGCGGCTCGGTGGGAAGGATGCGCAGCGTCGCGTCGATGCGGCGCGTCGGCTCGTGCAGCGTCGGATCGACGACGACGTCGCCGCGGTGCACGCTCGTCTTCGCGATGTGCGGCCCGCTCAGGACGAGCGCGCAGCGCTCACCTGCGGCGCCGCGGTTCGCCGGGCGGTTCTGGGTGTGGATCGACCTGACGCGGGCCTCGAGCCCGGTGGGGCTGACGATCACCTCGTCGCCGACGCCCACGCTTCCGGAGAGAACCGTACCGGTGACCGATGTGCCGAGCCCGCTCAGCGTGAAGCAGCGATCGACGGCCAGGCGAAAACGGCCGCCGGCGGCGCGCGCCGGCACCTCGGTGCGGGCCTCATCGAGCCTTTCGGCGAGCGCAACGAGGCCCTCTCCGGTCACGCCCGAAACGGGAACGATTTCCGATCCGTCGAGGCCCGTACCGCGGAGAAGCGTCGTGACGTCGGCCGTGACTGCCCGAGCCCTGTCCTGGTCGACCAGGTCGCACTTGGTGAGGGCGACCACGCCGCGGTCGAGGCCGAGGAGGTCGATGATTGCCAGATGCTCGCGTGTCTGCGGCATCACGCCGTCGTCGGCAGCCACGACCAGCAGTACGACGTCGATGCCCGTCGCGCCCGCCAGCATCGTGTGGACGAGGCGCTCGTGGCCGGGCACGTCGACGAAGCCCACGATATCGCCCGAGGGACGCGGCCAGTAGGCGAAGCCGAGGTCGATCGAGATGCCCCGCTCCTTCTCCTCCTTCAGGCGATCGGTGTCGACGCCGGTGAGCGCCTTGATCAGCGTGGTCTTCCCATGATCGATATGGCCAGCGGTGCCGACGATCATGGGGCCTCGTCTCCAAAATCCGGCGGCGCCGCGCTACGAAGCGCCGGCAGTTGCGCCACGAAGCCGGGCTCATCCTCCATGCAGCGCATGTCAAGAATGAGGGCGCCGTCGGCGATGCGGCCGACGACCGGGATCGGGAGACGGCGCAACGCGGTGGCCAGCAGGGCGAGGCGACGGCCGGCGTCCTTGCGCTCGCGAGGCCTGATCGCGAGGCCGGAGCTCGCAAGCGTCTCGAGCGGCAGCGCGCCCGAGCCGATCTGGCTCGCGCACTCGGCGAGGCTCACGGCATAGTCTTCGCCGACCGCCGCGGCCACGGCGTCGCGAAGGCGCGCGCCGACGGCGGCGATCTCGGCTTTCGTGCGGGCAAAAAAGCGCGCCGTCGGCAGGTGCGCGGCGAGGCGGTCGGGATCGCGATAGAGCTTCAGCACGGCCTCGAGCGCGGCGAGGCGGATCTTGTCCATGCGCAGCGCGCGCTTCAGGGGATTCTTTGCCACGCGCTCGACCAGCGCACGTGCGCCGGCGATCACGCCCGCCTGGGGGCCGCCGAGCAGCTTGTCGCCCGAGAAGGTGACGAGGCCGGCGCCTTCGGCCAGGGCCTCGCGCACCGTCGGCTCCGGGGCGAGGCCGAAGCGCGTGAGATCGACGAGGGCGCCGGATCCGAGATCGTGGATCAGCGGCAGCCCGCGCAGCGTGGCGAGGGCGGCGAGCTCGGCGGTTGGAACCGACTTGGTGAAACCCTGAATGACGAAGTTCGACGTGTGCGCCTTGAGGATCAGGCCGGTGTCGGCGGTGATGGCGCCCTCGTAGTCGCTGAGGTGTGTGCGGTTGGTGGTGCCGACCTCGACGAGGCGCGCACCCGCGCGCGTCATGATGTCGGGCAGGCGGAATGCGCCGCCGATCTCGATCAGCTCGCCGCGCGAGACGATCGCCTCCTTGCCGGCACCGAAGGTATTGAGCACGAGAAGCACCGCGCCGGCGTTGTTGTTGACGATCGCGGCGTCCTCGGCGCCGGTCAGCTCGCGGATGAGGCCGCGCACATGATCGTCGCGCTCACCGCGCGCACCGCCCTCGACGTCGAACTCGAGCGCGACGGGGAAGCGCATGGCATCGACGGCGGCGGCGATGGCACTCTCAGGAAGAACGGCACGGCCGAGATTCGTGTGCAGCACCGTGCCGGTGAGATTGAACACCCGGCGCACGCTCGGCCGGCCCTCGCTTTCGAGGTGCGCGCTCGCCTCCCGGGCGATCGCCGCGGCATCGCAGGGCTCGTGGGCATCGTCGCCGGCGTCCCGGATACGGGCCAGCGCGCGCCGGATCGCCTCGACGGTCGCGGCATGTCCGAAGCGTTCGCACGCCACCTTGCCGAGATCGGTCTGCAGTACGCGGTCGACGGACGGGAGCCGCTTCATTTGTCCCGGGCAGTTCTGGTTCATGCAACGTCCATGGCGGCTCAAGACCACCGGCGGGAGCACATGACCCCTGCCGCGCGGCCGTCCGTGCCCCGCCGCCGTAGCGCCGAGGCCGAGGGTCGAGACACTGTTCACGACAACGACATCACGCTATGGCACCCATTGGAAACAGTCAAATTTGCGAACGGTTACCGATGGGTGCCGGTCATTCGGAACAAGACATCAATTGGTGTCCGTCGAATTGCGACGCAAGATGCGTTATCGGGCAGAAATCGGCTGTGTGAAGATCGCGGCGCGCGCCACCTGCACAAAAGGAGCTCCTTCCATGAGTGTGACCAGACGTGATGTCTTGAGAACGGGCGCGGCGCTCTCCACGGTTGCCTTTTCAAGCCTGCCGGCATGGGCGGCCTTCGCGCCAAAACCCGGGACCTGGCGCACCTTCGAGCTGATCACGCGCGTCGAGATCGCGAAGCCGGCCGGCCCGATGCAGGCCTGGATCCCGCTGCCGGCCTACGCCGATCCGGCCTGGTTCAAGCCGGGCGGCAGCACATGGGAGACCAATGCGATCACCGCCGAGATCGCCAGGGACCCGAAATACGGCGCCGAGATGCTCCATGTCGTCTGGCAGGAGGGGGAGCGTGCGCCGGCGGTCGAGGTGAGGAGCGCCTTCGCCACGCAAAGCCGCGCCGTCGATCTTTCCGCGCCTACCGGGCCGCATACCCTCTCCGACGCCGAGCGCGCTCTCAACCTCGCGCCGACCGAGCTCATCCCGACCGACGGCATCGTGAAGGAGACGTCGGACCGGATCACCGCGAATGCTGGGAGCGATCTCGACAAGGCGCGGAGCATCTATGATTGGATCGTCGAGGCGACCCACCGCGACGCCGCCGTGCGGGGATGCGGCCTCGGAGATATCGCAACCATGCTCCAGTCCGGAAACCTGGGCGGCAAATGCGCGGATCTCAACGCGCTGTTCGTGGGGCTCGCCCGCGCAGCGGGGCTGCCGGCGCGGGACCTTTATGGCCTGCGCGTAGCGCCGTCGGCATTCGGCTTTGCGAGCCTCGGCGCCAAGAACGAGGTCGTCACCAAGGCCCAGCATTGCCGCGCCGAGGTCTTTCTCACCGATTTCGGCTGGGTCCCCGTCGATCCGGCGGACGTGCGCAAGGTGATGCTCGAGGAGCCGCCCGGTAACCTGCCGCTCGGCGACGAGAAGGTGACCGAGGCCCGCAAAGCCCTGTTCGGATCGTGGGAGGGTAACTGGCTCGCCTACAACGCGGCCCACGATGTTGCCCTTCCGGGCTCCCGTGCGCCCGCGCTTCCGTTCCTCATGTACCCCCAGGCAGAGGTCAAGAACGTGCGGCTCGACTGCCTCGACGCGGACGCTTTCAAGTACGCGCTCACGGCGCGCGAGATCGTCACCTGATGATGCGGTCCCTCGGCCCGCGGGCCGGCGCTGCCTCGTTCGCAGCGCCGGCTTTTTGTGATCTGCGATCCCCAAGCGCGCACTATCATGCCGGCCGCGGTGCATTCCGCGCCAGTCCGGTGCAGCCCTGACGAGGCCAAAGACATGGATGTCGACACGCAATTTGCGATTAAGGTGTTCGCTGCTCTGTTCGCCATCATGAACCCGATTGCGAACATCCCGATCTTCCTGTCGCTGACCGAGGGGCGCACGGATCAGGAAAGGCGGAGCGTGGCGGTGGTGGCCATCATCGGCGTTGTGATCGGCTGCGTCGTCTCGGCGGTGGCGGGAGGCGCGGTTCTCAGCGTCTTCGGACTGACGATCGATGACTTTCGGCTCGCCGGCGGATTGATGGTGCTTCTCATCGCGCTGTCGATGCTGAACGGCCAGTCGAGCACGCAGCACCATCCGTCCGGTCATGAGTCTGGTCAGGACGCTGACGCGGCCGGCATCGCGATCTATCCCCTGACCATTCCGCTGCTGGTAGGACCCGGCACCATCGCAAGCCTGATCGTGTTCGGACACACTGCGGCGACGGACGGAAAGAGATGGAGCTGATGCTCGGGCTTGGCGCCTTCCTGGCCGTGCTCGCGGTGGCTTTGCTCGCGGCGCCGCTGCTCGGACACTATCTGTCGGCGCGGGCGACGGCGGTGACCAAGCGCCTGATGGGCATGATTCTGGCCGCCATCGCGGTCGAGATGATGACGACCAGCCTCAAGGCCATATTCGGCAGCGCCGCAGGTTGAACGGCTGGTCTGCCGAGGGTGGTCTGAGCTTCGTCAATAGCCCACGAGACAGGGGTTGAAGCCGCCGCGGCGGAACTCCGTGTCCTTCATCAGGATATCGAGGCCGAGACTGCCGACGTCATCGGCCACCGGATCGAGGCTCGGGTTCTTGACCTGGTAGAAGATCTTGAGCCAGGACTTGCACTCCCTGCAGACCTCGGCCTTGACCGTGGCCTCGATCGTCTCCACCGAGCGATAGCTGATGCCTTTGGTCGAGCCGCAGCAGAGGCATTTCACCCGCACCTCGTTCCATTGCGTGGCGCATGAGGCGCAAGCGGCATAGCGGACGTTCTCGATCCCCTGCATGCCCATGACGGAGGAGGTGGCCGGACGGCCACCGCAGGCCGGGCAGATGCCGACATGCACCGGCACCAGCATTCCGGCATCGAGCGTTGCGGCAAGGCGTGCGAGATGAACCTGGGCGGCGGCGGCGACGAAAAGGTGCGGCGCGGCACTGTCCTCGGGGATGTGATCGCTCAGGATGTTCGTCAGGAGCCAGTGCCGGTCGCCTTGGTCGGCGCTGCGCACGGCCTCCAGTGCAAGGCGCCCGGGCTCTGGCATATCGAGCGCGGCCGCGCCTTCGATCAGCGCGTCGAGCGTGGCGGCGAGACCGGGGTCGCTCGCGAGCGCCGTGCGGTCGATCGGCGGCATCCCGGCCTTCGCGGCCTCGGCGATCCGCTGAGGCTCCACAGGCGTGACCGGCGGAAGCATCACGGCAAGGCGCGCCTGAAGCCGCGAGAGCTCGGCCAGAAAGCTCAGATAGGGTGCAAGCTCGTTCGTCTCGGCTAGGAAGGCGAACCGCCGGGCGCGGGTTTGAAAGAGCTTTACCGGATCGGGCAGGAAGGCGAGCGGCGGTGAGGGCACGCCACCGATGAGGGACGGATCAGGCTGCAGGTCGTCTGTCATGGTGTCTCCAGTGCACTCCGTGCACGGGGTCTCCGGTGCGCTCCGTCCGGATGCCTGTTTCAAGACGATGCGCCGCTGGGGTCGGTGCGGAGGCCGCCCTTGCTGTCGGTCGCGTGCCCGCGCACGCGATCATTCTGCCGGACCGGTGCCCCGACGTCGAGCCAGCTCGCGCAGCCACTTGCGATGGTGGCGATAGGCCCAGCCGCCGGTCACCGTCCCGCGCGTCATGGCGCGGATCGTGCCACGGGTCCAGATCGCCGCGTAGACGTGGGCGATGAAGACCAGAATGGCGGCCAAGGCGGCCAGCGCATGGACCGCAAGCGCGACGCGCCGCACCGGGATAGAGACCAGGCTCGCGAAATACTGCTCCCAGATCATGATGCCGGTGATGATCAGAACGACGATCAGCCCGGACATGCTCCAGAAAACCATCTTCTGCCCGGCATTGTATTTGCCGAGCTCCGGAAGCCTCTCCTCATGGCCTTTGAGCACGTCGCCGATCCGGAGGCTCCATTCCATGTCCTCGCGCCGGGGGAGGTTCAGCTTCCACATCTGCACGAACAAGAGGAAAAAGCTCGCAAACAGCAGGAGCCCCACGAGCGGATGCAGCCAGCGCGTCGTCTGGCCGCCGCCGAAGAGGCTGGTCAGCCAGAAGAGTGAGGGATGGAAGAGGGAAAAGCCCGAAAGCAGGAGCACGATCATGCAACCCGCCGTGATCCAGTGATTGATACGGGTGAAGCCGCGATAGCGGTTCACGAGAACCACGGGCTGCGTCGCCTCGATCACATCGCCCGGTGCGGAGTAGACGCGCTCGTCAGCCATTATCCTCTGCCGCTCTCATGAGCTTCGCCGCCATGATGGTCGGCCGCGTCCTCTACAAGCTCCTCCGCCTCTTCCTCCTCGTGCGCGCTGACCTGGTTGGGTTTGGCGAAGATGCCGTGCAGCACCGCGCCCGCCGCCGCGAGACCGGCAACGGCAAGAGCGGCCGTCTTGAGCGGACCTTTCCAGCCCTCGACCACCGGGGAGATCCGCGGCGCTTCAGGCAGACCGGAATAGATCGACGGCTTGTCGGCGTGATGGAGAACATACATCACGTGCGTGCCGCCGACACCCGGCGCGTCGTAGAGGCCGGCATTCTCGTAGCCCCGCGACTTCAAATCCGTGATCCGCTCCTCGGCATGGGCGATCATGTCCTCCTTGGTGCCGAAGACGATTGCCTGCGTCGGGCAGGCCTTGGCGCATGCCGGTCCCTGCCCCACCGCCACGCGATCCGAGCAGAGCGTGCATTTCCTGGCGACATGCGCGGTTTTCGAGATGCGGGGGATGTCAAACGGGCAGCCCGCCACGCAATAGCCGCAGCCGATGCAGTTGTCCGAGATGAAGTCGACGATGCCGTTGGAGTATTGAACGATCGCGCCGGGGGCCGGGCACGCCTTGAGACACCCTGGATCCTCGCAGTGCATGCAGCCATCCTTGCGGATCAGCCACTCGAGCTCCTGGGTCATCGGGTTCTCGTATTCCGTGAACCGCATGAGCGTGAACATCTCCGGCGTCAGGTCGTGCGGGTTCTCGTAGACGCCCACATTCTCCTCGATGTCCGGATGGGTATCGTTCCATTCGATGCAGGCTGACTGGCAGGCTTTGCAGCCGATGCATTTCGAGACGTCGATCAGCTTGGCAACCTTGGTCAGTCGACGCTCGGGCTCCGGCACGTGGGACGTGGCCGAGATCTTGACGACGTCGCTCGGCAAGAGGTTCGAGGGCAGCGGCTGAACCGGAGGGTTCGCGGCGGCCGTCACGGGTTGGGGTGCCCTTTCCGTTGTCATACCATTGCCTCGGCCGGCTCAATGTTGACAAGGAACGCCTTGGATTCCGGCGTGTCGATGTTGGCTTCGCCCACGAAGGGGGTGAGGCTGTTGGGGCCGAAGCCCTTGAGGGCCGCGCCCATGAAGCCCCAGTGCAGCGGAATGCCCACGATGTGCACCGGCTTGCCGTCGCAGATCAGCGGACGGATCCGCTTGGTCACGACGGCCTTGGCCCAGATCTGACCGCGCTTGTTCCAGATCCGGACCATGCCGCCCTTGGTGATGCCGCGTTCTGCCGCCAGCTGCTCGCTGATCTCCACGAAGAACTCCGGCTGCAGAACCGCATTCACCCGGTTGTGCTTGGTCCAGTAATGGAAATGCTCCGTCAGCCGATAGGAGGTCCCGACATAGGGGTACTCGTCGCTGGTGCCCAGTTGCGCCACGTCGTTCGGGAAGATGCGCGCCACCGGGTTGCCGCGCATTTTGCGGTTGAACGGGTTCTCGACCGGGCTTTCGAACGGCTCCATATGGGTCGGGAACGGGCCGTCGCGCATCTGTCCGCGCGAGAACAGCCGCGCCGTGCCCTCGGCCGTCATGATGAAGGGCATGACGGTTTCCGGCTTGGCGGTGGGCGCGATGTCGGGCACGTCGAAGCCGTCCCAGCGGTCGCCGGTCCATTCGATGACCTTGCGCGTGGGATCCCACGGCTTGCCGTTGAGGTCGCAGGACGCGCGATTGTAGAGGATGCGGCGGTTCGCCGGCCAGGCGAAGGTCCAGTTCAGGTAGGTGCCGATGCCGCCCGGATCGCTGTTGTCGCGCCGGGCCATCATGTTGCCCGCCTCCGTCCAGGATCCCGTGTAGATCCAACAGCCGGACATGGTGGAACCATCGTCGCGCAGCAGGCTGAAGCTGGGCAGCAGCTTGCCCGCTTCGAGAATGACCTTCGTGGGGTCGTTCGGATCATGGAGCGTCCGGAGCGCCCGACCGTTCATCTCCTTGGCCAGTTCCTCTGGCTCGGGATCGACGGGATCGTGGTAGTCCCAGCTCAGATTCAGGATCGGCTCGGGGCAGACTCCGCCTTCCTTGCGGTAAAGCTCCCGCACGCGAAGGAAGATGCTGGCCATGATCCAGGTGTCGTGCTTGGCCTCGCCCGGCGGGGTTGCGCCCGTCCAATGCCATTGCAGCCAGCGGCCCGAGTTCACCGTCGCGCCCTCGTCCTCGGCGAAGCAGGTCGCGGGCAGCTCGATCACCTCGGTCATGATCCGGGAGGGGTCCACGTCGTTGTAAATGCCGTGGTTCTCCCAGAAATGCGCGGTCTCCGTCTGCAACGGGTCGATGGTGACGAGAAGCTTCAGCTTCGACAAACCTTCCGTCAGCTTGGCCCGGTTGGGGAAGGACAGAAGCGGGTTGAAGCCCTGGCAGAAATACAGATTGACCTCGCCGCGCGTCATCATGTCGAAGGTGCGCAGGATGTCGTAGTAGGGGACGTCGAGCTTGGGCAGCCAGTCATAGCCCCAGTCGTTCTCGGCGGTGGCCGCTTCCCCCCACATGGCCTTCATGAAGCTGACCATGAACTTGCTGGTATTCTGCCAGTAGCTCGTCTGATCCGGAATGAGCGGTCGGTTTCCGCGCGTCGACATGTAAGTCGCATAGTCGGTCTCGTGCTCGGTCGGCAGCTCCATGTAGCCCGGCAGCATGTGCGACAGCAGGCCGATGTCGGTCAGGCCCTGAATGTTCGCGTGCCCCCTCAGCGCATTCACGCCGCCGCCCGGCAAGCCGATATTGCCGAGAATGAGCTGCAGCATCGCCATGCCGCGGATGTTCTGGCCGCCCTTGGAATGCTGGGTCCACCCGAGTGCGTAAAGCGCGGTCATCACTTTGTCGCGGGCCGACGTTTCGGCGATCATCGCGCAGATCTGGAGATAGCGATCCTTCGGCGTGCCGCAGACGTTCTCCACGAATTCGGGCGTGTAAGGCTCGACGTGCTGCTTCAGCAGGTTCCAGACGCAACGCGGATCCCTGAGGGTCGGATCGGTCTTGACCATGCCGTCCTCGCCCATCTGGTACTCCCAGGATGTGCGGTCGTAGTCGCGCTTGGCCTCGTCATAGCCGGTGAAGAGCCCTTCGGACCAACCGAAATCCTCGCGCACGAGATAGGTCGCGTTGGTGTAGCTCTTCACATAGTCCCACTGCACCTTGTCGTTCTCGATGCAGTAGCGGATCACGCCCATCAGCCAGGTGATGTCCGAGCCCGGACGGACCGGCGCGTAGACATCGGACACCGAAGCCGTGCGGTTGAAGCGCGGATCGACGACGATCAGCTTGGCGCCGCGATGGTGCTTCGCCTCCGTCACCCATTTGAAGCCGCACGGATGCGCCTCGGCGGCATTGCCGCCCATGACGATGACCAGGTCGGTGTTTTTAATGTCAGTCCAGGCGTTGGTCATTGCGCCACGGCCAAACGTCGGAGCCAGACTGGCTACCGTGGGGCCGTGTCAGACGCGCGCCTGGTTGTCGAACGGGAGCAGCCCCATCGAGCGGACGACCTTGTAGGTCAGCCATCCGGTCTCGTTGGTGCCGCCCGAAGCGGCAAGGAATCCGGCCGTGGTCCAGCGGTTCACCGTGACGCCGGCGGCGTTCTTCTCGATCAGGTTCGCGTCGCGGTCATCCTTGATGGCGCGGGCGATCTTGTCGAGGGCGGCGTCCCAGGTGATGTCCTCCCAGCGGTCCGATCCGGGCGCGCGGTAGCGCGGCTTGGTGCAGCGGGTCTCGGACTTCACGAAATCCTTGAGCGCTGCTCCTTTCGGGCAGAGCGTGCCGCGGTTCGTCGGATGGTCGGCGTCGCCCTCGATGTGGATGAGCTCGGCCTTCTCACCGGCGCTGTAGTCGCCCTTGGAATACATGATGATCCCGCAGGCGACCGAGCAATAGGTACAGATGTTGCGGGTTTCGGTGGTGGTGGCCAGCTTGAACGCGCGCACATGGGCGGCTGTCGCGGCCTCGGCTGCGCCGTAGCCCATGGCTCCGAGCGTCGTTGCTGCCGTCGCGGCTCCCGTCAATTTCAGAAAGCTGCGGCGGGAAAGGTCTATGTTCATGCGACCTCCTTCTTCCGCATCGTAATCTTCCGAATTTTCTTCTTCCGAGTCATGCGGATAGATCCAACTCTAAAGATCGTCCCGCCCGGCCGGCAAGTCAAGGCGCGGGTGGCCGTTGGCCGATCGCGTTCGCTCGACCGGGGCCCGTGCTTTCTCGTCTCGATCGCGGTAGGACATTCGTTGGCAGCAAAGGTGCAGCGCTCCAGGCTGAGCCGATCCGACCTGCCTCCAAAATTGAGGAGATCGCACGCAATGACCGATATCCCGGCCTCCGCCGAGCCGCGCCTCACCTCTCTGGCCCACGGAGGCGGCTGCGGCTGCAAGATCGCTCCGGGCGTGCTCGAGGGAATTTTGCGCGGCGGGATCGCTCTGCCGGTGCCGCCGGAGCTGCTGGTCGGGATCGAGACATCCGACGACGCGGCTGTTTTTCGCGTCAACGACCATCAGGCCATCGTCGCCACCACCGATTTCTTCATGCCGATTGTGGACGACCCCGGCGATTTCGGCCGCATCGCGGCCACCAATGCGATCAGCGACGTCTACGCGATGGGCGGCACGCCGGTTTTCGCGCTGGCGCTGGTCGGCATGCCGATCAACACGCTTTCGACGGCGACCATCGCCCGGATCCTCGACGGAGGGGCCGACGCCTGTCGGGCCGCGGGCATTCCGATTGCCGGAGGCCATACCATCGACTCGGTCGAGCCGATCTACGGCCTCGTCGCCATCGGCCTGGTTGATCCGGCCCATCTCAAGCGCAACGCCGGCGCGCGGCCGGGAGATGCCCTCGTTCTGGGCAAGCCGCTCGGCGTCGGGATCTTCTCGGCGGCGCTGAAGAAAGGTGCCCTCGATGCGGCGAGCTACGCCCGCCTGATCGAGACGACAACCCGTCTCAACACGCCGGGCCCTGATCTGGCGCGACTGGACGGAGTCTATGCGATGACCGATGTCACGGGCTTCGGTCTCGCGGGGCATGCGCTCGAGATGGCGCGAGGCTCGGGCTGCCGGCTCCGGATCGGCTGGTCAGAGGTGCCGCTGCTGGATCCGGCCCGCCGGTTGGCCGAAGAAGGGTTCATCACCGGAGCCTCGGGGCGCAACTGGGCCAGCTACGGCAAAGAGGTCGCATACGCACGCCCCATGACGGAGGTCGATCAGGCGCTCCTCTGCGACCCGCAGACCAGTGGTGGCCTGCTCGTCGCCTGCGCGCCAGAGACGGTTCCCGAGGTCCTGGCGATCTTCCGACAGCATGGATTTGCCGCGGCGGCCGCCATCGGGGAGGCGGCCGAAGGCGAACCCGGGCTGATCCTTGCCTGACATGCACATGGCGCGCGCGTTTGGGGACGTTGCGTGAGCCTTATCGCGTGAGCGCGGCAATCCAGGATGCGATGGAGCGCCAGAACGTGGCGAGCGCGACGATGCTGGTGAGGAGCAGGACGGCGACGGCCATCTGCACGACGCCGAAATTCGCCGAATCCTCGGCAACGAACCATGCGGCGATGAAGGCCGCCGTCGTCATGATCGGCTGCAGAAGCCAGGAAATGGCCGGCATGGTCCGAGCTCCGGTGGGCCAAGCCCTCATCATACACGAGCGCGCGCCCGCGCCAAAGCCTCATCCCGGTCTCGACGGACGACGGATGGATGCGGCGCCTTCGATCTCCGTCTCGCGATCCCGGGATGTGCCGGCCCCTTTACACGGGGGAAACGTTTCGCTTCAAAGTCGTTCATAGTGGGCGCATCGCGGACGGGGCCTCGCGCCGCCGGATGTGTGATAGATGTCGCCAGAGCCCCTTGGTGTCGGATGAGAGGATACGATGATCGTGACGCGAGATGAGCGATTGCCGTCGGCGGCGGGACGTCATCTGCTGGGCGTGGCCGTGCTCGCGTCCCTGGTCTTTTCGGGCCCGGCCCTCGCTCAGGCGCCAGCCGCCGCTCCGGCTCCGAGCGTGGTGGTTGAAAGCGTGCGCCTTCGAGACGCTGTCGACCAGGACGCCTATATCGGACGCGTTCAGGCCATCGACAAGGTGACGGTGCGGGCCCGCATCGACGGCTTTCTGGCGAGCCGCGGTTTCGAGGAGGGCGGCGAGGTGACGAAGGGCCAGGTCCTCTTCACGCTCGAGAAGGAGCCCTACCAGGCGGCGCTCGACCTCGCCAAGGCGAACCTCGCCAGCGCCGTGGCCGCCGAGGAGCTGGCGCAAGCCACCTACGACCGGACCAAGCCGCTCGCCGAGCGCGGGACGTCGCCGCAGTCGGCGCTGGACGATGCCATCTCCAAGCTCGCGCAGGCGCGCGCCGCGGTCCAGGCCCAGCAGGCCGCCGTGACACAGGCCGAGCTCAATCTCGGCTACACGGACATCCACGCCCCCATGGACGGTCGCACGGGGCGGGCGACGTATTCGGTCGGCGAGTATGTGGGGCCGAGCAGCAATCCCCTGGTCACCCTTGTGCGCCAGGACCCGATGTACGTCGCCTTTCCGGTGCCGCAGCGCGTCCTGCTCGAGGTGCGCCGCGAGGGTGTCACGGCCGACAGCGTGCTCGTCCGCCTGAAGCTGCCCGACGGCAGCGTCTACGAGCACGACGGCTCGATCAAATTCGTCGAGGTCGAGGGCAACGCCGGCACCGATACGATTACGGTGCGCGCCGAGATGCCCAATCCGGAACGGCTGCTGGTGGACCAGGCGATCGTCGGCGTCAGCGTCATGGCCAAGAAGCCGGTGCTCAAGCTCATGATGTCCCAGTCCGCGCTCCTCCTCGACCAGCAGGGCGCCTATGTGCTGCTGGTCACGCCCGAGAGCAAGGTCGAGACGCGGCGCATCGAGGTCGGAGAGCAGCGCGGCCCGCTGATCGTCGTCAAAAGCGGCCTTGCCGAGGGAGACCGCGTCATCACGAGCGGGCAGCAGAAGGTGCGGCCCGGCATCGCCGTGGAGGCGAGCGAGATCAAAGACGACATGAGTGCGGCGAAGTAGAGCGAGGCGGCGCATGATCTACGATATCTTCATCCGCCGGCCGCGCCTTGCGATGGTGGTCTCGGTCGTCATCACCCTGGCGGGCCTGATCGCCACGCAGGTCATCCCCGTCGCGCAATATCCCGAGATCGCGCCGCCGACGGTCCGCGTCAGCGCCTCCTACCCGGGCGCCGACGCCAACACCGTCGAGGAAAGCATCGCCCAGCCGCTCGAGAACGCCATCAACGGCGTCGACGGCATGCGCTACATGAAGTCGACCTCGGCCAATGACGGATCGTATTCGCTCACGGTCTCGTTTCTGCTCGGCACGAACCCCGACATCGACACCGTCAACGTCCAGAACCGCGCCAACCTCGCGACCGCGAAGCTTCCCGAGGAGGTGCGGCGCACGGGCCTCACGATCGCGAAAGTCTCGACCGACCTTCTGCAGGTGTTCCTCTTCTACTCGCCCAACGGCGACAAGGACCAGCTCTTCCTGTCCAATTTCGTCACGCTCAACATTCTCGACGAGCTGAAGCGCGTTCCGGGCGTGGGAGACGCGTCGATCTTCGGCGCGCGCGATTATGCGATGCGGATCTGGATCGACCCGCAGAAGCTCGCCAACCTCGACCTTTCGGCGCAGGACGTCATCGCCGCCATCCAGTCGCAGAACCTCCAGGCGGCCGCCGGACGCATCGGCGCGGCGCCGCTTTCGGCCGACCAGCGCCTGCAGCTCACGGTGACGACCAAGGGGCGCCTCTCCACCGTGGAGGAGTTCGGCGACATCATCGTGCGGTCGGGCGGCGACGGCTCGTTCGTGCGCGTCCGTGACGTGGCGCGCATCGAGCTCGAGGCGGCGTCGTTCGATACGGAGGCGCGCTACGAAGGCAAGCCCGCGGCGCCGATCGGCGTCTACCTGTCGCCGGGGGCGAACGCGGTCAACGTCGCGACGGCGGTGTCCAAGCGCCTCGCGGAGCTCCGGGACCGTTTCCCGCCCGGCGTCGAGTTCGCCTACGTCTACAACACGGCCGATTTCGTCTCGTCGATGATCGACAAGGTGATCCACACCCTGGTCGAGGCGTTCGCCCTGGTCGCCATCGTCGTGTTCGTGTTCCTGGGGCGGCTGCGTCCGACGTTCATCCCCCTGATCGCGGTCCCGGTGGCGATCATCGGCACGTTTGCCGTGCTGGTGGCCGCGGGCTACTCGGCCAACACCATCTCGCTCCTGGCGCTCGTGCTCGCCATCGGCATCGTCGTGGACGACGCTATCATCGTGGTCGAGAACGTCGAGCGCGTGATGCACGCCGAGCCGCATCTGTCGCCGGCCGATGCCACGCGCAAGGCCATGTCGGAAATCGCCGGGCCGGTGATCGCCATCACGCTGGTGCTGCTCTCGGTCTTCGTTCCGGTCGCCTTCCTCTCCGGCTCGTCGGGCGTGCTGTTCCGGCAGTTCGCCGTCACGATCTCGGCGGCGATGGTCATCTCGGCGATCAACGCGCTCACGCTCTCGCCGGCGCTTTGCTCGATCCTGCTCAAGCCGGGGCACCCGACGGGCGTGATGAAGCACGTCACCCGGGCCATCGATGCCGTCGCGGATGGCTATGCGGCGGTGGTGAGGCGGCTGGTGTCCGTCTCGATGGCGAGCATCGTCGCGCTGATCGCGATCGCGGGCGCGGCCTACGTCATTTTTAACCGCACGCCGTCGGGTTTCCTGCCGGAGGAGGACAAGGGCTTCGTCATTGGCGTGATCACGCTGCCGGCCGGCGCATCTCTGAACCGGACGTCGGAGACGGCCGCCAAGGCGGAGGCCATCGTGCGCGCGGATCCCGCAGTCGACGGCGTGACGAGCGTGCTCGGCATCGACTTCCTGGGCGGTGGAGCAGCCTCGAACGCGGGCGTCATGTTCATCCGCCTCAAGGATTATGCCCTGCGCACCACGCGGGAGATGCATTCGACGAGCGTTGCCGGGCGGCTGATCGGCGAGCTGTCGACCATTGCGGAAGGGCGCATCATCGTCGTCAACCCGCCGTCGATCTCCGGTCTCGGCCAGGTCGGCGGGTTCGAGTACGTGCTCGAAGCTTTGCAGGGCCAGAGCCCGTCCGACATGGCGGCCGTCATGCGCGGCCTCGTCGTCGCGGCGAACCAGCGCCCCGAGCTGGCGGCCGTGTTCTCAACTTTCGAAGCGGAGACGCCGCAGATCCGTCTCGACATCGATCGCGACAAGACGCGGGCGCTCAACATCTCGCTCGCGGACGTGTTTGCGGCGCTCCAGGCGACGCTTGGCGGCTACTACGTCAACGACTTCAACCTCTACGGCCGCACCTGGACCGTGCGGATGCAGGCGGAGAAGCAGTTCCGGGGCAATGTCGACGACATCTCCTCCATCTACGTCCGCAACTCCGCGGGCGAGATGACGCCGATGTCGGCCATCGCGAACGTGCGGCTCGACGTCGGGCCGCGGACGCTGACGCGCTACAACAACTACCGCGCGATCTCGATCAATGGCGGACCGGCTCCCGGTCGCGGCCCCGGGGAGGCGATTGCCGGCATGGAGAACGTGTCGGTTGAGACGCTGCCCGAGGGCTATGCCTACGAATGGACGGGGCAGGCGCGCGAGCAGATCGAATCCGCCGGGCAGACGACGATCGTGCTCGGGCTTGCGGTGGTGTTCGCCTACCTCTTTCTCGTCGCCTTGTACGAGAGCTGGATGATCCCGATCCCGGTGCTGCTGTCGGTGGTCGTCTCCATTCTGGGAGCTATCGCGGCGCTCTGGGCGCTCGGCATGAGCTTCACGCTCTATGCGCAGATCGGTCTCGTGGTGCTGGTGGCGCTCGCGGCCAAGAACGCCATTCTCATCGTCGCGTTCTCCATCGAGCGGCGGGCGGCCGGAGACAGCCTTCTCGAATCAGCCGTGGACGGTGCGCGACTCCGCTTCCGGCCGGTGATGATGACGAGCTTCGCCTTCATCATGGGTCTCGTGCCACTGGTCATCGCCAACGGGCCGGGCGCAGACAGCATGATCGCGGTCGGCGTGCCGGTGTTGGCTGGCATGATCGCGGCTGCGGCGCTCGGGATCTTCCTCATCCCCATGCTGTACGTCGTGTTTCAACGCCTGACCGAAGGGCGCGGCACGGATGCGGCCGCCCGCACGCCGGCTCCGGCCGATGCGCCCTGAAGGCAGCCTGCGAGCGGAGCGCCGTTGCTCCTGGGTCATACAACTTTTCGGCTACGGGCCGGCGTCTTCCCGTTCCGCGACGGCGGATCTCTCGTTCCGCCATCATGCCGGGGTGCGGCGCTGCGCGTTAGGCGCTAGGCTAACACCTCAGTCTTCCAAGGAGCATTCGGCATGGCTGTCACACGAACCGCACTCGTGTCGGGGGCGAACCGGGGCATCGGCTTCGAGATCGTGCGCCAGCTTGCGCGTCTCGGCATCCTGGCCGTGATCGGCGCCCGGGACACGCGCGAGGGGCTCGCCGCGGCGGAAACGCTCAAGCCGGAAGGGATCGACATCCCGGTGGTGGCGCTCGACGTCAACGAGGAGGGGAGTGCGGCCCGGGCGGTGGCCGAGGTCAAGCGGATCTACGGCCGTCTCGACATCCTGGTGAACAACGCGGCGATCCTCATCGACGCGCCGGGCGGCTTCAAGGCGAGCCTGTTCGATCTCACGTCCGATACGCTGCGCCGGACGATGGAGACCAACCTGCTGGGGCCGGTCCGCCTCATTCAGGCGGCGGCGCCGCTCATGCGGGAGCAGGCCTACGGGCGCATCGTCAACATCTCGTCCGGCGCGGGACAGCTCAGCGACATGGGGAGCGGCTATCCGGCCTACCGCATGTCGAAGACGGCCCTCAACGCGCTGACGCGGATCGCGGCCTCCGAGCTCGGTGGCGGAGACATCAAGGTCAACGCGATGTGTCCCGGGTGGGTGCGGACCGAAATGGGCGGGCCCGATGCGGATCGGAGCCCCGAGGAAGGCGCGGATACGGCCGTGTGGCTGGCGACGCTTCCGGATACGGGGCCGACCGGCGGATTCTTCCGCGACCGCAAGCCGATCGCGTGGTGACGGGCCGGCCGGTCAGAGGCCGCGCACCAGGTTGCCCACCATCAGCGTGAAGTAGGCCGTGATCGAGAGCCAGAATTCCTGGTGCGGCAGGTAGCGCGGCACCGGAATGAAGCCGAGCTTGGTGATCAGGGCCAGCGTCGCCAGGACAAAGGAAATGAGGAAGATCACGATCGTCGGGGGATTGAGCCTCATACCGCGAACTCCCTTCCACGTGTGCGATGCCGGCGTGCGGACCGCATCATAGGGGCTCGCTTCTCTCGCGCAACGGGGGAGGGGCGCCGCGGCTTCGAATACGGGGCGCATGGGATTGGCACAGCCTGGGTCACGACCTAGAGGGCGCGGGCGGACCTCGACGCTTCCGGCCCGCCGACGGTGGTGGCGAAGGTCTGGAGACGGCCGTCCTGGGTGCTCAGATCGCGGCAGGTGATGACGACTCGCCGCTCCGCGCGGTTGCCGGAGCCCTCGACTGCGGACTCGGTGATGGCAACCACCTCGAAGACACTCGCCTCCTTGCCGGTTGCGACCGTGATCCGGGAGCCGACTGCGACGTTGCCCATGAAGGCGGGTGCCGTCCAGGCCGCCGGCTCGATGGCTGCGCCAGCGCCCTCGTGGCGACGCCGCTCGAGCCAGTAAGCCTCGCTGCCCGAGACCAGAGCCTTATCCGCCCCGGCGACGTCCACCGCCGCTTGACGGGGGGCCGCCTCGAGGGCCGCCGCAAAGTGCCCCGCGACCACCGCATCCGTGTTGGTGGTGGCAATCCCGACGCCGAGCACCCCGAGCAGGGCCAAACCGGCGCCGGTGCGGATGGTCGTCATGGGAAGAGCGAAGCGGAGCGTCATGATGCAGCCCTTTGGCAACTCTGGCTCTCTGATCCGTCATGCGTCCGGCGGCCGGACGCACCTTACGATATTCTGTAACACTTATAGCGCAGACCCGGTTCACGGGCGAGCCCGCCCCGGGCAAATTTTATCCGGCGATGGGTAAACTCTTCATGCGCCGGGGTTTTTATCGGATTGTCTGCGGTGTCGCAGACCGGCTCTCCGGGGAGCGTAGGCGCGCCGCAGGTGGCGCACGAAGGCCACGTTGAAGACGGCCATGGCGGCGAACGCACCTGCGAGAAGCAGCGCCGAGGCGTTGCGGTCCATGACCGCGCCGAGCGACCGCGTGTCCGAGGCGGCGGCGATGCCGATATGCCAGCCCGTCAAGGCAAGCAGAAGCGCGAAAACGGCGAGGCCGGCCAAAAGATCCGGCAGATGCTTGCGGAACTGGGGAGATACGTCCTTACGCGGCATGCGAGGGGGCCCTCTTTACCTTTCCGATGATTCGAGCGCGACGTGATCCGAATGGGATCACAACTCCCCGCTGTGGCGGGGGTTTGCCCGGATTGTGGCGAATGGAAGCTATTCCGCGGATCTGAAAAGTTAGTGTCGCCGGCGTGCCCGATGCGACACGGCTGCCAATCGGATCGGATGTGCGCTGCGGATATTGAACTTCCGAGGCTCCCGGCGTAGCGTCCGCGCCGCCCGCGGCTTCGAACGCAACCCGCTGGCTTCCTTCCGTCCAACGAGAAAGATGTCGCTCATGGGCTTTTTTGCCGACAGCCTGAACCGTATCCAACCGTCCGCCACCATCGCCGTGTCCATGAAGGCGCGCCAGCTCAAGGCCGAGGGCCGGGACGTCATCTCGCTCTCGGCAGGGGAACCGGACTTCGATACGCCCGAGAACATCAAGCTGGCGGCGATCAAGGCTCTCAAGGACGGCAAGACCAAATACACCGACGTGGACGGCATCCCTGAGCTCAAGGCGGCCATCGTCGCCAAGTTCAAGCGCGACAATGGGCTCACCTACAAGCCCTCGCAGGTCTCGGTCGGCACGGGCGGCAAGCAGGTGCTCTACAATGCGCTGCTCGCGACGCTCAATC
>NZ_DAITQL010000042.1:0-35267 GCF_036833075.1 Hyphomicrobium sp.
CGCGCAGTCGCAGCACCCACGCCACGGCTTCCTCCGGTTATCAACATCAGGGGTGTCTGCGAAACAGTATTCATTGTCTGGCCTTTCTCAAGGGATTGAATGAGGCCAGCCAATAGCCGGCCGGTTTTTTGAGCCTCAGACTAGTTACGCGGCTCTTGTGGCCTCGGCTGCCGGGCTTCGCAGGTAGCGGCCTAACGCCATTACGAGTGGAATGATCAGAACGGCGGTGGTGGCCGCTGCAAGAACGCCGACTGTGCGGGAGCTGTGATCGGCAATGGCGCCATAAAGGATCGGGGCGAGGCCACCGGAGCCGATAACGCTCGTATAGAAGATCGCGAAAGCCCGACCTGTATCGCCGTCCGAAAGTTCAGGCACGGTGCCGTAGAGCACCGACGATGTGCCGTTAAGAACGATGCCGAGCAGCGGCAGCAAGATGAGCGTCAAGGGAAGTGGCGTGAACAGCGTCGCGACGATCAGCGAGGCTGTCGTGGCCTCAGCTATCATCACGGTCCTGACGACGCCCAGCCTTTCTCCAAGGCCGCCGAAAACCGCTTTCCCGAACGCGCCACCGACAAACAGCAGGGCAAGAGCGACACCTACCGTCGGTAGGCCACCACCGCGCCCCTGAACAAGAAAGGGAAGAAACAGCAGATACCCCATGCGGGTGGCGGTATCGAAGCCGCCAATCACCGTCAGAATACGGAAGCCGCGGCGTTGACGGCTGATCGTGGCCTGCTTTCTACCTTCCATGGAGGAGGAAACGGAGGGCACCAGTTGCACCAAGGTGAAGATCAGGACGATTCCGAGCATCGCCATCAATCCGAGCACCGGTTGCCAGGTAAGAACCGTCAGCAGTAGCGCAACGAGCGCCGGCAACACCGCCTTTCCAAGATCGCCCGCGAAATTATAGATACCGAGAGGGCGTCGCGCGGCATCCCCATAACTGTCGGTGACAAGCATGGAAGCGCGCGGATGCTGAATGCTCGACCCAATACCTGCTACGACGAGGCCGACGCAAAGTCCCGCCAGTCCCAATGGCAGAGCCATGATCACCAGGCCGGATGCCGCGATTGCTGTCGAGAGGATCAGCGCAGCGCGCGGTGACCAGCCGCGAAGAAGCCGATTGGCAGGTAGCTGAAGACCGCCCATGGTCGCGTAATAGAGGGCACGGATAGCCGCGAGCGCTGCATAGGAAAGCCCGAACTGGGCCTGCCATACCGGTATGAAGGCATAGAGCGAGTCCGTGTAACCATCATGAAGGGCATGTGTGAGACTGGCTCCGACAAGGCTACGCTTTTGAGTGTTCCATCGACTGCTGCGGTTCATCTGTCACTGTACTGCCCGGAATATTGTTTGCCTTGCCGTGTCCGGCCATCTCCTCATTAGACGGTATACGTGTGAGCTTTTATCGACTAGTATGGATTTGCTCACGCATATCGTTCTCTTTTCTCACGGATACAGGATGCGCCGTCTTCCCCCTTTGAACGCCTTGCGCATATTCGAAGTAGCTGCCCGCACGGGGAGCTATGCCGAGGCAGGAGTTGAACTTGGCCTCACCCATGGAGCAGTGAGCCGACAGATCGCCGCATTGGAAGGCTGGCTGGGGCAGAAGCTGTTCATGCGGGATGGTCGCCGGATGGTCGCTACGCCAACGGCGAAAATCTTTGCAGCGGAAGTAGGGCTTTCATTCGACCGTCTGGCGGTCGCAGCAGAAGCCTGCGGCCGCCCGAACGCGCGCCGCATCCTGCGCGTGAGCGCCCCGACCAGCCTCGCGATGCGCTGGCTCATTCCCCGGCTCGGTCGCTATCATGCCGATCACCCGCATGTCGAAGTCGTCGTTACGACCGTGTCCTGCGTGCAGGAAGAGTTGCGCGGCGGCGTGGATCTCTCGATCCGGCGTGGCGTCGCGCGGGATGATATCTGGCCCCAACACCAAGTCGTTCCGGTGCTGGACGACGTGGATACGTTGATCATGAGCCCCGCGTTGTTCGCTGAGCGCCCAATCCTCAAACCTGCGGACGTTGAGGGACATACGCTGCTTGCTAGTGAGACGCGCCCCGGTGATTGGGTGAACTGGCTTGAGGCGGCAGACCTCCAGCATCTGACTGGACTGTCGCGTCAGACTTTTGACCACTTCTTCGTCGCCCGCCAGGCGGTGGAAGATGGGCTTGGCATCGGGATCGGCCCGCTTCCCATGCTTGATATCGACATTGCCAGCGGAAGGCTGATGACGCCTCTGCCAGACATCCGAGTTCCGAGGACGGGCTATGTCGCGGTTATCCCCCGTCAAGCCGATCCTGGAAATCTGGTTCGCGGTTTCGTTGACTGGCTCATTTCAGAGGCGAGCGACGACTAACGATGTTCAGCGGAGCATCTGCGGCGCCTTTAGTTGACCGCTCCGCTCGGCCCCGGCCAGCCGTCTCTCGACGCAGGCCGGTCTGTTACCGAAAAATGGGAACCCGTCAGATTCGCATTCCGCCAGAAACCTCGATCCGCTGTGCGTTTACCCAGCGATTATCCTCCGACAGAAGCGAGGCGATCATCGGTCCTATGTCGTCAGGTTGCCCTGGCCGACCGAGAGCGGTCATACCGGCAATAGCCTTGGCGACGTCGGGATTGTCGCGCACCACACCGCCGCTGAAATCGGTCGCAATGGCGCCGGGCGCAACGCAGTTCACGGCGATACGCCGCGCGCCCAGCTCGAACGCCATGTATTTGGTCATCGTTTCCACCGCTGCTTTCATCGTCGCATAAGCGGCGCGGTTCGTCATGATGATCCGGGTCAGGCCGGAAGAGATATTCACGATGCGGCCGCCGTCCCTGATTAGCGGCGCGAGTTTCTGGGTGAGGAAGAACACGCCCTTAACATGGATTCTGTAGAGGGCATCGAATTCGTCTTCCTGTGCATTCAGAAAACCCATGCCGCTCGAATTGCCAGCGTTGTTGACGAGGTAGTCGAATTTCTCGGCGCCGATGATCTGTAGTGTCCGCTGGACGCTGTCGACGAATGCGTCGAAGCTGCCGGTATCACCCGTGTCGAGCTGAAGCGCCACGGCCTTGCCGCCAGCCTTCTCGATCAGACTGACGACCTTGTCGGCTTCCGACCTGTTCGTGTTGTAGGTGAAGATCGAAGTGACGCCGCGATGGGCGAGCGCTTCGACGGTGGCGCGACCCAAGCCGCGGCTGCCGCCGGTAACCAGTGCGATGGGAACATGCATTGTCATAAGGATCTCCTGAGATTGATGATCCCGATATAGATGCATGTTCAAAATGAGATTAGATCGCGATTGCCGCTAATACTGTTTTGCCATACAGAATAATATTCATGGATAGATTGTCCTCCATGGAATTATTCGTGCGGATCGTGGAACGCGCCAGCTTCAGCGCGGCGGCCGCAGATGTCGGCATTTCGCGCCCCGTCGCGACTGCAACCATCAAGGAGTTGGAGCGCCGGCTCGGCACACGTCTGCTCCAGCGCACCACACGGCATGTCCAGCCGACAGTCGAGGGGGAAATCTATTATCGCCGTTGCATGGCCATTCTGGCGGACATCGAAGATGCCGACAGGAGTGCGAGCGGCGCCGTGACTGGCCTGCTGCGGGTTGACGTTGCCGGCAACCTTGCGCGGACGATGCTGTTGCCCTCGCTGCCTACCTTTTTGACCCAGCATCCTTTACTCACGGTCCACCTCCGAGAAAGCGAGCGCTATGTCGATCTCGTGCGTGAGGGTGTTGATTGCGTCGTCCGCAGTGGGCAGCTCTCCGATAGCGACATGATTGTGCGACCGATCGGTGTCCTGAGGGAAATCACCTGTGCAAGCCCCGACTATCTGGCAAGGCACGGCGTTCCGTTATCGCCGGATGCCCTTGATGGCCACATGATGATCGGGTTCATGTCATCACGCACCGACCGCGTCATGCCTCTGGAATTCATGGTGGATGGAAAGACCGTCGAGGTCGCGCTGCCCGCGCGTGTTTTGGTCTCTGGCGCTGATATGAATGCAGGAGCAGCGCGTCTGGGGCTCGGTCTGGCGCAGGCTCCGCGTGCTCGCTTCGAGGAAGACTTGGGCTCGGGTGCCCTCGTAGAGGTGCTGGGCGAATTTGCACCACCCCCGACACCCATTTCCGTTCTCTATCCCAGCAACCGTCAACTTTCCCAGCGGGTACGCGTGTTCGTTGATTGGCTCCTCGTCACACTCAAACCCAAGTTCTCTTAGAGTCCGAGTCCTCTATCTTCCTGCGATCATAAGGTCAGGCGCCATGCTCGACAGCCGCGACCTTGCCGCTGACCAGCGACCGTTAGCCGGTCACGATGAGAAGAATTCGTTGCCCTGTCCGAACGTAGAAAACCTGACGTCAAGGAATTGCATCGCTGGTGAACGAGCCGCAACCCAGTTCGCTACCGGCTGCTTTTTTCTAACTGCGGTTCGTTCGGCGGATGCTCAATTCCGGCTGGATTAGCATGTCCCTTTGATCGCTTTCCAATGGGCATGGCTAGCGCGGAAGCGATGGCGAGTGCGACGCCCGCAACGACAAGAGAGGCATCGAAGGACTGCGTTACACCGTAGAGCTTGGTCGCGACCAAGGGGCCGATGATCTGACCGACGCCGTATGCAGCAGTCATGATGGCAAGCATGTTAAAGCGTTGGCTTTTGGCGACGCGCCGAGCGGCTGGCATGGCAATCGTGACGGTCCCCATGAAGGTGCCCCCAACGATCAGCGCAGAACCGATATAGGCCAATGGAGAATGCATAACAGGCAGAATGACGCCAATGGCCTGGATGCCAAGGTTCGCCATGAGGCTGCGGGACGTGCCCCACCGTTCATGCAGGGAATGCCAGAGGAAGCATGACGGAATGGCACCAGAACCGAAGACGGCCCAGATATGGATCGGGTCGATCGTTGCAAGCGCCGAGCGGACCAGCAGTGGCAGGTATGTCGCCGTGATGATGTACCCGAAACCTGCAAGCCCATAAATGACGATGAGCCGAACCGGACCAAACGGTGGGGTGCGAACGGCAGCCTTGTCATGTGAGGATGGCTCGCGCTCAGGTTTGTAGGAATCCCCGCGCGCCTGGAGAATGAGGGTCGCAAGACCGATTGCGAGTGCCACCAATGCCAGCAACAGCCAGAGGGCATGGCTTGAAAGGGACGCCCAGGAACCTGCGGCAATGATCTCGGCCGAAACGAGAATCCCGACGCCAACACCAGCGAACAAGGCAGGTGCGCCTTGATGATGGTGTCGATCATGAATCAGCCAGTGGGAGGCTGCGACCATGGCAATCGCACTGGCTGCGCCGGCAAAGCCCCGGACGGTCACAACCAGCCATTCCGGGATCGCGAGTGCCAGCAGCCCAAGTGTCACGACTGTTGCTGCCATCGAGAACGTGCATAGTTT
This sequence comes from Hyphomicrobium sp., assembly GCF_036833075.1. Taxonomy (GTDB): domain Bacteria; phylum Pseudomonadota; class Alphaproteobacteria; order Rhizobiales; family Hyphomicrobiaceae; genus Hyphomicrobium_C. The sequence goes on from NZ_DAITQL010000042.1 coordinate 5,398, forward strand.
GCGGCTGGAAATCCCGCTGAGCGCGCCGGCGAATAATGCGCCGATCAGGTAGCCGGCATAATTGGCAGAAGCAGCGTAGGAACCTCCCTCGACGGTGATCTGGCCGCCGTTGACCATAAGAGGATAGAGGCCGGTGAAAGCGAAGCGACCGAAGCCCATACCGATAACCAGCACCAGCGCAGCCGCGATCGCGGTCGAGCGTTCATGACCGCGCATCGCCAGCGTCCCTGATATCGGCAAAGCTGTGGATCGTGTCGCGAAATGCCGAGAAAGCCAGTGTTGCGAACCCCGGCCGGCAGGCAAGCCAGGTATCCACTGTCATCAACGGCTTGATCGTGAAGTCTCCCGCGTTCGGCGTGAGATCCAGCACGCTGCGGGGCAGAACAGTGAAGCATGATCCAGCCGCCGTGCAGGCAATCATCGCGTGATAGGACCGCACTTCCTGAACCTGCACGGTGGCAGGTTTCGTCCCGAAGCTCGTCATCCATTCCTCGGCCAGCATCCGGTACGTGCAACCCGGTGCAAAAGCCGCGAGCGCACGGGGGCGGATATCTTCGGGATGTTGGACTTCGGGATGGCCCGGTGGCAGAAGCAGCACCAGTTCCTCACGAAATAACGGAATCCTGTCGAGCGTATCTGGTTCGAGCCACCAATCCCCCGACGGCACGGCGATCAGCGCGCAGTCGATGCGGTGGGCAAGGACCGCATCGATGAGTTGTCTGGTCGGTGCCGTGGACAGGTCGATCACCACCTTCGGCCAATTGGCGCTGAAACGCCCAAGCGGCGCGGGAAGCCGGGTAGCGGCGGTCGATTCCATTGTGCCGACCCGCAAGGTTCCGGCCGGCTCGGTTGGATTGACGACCTGGTGTGCCTCTTCGGCCAGATTCAGGATGCGTTCCACGTAATCGAGATAGGTCCGACCTTCTGTCGTGAGGTCCATGCGTTTGCGATCACGCTGGAACAGCGGCACGCCGATTTCGGCCTCAAGCTGCTGGATGCGTGTAGTGACATTCGACGGCACGCGGCCAAGCAATTCGGCAGCGCGTGTAACACTTTGCTCCCGCGCCACGGCGCGGAACACCGTCAGGGCGGCGAGGTCCATTTAAATTCTCCATTGCGGAATAACTGTTACATGATATTCTCTTTATGTGAATTACGTCAAGCCAGTTTGCCGAATGGAGAATACGGACATGGCTGTTGAACATGCTGGGAAGGGCTGCATTCAGTTCCTGGGGATCGATCATCCCATCATCCAGGCCCCGATGGCAGGCGTCTCGACGCCCGCGCTCGCCGCCGCCGTGTCGAATGCCGGTGGGTTAGGTTCGTTGGGGATTGGGGCGAGTACGGTCGCGCAGGCCCGCAAGATGATCGAAGAAACGCGCGACCTGACCGCGCGACCATTCAATGTGAATGTGTTCTGTCATCAACCAGCCCGGCGGAACGTAGAGACCGAAGCCAGATGGTTGAACTATCTTGCCCCCCTCTTTCGAGAGTTCGAGGCCGAGGTTCCAGCACATATAGAGGAAATCTACACCAGTTTCGTCGCTAACGATGAAGCATTCCAGATGCTGCTGGAGACGAGGCCGGCCGTTGTCAGCTTTCACTTTGGGCTGCCCGCGCTCGACAAGATTGCGGCGTTGCGTGCTGCCGGCGTCATGACGATCGCGACTGCAAACAGCTTACATGAAGCCCAGGCCATGGAGGCGGCCGGCATCGACGCCATCGTCGCGCAGGGCATCGAGGCTGGCGGACACCGTGGCATGTTTGATCCAGAGGCTGTGGACCAGCAGCTCAGCACGTCGGTCCTTGTCCGTCTGCTGGTCAGCAGAACGAGACTGCCGGTGATCGCGGCGGGCGGAATTATGGATGGTGCGGGTATCCGGGCCGCGCTTGATCTTGGTGCGGTTGCCGCCCAGCTCGGGACAGCATTCATCCTGTGCCCGGAATCGGCGGCCAATGCCAGTTATCGGGAGAACCTCAAAAGCGTGCAGGCCGCTGCCACACGGCTGACGCGCGTTGTTTCAGGCCGGCCTGCACGCAGCATCGTCAGCCGCTTCATGAACTATTGCGAAGTGGCGGGCAGCCCTGTCCCGCCAGACTATCCAGTTGCCTATGATGCAGCCAAGCAACTCAACGCTGTCGCTGCCCGCAAAGGCAATTTCGAGTTCGCCGCCCAATGGGCTGGTCAAGGCGCTCCATTGGCGCGTGAGATGCCAGCGGCAGATTTGATGGCTACGCTTGTTCAGGAGTTTGCTGCGAAAACGGACAGGACAAGGTCATGACCGTTCCCTGTTTGGTAGGCTCCTCAAATGTCAGAACCATATATCAGGCATTCGCTTCAGTGTCCCTCGGAGAGGTAACCGCACGCGCCGTCAGTACCATCGATAGGCCCAACGTTGCCGCCGATCAGGAAGATGGATGCGTATGTGTTGTGCATATCTCAAGACGCTAAACCACAACCTCTAACTACGCGTTTGCCCGCGAAACGCCCTGAACTAGATGCCTAGCTCCCTTTGCCGCGCCAACTGCCACGACACCGAGCCGCCCTGGACGACGCCCACCACCTCACGGCCGAGCTGGCGGTCGATGACCGGCCGCCATGGGACAAGCGTGAACTCGTGACTCTGCTCAACCACTGCGAACTTGCCGCTGGTTAGCTGTACGGTGCCGGTGAACTTGCCGCTGACGGTTTCGCCGTCCGTGGCGGCGCGGAACGGCAGCGCCTTGCTCGCGGCCATCTCTGCGCCAACACTGGCGACCTCGCGGTCGCGTAGCGTGGCGAGAAGATTGCGCCGGTAGAAGGTCCTTCCGTCCTGCCGGCGTGTGGCGTTGCCCTGGTCAATATGATGTTCGCGCCGCTGCTCCATCGCCTCGCGCACCTGTTGGCCGAAGCCGGCCGATGCAAGGTCGGATGCGTCGGGCGTAACCAGTCGTCGGTCCAGCCAGGTCGCGCCGTCCGCGCCGATCTGCTTCTCAAGGTCGAGCACCGAAAGCACACGAACGCTGGCCTGCTGATTCCGGCCTGCATCGTAGGCCGTGGCGCGGCTCTCGAAGTCTTCGGGGATGCGCCATTGGTCGGCGTCGATCCGCTCGACGATGCCGGCGCGGCGTAGCGCCTCCAGCCGGCGCACATGAGCATCGACATAACCCTCGTAGTCGCCGCCCGGAACACGGCCCTCGAACTTCGCCCGCTCCAGATGACGGCTCGGTCGATAGACGCCATCCTCGGCGATGGCGGCAATGGTCCGGTCGGATGGCCGCTGTGTCGTATCGGCCGGACCTATTTCGACGATGCTGCCGATCCTAGCATCCTCGACGTGGGCCGGCTCGATACCGGTGACATGATGGGTCCGACCGTCAACGCCGTCCACCACGACGGTCAGGTTCTCGCCCAGCTCGTCGGTGAGATACTTATCGACGACGCGCCCGACGACGGGCGCCTCCGGCGGCCCATCGTGGATTTGGAAGGTGAGCGGATCGCGCTCCAGGCCATCGGCCCTTAGCGCCTTGTGCATGTTGCGAATGATGTCGCTGCGCTCGCCCAGCTCGCGCAACGTCGGCTCCATCCGCTCTTTCAATTCCCAAACGCCCGGCGCGTGCTCGGTCGCCAGCCCCATCTTCTCCAGCTTGGCGAGACGGCGCAGTCGCAGCGTCCGGTTGAACTGACGCCTATGGTCGTCCGGCTCATGGCGAAGGTCGAGGAATCGGCCGTCGGCTTCCTCGGTCATCGCCCGGTCGATGCGGGTGAAACGGTCCTGATCGACTTCGGCCGAGAGCTTGCGGCTCTGCTCGATCTCGGTCAGGGGGCCGAGCTCCAGCGTGGTTAGCTCGCTGGCACGCTCGCGGATTCCATTGGCGAGATAGTCGCCGTTGATGACAAGATTCTCGCCCAGGTCGTCCTTGCCCCGGACTATGACATGCACATGGGGATGGCCGGTGTTGTAGTGATTGACCGCAACCCAATCGAGCCGCGTGCCAAGGTCGGCCTCGATCTGCTTCATCAGGTCGCGCGCGTGCGCGGTCAGGTCGGTCAGGTCCGCGCCGTCCTCCGGCGATACGATGAACCGGAACTGATGCCGATCCTCCTTGCCGCGCTCAACGAAGGCGTGACCATCAGCGCGGTCCTCGGTCGCGGAATAGAGCTGGCCGCGCTCGCCGTCGCGCGATGTGCCGTCGCGCTGGATATAGCGCAGATGGGCGGCGGACTTGCCGTTCCGGCCGGCGTTCTGGACGTAACGAGTCTTGACGACGACGCGGCGCATTCCGGGCGCGCTGTGCCGCCAACCGCCCGACAAGGTGCGGGCGCGAACGAAGGCCGCACCGTGCCCGCGTTGCAGGCCCGGCCCCTTGGTCGAACGCGAGGCTTTGCCGCTTTTGCCGGTCGGGCTTTTGCCTGGGCGCAACGCTGAACGCAGCGACGATCTGGACGGGCTGGCGCTATGCTGCCGGGCGATCTTCTTGGCCTGGCTGAAAAAGCTCTTGGTCTTCCCCGGCCGTGCGTCGGATCGGAAGCGGCCGGGCTTCGGCCGAAAGCGGTTTTCGTCGTCGGCGCTCACGGATGCGCCCCCGGCCAGAACTCAAGGAAATCGGGCGTGCGGCGGCCATGGTGCCGGTCGAAACCCAAGAAAGCCAAGTCTTTGCACAAGATCGCGGCACGCGGCATCGAAAACCGTGGTGCCGCTCGCGGACCATCTAACCAGTGTGCAGACAACAACAATTTCAGAAATCCGGCCGACCTAGTGCCGGTTTCCTTTATCTTGCCCTCCGCTCCTTCGATCCTTTCTGCCCTTCCGGCCCGGTATGCAGTCAGCCGCAAACCTGCCTGCCTGCACACCGAAACGAGCGCCGCCGAACGCGGGAACGCCACCTTCATGGCGTATCCCCGACGCTCGCGCGGGCTACAAAAATGCTGCCGTCTTGCGGCTCCGTAGCGGCGGGATCGCGCATCGGAACGGTCGCGCGAGCGTCGCCGGTTTGCGTGCCAGATGATGGCGCGGCGGCTGCTCGGCTGCCGCTCGGGCGCAGCACAAAGAGCGGCGCGTCGCGCCAGTCAGGCGGCGGCGCGGACTGCCGGGATGGTGCTTCGGATGCAGCGGCGCCGCCAAGGATCGGCGCGAGCGTGGCGACATAGGCGCGTGTCTCGGCCGGCAACGGGCGGCCGGTGGAACGGTGCTCGTCGTAGCGCGCAGGTCCGGCATTGTAAGCAGCAAGCATGGCTACGATATTGCCATAGCGATCCCACATCTCGCGCAGATAGGCCGTACCTGCGAGGATGTTGTCGCGGGGCTGATAGGGATCGCGGCCGAGCCGATGACGGGCACGCAGGCCCACCCAGGTGTCGGGCATAACCTGCATCAATCCCATCGCGCCGACCGACGAAATCGCCCGTACGTCGCCCGCGCTCTCGGCGCGCAGCACGGCGCGAATCCAGTGTTCGGGGATGCCGAACCGCTGCGACGCCTCGGTGATGTGCGCGGCATGGGGATCGGCGGCAACCGGGCGCACGGCCGACGCGGATTGCGCGACCGCGACGCCCGATCCGGCGCAGACTGATAGTGCGCCGGCCAGCAACAGGACGGCATAGCGCCATGGCTTCCTGTCGCCGCTATGACGCCAGCCTGCCAGCGTGCTCGCTACGGTAAAGGGTGCGCGCGAAGCGCCGGCCGATGGTCGCCCTTGACCTTCGCTGCGCGCGCCGGCCGTCCGGTCGTCGAGCGGGACGAAAGGATGAGACGGATTTTCCGCGAACAAAGGGATGGAAGGACGGCGCACCGATCAGTTCCGGTCCTCGCGCGCCTTCGGCCGCTTCCATGCGAGCCGGAAGATGCGTCCGTCGTCGTCGGCCTGGAACAGCGCCGGGCGAAACAACGCGGGGAAAAGCGGGCTGTCGATCTCCAGGGCGATGTAATCTCCGGCGCGTTCGCCGACACGTTTCCAGCCGCCGCCGATTTCGGGGCCGTCCTCGTCGTCGAGGTGGACGCGGTAGGCCGGCGCATTGTCGGCGTCGCTCGGTTCAATGGCGACGAGCGTGATTGCCTCGTCGATTCCGAACAACCGGACGCGGCCGGCATAGCCGTTGGCGGTGGGTTCAAAGATATTGGCAGGCATCGTCAGTCTCCTTGCGGTTGGTCGGGGAAGCGCGAAGTCAGTGCGTCGGCGCGCGCCATCGGTAGCGGCCGTCGCCTTCCTCATCGGTCCAGAGCGGGACCGCTCGGCCGATGACGGAGCTTGCCGGGATGGGTCCGAAGTAACGGCCGTCGAGGCTGTCACGGACCTCCCAATTCATCAGGAAGATTTCGCCAGGAGCGACGGTGCGGCAGCCCTGCCAGACGGGCAGATCGCGGCCGATACGATCACGCTCCAGCGCCTCGGCCATCTCGATCCCGTCAACCGTGATCGCGGGGCCGGTGCGGCAAACCCGCTGCCCTGGCAGGCCGACGACGCGCTTCAACAGCGGCACGCCGCGCCCGACGTAGCCGCGCCCTACCATGAACGCGGCGAGCCGTTCGGGCAGCATGACGGCGACCAGTTCGGGCACCGCGATCCGGTCGGCCGGCTCGACGGTGTAGAAGCCGACCGGCGCGCTGGCTGTGGCGTTCCAGATGAGTTTCGTCGGCGTCTCGACCGCGCTTGCGGTGGCGATGCCGAGAACGGCCAGCGCCGTGACGGCGACATAGCGGCGGCGCGTCACGGGTCGATTCTCCGACGCCCGATCCATGCCGCATGTCGCTCCGGCGTGTAGTCGCTCGGCTCCAGATTGGCAGTCAGGCGGTTGTGCGCGTGTCGCCAGTAGTCCGGCGACATGTCTGCCGGGTCGAGGCCCAGGGCTTCCACGGCGTCGATGACGGCAAGTCCGCGCTGCACTTTCGGCCAGCCGTCCAGGCGCAACAGGATGTCGCCTCCAGGCCGGACGAAGGGCAACGTCTGAAACGGCTCGCCGCGACCGATGGCCCGCGCGATGTCGATGCGTGAAATGATCGTGCCGTGCTCGCCGGCCGCCCAGCGGACGAAGGCGAAGATGCTGTTCGGCGCGAAGCCAACGACGCTTCGGCGACGGTCGATGATCTGTTCGTAGCTCTTGCGGCCGAACCGTATCCAGTGCTCGACCTTGCGCTTATCGAAGGTCAATTCAACAAGCGTGGTGAAGGGCGCGGGTCCGTCCGGCAGCGGACGGCCGTGCGCGCTGCGATGGGCGCGACGGGTCATGGCTCGGCCCTCCGGACAGAACCGGCACCATGCATCGCGTGCGCGCGCGTCAAAGAAGAGTTAGATTCTTTGTTAGATTCTTCTATAGAGTCCGGCGCACGATTTGCGCCTAATGTCCCGATGCTGCGTGCGCCTAATGTCCCGATAGGATTCACATGGTTGTCCACAGGCACTGTGGACAGTTTTTCAGGGGTAAAGCGCAACAGTTCTTGCCCGTCCTCCCATTCGATCTGAAGCCGATAGCCGGGCAGCGATTGGCGGGTCGCGATCCGGCGCAGGTCGAGCGCGAAGTCGGACGGCCGCGCCGCGCTGCCGGATTTCTGGTGAAGGTGAGAGACCTCGAACGCCCAGCCTTCGGGCTGGCGTCCGGCGTGCTTGCGGGCGACGCGATATAGCCAACGCTCGATGCCGCCAGTCAGCCGGAAATAGGCCGGGTCGATGGTGAGCACCAATGAACGGTCGATGACGCTGTTGTAGAACCATTCGGGCAGGACAAATTCCATGCCCTCGACGCGGCCGGCGCGCGTCGTCATTTCCTCCCACTCGTTGATCCATGAGAATTGCCGCCGCCGCCAATGCCGGCCGTTGCGGATCGTGGTGGCGATGACGGTCGATTGCAGCCGCTCCAGCGCGGCCTTGAGCAACAGATATTCCCGATTGCCTGTTGCCCGGCCTATGGCGCGCAGGAGCTGGTAGGGCATGAAGCGGAAGAAGCGCGATGTGGTGAGGCCGTCGTTCTCAGCCGCCACGACCTGCGAGGCCGCCCATATCAGCACATCGGCGTCCCAAATCGTCGCCATGCCGTGTTCGGGCATGGCGAATACCTGCACCTCCACATCGGCGGCCCGGTAAAGGATAGGCGTGGTGCGCGGTCGTTTCGCCAGGGAGAAGAAAGGCCGTTCCATCAAATCGCGCTGGTCGCGCGGCGCGGCGTCGCCTGTCGCGACTATGAAGGGGTCAAGGTGGCTGCGTTCGCTGGCGTCGGTCGGCTGCGCGCGGCTATGATCGTCGTGCAGCATTCAGAGCTTACCCCGCTCGTCGGGGGTCAGCGGGCGCGCGGGAAAGACCGTGCCGGCGTTCTTGTCGCGCGTGGATTTGCGGGTGCCGACCGCGCTCCAGGCTTCAAGGTCGCGGATAGTGTAGAGGACGCGGCCGCCGATCTTGCGATAAGCCGGCCCCGTTCCGTAGGTCCGATGTTTCTCTAGGGTGCGGATGGAGATGCCAAGGAAGCGCGCGGCTTCCTGTGTGCGCAACAGGCGCGGCGGCAGCTCCGCATTGCGGCGGATGGCCATAAGATCACCTTTGGTTCGTTGATGTGACCGCCGAAAACTTCGGCGGGCTGTGGCGAACCTTGGCGGGTGATCGGCGGCGCGTAGCGTGCCGCATTTGTGCCTATGCGCTGGCGGCACCCCTTGGGAAGCGCCGGCAAGCTGAAAAGATGATGGATTTCAGCGCGTCATTGCCTGCCGCGCCGAATTGGCGGAGACATTCACGCGCGGGTCGGGTAAGACTGAAAGCGGAGCAGACGCGCTGCTCTGGGGCTTAGTAACCCCTGTTGGCGGTTGGTGTCGGCCGTGACGACACCACACTCCTTGACCCTATGGTCGGGGAGCCCTTGGCGCATGTTCAGGGCTTCTCGCCTAAAGGCCATGGGGCCGTCCAACACGGTTACTAACTCCCCGATCACCAGGAGTCAGAGAGTCTTGTTTGCGGGGGCGCACCGCAAGCCATCGCTCTCCCAGGATGAAGGGGCATGACGATGCGGGTTCCTGTCGAACTCGATCCCGATGTGGACGACGAAGCGCCAACGGGAAATGACATTACGCCTTACGATGAACAGCACCACGTCACCTATTGGCGTCTTCTCGATGCGAAGGCGGAAGGTGCGGATTGGCAGGAAGTCGCGCGAATCGTCCTGCATCGTGATCCGGTCGGCGACAAAGAGCGGACGCGACGTTGTTGGGAAAGTCACCTTGCGCGCGCCCAATGGCTTTCCCGCGAAGGCTATCGGCGAATCTTGGAACAAGAGGTCGCGGCCGGGCGCTGACCGTTGCCGGCGCTTTATTCGGCGGGCGGCTTGATCGGATAATGCAGCAACAGGCGGTAGCCGCCTCGCATCATTTTCAGGCCATGCGCGACCAATCGCCGGGCCTGGTTCTTGCGGGGATCGACTTCCCAATCCTCCTTGGTCCCGCGAAAGCCGAGCAGCACTTCGGCGATGGTGCGATAGCTCTCGCCCCGCAACCGGGCGTCGAGTGCGCGCAGGGACAGGATATGAAACTGTCGGAGCTGCGCCGGCATGGTGCGAAAATCTGGACCGGGAGAGCGCCCCTTGATCGAACGCCAAAGCCTCCGTGCGGCGTGAGCGCGCAGGTCGTAGAAGTCGTCCATTGGTAGGAACGTCCCGTAGAAGGCGGGCGCGTCGGGCACGGCCTGGGGCAGCCAGAATTGATGCGTGACGCCCCCGACATGCCAGATGCCATGCCATCCGTCAGCCGCGTGCCGGAGGTCGAGGCCGGACAGATGCGCCAGCGTCACTATCGGCTCCGTCGCCCCGTCGCGATGCGGTACCGGAGACAGTTGAATGGCTCGCGGCTGAAGGCTCGGAATCCAGAACAGGGATTGCCGGTCAGGCGGGGTTTCGGGGTCGCATGGGAAATCGCAACCCCCATCGTTGCGAGAATGCGTCCAGCTCGGTCGCGGCCGGCTCCTTCATGTGTGATAAGGTCTGAAAGTCGCGATGATAGTCCTCATGGCGACGAAGATATTCCCAGGCGAAACCGGCAGGGGGAATGGCTTTCGCGTGCCCGTAAGCCCCCGGCGCACGCCAATCAACGCGAAGCATGGCGCACCCTCTCTACTCGCGGGCGAACGAGACAACGCCCGGATAGAGAGTTTCCAAAACTGTAGAAACGGGAAGTAGCCGGAATGACGCGAAATGTTGTTCGCGTCAGTCAGAACCTTGCTGTTTAACTATTATTAACGGTGTTTTCTCGATTTGGGCAGTCGCTCAAATTAGGCATTCTCACGCGCATCTGAATAATTGCGGGACGTTTTGGAGTTGCTTTGCCAGACAGCGCAGGCAAAGCAACTCAACCCCTAGCAGTTGGAAAAAACATGCACCTCGTCGTGCGCGGTTTCTATCGTGAAAAACTCGCCGCTCATTTCGGCGTCGCGCGCCATCGCCTCCCAATCAATATAGTAACGCAGGGCTTCGGGGATCGTGACGCCGCTTTCGACGGTCAGCTCCTCCATGTAGTCGGCAAGTCTGGCGTGTTGTCCATGATAGCAGTCCTGCAAGGCGCTCTCGGCCTGGTCGATGTCACCGACGAACTGCTCCAGCAAGCCCGCGCCTAACGCACCATGTTCAGCGATGAAAGCGCCCATGCGCGCCACGGTGTCGATGCCCGCATATTCGCTAATCGTGACGCCCTCGAAGCCTTCATAATCGTGGATGGCGTATTCCTCCGCGCCCTTGATCGGCGAACGCGCAAGCATGGCGGAAATCTCGTCCCTGATCTCGTCGGCGTCCTGATCCGCGTCGATCCAGGCACCATGCAGATAGCCGTTGTTGTAGGCTGCGAGGCAGGCGACATAGATGCGGGGATTGCTGTCGGTTGCGCTGGTCATGTCTCTGTTCCTTCGGGTTTGGGGTTCAGAGCAGCGAAGCGCCGCTCCTGAACCCTTGCCCGTCGGCGAGACCGGGGTAGTAAGGTGCCAGGAAAGTCTTTGGCACCGTGGAATAAATGGAGGGGACCCGCTTGCGGGGAGCGGGCCGTTTATGCCGCGAAAGGTCGAAGAGTTTTCTTGCGCCGCGCGAGGGCAGCGCCCTTAGCAATCTCCTTCATAACGATCAGATTAAACGCGGCGGCAGCCGCGCTGGTCCGGAGGCGAACGCGCTTCCAAATCGCGCCGGAGTGAGCCGGAGGGTCGGCACTCCGCGCCAGGTCGTCGTTGAAGGGCGTCGGTGACAGACGAAAGCCTGGCCTGAAGGGCATCGCCTTAGCTGGCAACGTATTGACAATGTGGATACAAACGCCCATATTCTCGTCATGGCAAAAACACGTCTCGCTCCCTCCGAATCTTCCCGTTCTGCGGCGGCTGCCGTCGCGGCGCGCGCCTCTGCGGGTGACGCCAAGGGGAGCATCAACCTGCGTATCGAAGCCGGCACCCGCCAGCTCATTGACGATGCGGCGGCGGTCCTCGGCAAGACGCGCACCGAGTTCATGGTGGACAGTGCGCGACGCGAAGCGGTGGACGTGCTGCTCGACCAGCGACTTTTCACGCTCGACTCCGAACGCTACGACGCATTCATGCATGCGCTCGACAATCCGCCCGCGCCGGGGCCGAAGCTCAAGGCCCTGCTGCGCCGGACTCCGGCATGGCAGAAATAGACGACGCGCCGGGCGATCCTGAATTGCGACTTTCTGCTCCCGTGCCTTTGACGGCGGAGCACGATCTTGCGGCGTTCGACTGCGGCGAGCCTGCGCTGAACGATTGGCTGCGCCATCGGGCCTTGAAGAATGAAAGCCGGTTCTCGCGCACCTATGTCGTGTGCGCGGGCAATAAGGTCGTTGGCTACTTCTGCATTTCGGCGGGGTCGGTGGAGCGCGGCGCGGTTCCGGGCAAGTTGCGTCGAAACGCGCCCGATCTGATTCCGGTTTCGATTATTGGGCGGCTCGCCGTGAGCCTCGACCATGCGGGTAGGGGCCTCGGTGCGGACCTGTTGTCGGACGCGCTACGGCGGATCGCGCTGGCCTCACAAAGCATCGGCATAGGGGCTGTGATGGTTCAGGCGAAGGATGAAGCGGCCAAGCGATTTTATTTGCGCTATGCGGAGTTCATTGAATACCCGGAAGATAGCCGCACCTTGTTCTTGCCGATTGAAACCGTTGTTGCCGGCTTCGGTTAGCTCGCTGCATTGTGCATTGGGCGAAGCGGACAGTGACGATAGCCAATGATGCATCGTGGCGGTATAATGTAGTTCATCAGGCACATTCGCTGAGGCGGTGCTGATTTTACGATGATGGCCGACACTAGCGAAATATCGAGCCTCGTTGTCGAGGAAAAAATCCAACGCTTTCAAAATCGTTTTTTGACGGTAAGCGGACATGCAGAAAAATATTTTTGCATTATTTTTCAATGCTTTAGGCTCCCTGAAGTAAAGAGCTACCGGGTCGGAATCCGACACGCAATCATGTGAGATTGTCGTGCCTATGCAAAACCCGGCTCGGGAACTTGCGCTGCCACGTTTCGATCAGGAACAGGGCAACCGTGCTAGCGGCATGAATCGAAAGGCGGCCTATCCGGGCATCGACACGGGCGTAGCCCCGCTCGCGGCCGTGGGCGTCTCCGGCATGGGTGCGCAGGGCGCCGACGCCTTGGATAACCGTGGCAAGCCCGCCAAGGGTAGTCCGAACGTCGCCGGCTATCAGCGGGTCGAGGTCGCTGCGATCCGAGGACAGACCAAGCGGCCCCTTCACGGCATTGAAAAGGCCCTGCACGTCCTTCTTCGCGGGCAAAGGCTCACCAAGCTCGATCAGGATCGACCGGCAGACGCTCTCGATCGTCGAACAGGCGGCCGTAATCGCATCTTCGGGATCGGTCTCGATGCTCGCGAGGGCGCGGTCGAGGTCACGTTGCACCGTGTCGAAACTGATCGTCTCCACCATGCCGGAAAGCTGTTCGACCACCGGCGTCGCATGACCGACCACCACTAGGCGTACCTTGAGGCCCTGCTGCTGAAGCTCGAAGCCATCATAGCGGAGCACCCGATTGAGATGGTCGAGCGCGGCGACGTGACGCGACGGACCGTTGGTGAAGTCGCGGGGGTCGGCCGCTGCCTCGATGATCCGGGGCAGCACCTTCTCCGGCTCGTAGCCATTGTTGATCTCGATCCGGCAGGACACCAATGAAGGCACGCGCGAACCGCTGACGCCGAACGCAACGTTGCAGGCCCGCATGAACTTCTCGATCTGCGGCCCGCTGCGATAAAGGCCGATAGGCGGCGGCCCGCCGCCCAAGCCCGGCCCGCCAGTGATGATGTCGGCCAGTGCGTCAATGGCCTGCGGCGACAGCGGAAAGGGCATAGCGGCGCGCCGTCATTCCCAATCGGCCGATTTCAGGCCAAGGCTGCGGGCGTTCTCCGAAACCGCGCGCTTCACGCCGTCGCTGGCCCCGTCTGGAAACTCGGCCAAAATTTCTACCACAAGGCGAACGGTCGCATTCGGATCGGATGTCAGCACCGACACGATTTCCTCGGCGATCTGCACAAGGCGCATCTTTGCGGTCGCGGGCGGAACCTCCGCAGAGCCGTAGAAGGTCTTCGGCTTCGTGGCTGCCGGCGTCAGCACAGGCGTCACCGGCGACGGCAACGAAGTTGCGCCGTTGGGGTTATAGGTGCTCGGCGCTTCAGCCACGCCGCTCGTGGTCGTGGCAACCGCCGGGGCGGCGGGAGCTGGCACCGCCCGATTTGTGTCCTCATAGGCTTGGGCTGCTAGCGGCTCTATCAGAAGCAACGTGTCGTTGAAGACGATATTGCCGCCGCCGAAGGCAAAGCCCTCGAACTTCCCATCTGTCTCGCCGTAGGCGGTGCCGAAGAAGTCCTTGCTGGCTGCACCGGCACGGATCGCCTGCGCCAGAACGTCCCGCGACTTGAGGCGCGGCATATAAAGATAGCGCAGGGTGTCCTCGAAGAAGCCGGCCGCGCTCGCGGCATTCTGCCCGTTCTTCCAGTAAAGTTCCTTGAGCTTGGCGCGCAGGTGGATCGGCGACCAAGTGGTGATGACCAACTCGTTGTCGGCGCAAACCCGCTCGATCTCGCTGCCGATGGAGCCGCCGGTCGTGTTCAGGGCGAACGCCTCGACGCCGGGCTTCGGGTCGGTCGGCGCATCCTGCATCGGGCAAAGCAACCATTTGTAGCATTCGCGGACGACGCGCGGCAGCGCGTCCTCGGCACTTTTCAGCTCCTTCTCGGCCTGATTTTTCTGCAAGAGGTCGATGTTCAGGCGGCCTTCCTTCACGTCCTCGACAATCGAACCCCATGCGAGCGCGACGCGCGTTGCGTCGTTGAGACGGGAAAGCGCGCCGTGATCGGGAGCAAGGAAGAGCAGCCGGTTGCTGCGATAACGCGGCTTCGAGCCGTTTTTGCCGATAATCTCTAGCGCCGCTTCAAAGGCGAGGCGGTTTTCCTCGCGGGCGTACCAAGTCTCCGGCGGCAGCACGAGCAAGCGCAAGGCAGTATCGTCGGGAACATCGCCGTGCGGCGTGAAGATATGCACGCCATCGAAGGACGTGGCGTTGCTAACTGTCTTCTTCAGAGCCTCGGCGATCTTGCTGCGCACTTCCGTCCGGTCGTCGAACCGGCGCTTCCGATCTTCCATCTCCCGCCGCAGATTGGCGCGGGTGTCGAACCAGAAGCGCGTCGCGTCCTGGCTCTTGTCGCCGGAGGAATTGAGGTAGTGCAGTCGGTCGGCGAGCCTGCCGAGCGCATCGGCATAGACGGATGCTGCCTGTCCGGGCTGAAGGCATCCGAGAATAATATGCGCGCGGTCGAGGCCGCGCGTGGCGACCTTTGAAGCGACCGACGACGGGGCGCTGCCAAGGAAGACCGTGCGCGCAATACGCCGGGCCGCGCCGACTTGGCCGAAGCGTGGTTCCTTGTTTTCCAGGGCAGTCGTCTCGGCGCGATCGCCGTCGATGTCGCGCTCGATCACGGCATCCCAGCCCGCCGGAAGATAGTATGTCAGCTCGTTGCGGCTGCTGCCATCATGGAGCGGCAGGCTGCCGGGCATGATGAGCAAATCCTTGTTGTCGTCCTTCCACAGCCGGAAGATGACCTTCGCCATGAGCTTCAGGACGCCGCGCGTGCGCTGAAACCCGTCGATGGTTGTCCAGTCCTCATAAAGGCGGTCGAATACCTCCGGGTGGATCGGATAAGCGTGCAACAGCCGCTCGTAGTAGCGCCGCTCCTGCGTATCGGCCGGCAGCTTCACGCCCTCGGCGATGTAGGCGTCGGCGAAGGCGCGGCATACGGCCTCGCGGGCCTTCTCGTCGCGCACCGGCTCGAACAGCCGGCGGCGCACGATCTCGAAGGCTTCCTCGGTCGCCACTGGCTTCCAAAGCGCCTGCACGCGCCCGAAGGTCTTTTCGAGGGCGCGCAACGCCGCGACGCCGCGCTGACTGCCCGCCTCAAGATCGGACTCCGGCAACGACGCGAGCACGATGGCGCGCGGCACCAGCTTCACGGCTTCGGTGAGGGCCTGCACGAAGGACAGGTTGGAATCGTAGCTGCCGCCGCTGATCGCCTGCGATTCCGGGAATTGCCGGATATAGGCGACCAGCTCGTCGATCAGCACGACGCAAGGCGCATGGCGCTCCAGAAGCTCGCGCAGCACATCCTTGCCGGGGGATGTGCCGGTCGCATCCGCTTCGGCAACAAGCGCAAAGGCGTCAGCACCGCCGAGCTGCCATGCGATCTCGCCCCAAAGGGTCTTGACCGTCTGGCTCCCCCGCTTCCACGGCTGGCCCGGCGCGTGCGCCGTGCCGTCCAGCACCGCGACGCGGGCCTGCGGCACGTCCATCAAGCCCGCCCGATCGACAAGCGCGGGGATGCCGGCGAGGTCGGACAGGGCGCATTTGCGGGTGGCAAGGTGATAGACTGCGAGCATAGTGTGCGTCTTGCCGCCGCCGAAGGCGGTCTGAAGCTGCACGACCGGCTCGCCGCCCCTTCCGGTGAGGCGCTGCGCAACCTGCGTCAGCAGGAGCGCCATGCCCTCGGTGATGAAGGTGCGGTCGAAGAACGCGCCGGCATCCTGATATTCGCGGCTGGCGTTGCCGGTGTTGACCGCAGTGATGTCGGCTGCGAACTCCGATTGCTGGAACGTGCCTTCAAGCACGTCCTGGTGGGGTACCGCCACTTCTCTCCAAGGTTTCATCGTCGGCTCCCCCTTCAGCCAAACAGCTCGCCTTGATGCGCCTTCGGTGCCGCTGCGGCGGCGGATTCGATGGCGCTCCAGCTCGTTATGATCTCGTTGTAGGCGCGAGCATCCTCGGCCCAGCCCGCCCGCTCGCAAAGCGTATAAAGGCGATACGAAAGCTGCCGCGTCGCCTCGGCCTTGGCAGCGACGGCCGCAAGCACCTTGCCCGCGCCGCTCTCGCCCTCGGACTTGAAGACGCGGATCAGGTGATGCAGGGCTTCCCATACCGGCAGGCGGTCGTCGCCAACCTGATTCCAGTCGGACGGATATTCCGCCCATTTTAGCAGCCGAACGATGCCGCCAGCGGCAAAGAGGACGCCCGACTGCTTCACGCCGTCAACGCTCGTCCCCTTGGCGCGGGCAAGGGTGTCGGCCTCGCCGAAGCGGCCTTCCTTCCAACCGTATTGCTCGAACCAGTGCAGGCAGAATTGGGAATCGTGATCGAAGTCATCCTCGGCGAGGAAGCGGTTGATAAGCCGCAACGCGGTCTGCACGGTCATTGGGGTTCCGTCCGCCTCCAGCACAGCGGCGTATTTCGAGAATACTGCCATGCCGGGGCCAATGATGGCCTGCGAAAGATCAACCGGCGCGACGGGCGAACGCTCGTCGCCAGAGCCGCGCGTCATCTCGTCAAGTGCCTCAGGGAGAACCTGATTCAGCTCACGTAGGAAGGCCCGGCGAGAAATGGTTTCCGCCTCGGCGGATCGCCTCTGACATGCGAGAACAATGCTGGACGCAAGCGCATTAGACCCCATACCTCGCATACGGTATTCTTGTTCACTACGCATGGGCCAAGTTCCCGTAATAGCGAATCCGGCGCGTAAGACGGCCTCCAAAAAGGTGTCCCAACCGGTGTTGGATGTCCCAGAGCCATTTTCGGTCTCGGATTGCTTGAAGGCATAGTAGATCGTTACTGGGAACGCAGGATGCGCCTGCCCAGAGAGCCGATTCATGGCTTGGGTCATTCCTTCAAGGAAGAATCGTTCTGCTTTAATTTGTCCGCCGTGCCGCTCCGGGGTTGCTACAAGCTCTTCCGTCTTAGGCGTTGTCAGTGTCGCGAACAAAGCAGGATATGCTGCCCGGCAAGTAGCCCTGAGCCAGACATAGAAAAAATCCGAAAGATCGGCATACCCTACATTGTCGTAGTAAGGCGGGTCTGTCGAGACGACCTTATTATTCGACAGAGTTTGTTCCATAGCATTTGCTTGCAGAGCATGGCCGGGGAATGAAGGAGTCGCGACTGCCCCAGCCACTAGAGCTTCATGCGCGTATTTGACGGCGTTGGCCCAGCAAATTGAGGTATCCCCGAGAAAATTAGATTCAGGAAAATCCCACGTCATTGGTATTGCTTGGCGCGTAAACAGGTGCATCACCTGCTGTCCGGATGGTTTCCATGTGGCGAGGGAGCAGCCGAAATCTGCTAGGCGACTTATTGCAAATGAAAGATAAATCACAATTGCATCAGCGTAGGCGGAAGCTCCTTCGCCGCCAGCTTCTAAGTTACCCTCTTGATCTTTGAATGATGAAGCAATCGCATCAGCCCGAATATGAGCAGATGCCTCAGCAACCAAATCGGAAAAAGTTGTCAAGGCAACAAGCTGTCGTTCGGTGAAGAGATCGCTCCATTTAGTCATTCCATAATTGCCAACTCGGAATCCCAACGCACCCTGAAAGAAATCAGTATCAGGCTTCCATTTTGGGTTGACCGATTTCGCAATAACCTCCTGTTCTTCCGTGGAAGATAAGTAAATTCTTCCACGAACTCCTTCTGCTATTATTGCAACAAGTTTGGTTCCCATACGCCCGGCTTGGGCTTCTGTCTTGGCGTATTCGCCACTGATCGGCGCACCTGACAGCAAGCAGCGAAAATTACCTCGTGTAAGCTTCGTGCCACTCTTTGCACTTGCCGGAGGCTTGCCCATCTTTACGACGAATTTGTACCCATCGCCGTCAACGATCGGATCAATATAGGCTTCTTTGTCAACTTTACTGGACAATACGAAAGTCGAAATCAGAGGCACATCAACATGTCGAAATGCCGGATTGGGACTCTTGACCGTTCGCGCCCAAAGCCATGCGATAATGTTGAGTTTCTTGCCGACCAATGGCTTGAGGTCTGGCCGCCCTTCTGCCAGATTCGATGTAATCGTGACCGGTGAATAAAGGCTGCCGATACGCTTTTCTGCTTCATCACGTATCCACTGGCCGTAGTAGCGCACGTCCTCGGCAAGCCCCTGCGCGCCTCTCCATTGTTTGCTCCAAGCATCGCGGCTGCTTCGCGCTTCCGGATTTACCGGCGGCCGACCAGCAAACTTCGGCGGAATCTCGATCATCGCCTTGTTGATAAGAACAGCGACGGGATTGAGGTCGGAGGCGTAGCTTTCCAGCCCAAGGCGCTGCGCTTCGAGCGGCAGTGCCCCGCCGCCAGCAAAGGGATCATGGAAGGCCGGCAGCTTTTCAGGATCGAACAGCTCCGCTGCTTGCGGATGCTCCTTGTTAAGTTCACAGGTTTCGCGCCACGACTTTCGGATTTCTGTGCGAGCCTTACCCAATATGTCTTCGTTGGCAGTGTTCTCCCACTTCACTAGGTCTCGGATGATGGCGAACAGCCGGTTGCGGCTCTTGGCCCAACTTGCCTTGAGATTGTTCGGCGGAACTTCGCCAGAATGCTCAAGCTCCCACTTCCATGACGGATCATTGACCATCTGCGCGAAGATGACGGCACGTGCCGCTGCCAGCGGTCGGCGTGCCCACCACAGGTGCAGCCCGCGGGGATGGGCTCCGATTCCCGGCATCTTCTCGTAGGCACAAGCTTCATTGATCGCATCTAACGGCAGCGCGACCTCGATCAGTTTTTTGGGAGCTTTTACGGCTGTAGTCATCTCTATCGTCTTTCCGTCAGCACATGCCGGATGGCGGTGTAAAATGGCAGATTGCGCGCGTACTCAAGCTCCTCCGCGAAATACGCGCGAATATCATCCGGCGGCCAACCTTCGTTGAAAGCAGTATTGGCGTCGTCAACATATCCAGACACAGCGATCTTGCGCATGACGCGCAGCCGCCCCCACTCAGCATCAAGGGAAAAGACACGCAGGGTCTCGCTGGCGCGATGTTGTTCCGCTGCCGAAAGGCCATGCCGGATGCTGATGGTTCCGTCTGCCTGAAAGATGAAGAAGGTGTCGGGATCGTCGCAGCACGGGTTTATGAGGTCATTGACATCGTATGGCCCCGCACCGTGATCCTTGAAGTGACCGCATGAATCCGTCTGGTCACAAGACCAGAAGAGATTGCCCCAATCGAATGTGAGCGCGAGATGCAAGCTCTTCCGGCGGAAATGCTCTATGTGCTGGCCGAGAGAGTCGATGTCGCCTTCGCAATAAGCGCAACGGCGGCCTTGCATGACTTCGAGCTGCGCTCTGATCTCGGCCTTGTTGTCAGGCGTCACATCGCCCCACGAGTGCGTGCCGTGATGATAGCCGCCCAAGCAGGGCGGCGCGGGGCAAGCGATGCGATCAAGTTTCCTCATGTCACGCGCCCTCCGGCCGGCTCTTGGCGAGCCGGAACCGTTGGAAGCGGATGAGGCGGTCGGCCTCCAGCATGACCGGATGGCTTTCGCCGTAGTGCGCGATCAGGCGTTGCCGCAGGTCGGACGCTTCCTGCCCTTCGGCTTTGCCCGCCTCAATGAGCTTGCGATAGATGCTAAGCTCGGTCGATTCCTTAAGCTGCGGAACGGGGTCCACGTCCATCACGCTCGCCAGAACATCGGCGCTCTCGACGCCTCTGGTCTGAATCAGGGGAGTCTCGATCACCACGTCGCCGTTACTGATATGAAAGACGCGGATCGACGACTTATCGACCGTCGAAAGGACATGCGGGCTGTGCGTGCTGACAATGATCTGTAGAGCCGGGAACGCGCTTTGCAGCAAGCCGAGCACCTGCTGCTGCCAGCGAGGATGCAGGTGCATGTCCACTTCATCGATGATGAGAACGCCGGGGGTCTCGATGGCGGCCTGATCACTCAATTGCGGATTCAGGCTGGCGCAGCGGCGCGCAACATCGGCGACAAGCGCAAGCATGGTGCGCACGCCGTCGCTCAGCATGGACAAGGGTAGCTCGCCCCGCGTCTCGTGCTGGGCTGTCAGGGTATGAAGCTCGTCATCCCAGCGGAGACCTGACCAGCCGGTCGGCTGAAGAACCGTGTCGGTGGCAGTCTTCACGCCTTCGATCATCGCAAGATTGGCTTGCAGGCTTTCCCGGAATGAGGGCGATGCCGTCTGCCTGAAACGATGCTCGAACCATGCCGAAATGCCCTTGAAGGACGATGACGACGTGAGGCAATCGGCATACCCGGCGACGCGCTCCCCGACATTGGTGACGGAGGAACGGCGATATTCGGTCTGCCTTTGCTCGCTCCAAAGGCGACCCGTCCCGTAATAGGCTATAAGCGGCAGGATTGCATCGTCGGATCGAAACTGCTTCGCCGCATCCTTCATGGGAACAAGGTATTGCCAACTAGGGCTAACCTTCTTCGCGTAAGTCCTAACCGTGCTGCTCCATTTTACCGCCGTGTCCTGAACGGCAGCCTGCGCTTCGTATTCGGTCGGAAGGCAGGCGGACATCCTGCGTTCCTGACCGGGGATCATGCGCACGTCGCTTCGCTCGATGCGCCGGACCTTCTCCGGCGGATAGATCGCGTTGACGAAGACCGAGAGCGCAGCTCCAGCGGCGTCGAGCACGGCAGTTTTGCCGCTGCCGTTCTCCGCGACCAGAACAGTCAGGCGAGGGTGGAACTCGACCTCGCAATGGGCGAAGCAGCGGAAATTGGTTAGCAATAGCTTGTCGAGGCGTAGCGCGGTCATCTGGCCTCTGCCTTGGCGAGCAGATCGCCCAGATGGAAGTTGATGGACGCGACGCCCCAGCCCGGTTCGCGGTCGAAGGGGCTGGGAATATAGTGCGGGCCGTCGATGGCATCGTCCTCGCCGACGATGGCGATTGCTAATACGAACTTGTCGCCCTGATTGAAGGCGTAGAGCATTTCGTTGCGGGTGATCGTAATAGTGCTCGCGCCCTTCACCCGACCCTTCACTTCGATATGCTTGGGATCGGGCTGCCTGCCGTCAACGGCCGGGGGATAGGAAGTCAAATCCCAGCCGCACTTTGCGGCGGAGACATCCACAACGCGGCAGCCGCGCGCTTCCTCGGCCCGCCGGACGGCCGACATGGCAAGATGCTCAATGCGCGAGCGGGCCGCCGCGTCGGCCGCGAAGGTCGCCGCCACCAGATCGGCCGGCTCGTCGCCGCGCAGCTTGTTCATCAAGCCCGCCGGCACGATCAGTGCCGCGCCCAGAACGACCGGCGTGCCGTTCACGACATGGCGCATGGCTTGAAGCTCTTTCTTCCGATTGTCCAAACGGCCCTGAAGGTCGCCAAGCGTGCGCTCGACATTCTGAAGGTTGAGTCGCACGTCCTTGCCGACCTCGGCATCGTCCTTCAGTTTCATCCAACGATCCTGCCAGAAGGCGATTTCCTTGCTCAGCCGCTCATGGACGGCGTTCAGGGTCTTCTCCACATGGTCGATGCGCCGCTGCGCGACCTCGCCATAGTGCTCCGGCACAAGCGTCGTCGCGGCGAGGGACAAGGCGTGCGCCTCCTGACCGGAGGACAGCCAAGGCGCGTCGAGCACGTCATTGAGCAAGGGGCGCTCGACCTCCGGCAAAGGCTCAAGGTCGAGATGAGGCGCCCATCCGGCGAATCTCGCCTGCCCATCCGGGCCAACCCGCACGAATTGCAGGCGCTTGGATAGTACGGTGTTGTCGCCGGACTTGATCTCATGCGTCAGCAGGAACAGCAGCGCCGGGTCGAGTCCTTCATCGGACGGGTCAACAAGGATCGAACCCTGCCGGAGAAGGTTGGTGTGCTGCTCCAGGATCATATCCGACATGGCGAGCATGAGCGGGTGGCCGGGGTGCATGAGAACGGCGCGCTCCAGCCCCGCCTTATCGAGCGGCTGGATGGCCTGACGTTCAAAGCAAATGCGGCTGTAGCGCCGCAAGACCGGCTCATGATCGCGGCGGTTCCGGCCGGTCAGGCGGCGGTCACGCTCGCGGATCACCGAAGGAACATGGCTGATCTCGTAACGGCCGGCCTCGCGCGGGTGCGCCGTGCCACCAAGCGCGTCGAGGGCCTTGGAGAAGAAGGCTCGGACGAAGTAGGGCTGAAGCCGCCGGGCCTCCGCCTTCTCCATTTCCTCCTTTACTGCGAACAGGCGCTCAGGACTCATGGTCTCCTGAGCAAGCGCGTTGCGGTTCAAGAGAGATTTCAGATGGTCGTGGTCGAGCGCCTTATCGATCTTCTGGGTGAGACGGGCGCGGACATCCGGACGATCACCGTAGCGGATCGCCTCGACCAGCAAATCCTTCAGGCTGGTTTCCTCGAAGACTTCACCGAGAATGTCGAATACGCGCCCGTGCAGGGCTTGGCTCTCGACCTCCAGCTTCAGAAGCAGGCGGTGATAGACATCGCCTTCGCGGGTTTCCTTGGCGACCAGATTCCACAGGTGACAAACCTCGGTCTGCCCGATGCGGTGGATACGGCCAAACCGCTGTTCCAGCCGGTTCGGGTTCCAAGGCAGGTCGTAGTTGACCATGAGGTTCGCGTTCTGAAGGTTCACGCCTTCGCCTGCGGCGTCGGTCGCCACCAGCACGCGGACATCGGGATCGGAGCGGAAAAGCGCCTGAAGACGGCGACGATCGTCCCTGTGCGTGCCGCCGTGGATGGTCACAATGGCGTCTGGATTACCAAGCACGCCGGCAATCCGCGCCTGAAGGTAATTCAGCGTGTCGCGGTGTTCGGAGAAGATGATGATCTTGCGCTGCCGACCGGCGGCATCGCGGGTTTCGGGATGGTTCTGAAGGATTCTCGACAGCTCATCCCATTTACGATCCTGCCCGGAGGCGACGACTGCCTTGGCCTGCTCCTCCAATCCCTTCAGGATGACGATCTCAGCCTCAAGCTCGACAACGGTCTTGGCGGCCGTGGCGTCGTCGATCAGGTTTTCCTCAAGGGTCTCCTGCTCCTCCGCGCTCAGGTCGTCATCGTCCTCCAGCGCGCCGGCATAGGTCTCGGCGAGGGCGTGCCGCCCCTTGATGCCGAGCTTTTCGTCGCGCAGGCGGTTCTCAAGCCGCTCGCGGCGGCGCTTCAGCGATTGGAAGATCGCTTCGGGGCTTGAAGCGAGACGCCGTTGCAGCGCGGTAAGGGCGAAGCCGACAGATCCCTTGCGCGCGCCTTCGAGCTGGTCAGCCTTGCCCATTTCGGTCTGCACATAGTTGGTCACGGCCTCATACAAGGCCGCTTCGATCTGCGAGAGTTCGTAGTTGACCGTGTATGCCTTGCGCTCTGGGAAGAGCGGCGTGCCGTCGAACTTGACCAGTTCCTCCTTGACCATGCGGCGCATGAGGTCGGAGGCATCGACCTTGTGAACGCCGTCGCGGAACTTGCCGTAGAAGCGGTCGGAATCGAGCAATGAAAGGAAAAGCTGGAAGTCCTCTTCCTTGCCGTTGTGCGGCGTCGCCGTCATTAACAGCAGGTGCCGGACATGCGCGCCCAGCTTCTCGGCGAAGCGGAAACGGCCCGTCTTTTCCAGCTTGGAACCGAAATAGTGCGCGGAGAGTTTGTGCGCTTCGTCGAAGACAACCAAATCCCAGCCCGGCGCACAAAGCTTGTCCTGAAGCTCCTCGTTGCGAGAGAGCTGATCGAGCCGGACGATAAGGCGGGGATAGTCGTCGAACGGGTTTCCGCTCGGTGAGGTCTGCTCCAGAATCGGCGAATAGACGTGAAACTCCAGACCGAATTTCTCGTAAAGCTCGTCTCGCCATTGCTCGACAAGGCTACCGGGCGCGACGATCAGGATACGGTGTGAATCCGCGCGCATGATGAGTTCGCGGATATAGAGGCCCGCCATGATCGTCTTGCCGGCACCGGGATCGTCCGCGAGGACGAACCGCAAAGGCTGCCGGGGCAAAAGCGATTCATAGACAGCGGTGATCTGGTGCGGCAACGGTTCCACATTTGAGCTATGGACGGCCATCATCGGGTCGAACAGGAAGGCGAGGTCGATCCGCTTGGCCTCGCAAGCAAGCTGGAACGCCGCGCCATCGCCGTCGAAGGAAAACGGGCGCTCCACCGTGGCAATGTCAACGGAAGGCTCGTCGCCCCCGTTGAGAAGCCGTTCCTTCATGCCACCGTCAGGGGTCCGATAGATAAGCTGGACAGACCCTTCGCCGAGAGGGACGACGGCAACGACCGTCACGATCTGAGACGGCTCAATCCCAGATAGACTCTGACCAGACGTGATTTCTTCGAGCTTCATGTGGTGGACGGCTTTCTTTTGGGTGCGCGAGCCTATGCCCTGGAGTTTGCTGAGAATGAACGGGTCATGACGGGAGATTTCGCTGCGGTGGCTTACCCGAATAGGGAGCGACGTCGACTGCCTGCGCCTTCTGGCGCGCTTCCGCGATGTCGAAGCTGTTTTGCATACGCATGAGGGTTTCCATCGACACGCCGAACGCCTTCTCGATGCGGATTGCCATTTCCGGCGACAGGTCGGCCCGCTCGTTGAGGAGGGCGGATAGAGCGGCGCGAGTGACGCCGAGAACATCGGCGGCAGCCGTGACCGACAGGCCGAGAGGTTCGATCACCTCGGTCTTTACGAAACCGCCGGGATGGGCGGGAGCCTTCATTCGGATACCGTTCATTGCGCTTGCGCCCACGTTTCAGCCGTTTCTTTCGTAGTCGAGGTTCGTGATCTCGTCGTCCTGTGCGTCGATCCCGAACGTGACTGCGCCGACCGGCGCGGCCCGAAGCTCCCATCGTCCCCGCCCGGCACCTGACGGCGGTTGAACCGTCCAGCCGGCGACGCAGTGAAGCTCCGATGTCCCTGCCATGTCTTGAAGGAACGAAAGGATGCGCCGCAACCTCGAAACGTCGATGTCTCGCGCGCCGGCAGGTTCATCCTCTGCAATGAGAAAGCGCAAGCCCGGATTGACCACATTCCGAATCTTCATGCCGCACACTATTTGGAAAACCGAATAGCGTCAAGCTACGCTTTACATACCCATCAGATTTCTGGTGATCGAACCTATAATGGATCAATGCAACCTTCAGGTGCGACGGACCAAAGCACGATGCGCTCAGGTACGTGACGAACACCAAACGGTCGCGCCAACCCACACCAATCCAGGGATTTTCCTACCCGGCCCTCCAATTGTCAGGTATTATATAATAAATATTGACTTTGTCAGATTTTATGTTAATACTACCGACATAGGGAGGGCTGTCATGACTGATGGGCCATTCAGAAATGCAGAACTGAGCAGCCGTTGGAAACGGTACGGGCAAGACCTGGTCAGCGACGCGGTCAGCGCGGAAGAGCGGATGACGCAGGCCTGTCACAGCATGATTGGTGACGTCGACATGAAGGCATTCAGTCCGCTTTTCGGCGACCTCAAGGCGCATGCGGAACGCAGGCAGATGGATCTAGACCCGGTGTCGGAGGTTGAAACGATTTTCGAGAGTCACCCAACCTCGCCTCTGGCGGATGCGCTTCAGCGGCATTTGATCGCGAACCTACGTGACCAGATGCCTATCGGCGAGGCTCTCAACCGATCGCTCGAAAGCACGGCGAAAGAGTGGATCAGCACCACCACGAACCGGCTCGACGAAGAATGCATTCGTGCCCGCGAGCTCGGCGACATGAAGCGCGAGGATTATCACAAGGGCATCGAGCGGAATCGCGAGACGTTTGCGGCCATCAAGCCCAACGAGCTCTGCGATGCCCTGGCCACGGGTAACAAGAGCGTTTTCCGGCAGGCAGTTCAAAAGAAAGCCGGCGTGGACGAGGGGCCGGAAGAGTGAGCGCCCGTACGCATGAGTCACCCGTAGCGGGCAAGCACCTGTTCGTTATCGAGAAGGGGCAGAAGCCCGGCCGCGCTCTCCCGAAGGGCGCTGTAACGGCGGAAGTCGGCTGGCACATTCGCTTCAATGCGGCGGTTCTGGATACGTTCGACGTGAAGGGATTCCAGCCGCTGCATTACGACATGCTGGTCTTGTGCGCCGCCATTGAGTTCGCTGACCGACGTTGGAAGCGCCCGCTTGGATGGCGCCGGACCCTGGAAGTGACTGTTCCGGTCATCGACCTCAAAAGTTGGCAGAAGCCGGAGGTTTTGAAGAGCCTTCATGGTGTCTTGAACCACCTGACCGGCGACACGTGGCGGTTTTCCTTCGTTGGAGCGAAAGATCGCTCACCCATCGGTTCGCGGCAGATTCCGCTGGACTTCGGCAAGACCAAGACCTTCGCCGTCGCTTACAGCGACGGCTTGGATTCGCGTGCGGTCTCTGCGTTGAGTGGCGACCAGGACGAGGCCCTATGCATTCGGATCGCCGGCAAGCGCCAGCGCCGGAAAACCGGAGACAGTTTTTTCACGCAGATCCCGTTCAAGGTGCAGGGATATCGCGGACACGAAAGCAGCTTCCGATCGCGCGGATTCCAGTTTGCAGCGGTGGCGGCAATTGCCGCGCAGCTTTCCAGCGTGGCGCGTATCATGGTCCCCGAGAGCGGCCAGGGTGCGCTTGGGCCCGTATTGCTGCCTCTGCACAACATCTATCCCGACTATCGTAACCATCCGACGTTCTTCCGAAAGATGGAGCGGTTCATTACCGTACTGCTGGGCTATCGGGGCAAGTTTGAGCAGCCACGTTTGTGGTCGACGAAGGGACAGACGCTACGCGCATTCCTGGATATTCCCGGAAAAACCGAACGGCACCTGACGAGCACCCATTCCTGCTGGCAGAGCCGTCGCGTGGTGAATGTCGGCGGTCGAAAGCAGTGCGGCTTGTGTGCTGCCTGTTTGCTCAGGCGCGTTAGTTTGCATGCAGCTGGTGTTAACGAGGTGCGCGACGCTTATGTCGTGGCCGATCTGGCCGCCACTGACGCGAGCAACGCCCTATCCGTCATACCCCTGAAGGCCGATAGGGATATCATGGTCGAATATGGAAGCGTGGGCGCACGGCACCTACAGCACCTTGCGGAGCTCGCCGGCTTGCCTGATGACGCCCTCCGCGTCCACGCCTCGCAGATCGGGGCGGCAATCGGGGAAAGCACTGAGGAAACGCTGACGAAGCTAAGGAAAATGTTGGGTACGCATGCCGTGGAATGGCGGGCATTTCTGTCCGCGCAAGGAGAACAAAGCTTTTTGAAGAATTGGATGGATGGAGGGCGCTATGGCCGATTTAAATGAGCTAAGCGCGCAAGAAATAGGACGTCGACTGCGCATCGCGCGGGAGAACGCGGATATCCGGCAGGATGACGCGGCGCAGGTCATAGGCATGTCCCGCCCGACGCTGGTATCCATCGAGAAGGGCGTGCGCCGTGTGCGCATCCAAGAAATCCAGATGTTGGCTCGTCGCTACGGCGTGTCTGTGAACGCACTCCTTCGCAGAGAAGCAGTCCACACCGATTTGATGCCCCGCTTCCGGAAACTGCGTGAGACGGAAAACGCGCATACCACCGAGGCCATTCTGCTCTTCAACGATCTGATCAAGGCGGACGTTGAAATGGAGAACATTCTAGGGATCCAGCGGCGGAGAAATTACCCGCCGGCGCGCGGCATCAATGACGGTGATGTTGTTGCGTTGGCAGAAACGCATGCCAAGGAACTGCGCGACTGGCTGGGTCTCGGCCCAGGGCCGATTGCCGACATCTTTTCGGTTATCGAGCTGGGCCTCGGCATCCGCTTGTATCAGCGCCGCCTTTCTTCGAACTCGAAGGTCGCGGGCCTGTTCACTTACGATGAAAGCATCGGCGCCTGCATTCTTCTCAACGCCAACCATCCATTGCCACGTCGCATCCAATCCGCGGCTCATGAAGTCGGCCATTTCTATGGCACCCGGCAAACCCCGGAAGTGCTCGAGGACGATGAGAAATTTTTGTCGCGTGATGAGCGCTACGCAAACGCCTTTGGCCGCGCGTTCCTGACGCCGGCCGAAAGCTTCTCGGAAAGCTTTCGCCAACTGAAGGAGATAACCGGCAAGACGACCCGACGCCTGATCATCCTCCTTGCCCAACAGTACAACATCTCGCGCCAGGCTTGCGGTCTCAGGCTCGAAGAATTGGGTCTCGTCAAGCGCGGCACCTGGGCCTGGTTCGAGAACAACGGCGGCATCACCGACGACCATGTTCGGGAGGTCCTGGGCGAAATGACGGATCGCCGCGATCCGGCGAAGAGTGACGCCGATCGACCGATCTCGCACCGCCTGAGCCTTATGGCGCACGCCGCCTGGAAACGCGGACTCATGTCGGAAGGACAATTGGCGGAATTGCTGAAGGTGGGCAGAGTGGAGCTTCGCGGCATTATTGATCAAATCGAGCTTGAGGAAAGAGAGACGGATGAGTTGCTCAAGCTCCCTGATTAATATCGCGGACACGCTGGTTCTCGACACCAGTGTTCTGATCAACCTCCACGCCTGCAAGTACGGCGAACGGATACTCGCAGCCATTCCCAACGATATTCTCGTCCCCGAGATTGTGGCTGGAGAACTGGAACACGAGACGAGCCGTAGGAATGGGGAGCACGGTTTCCTGTACAGCCTCGTGGCGAATGGAACCGTGACGCTCGCTCCTCTGACCGAGGCGGAGTACGAGATTTTCTACGAACTCACGTCGATCGCGCCTTCGCTGGACGATGGCGAGGCGGCAACGATCGCTGTTGCCGCGACCAGAAACTTCTTAGCCGTCATCGATGAAAAAAGAGGACGAGCTCGCGTCCTCGCCAAAGCGCGAGCGGCGTGCTGGTCACTGGATATCTTCCGTCATCCAGCGGCGCTTGCCACCCTCGGCGATCAATCCGCCATCGACGCGCTCTATCTCGCCCTTCGCGACGGCCGCATGCGAATACCCCCGGAAAGCGCGGATAGCGTGATCGGGATTATTGGTATCGAGCGTTCGCGCGATTGCACCTGCCTCCCTGGCTTCCGGCACCGATTTGCAAGGGTGCCCAATCAGTCTATCGACGTGGGATCTACCGCCGCCGCAGATTTGGAGGCTGGAGAATGATTGCTCGATCATTCGGCCGAATATGAGTGATCAATTGTGCCGATCTCGGCCATGCACAACTCTCCGATCGTAGCCGTCAAAGTCGGCTTGAAATGATGAACAGCGAGCTGCCCATCAAGCTGCGGGGAACTGTAGGCCTCGTTTCTCGCAAAAGGAGGGCCTTAGAGGGCTATGGAGTAGACAAAGTTATCTTCTTCACCCGGTGCGGCGCGGCGTGACGTTTTGACGGGCTGATACGGGAGAGTGACGGTATCGCAGATGAAATCGTTCGATAAGGATGGCAAATCGGGTAGTGTATCAGTATGATGTGGATGTTTTGAGCACTTTCGCTGCCCGAGCCCTCAAGCGGCGCGATCGCCGTCACCGGCGATAGATTGCGAAATCTTCGTCCGGCTCATCTGCCAAAAAAACCCAATGTTTTCATAAGCAGTAGGTTTCTGACGGTAGGCGCGACGGTATCTCGCTTATCAAAAATATTTTTTCGCTTTGTTTTTCAATTAGATAGAACACGCAGCCAATAATTGAGTGGGAGTGACCTGTCTTCGCCATGCGCACGTAGACTTAAGCGTTGCGGATCA
>NZ_DAITQL010000043.1:0-34948 GCF_036833075.1 Hyphomicrobium sp.
CGTAAACAAAATATTAATAGGCGTCCAAAGACGGGATATCTCAAATTGTTACATTAACTCTTTTTCCGTTGCTTTTAGTAAACTAATATCTTATTAATAATACTTGATTGCTAAAGAGATACCTTGGCGATCAATAAAAATGTACTGAGCATAACCGAGTGCGCCATGAGCTCCCGTCTTGTTATTCGTACACGCGCCTACAGCGAGGAATTGAGACGAGCCGCTGAATCGATCGAACAGGCCGCCTGGAGCGAGTTGGGCTATCTCAATTACACGCGTGCTCATTACGAGAACTACGCGGAGCTTCTCTCCAAATACGATGATTACCAGCTTTGCCTGGTTGATCTCGAAACCGACTATCCGGTTGCTGTGTTCAATAGCGTGCCGTTGAGCGGCGTCGGGTTCGACGACCTGCCGCACGAGGGATGGGACTGGGTGGTGGAAACGGCAGCCCGGCCGAAGGGGCCCGACACGATGCTCGGCGGCCTCGCCATGTCGATCCCGGCCGTGCACCGCGCCAAGGGCTACGGCCGCCGCATGTTGCGCGCCATGCGCGAGCTTGCCGAATCGAAGGGCCTGCGGGGCGTGCTGGCCGCCGTGCGCCCCTCGTCCAAAGCCCGCCATCCCTGGGTCGGGATCGACGACTACGTCACCTGGACCGACGGAAAGGGCCGCGCGTTCGACCCCTGGCTTCGCAGCCACCTGTCGTCGGGGGGAACGTATGTCGGACCGTGCAAGCGCTCGATGGTCGTCGAGGAACCGATCGCCTTCTGGGAGACGTGGTCGAAGCGGGCGTATCCGGAGTCGGGCTCTTATGCGTTCGACGGCGCGCTGGTCCCCCTCGAGATCGACCTCAAGCGGGGGATCGGCCGCTACGAGGAGCCCAACGTCTGGGTGACCTACGCCTGCTGATGCGCACGGATCCCTCCATGGGGTCCGCCCACGCACATGCCGGGGCGAGCGACAGCGCTCCGCCCGCACCGGCCGGCTTCCGTCCGCCCTCTGCCGGCCGATTCGATCCGCATCCCCTCGAAACTGTCGTGATGCGGTTGCGCGCCGTCTAAAATCAGTGTCTCTTCGGGGCGCGCGCGGCCGCCGATGAACGCGCTCCGCGCCGACCGTCCGGCCGCCGGGATGACACAGGCACGCGACACGACGCGTCCGGAACGGGGCGGCCCCGGCGCCGCCGCTAACCGAGGGAGACCCATGAAGCCCTTTCGTCCTGCCGCCCGGCGTACCCTGTTGTGGACCCTCGCTGTTCCCGCAGCGCTCGCCGGCCTCGCGACGCCGGGCCGGGCGGATCCCACGTTCGACACGCTCCTCGGGTCCTGGGGTGGCACCGGCACCTACAAGCTCCAGGACGGCACCACGGAAAAGCTCAAGTGCGACGCCTACTACACCGGCGGCGGATCGCAGCTCGGCATCGCCGTGCGCTGTACGGGCCAAACCAACAAGATCGAGATGCGCTCGAAGTTGAGCGCCAACGGCGGCGCCCTGAGCGGAAGCTGGGAGGAGCGGACGTTCAATGCCTCCGGCGACGTCACCGGTAAGCTGACCGACAGGAGCATCAAGCTCGCCATTTCCGGCGCCGTCGGCGGCTCGATGACGATCACCTACGACAAGAGCAAGCAGAACGTAGCGATCGCGACCGAGGGGACCCCCTTGAAGAGCGTCACGGTCAGCCTGTCGCGCAAATGACGCAACCGACCCTGACCGCCCGCCCCGGACCGGAAGGGATCGAGCTTACGGCCGCCGGGGCCTGGACGGTCGAGCACGCAGGCAATCTCGACGGCCTGATCGACCGGACGGTCCGCGCGTCGCCGTCCGGCCAGCCGCTCTCCATCGACATGAAAAGCGTCACAGCGCTCGATACCTACGGCGCATGGCTCATCGAGCGCCTGGTGCGCGCCCGCGAAGAGGGCCACGGCGCAGCGCACGTCGACGGCCTCCCCGAGCGTTACCGGGCGCTCTACGACGAGATCCGCACAACCGAGCGCGAAGGCCCCGCGGCGGCGCCCCCGGGCGCTTCCCTGGTGGGCTACGTCACCCGCCTCGGGCGCGCGACGGCCGGCCTCTTCCGCGAGCTTACGGATTTCGCGCAGATGCTCGGCGCGATCGTGATGTCGCTCGCGCGCGCCGTCGCCAACCCCCGGAGCTTCCGCTTCACGCCGACCATGAGCCACCTGGACCGGGTCGGCTGGCAGGCGGTGCCGATCATGCTGCTGATCACGTTCCTGATCGGCGCGATCATCGCGCAGCAGGGCTTCTTCCATTTCCGCAAGTTCGGCGCCGACGCCTATGTCGTCGACATGGTCGGCATCCTGGTCCTGCGCGAGATCGGCGTGCTCATCATCGCCATCATGATGGCCGGACGCTCGGGCAGCGCCTACACCGCCGAGCTCGGCTCCATGAAGATGCGCGAGGAGATCGACGCGCTACGCACCATGGGCCGCGATCCGGTAGACGTCCTAATCCTGCCGCGGATCGTCGCCCTCGTCATCGCGCTGCCCATCCTGACCTTCATGGGGTCGATGGCCGCACTCTACGGCGGCGGTCTCGTGGCGTGGCTCTATGCCGGCATGAGTCCGGCGATCTACATCGAGCGGCTGCGCGAGGCCATCTCGCTCACCCACTTCCAGGTCGGCATGATCAAGGCGCCCTTCATGGCCCTCGTGATCGGGGTCGTCGCCTGCGCCCAAGGCCTTGCGGTCAAGGGAAGCGCGGAATCGCTCGGACGGGAGACCACGGCGTCGGTCGTCAAATCCATCTTTCTCGTGATCGTGCTCGACGGATTGTTCGCCGTCTTCTTCGCATCTGTCGATATGTGAGCCCGATATCTGAACCATGACCAGCGATAAGGCCATAGACGTCCGCGACCTGGTGGTTGGCTTCGGCCCGCGCACCGTACTGAACCGCGTCACGTTCGATGTGCGCCGCGGCGAGGTGTTCGGCTTCGTCGGCGGCTCGGGCAGCGGAAAATCCGTTCTCCTGCGCACCATCATCGGCCTCATCCCGCGCCGCTCCGGCGCCATCGAGGTGCTGGGCACGCGGCTCGATTCCGCCACGCGGGAGCAACGGCGCGGCATCGAGCGCCGGTGGGGCGTGCTGTTCCAGCAGGGCGCGCTGTTCTCGTCGCTCACGGTGCTGCAGAACGTGCAGTTCCCCATGATCGAGTATCTCGACCTGCCCCAGCGCCTGATGGACGAGATGGCCGCCGTCAAGCTCGACATGGTGGGCCTCGGGAAGGCGGACCACAACAAGATGCCCTCGGAGCTGTCGGGCGGCATGACGAAACGCGTCGCGCTGGCCCGCGCCCTCGCCCTCGATCCGGAGCTGGTGTTCCTCGACGAGCCGACATCCGGCCTCGACCCCATCTCGGCCGGCGACTTCGACGCCCTGATCAAGACGCTGCAGGAGACCTTGGGCCTCACCGTCTTCATGATCACGCACGATCTCGAGAGCCTGCATGCGATCTGCGACCGGGTGGGGGCGCTGGCCGACGGGCGCGTCGTGGCCGAGGGCACGATCGAGTCCATGCTCGATTGCGACCATCCGTGGGTGCGCTCCTATTTCCGCGGCCGTCGCGCGACGGCCCTCTCATCCCGATTTGCCAATACAGAGGCTTGAGGCCCGAAAAATGGAAACACAGGCGCGCTACACCCTGGTGGGATTCTTTGTGCTTGCGGCGGTCCTGGCAGCCTTCGCCTTCGTCTACTGGATGCAGAACACCGGCGGTTTGACCGATCGGCAGCTCTATCAGGTGCGGTTTCAGAGCTCGATCTC
The DNA here is from genome assembly GCF_036833075.1 of Hyphomicrobium sp. Classification (GTDB taxonomy): domain Bacteria; phylum Pseudomonadota; class Alphaproteobacteria; order Rhizobiales; family Hyphomicrobiaceae; genus Hyphomicrobium_C. The sequence goes on from NZ_DAITQL010000043.1 coordinate 3,784, forward strand.
CGGCCTTCTCAAGGGCTCGAGCGTGCTCTTCAACGGCATCCGCGTCGGCGAGGTCACGGACATCGCGCTGTCGGCGGATGCGCCGAAGGATGTGCTCGTCACCATCGCCGTCGACAGGTCGGCGCCCGTTCGCGCGGATACGGCCGTGAACGTGGATTTCCAGGGCCTCACGGGCGCGCCGGTCATCGAGCTCTCGGGCGGCGCGGCGGGCGCGGCCCCGATTGTGGCAGGTCCCGGCGACATGCTTCCGCTGCTCAGCGCCAGCCCCGAAAGCACGCAAAGCCTCACCCAGTCCGCCCGCGCCACGCTCAACCGCCTCGACAGGGTGATCGACGACAACAGCTCCGCCCTCCACGACGCCATCGCCGGCATCAGCAATTTCGCGGGCGTGCTGTCGCGCAATTCCGAGCGCATCGACGGCATCCTCGCCGGCCTCGAGCGGTTTGCGGGCGGCAACAAGACGAAGCCGGGCATCTACCGGCTGTCGGCGCTCGCGACATCCGTCTGCGCCAGCCCCTCGCGCCCGCAGATCGTCGTCCCCGAGCCCGCAGCGCCCATGGCCTTCAACTCCGACAAGGTCGTGATCATCGGCGATCCGCCGGAGACGTCGCCGTTCGAGAAGGTGCAGTTCACCGACAACATCCCGGCCGTCGTGCAGTCGAAGGTGATCGAGAGCCTGGAAGGGTCCGGATGCTTCGCCGCCGTCACGCGCCCGATCGATACGCTCGAGCAGAGCGATCAACTCCAGACCGAGATCCGCCAGTTCGCGATCGTCATGACGCCGGAGCCGGCCGCCACCGTCGAGATGTCGGTCAAGCTCGTGACCGCAGGCGGCAGGATCGCCGGCTCGCGCAACTTCACCGAAAGCGTGCCGCTCGCCAGCGTCGATGCGTCGGGCGCGGTCGCGGCGCTCGACGGCGCCTTCGGCAAGGTGCTCGCGGCCGCGGTGCCGTGGGTGTCGAAGCTCCCCGTTGAGGAGGAGCCGGCGGGCGCCAAGCCGAAGGACGACGACATCCCCGAGCCCGAGATGCCCGAGCCGCCGCCCGCGCCGTGATCGGGCGGCCGTGACCTGGCTCCGATCAGGAGATCGTTGCGATCAGAACCGGTTCCGGCGCACGTCGAACTTGAGATGGCCCGTCGCGTAGCCGATCAGCGCCAGCACGAGGGCAAGTGGGATCGCCACCATCATCACCATGGCGAAGGTCATGGCGAGCCCGAGCAGCAGCGCGACCCCGACCAGCGCCACGAGCGCAAACACGAGATAGCCGACGCCAGCCGCCAGCCAGCGCCGCCAGCCCGTGAACTCGGTCGCCTGGGCGTGGCGGTCGATGACGATCACCGTCTCTTCGCGCTTTGGTTTCATGTGCCTCCGAACCGCGCCGCGGCGGCGCTCTGCTCCCAATATAGGGGAGACGGGCCGATTATTCGAGCGCACCGAACTCTGCTCGCGCCAGGCTCCTCCCCGGGGCAGGAACGAGGATGAGGCTGTGGATGTTCCCGACGCAACGGCCTCACGAGGGACGAGGACCGACTGGAGCGCGGGCGCTTTCGATCGGATCCGATCCGCGCTCCAAGGTTTTGATGAGACCTGTGATTCACGCTTCGGACCGATGGGACCGGCAGCGATCAGGGTCTAAGCCTTCTTCACCTCGATCTTCTTCTCGGACGCGACGGCCTCGGCCTTCTTCGCCGCGACCACCTTGAGCACGCCCTTGTCGAAGCGCGCCTCGATCCTGTTCTCGTCGACGCTGTCGGGAAGACGGACAGAGCGCGCAAAGCTCCCGAAGCTGCGCTCGCTCACGTGGTAGCTCTCGTTCTTCTCCTCGCGCTCGCTCTTGCGCTCGCCCTTGATGGTCAGCACGCCATCGAGGAGCGTGACATGCACATCCTTCTCGTCGAGGCCCGGCAGATCGGCTTCGACGGTGACGGCTTCCGCGTTCTCGCGGACGTCGAGACTGGGAAGCGTCGTCTCCGCGCCGCCGCGGGCGAGGCCCGGCCAGTGCGGCCAGTTGCGCTCGAACGAGCGGAAGAGACGATCCATTTCGCCGTGCAGGGCGTCAAAGACATCCGGCACGCGGCGCTGCGGGCCGTTCGTCGGTCCGGGGACCGGAATGTTGGGTGCCATGAGTGCTCTCCTTTCGAAGATTGCAGCCCTTTCGAGGGCCACATCGTGTCGGGGGGATCACGACATCCGGATACATAGGTACTAGCCCTCGAAAGTGCCCTCTCCGACCGTTCCCCGCTGCCGCCAACGCGCGCAGAAAAGCAAATGGGGACGGATCATGCGATCCATCCCCATCAAGTATCTGGCCCATCGAGTCTCTGGTCCCCGGCATCCCGCCGGGAGGAACCGAACTCAGCGCTTGGAGCCACGGCCAGAGGCGAGGCCCCTGGACTGCAGAAGCGCGAGCAACACGGCTTTCATTGGAAATCTCTCTGGTTTGTACTTCTCGTGGCCTGGATGTAGCCAACTCCTCATGCGTGAGCCAGCCCAGGGCCCGCTTGGCAGCAATGCATCCGGCGCAGCGGCGGAATGACGCCGTTGGAATAGTCAAATATTTCCAACGTGATAGTATAAAAAAGGAGCAGGCACACGGCCTGCCCCATCATGACGCGTGACGGTCTCGTTCGCTCCGCGGCCTACGACTTGTAGGGCGCACGATCGAACACCCGGGCGCTCATGCGAGTCGCATCCGGACCGCAGAGAAACTCGGCGGACTGGCCGGCGCTGGTATCGAGCTGGATGCCATTGCCCGCCTGGACCGGAATCACGAACCGCGTGCCGGGGCTATCGAAGCCCTGCTCGCCGCCCGCGGCATCCGCCACCACCACCGTGAGCTGGCAGGCGTTGTCCCTGGTCTCGAAGTAGCTGACGGCGTGCTTGCCGCCGATATCCAGGCTCAACCCGCGGCCAGGAGCCATGACCTCGTGCTTGCTGCCCCGATCGACCTTGGAGACATGCTCGGCAAAAACCGAGCCTGCCGCCAGAACACCCATCACACCCGCTGCTGCAGCAACGGCCTTCGTCGCCTTCAACATGGTTTTCTCCTTTAGAGGATGAGAAGCTCAGCGATCGCCGCGGCAGGGCTTCTGATGGCCCGCATTCCGGCTTGTCGACTATCTAATACTATGACTCTCCAAAGAGAATTCATTATGTTGCATGGCAGCACGGTAATTTGTGCAGCGCGGTACTGCCGCAACCATCCGGTGTCGCACCGGTGATCCAATCCCACTTTGGCCGCCATGGCCCGGCGTACCGGCCCCGGCCCCCGGGCTATGCGGTGTCGCGTCCGCGGGAGAAGTCGCGCCCCGCAAGCGACAAGCCCGACGCCGCTCGCTATAAGCACGGCGATGGACGTGGGGCCCCCGCGCTCCGAGGGTGCGAGCCCCGTTTGTCCCCGTGCCGTTGCGAGACCCGAAAGCCAGCCCCGATGCAGGATTCCGTGACCTCCAAGATCACCCCCGAAATCGTCGCCCAACACGGGCTCAAACCCGACGAATACCAGCGCCTGCTCAAGATCCTGGGGCGCGAACCGCGCCTCACGGAGCTCGGCATCTTCTCGGTGATGTGGAGCGAGCACTGCTCCTACAAATCCTCGCGTGTCTGGCTCAAGACGCTGCCGACCACGGGCGCCAAGGTCATCCAGGGGCCCGGCGAGAACGCCGGCGTGGTGGACCTCGGAGACGGGGACGCGGCCGTCTTCAAGATGGAGAGCCACAACCACCCCTCCTACATCGAGCCCTACCAGGGCGCCGCCACGGGCGTGGGCGGCATCATGCGCGACGTGTTCACCATGGGCGCGCGGCCGATCGCCAACCTCAACGCGCTGCGCTTCGGCGACCCATCGCACCCCAAGACGCGCCACCTCGTCTCGGGCGTGGTGTCGGGCATCGGCGGCTACGGCAACTGCGTCGGCGTGCCGACGGTCGGCGGCGAAGTGAACTTCGACGCCGGCTACAACGGCAACATCCTCGTCAACGCCATGTGCGTCGGCCTCGCGAAGACCGACAAGATCTTCTATTCGGCCGCCAGGGGCGTGGGGCTGCCGGTCGTCTACGTCGGCTCCAAGACGGGCCGCGACGGCATCCACGGCGCAACCATGGCGTCGGCCGAGTTCGACGACAAGAGCGAGGAGAAGCGCCCGACCGTGCAGGTCGGCGATCCCTTCACCGAGAAGCTTCTGATCGAGGCGTGCCTCGAACTGATGGCGTCGGATGCGATCATCGCCATCCAGGACATGGGTGCGGCTGGCCTCACCTCCTCAACCTCCGAGATGGCGGACAAGGGCGGCGTCGGCATCGCGCTCAACCTCGATCACGTGCCCCAGCGCGAAGAGAACATGACCGCCTACGAGATGATGCTCTCGGAGAGCCAGGAGCGCATGCTCATGATCCTGAAGCCCGGGCGAGAGCCTGAGGCGGAGGCGGTGTTTAAGAAATGGGGCCTCGATTTCGCGGTCATCGGCGTCACGACCGATACGGGACGCATGGTGGTCACGCACAAGGGTGAGATCGAGGCGGACCTGCCGGTGCCGGTGCTCGCCAACTCGGCGCCCGTCTACGAGCGCCCGTGGTTCCAGCACGTGCCGCCGCAGCCGGTGCTGCCGCAGTGGGTCAAGGCGCCGAACGGCAACCTCGATGCGCTGAAGCAGATGATGGGCACGCACGCGCTCGCCTCGCGCCGCTGGGTTTGGGAGCAGTACGATCACATGGTGATGGGCGACACCGTGGGCCGCCCGGGAGGCGATGCGGGCGTGGTGCGCATCCACGGCACCCGGAAGGCGCTGGCCGTCACCTGCGACGTGACGCCCCGCTACGTGGCAGCCGATCCCGAGATGGGCACCAAGCAGGCGGTCGCCGAGACCTGGCGCAACCTCACCGCGGTCGGCGCCGACCCCATCGCCATCACCGACAACATGAACTTCGGCAACCCCGAGCGGCCCGAGATCATGGGGCAGTTCGTGGGCTCCGTGAAAGGCATGGCTGAAGCCTGCCGCGTGCTCGACTACCCCGTCGTATCGGGCAACGTCTCGCTCTACAACGAGACCAACGGCGCCGGCATCCCGCCGACGCCCGCCATCGGCGCCGTGGGGCTCATTCCTGACGTTGCGCATGTGGCCGACATCAAGCTCAAGCGCGAAGGCGACCTCCTGGTGCTGCTCGGGCGCGAGCAGGGCTGGCTCGGCCAGTCGCTCTACCAGCAGATCGTCTGCGAGAAGCTCGAAGGCGCGCCGCCGCCGGTGGATCTCGCCGACGAGATCAAGGCCGGGCGGCTCGTGCGGGCCCTCATCCGCGAAGGCAAGGTGTCGGCCGTGCACGACGTCTCGGACGGCGGGCTCCTGGTGGCGATCGCGGAGATGGCGCTCGCCTCGGGCGAGGCGGGGAGCCGCATCGGCGTCGAGCTGTTCGCCTACGAGGGCAAGCTGCCGCTGCACGCGATCTGGTTCGGCGAGGACCAGGGCCGCTACGTGCTCGCCGTCGATCCGAAGCAGGCCGAGGAGGTCGCCGAGCGGGCGCGGCTGCTCGCTCTGCCGGCGCGCATCGTCGGGCGCACGGGGGGCGATGCGATCGTGCTCAAGGGCGAGGAGCCGCTGAAGCTCACGGAGCTGGCAGAGATCCACGAGAGCTGGCTGCCGGCGTATATGAGCGGCGAGCTTTAGGATCGGTTGATTGGCTGAAGCTCCTTTGGCTCGAGGCCTCGCACCAAATTTCGACCTTGGATGGCTGCGCTTTTGGTCTTGAGCTAGTGTGACGCGGCGTTGACGTGGAGTCCGGCGCCGCTCAACGGAGGATCGCTCCCGTGCTCAAGATCTCGCCTCTCGCGATGCTTTGTCTGGCCGCGGCGGCGTTTCCCGCACGCGCCGAGCCTACCGCGGACATCGATGCGTGCATCGCGCTTTCTGCAGAGACCACCCGGACCGCCAACATCCAGACTGAAGCCGACTATGCCAAGTTTCACTTCAAGCTCTTGAGTCTCGACGCGGCATGCGGCGCGCGCGACTTCGTCGGCGCCGAAAAAATCGCCCAAGAGATCAAGGAGACATTTCCCCCGAACAAATAGCGACCCTTGCCGCCTCTCCCGGACATCGGTCCGGACGGCGACGCTGGAACGCATAGGCGTCACACCACGGGGGACGGGGTCTCTTTTTCGAGCTTCAGCAGCGTGAATGAAGCGCCGAGTATCAAAACCACACTGACGACGATCCACGGTGTCACCGGCTCGTGGAAGAACAAGGCTGCGAAGAGAATGGCGTAGACCGGCTCCAAGGCAATGAAGCCGCTGCATGTGCTGGGTGAAATGCGTTTCAAGGCGTAGAGGTAGATCAGCAGCATCACAGCGGTGTTGATTGTGCCCAAGGCGACAAGCGACGCCCATTCCACGACGCTTGCGGGAACCGGAGCAGCGAAAAGCAGCGTAGGAGCCAGCAGGACCAGAACGACGGAATTCTGCCAGAAGGACACGTTGGTGGGCGCCATGCTGCCGAGCCTTTGGCTCGCGCGCCAAAACAAGGCATAGGTGAACCCGGAGATCAGGCCGGCCGCTGCGCCGCCCAGATTTTGCTCACCGCCACGCGGCTCCACGATCAATGCCACCGCTACGAGGATGACGACGGCAACGCCTATTTCCGCGCGCCGCGGCAACCTTCTCTGGTGAGCCGCCTCGACCAACACCGTAAAGAGCGGAAACGTGGCGAAGGTCAGCGTCGCGACGGCAACGCCCGCCTGTTGCACAGAAACAAAGAAGGTCAGCCAATGAGCGGCCAGCAACAGCCCGCTCAGCGCGAGAGCCTTCCAAGCCGGCGCGGCGACGCCGCGGAGGTCCCTCCGGCAGGCTCCGATCAGTGCGAGAGCCAGGGCCGCGAACCCCGCGCGTGCGGCCACGATCCAGAATGGAGAGACGTCGAGTTTGCCGTAAAGGGCTGCGGTTCCAAATATGACCGCTGCGACGTTGATGGCCAAAACGCCTTGGGCCTGGGCAGACAAACCGTTCAGCCATGATCGATGTGACGGTTTGGTCGGCAAACAGCTGGTCTCTGGTCGCTTGGCGTCTGGAGTTCCGCACCATTGGCTTCGACAACTGATGCGTCAAGCGCCTCCTGGTCGCTCTCACCGTCAAGTTCGAGGGAGGATCTCAGCAGTCCGATTACAGACGTGGGATTATCGACGCGTACCTATCCGGACGCGGCTCGATGCGATCGAGTGCGTTGGGAGAATCGAAGCGGCTTCGCGCTGGGGCGCGCGACGCAACGTCAGCCCCGGCGCGCAGCCTCGATGGCGGCGACGTCGATCTTGCTCATGGTCATCATGGCGGCGAAGGCGCGCTTGGCTTCGTCACCGCCAATGGCCAGCGCTTCGGTCAGAACGCGCGGCGTGATCTGCCAGGAGATGCCCCACTTGTCCTTGCACCAGCCGCAGGCGCTCTCCTGGCCGCCATTGCCGACGATGGCGTTCCAATAGCGGTCGGTCTCCTCCTGATCGTCGGTAGCGATCTGAAACGAGAAGGCTTCGTTGTGCTTGAATGCGGGGCCGCCGTTGAGACCGAGACAGGCCACACCGAAGACCGTGAACTCGACCGTGATCACGTCGCCGGCCTTACCGGACGGATAGTCGCCCGGCGCGCGGTGGATCGCCGTCACGGCGCTGTCGGGAAAAGTCGCGGCGTAGAAGCGCGCGGCGGCTTCGGCGTCCTTGTCATACCAAAGACACATGGTGATCTTGGCCATGGCATGTCCTTTTCACTTTCCGGCACGGATCGGGAACACCACGCCGTTCGGGGCGCACCACGGCCAGGATGGTGTTCCAAGTTGGCGAGGCACCCGCCACGCCATCGACGTCACACCGACATTGTGGCGTGGCCATGCCGGTCTGAGGGGCGGTGCACAGACACTCTGAAACGCCATGACGCCGTTTCGGGTTGCCTACTCTCCCCAGCCGCCGATCGCCTTCACCTCGAGGTATTCCTCGAGGCCGAAGCGGCCCCACTCGCGGCCGTTGCCGGACTGCTTGTAACCGCCGAAGGGTGCGCGGCGGTCGTTCATGACGCCGTTGAGGTTCACGTTGCCGGCGCGGATGCGTCGTGCAACGGCTCGGGCGCGCGCGATGTCGCCCGAGGAGACGTAGCCCGCGAGGCCGTAGGGCGTGTCGTTGGCGATGCGCACGGCGTCGTCCTCGTCCTTGTAGGCGAGGATCGAGAGTACGGGCCCGAAGATCTCCTCACGCGCGATGGTCATGTCCGCCGTCACGTTGGCAAACACGGTGGGGCGCACGTAGAAGCCCTTGCTCAGGCCCTGCGGCCGGCCGGGGCCGCCCGCGGCCACGGACGCCCCCTCCGACACGCCGCTTTCGATCAGGCGCTGGATCTTCTCCCATTGCACGCGGTTCGCGACGGGCCCGAGATCGATGCCCTTTTTGCGCGGGTCGCCCACCGTGAGGCCATCAGCGACCGATGCCGCGATCGCGGCCGCCTCTGCCATCCGCCCCTCCGGGACCAGCATGCGGGACGGCGCGTTGCAGGACTGGCCCGAGTTGTTGAAGCAATGGTGCGCTCCGCCCGCCACGGCCTTCTCGAAGTCCGCATCCTCGAGGATGATGTTGGCGGACTTGCCGCCGAGCTCCTGCGTCACGCGCTTCACGGTCGCCGCCGCGCGCGTCGCGACATCGATGCCGGCGCGGGTGGAGCCCGTGAACGAGATCATGTCGAGGCCCGGATGCGCGCTCATGGCGGCGCCGACCTCGGGGCCGAGGCCGTTGACGAGGTTGAAGACGCCCGGCGGCACGCCCGCGTCGTGCAGCACCTCGGCCAGGATCAGTGCGGAGGTCGGCGTGTACTCGGAAGGCTTCAGCACCATGGTGCAGCCCGCGGCCAGCGCAGGCGCCACCTTGCAGGCCACCTGGTTCATGGGCCAGTTCCACGGCGTGATCTGGCCCGCGACGCCGATCGGCTCGCGCACGACCATGGCCGCGCCGATGCGCTCCTCGAAGGCGTAGGTCTTGAGCGCCTCGTGCGTCGTCATGAAATGGCTCAAGCCCGAGCCCGCGTGTGCGCGTTCGGCAAGCGAGAGCGGCGCGCCCATTTCGTCGGAGACGGCGCCGCCGATGTCCCGCATGCGCCGGGCATAGATCTCCATGATGCGGGCGAGCAGCGCCACGCGCTCCTCGCGCGAGGTGGCGGCAAATGCCGGCCAGGCGGCACGGGCGGCGGCCACCGCGGCCTCGACGTCGGCCACGCCGCCGACGGCCACGTCGTAGAGCACCTCCTCGGTCGCCGGATTGACGACGGGAACCGTGCGTCCCTCCCTCGGCGCGACCCAGGCTCCGTCAATATAGAATTTCGTCCGTTCCGCCATCTCGCGTGGTCCCGACCGGTAGGCTCCATTGTTGCTGGCGCCTCTCATGGCATGTGGCGGCGCGGGATGCCAGCACCTTGATGTCGCTCATATATTTTTGGAAATTCTTTCGGGATTGAAAAAGCGATATGCGGCTTTTTCATTTCTCGAAAAAATTGACTTACCACGCGCACGATTGCCTGAACGGATAAAAGTCGAGATCAGATCACGGATTCCGGTTGCCGATGAACTCGGTGCGTCCCGTCGTGCGTCCGCGCTCCTTTCGCAATGCCGCAGACGGCCCAGCGCAATCGCGAGATCGACCGCCCGCCGGCGGTCCATGCCAGGCGCACGCGACGCGCGCGCGGCCGAGCCGGCTCGGCGGGTGGCACTCCGCCGCAGCTTTTCCCCCGCCTCTTGGCCGTATAGACTTCGCTGGGGCCGCCTCCTCCCGGGCGACTCACGTCTTATGTCGCCCACGCCACACGTCAGGAGCGCTTTTCCGATGCCGATGGATCCGTCCGAAATCGAGCGGCTGATCGAGGCCAGGTTTCCCGACGCCAGGATCGACGTCCAGGATCTGGCGGGCGACGGCGACCACTACGCGGTGCGGGTGGAAAGCCAGGCGTTCAAGGGCAAAAGCCGGGTGCAGCAGCACCAGATGATCTACGATGCCCTCGGGGGACGTATGGGAGGTGTGCTGCACGCGCTCGCACTGACCACCGTGACGCCGCCGGACTGAGCCCTCACGGCCGCGGGGCCGGCACCCCATCCACCGCACGCATTTCCCGGCCTGCACCGGCAGGCCCACACCATCAGGCAGAAGGTTTCAGACCATGAGCGAAGCAACCGTTCACGAGGCGATCAAAAAGACCATCGAGGGCAACGACGTCGTGCTCTTCATGAAGGGGACCGCGAAGTTTCCGCAGTGCGGGTTCTCGGCTCAGGTTGCGCAGATCCTCAACCATCTCGGCGTGCCCTTCAAGGATATCAACGTTCTGGAGGACCAGAGCATTCGTGAGGGCATCAAGACCTACGCCAACTGGCCGACGATCCCGCAGCTCTACGTCAAGGGCGAGTTCATCGGCGGGGCCGACATCGTGCGCGAGATGTTCCAGGCCGGCGAGTTGCACCACCTCATTCATGAGAAGGGGATCCCCCATACCAATCATGGGTGATCGGACGTAGCTGGGGAGCTGGCAACAGGCAGCGGGGCAGGTGCGCCGTAACGGAGCTTGGCGTGCGCCCATTCCTCACAGGCAATCGGCCGCATCGGCCGGCCCCGTTCCGTCGCGGCCATATTGCTGCTCAGAATCACGTAGCTGGTACACGCCCGTTGCAGCAACCGGGGGATGAAGGCATGCGGCACGCGCGGGGGCCTGGGTCGCGGATCGCAATGGCTGTGGCGATGCTCGCCGGGCTCGTCCTGGCCGAGGGTGCCGCGGTCGCGAAAACGCCCGGCAAGACCTATTGCATCAATGGCGTGTGCCATCGCGTCAAGACCATCGCCGAGATGGAGACGCTGGTCGGATACGAGGAGGTCGTCGTCGCCTCGTACTACGACGACTGCAAGGTGGACCGGCACAACCCCTGCACCGCGCTGTCGTCGGGCGAGGAGTTCCGGCCCGACCTGCCGGACAACGCCGCGAGCCCCGTCTATCCGAACGGGACCATCCTCATCCTCGCCAATCCCTCGACCAACAAACAGGTGCTGGTGCGCGTCAACAACTCCGGGCCTTACAAGAAGGGCCGCATGCTCGACGTGTCGCGCGCGGCGGCGGAAGCCCTCGGGTTCAAGAAAATGGGCGTCGCGAAGCTCAAGGTGATCGTGATCAGCGGGCCGCTGAGCTAGGCTGTGAAGCGGCACATATCGGCTTCATAGAACCTTAGAGCGCGGCATCGACAGCCGCAGTCCCGGGACGTTCCCATGACCTCCGATCCGGATCCCGGTCTCCGCCGCGTCGTCCTGATCGTGGCGCTGCTCAATCTCGCCTATTTCGGTGTCGAGTTCGCGGTCGCCACCGCCATCGGATCGGTCTCGCTGTTTGCGGACAGCGTCGATTTTCTCGAGGACGCATCGGTCAACCTGCTGATCTTCGTCGCGCTCGCCTGGTCGGCGCGCAATCGAGCCCGCGTCGGCATGGCGCTGGCGCTCGTCCTGCTCGTGCCGGCTCTCGCGACGCTCTGGACCGCCTTCGGCAAGCTGGTCGATCCGATCGCGCCGCAGCCTGTCGCGCTCACGGCCGCCGGCCTCGGGGCGCTCGCCGTCAACGTGACCTGCGCGTTCCTGCTGGCCACCTACCGGCATCATCGCGGCAGCCTGACCAAGGCTGCGTTCCTGTCCGCGCGGAACGATGTGCTGGCGAACGTCGGCATCATCGCGGCCGGTCTCGTGACGGCGTTCGTCTGGCATTCGGCGTGGCCGGACCTGATCGTCGGCCTCGCCATCGCCGCGATCAACGCCGACGCGGCCCGCGAGGTCTGGGAGGCGGCGCGCACGGAGCACCGCGCGCACGCGTAAGAAAAAGGCCGGCTCGCAAGAGCCGGCCTTCCAATTCCGTAACAGCCGCAGGGCCGTTGATTAGCGCGCGTAGAACAGTTGCTTAGCGCGAGTAGAACTCGACCACGAGGTTCGGCTCCATGGTCACCGGATAGGGAACATCCGAGAGCGCCGGGACGCGGGTCAGCTTGGCGATGAACTTGTTCTGGTCGACGTCGACGTAATCGGGTGTGTCGCGCTCGGCGCTCTTCAGAGCCTCCAGCACGAGCGGAAGCTGGCGCGCCTTCTCGGTGACCTCGATCACGTCATTGATGCGGACGCGATAGCTCGGGATCGTCACGCGGCGGCCGTTCACCGTCACATGGCCGTGGGAGACAAACTGGCGGGCGGCGAACACCGTCGGCACGAACTTGGCGCGGTAGACGATGGCGTCGAGGCGGCGCTCGAGCAGGCCGATCAGGTGCTCCGAGGTCGAGCCCTTGAGGCGGGTGGCCTCGTCATAGAGGCGGAAGAACTGGCGCTCGGAAATGTTGCCGTAGTAGCCCTTGAGCTTCTGCTTGGCGCGGAGCTGCTGGCCGAAATCCGAAAGTTTCGAGACGCGGCGCTCGCCGTGCTGGCCGGGGCGGCTCTGGCGCTTGTTGAGCGGGCTCTTCGGACGGCCCCAGACGTTCTCGCTGAGGCGGCGGTCGATCTTGTGCTTGGCGCGGATGCGCTTGGTCATCGTAACGGCACTCCAAGAGTTGCATTTGAGATCTGGAGCGCCCCCTCCTCTGTCCGGTCCCTTGCGGGCGGACCGACAGGCGAGCCCTCAAATCCGGGCGCGCCGCGGGTGCGCAAATGGAACGCGGGCCCAAACCGGCCCGCGCGACGTGCTTCCTTTAATCGAGACGGCGGGTGGCGTCAATGGCCGCCTCAACTCCCTGTGCCCAGGGCCTATTTTTTTGGCACCGGCGCGGTCGAACCGGTGCTGGCCGTGTTCGGCGCCGCGCCCGGCTCGACGGCAGAGGCGAGCGCCGGCCCGGACTTCACGTAGGCGGTGATGAGGTCCTTCACCTTCTGGCGCTGCTCCTCGGTGCAGGTCTGCGCCGGAGCCTGCTTCTCGTCGACGACGACCTCCTTGTCGCCGTCCTTCTCGACCAGCTTGATCTTGCCGGTGAGCAGCATGACCGTGGTCAGGTGGAGCTGGTTGATGAAGAGCTCCTGCTGGTCGCTCCACTTCTTCTTTTCGACCTCGCGCCTCATCAGGGAGCGGTGATTCATGACCTGCTCCTCGGGAAGGTTGCAGGCTTGCGCATGCGCCGACAGACGCCCGACGCGCACAACCTCGCGCGCCACGTCGAGCGGCACCATGGCCGTCTCGGGCTTCTTCTTGTCGACCATGATGACGGTGCCGTCTTTCTTGCTGAACTGCGCCGGGGTCAGGGACCAGGCGTATTCCATGATGACTTGCACGGACTTATCGCTGAGGTCGCCCTCGGCCGCGGACGCCATCGGGGCCATCGCCATCCCCGCCAGGATGGCAGCGCCAACACCTATTCGTTTCGCCATGATCATCGCCCGCATCATCGCCCCTGCTGCGCTCCTTCTTTATTTTTCGCCATGGGCTCTTGTCGCCCTGGACCCTTACGCTCGACCGCCACCGAGCGCATGCATGCCGCGCTTGCGGGCATCGCTCGGCTCAAAACCTGGCAAGATCATGGCGGCCTATGTGGACGGCTTGCGGCCTGCGCCCTTGCCTTTCGACAGAGTGGCAACAATACCACGGAGAGTCCGGACCTCCTGCTGCGTCAGCGCCATACGGGTGAACATTGTCCTCAAGTTTTGGACGACAGAAGGGCGTTTCTCGAGCGGATTGAAAAAACCCAGCCGGTCCAGCTCCCGCTCGAGGTGATCGAAGAAGCCCATGAGCTCGTCCTTCGCCGCCAATCGCTCGGCACCAAGGTTAAGACCGGCCGAGACCGGCTCCTCGTAGGTCGTGACCCGACCCAGCGTTCCCTTTCCGCTCTCGCGCATCCAGGCGTAGCCGAGCAGCAGCACGGCCTGCGCCAGATTGAGGGAGGCGAAGCGGGAATTGACCGGAATCATCACCAGCGCGTCGGCGTTGGCGATCTCGCCCGTCTCGAGGCCGTTCCGCTCGCGCCCGAACAGGATGCCGCAGCGCTCGCCCCGCGCGATCCGCTCCCGCAGGGCGGCGACGGCATCCTCAGGCGTCAGGACGGGCTTCTTGAGCGGCCGCTGGCGGGCGGTGGTGGCAATGACATAGGTCAGATCCCCGATCGATTCCGCCAGCGACGGATAGGCCGTCGCGTCGTCGATCACGTAGTTCGCGCCGGACGCGGCAATGCGGGCCTTCTCGTTCGGCCAGCCGTCGCGCGGGGCGACGAGGCGCAGATCGTCGAGGCCGAAGTTCGCCATGGCGCGCGCGACCATGCCGATGTTGTCGGCAAGCTGGGGCTCGACGAGGATCACCGACGGCGTCTCGCCCGGGCCCGCGACGGCCTCGCCCTGGATGTGGGCCCGGCGGATGCCGTGGCGCAGCTTGCGCAGCACCCGGCGCGCCCAGAACCAGTAATTCTCGCCCGACCAGGTCTTCTCCAGCACCGCGAGCGCGGGGGTCGCGAGCGTCTCGGTGCCCTGCCCGACGAGGCGCACAGATCCGTCGCCGACGACGATCTCGCGATGGCGGGCGATGAATTCGTCGACAGTCGCGATGCCAAGGGCTTCCGTGCGCCGCTTGCAGCCGGGGCAGGTCGCCGCATCGGACTCGCAGCGAAGCCCGGCGCAGTAGGTCAGGATGCGGTCGAGCGCGGCGCGGTCCATGCCGGGGACGCCGAGGGCTGCGAGCCCCTCGTCGATGCTCCGCTCATGGCAGGCGTGGACGAGCCGCGCCACCGGCCAGCCCTGGCCCACGACCATCGGCACGCGCGCCTCTGCCTCGAGGGCGATCTCGATGTCGCGAACGGGGGATTCCGCGGGCGTCATGGGTGTGTCACGGAGCTCATGGTTCGGGGCTTGGGGTCGGGAGCCTGGAGCACGGCTTAGCACCCGCATGCGGGCGTTGTCGCCTCCCCTCCGGGTTGAGCCCTCGGGCCGGGCCGCGTGCCGACATTTGACGCGGACGCCCATCGCTCCAACATAGGAGCATGGGACACGCGACGCCGGACACCCCTCTTGCCACCGCGTCTGACGTCGTCGCGTTCTGGCGCGACGCGGGGCCGGACCGCTGGTTCACCAAGGATGACGCGTTCGACCGGCGCTTCCACACGCAGGGCCTCGCCCTCTACGAAGCGGCCGCGCGGGGCGGGCTCGCACCCTGGGCGGCTCGGCCCGAAGGCGCGCTGGCGCTGGTGCTGCTGCTCGATCAGTTCCCGCGCAACTCGTTCCGCGGCACGGCGCGCATGTTCGCGACCGACGCGCTGGCCCGAACCGTGGCGGCCGCCGCCATCGAGGCGGGGCATGACCGCGCCGTGCACCCGGACCTGCGGGTGTTCTTCTACCTGCCCTTCGAGCACTCCGAGGAGCTCGCCGACCAGGACCGCTCGGTCGCACTCGCCGCGCCGCTCAACGCGGACTACCGCGCCTACGCCGAGTTGCATCGCGACATCATCCGCCGCTTCGGACGGTTTCCCCACCGCAACGCCATCCTCGAGCGCGCGACGACGGCCGAGGAGCAGCGCTTTCTCGACGATGGCGGATTTGCGGGCTGAGAACGCGCCCTCGCCCGGCACAGCGGGCGGGCGCCGGGCGGACCCCTCCGATCGCATGCAGCGCACGACCCTTGTTGCAGCGCACGCGCACGGCTAAGGTCGGGCAGCAACGCTCCCATCCGAAGGCTCTTTCATGCAGAAGATCAAGGTGACCGGCACAGTCGTCGAGCTCGACGGCGACGAGATGACTCGCATCATCTGGAAGCTCATCAAGGACAAGCTGATCCATCCCTATCTCGACGTGAACCTCGCGTACTACGACCTCGGCATCGAGAGCCGGGACAAGACCAACGACCAGATCACCATCGACGCGGCCAACGCCATCAAGAAATACGGCGTCGGCGTCAAGTGCGCGACCATCACGCCGGACGAGGCGCGCGTGAAGGAGTTCAATCTCAAGGAGATGTGGAAGAGCCCCAACGGCACGATCCGCAACATCCTGGGCGGCGTCATCTTCCGCGAGCCCATCATCGCCCGCAACGTGCCGCGGCTCGTGCCCGGCTGGACGCAGCCGATCGTGATCGGGCGTCACGCGTTCGGCGACCAGTACAGGGCCACCGACTTCTGCTTCCCAGGCAAGGGCCGCCTCACCATCCGCTTCGAGGGCGAGGACGGGCAGGTGATCGAGCGCGAGGTGTTCAAGGCGCCGGGCTCCGGCGTCGCCATGGCCATGTACAATCTCGACGAGAGCATCCGCGAGTTCGCGCGCGCCTCGCTCAACTACGGCTTGAACCGCGGCTTTCCGGTCTACCTCTCGACCAAGAACACCATCCTCAAGGCCTACGACGGGCGCTTCAAGGACCTGTTCCAGGAGGTGTTCGATGCCGAGTTCAAGGAGGCGTTCGCCGCCAAGAAAATCACATACGAGCATCGCCTCATCGACGACATGGTGGCTTCCGCGCTCAAGTGGTCCGGCGGCTACGTGTGGGCATGCAAGAACTACGACGGCGACGTGCAGTCGGATACGGTGGCGCAGGGTTTCGGCTCGCTCGGTCTCATGACAAGCGTGCTGATGACGCCCGACGGCAAGACGGTCGAAGCGGAGGCCGCGCACGGCACGGTGACGCGCCACTACCGCGAGCACCAGAAGGGCAAGGAGACCTCGACCAACTCCATCGCCTCGATCTTCGCCTGGACGCGCGGGCTTGCGCATCGCGCCAAGCTCGACGACAACGCGGCGCTCGCGAGGTTCGCCGCGACGCTCGAGAAGGTGTGCGTCGATACGGTGGAGTCGGGCTTCATGACCAAGGACCTGGCGCTCCTGGTCGGCCCGGACCAGAAGTGGCTCTCGACCTCGAGCTTCCTCGACAAGATCGACGCAAACCTCAAGGCGGCGATGGCGGCTTAGAGCCTTCCGGGCTTGGGCTGTGATGGGCCTCGCAGAGGGCGCGGCCGTCCGGGAGACGCCTCATCCAGGCGTCTCCGTGGAGAGATCTCAGTCGAGACATCTCAATCAAGACGGGCGCCGGGACGCGGACCGGCAAGCGGCACGTGGTGTCTCTGATATTTGGCGCAGGCCCAGCCCTTGCCGTAGATGAGACGCAGGAACCCGCAACGGACTGCGTCGGTAAAACGTTCGAGGCGCGTGCTCGCGCGCGATGATGTGCGCATGATCTCTGTCGATTGCTTGTTGTTTTCCCCCGACGATGGCGCAGGCTATCCGAGTCTGCCGGCATCCGAGGACATAGGAACATTCCCTATTCCGGGGGGACGGGCTGCCATGTAGGGGCGCGCCTGCGCCCGGTCAACGGACGACTTGCCGCGGCGGGTCCACGCCTTGAAGGGGACGGGCCAACCTTCTGATCTGGTTACACTTCCTGCCATGCGCGGCGTGCATCTCTGGCCTGCCGGGGATCGGCTGGCGCCTGTGAGCTACGCGCCGGCACCGAGGCGGGCTTCGATAGCGGCGAGCGCGTCGGCCGCCCTGGCGCCGTCGGGGCCACCGGCCTGAGCCATGTCGGGACGGCCGCCGCCGCCCTTGCCGCCGAGGGCTTCGGCACCGGCCTTCACGAGGTCGACGGCGCTCCAGGTTTTGACGAGATCCTCCGTCACGCCGACCGCAAGCCCGGCCTTGCCGTCTTCGGTGACGCCGACGATGGCGACGACGCCGGAGCCGACCTCTTTCTTGCCGTCGTCTACGAGGCCGCGCAGATCCTTCGGATTGAGACCCTGCACGGAACGGGCAAGAAGCTTCACGGCCCCGACCGTCCGCACCGCCGCGGCCGCGGCCGGCGCACCGTTGCCGACGCTCGTGCCGCCGCCGATGGCGATCTGCCGCTTCGCGTCGGCGAGCTGGCGCTCGAGTGTCTTTCTCTCCTCGACGAGGGTCTTCAGGCGCTCGACTAGGTCCTCGGGGCGCGTCTTCAAGACCGCAGCCGCCTCCTTGAGGCGCGCGTCGGCATCGGCGAGATAGGCGCGCGCGCCGTCGCCGGTCAGCGCTTCGATGCGGCGCACGCCGGCCGAGCTCGCGCTCTCGGCCACGACCTTGACGAGGCCGATGTCGCCCGTGCGACGCGCGTGCGTGCCGCCGCACAATTCGACGGACCACGCTTTGTTGGCACCCGGGGCAGTGCGACCCATGGAAACCACCCGGACTTCATCGCCGTACTTCTCGCCGAAGAGCGCCATGGCACCGGAGGCTTTCGCATCCTCGAGCGCCATCAGGCGCGTCTCGATGGGGCTGTTCTCGAGCACGATCTCGTTGGCGAGGCGCTCGACGGCGGCGATCTCGTCGGCGCTCATCGGCTTCGTATGCACGAAGTCGAAGCGCAGGCGGTCGGGGGAGACGAGCGAGCCCTTCTGGGCCACATGCAGGCCGAGCACCTGGCGCAGGGCCTCGTGCAGGAGGTGCGTTGCGGAGTGGTTGGCGCGCGTCGCCGTGCGGCGCGCGTGGTCCACCTCGAGCTCGACGGCATCGCCGGGCTTGAAGCTCCCCGCCTCCACGCGGCCGATGTGCACGAACAGGTCGCCGAGCTTCTTCTGCGTGTCGGTGACGCGGAACAGCGCGCCGTTGGCGCCCCTGATCACGCCCTGATCGCCGACCTGTCCGCCGCTCTCGCCATAGAACGGCGTCTGGTTGAGGACGAGCATGCCCTCTTCGCCCGTCTTCAAAGCCTTCACGGGCTTGCCACCCTGCACGAGCGCGCGGATCTCGCCTTCAGCGTTCTCGGTATCGTAGCCGAGGAACTCGCTTGAGCCGGCCTCCTCCTTGATCTCGAACCAGATCTCTTCGGTGGCAGCCTCGCCCGAGCCCTTCCAGGCGCGCCGTGCCTCCTCCTTCTGCTTCGCCATGGCGGCGTCGAAGGCCTTGGTGTCGACGGCAATGTTGCGGGCGCGCAGCGCATCCTCGGTGAGGTCGAGCGGGAAGCCGAAGGTATCGTAGAGCTTGAAGGCGACGTCGCCCGGGAACGTGGCGCCGGGCTTGAGGCCGGCGGACGCCTCGCCGAGCAGCTTGAGGCCGTTGCCGAGCGTCCTCTTGAACCTCGTCTCCTCGAGCTTCAGCGTCTCAGCGATGAGAGGCTCGGCGCGGCCGAGCTCGGGGTACGCCGCGCCCATCTCGCGCACGAGCGCGGGGACCAGACGGTACATCAGGGGGTCGGCGCAGCCGAGCTGGTGCGCATAGCGCATGGCGCGGCGCATGATGCGGCGGAGCACGTAGCCGCGGCCCTCGTTGGAGGGCAGCACGCCGTCGGCGATCAGGAAGCTCGTGGCACGCAGATGGTCCGCAATGACCCTCTGTGCTGTTCTGACGGAGCCAGTCCGATATATCGCTTTCAGATGGTCGTCGAGATCGCTGCTATCGTCAGTGACAGCACCGAGCTTCCGGCTCTCGTCGCGGATGGCGGTGATGAGGTTCCGGAAGAGGTCGATCTCGTAGTTGTCGTGCACGCCCTCAAGCACGGCGGCGATGCGCTCGAGGCCCATGCCGGTATCGACGGAGGCTCTCGGCAGGTCGACGCGCTCGCCCGAGGGGAGCTGCTCGAACTGCATGAAAACGAGGTTCCAGATCTCGATGAAGCGGTCGCCGTCGGCATCGGCCGAGCCCGGCGGGCCGCCCGGAATCTTTGGCCCGTGGTCGTAGAAGATCTCGGTGCACGGGCCGCAGGGGCCCGTGTCGCCCATCTGCCAGAAGTTGTCCTTGGTGGCGATACGGATCAGGCGCTCGTCGGGGAGACCGGCGATCTTCCGCCAGAGGGCGTGCGCCTCCTCGTCCTCATGATAGACGGTGACGGTCAAGCGCTTCGGGTCGAGGCTGAACTCCTTGGTGACGAGGTTCCAGGCGAGCGCGATGGCGCGCTCCTTGAAGTAGTCGCCGAACGAGAAGTTGCCAAGCATCTCGAAGAACGTGTGGTGGCGCGCGGTGTAGCCGACGTTGTCGAGGTCGTTGTGCTTGCCGCCGGCGCGGACGCACTTCTGCGAGGAGGCGGCGCGCACGTAGGGGCGCGTCTCCTGGCCGGTGAAGACGTTCTTGAACTGCACCATGCCGGCGTTGGTGAACATCAGCGACGGGTCGTTGCGCGGCACGAGCGGCGAGGACGGCACGACCTCGTGCCCCTCGGCCTTGAAGTACTCGAGGAACGCACTTCTGATCTCGTTGACGCCGGTCATCTCACATTCCGAAGTTGTGAACTGCTATCGTTGGAAACCGCGCCGCTTCATTGCACGCCATCCCGGCCGAGACCGGGCCACGAGACGTCGAGACACCTCGAAAAAAGGTGAGGGACGTTGCGTGGATGGCCGCCTCATAACCGAAGCTTGGCTCCGCCAAGATGCGGCCGTGACGAAGTACGGACCGGGCCGGGCGCCGACGCCCGCAAAGGCGCGCTCTAGCCCAATGCGCCGCATTTAACGGGCCGGCCGGGTGTTGTCCAGGAACGCGAGCGGCACGGCCCCGGGTTGCCCCCAAAGCCCGCGCCACGAACCAGATCTGGAACCTGATCCGGGCCCTGGTCTGGACCCGGATCGGAAGTTTATCCGTGTCCTCAGCGTCCGCACCTTCAGCGTTTGGCGCCGCGGCCGGCTCCCTTCCGGGCGGAGGCGTCGTCCGGCACGTCCGGCAGCACGCCGTCCTCGTCCGGCTCCTCACCCTCCGTCGCCGCCCCGGCATCCGGCTCGAGCAGCATCTTGTCGACGATCAGACCGGCGCTGGCGCGGATCGCCTTCTCGATCGCGGCCGCGATCTTCGGGTTCTCCCTCAGGAACAGCTTGGTGTTCTCGCGGCCCTGGCCGATGCGCTGGCCGTCGTAGGAGAACCAGGCGCCCGACTTCTCGACGATGCCCGCCTTGACGCCGAGATCGACCAACTCGCCCGTCTTCGAGATGCCTTCCCCATACATGATGTCGAACTCGACCTGCTTGAAGGGCGGGGCGACCTTGTTCTTGACCACCTTGACGCGGGTCTGGTTGCCGACCGCCTCCTCGCGCTCCTTGATCTGCCCGATGCGACGGATGTCGAGGCGGACGGACGAATAGAATTTCAGCGCGTTGCCGCCGGTCGTGGTCTCGGGATTGCCGAACATGACGCCGATCTTCATGCGGATCTGGTTGATGAAGATCACCATGCACTTCGTCTTGGAGATCGAGGCGGTGAGCTTGCGCAGCGCCTGGCTCATGAGGCGCGCCTGGGCGCCCATTGTGACGTCGCCCATCTCGCCTTCGAGCTCGGCTTTCGGCGTCAGGGCGGCGACGCTGTCGACGACGACGACATCGATCGCTCCCGAGTTCACGAGCGTATTCGTGATCTCGAGCGCCTGCTCGCCGGCGTCGGGCTGGGAGACCAGCAAGTCTTCGATCCTGACGCCAAGCTTTTTGGCGTAGGTCGGGTCCAGCGCGTGCTCGGCATCGACGAAGGCACAGGTGCCGCCCGCTTTCTGGGCTTCCGCGATCACCTGCAGCGTCAGCGTCGTCTTGCCCGAGGACTCGGGCCCATAGATCTCGATCACGCGCCCCTTGGGCAGGCCGCCGATGCCGAGCGCGATGTCGAGCCCGAGCGAGCCCGTCGAGATCGCCTCGATGTCCATCGAGCGCTCGTTGGCGCCGAGGCGCATGATCGACCCCTTGCCGAAGTTCTTGTCGATCAACGCCAGCGCATGCGCCAACGCCTGCGCCTTATGATCCTTATCCATCTTTCCCCCTTCGACGACGTGAAGATCCGGCTTGGTCATGTGGCACCTTATGGCATGTTAACCGTTGATGAGCGACTCGGCGCATGGGTAGATGTACATGTTTTGTTCTCATCGGTCTACCTTCCGTCGACACCTTGTCCACTTGTCCATTGACATTGTTTGTCGCCAGAGGACGAGCGCTTTAACGGCGCGTTAGGCGGTGCGCGCCCATGCTCGCGGGTCCGAGACCTCGATCCCCGCCCCAAACCCCATGCTGCAAGTCTTTGCCATCGCTTCGAATGCGCTTCTGGTGCAGGGCCGCAAGCTCGAGGAGATTGCGGCCGCCGTGACCGCAACGGGGCCTGCAGCCGACCCGGTGGTGCCTGCGGACGGGCCTTCGCAAGTCCGCATCGGCGCGCTGCCTCTTGGCGGCGCGATCGAGCCCATGGTCTCGCTCAGGAGCGTCGCCCTTGCCTACGAGATGACGGCAAGCGTGACCGCGACCGCCGACGACATGCTCGATGCGCTTCTCGACGCAGTCCATTCCGACGACACGTAGTGGTATGGTTATCCAGACGGAAGACGCTGCCCGGCCTGCCGGGTTTTTCCCTCGAAATGGAGACCCTCCATGAACGACATCAACAACGAGCCTTTCAATCTGTCGCTGCGCCGTTTCCTCAAGCAGGTGGGGGTCTCGTCGCAGCAGGAGATCGAGCGCATCGTGCGGGACCACGGGCTTGCCGGAAAAGGTCCGCTCAAAGTCCGCATGCTGCTCACGGCCGAGGGCACGGATCTTCGCCACGAGGTCAATGGAACGATCGATCTGGGGTGATGGCGCGAACGCCCTGCTCCGCGCTCTCCGCGGAGCGCACGGTCGCGTCATCGCCGGCGACGGACCACAGGAGAATCGTCGGCGCGACGATGCACCAGGCGGCGACGAGCATTGTGGCGTAGACAAAGTCCATGTGCGGCTCCGATCCGGGCTTTCGACGATCTGGCGCGATGCATGTGAAATGGAAACCCGTCGCCTGAGTTCCATTGCATTGCAGTAATTTCATGGCCGTCGCGCGCGCGGAGCAGGAACGGCCACCGCAAACCAGGAGTTGGCCTCTCGGATGTATGCCTTCGTCGTCATGGTTCTGCTCAACGGCACCCCGCAGTTCTTCATCATGGAGCGGGGACTATCTGCGGCCGCATGCGAGGAGCTCGTGCATCGCCCCGACAGCGGTCTCAGGATCGAAGGCCAGCCGGTCTCGGGCGAAGGGCGTTGCGTCCCCGAGGACGAGCTGCCGGCAGACGACATCGAGCAGCCGGACTCTCCGGTCTAGGTCGTGAGCTCAACGGCCGAGCTGCTCCTTGACCTTGGCGGCGAGCTGGGGAAGCGAGAACGGCTTCGGCAGGAAGGCGAACTGCTCGTTCTTGTCGAGGCTGGTCTCGAACGCCTCGTGCGGGTAGCCGGAGACGAAGATGATCTTGAGGTCCGGGTTCTTCTTGCGCAGCTCCTTGAGCAGCGTCGGGCCATCCATCTCGGGCATGACCACGTCCGAGACGACGATGTCGATCCTGTCGTTGTGTTGGGCCATGACCTCCAGCGCCTCGACGCCGGTCGATGCCTCGAATACCTCGTATCCCTGGCGCTTCAGCGCGCGCACGGCGAAGGAGCGGACGACGTCCTCGTCCTCGACGAGCAGCACGCGGCCGCTGCCGGTCAGGTCCTGCGGGCGCCCCTTCCTGGCCGCCTTCTGCCCGACGGGCTCGCCCTCGCTGCCCGGCATGTGGCGCGGCAGGTAGATGCGGAACGTAGTGCCCTGGCCCGGCACGCTTTCGGGATAGATGAAGCCGCCCGACTGCTTGACGATGCCGTAGACGGTCGAGAGGCCGAGGCCCGTGCCCTTGCCGACGCCCTTGGTCGTGAAGAACGGATCGAAGATCCTGGCCATCACCTCGGGGGGCATGCCCGTGCCGGTGTCGGAGACCTCTACCAGCACATACTCGCCGACGGGCATGCCGTGCAGGCCGAGCTTCTGGCTCTCGCGCTCGGTGACGTTGCGCGTGCTGATGATGAGCGTGCCCCCGTCCGGCATGGCGTCGCGGGCGTTGTTGGCGAGGTTCAGGATCACGTGCTCGAGCTGCGTGCGGTCGGTCTTGACGTACCAGAGGTCGCGCGCCGGAGGGATCCGGAGCTCGATCTTCTCGCCGACGGAGCGCTTCACCACCGACGACCATTCCGCCAGTTCCTCATCGAGTTGCAGCGGCTCGGCCTGCAACGTCTGGCGGCGCGAGAAGGCGAGCAGCTTGGCGACGAGGCCGGCAGCGCGCGTGGCGCTGCTCTGGATGTTCTTGATGTCCTTGTAGGCGGGATCCGTCGGCCGGTGCGTCTGCAGCAGCAGATCCGAGAAGCCGATGATGGCCGTCAGCACGTTGTTGAAGTCGTGGGCGATGCCGCCCGCGAGCTTGCCCACCGCCTCCATCTTCGAGGACTGGGCAAACTTCGCCTCCAGCGCTTTCTGCTCGGTGGCGTCGATCAGATAGAGGATCGCGGCCTCGCGGGCCTCTTTGGCCTGCGTCAGGGGGGCGAGGTAGAGGCGGCGCGATTCGTTGTCTGTGCCGACCGTGATCTCGATCGGCGCCGCGCTGACGGTGCCGGCAAGGGCCTGGCGCAAGGCCGTGTCGACGGCGCTCCGGGTGTCGGCATCGGCGAACCGGCAGAGCACGTCCGCCGCGGAGGAGCCGACCGCGGCCGCGCCGTCGGGGATCATGCGGGCGAAGGCGGGGTTGGTGCTGACGAGGCGTCCGTCGGCCCCCACGGTCGCGATGCCGAACGGCGAGGACTGGAAGAAGCGCGCGAAGCGGACCTCGGCGTCCGCCGGCCCATCCTCGGCGGCGTCGGCCTCGCGCCGGAACGCGGCGACCAGAAGGCCGCCCTCGGCATCGCGGCGGGCGAAGAAGCGCAGCGGAACCTCGGCGCCCTTGTCGATCGACACGTCGATCTCGACGCCCTGGCCGGTGGTGTAGAACGCGGCGGCAGCGCCCGCGATCTGCTCGGCGCCCTCGGGCGTGACGATGTCGGCGAGCTTGAGCGCGCGATGCGAAAGGTTCTGCGGCTCGAGGCCGAGCCAGCGCAGCAGCGTCGCATTGAGGCGGCGCACGACGCCGTGGCTGTCGACCTCCATGAGGCCGGCGGGGATGCCGTCCAGACGCTCGAGGGTCGCCTCGAGGGTGGCGACGGCGCTCACCTGGCGGGCACGCTCAGCCGTCACGTCGGTGACGGTCCAGAGCGAGAGCGGCCCGAGCTCGCGGTCGTGACCGGGAACGTTGCACGGACGCTGGGCGACGCGGAACAGTTGCGCGGGACCGCCCTCGCCGGCGATCTCGATCTCCTCGCGCCAGGGCTCGCGGCGCGAGGCCGCCCGCTCGAGGCGGAAGTAGGCGGCCGCGGCACGGGGGTCGCTCGCGAACAGGCTTTCGAGCGCCTTGATCTCGCCCGCCGCCGTCATGCCGACCATGTCGGCGAGCGCGCGGTTGGCATAGAGTGGGCGGCCATCGCGGCGCGTGACCAGCAGGCCGTCGTCGAGGCAGTTGGCGAAGGCGCGAACCAGATCCTCGTCGCGGACGCGCTCGCCGATGCGGATATGGCCGGCTATGTAGCCGAAGATCGCGAACGCCCCGAGCATGGCGAGAATGGCAAGCAGCGTCAACAGCATCGGCTCGCGCGCCGGCAAAGCCACGAGCGCAAGCACAAGAGCGCCGGCGGCCATGGACGCGGCGATGACGGGAATGGCACCGGGCTCGTGAACGCTGCCTGACAGCGTTTGGGCGTTTGCCGTGCCGGGCCGAGGCGGGCGGGGCTCGCTATCGCTCATGAAGGCGAAAGCTATCTGATTCTCCTCAGGAGCCGCCTCGGATGCCTGCATGGGAACTCCGCTACTCATACGCTTACACAACGCCCGTGTGATGGTCCGGCGGAGATCGGATGCGGGGATGCACCGCGCCTCTGCCCTGTCGTCCACAGTTCGATCAATAGGGTTAAATTGACGTGAATTCCGCGCTATAGGGGCTCAGGACAGCAATTGAGAAGGGACGGAGCGGGCGCAAGGACGCGCGTGCGCGCCGTGCACAGGACGTCATGTGGGACATGGTCTACTATCTGGCGATCGTACTGTTCCTGGCGGTCGCCCTGATCGGCGGGGCCTATGCGGCGCGCGCCTATCTCGGCGGCACCTCCTCGTTCCAGGCCGTGTTCGGCGGGCCCAAGCCGCTGCGGCGCCTTGCCGTCACCGAGCAGTTCAATCTCGACAACCGCCGCCGCCTCATCCTCGTCCGGCGCGACAACGTGGAGCACCTGATCATGACCGGCGGACCGGTCGACGTGGTGATCGAGACAGGGATCGGGCCTCCGGTCCACGCGGCGCCGGAGGGCGAAGCCGCCGCTCCGCACCGCGTCGATCCAAAACTCGCCTAGTGTCCCGATTCCGAAGTTCGCTTGAGTTTGCTGCTAGGTCCCATAGCGAACTTCGGAATCATAAGGGACACTAGAGTCGTTCCGACTTAGGTGGAAACATGGTCATGTGAGCAATTGGCGTGTCTGGATCCCGGCCGTCCATGCGGAGCATGGCTCCGCCATGATGCCGGGATGACGTCATTTGTATGCAGGCGGGCTACGCAAACTCAACGTCACTCCGGCGAAGGCCGGAGTCCAGACGGGTTGCGCATGTCGAACCACTGTTTCCATCTGAAACGGAAACTCTCTAGAGCCATGGACTTGCTCGTGTGATTCAGATCGAGAAATTTGCTCGGGAGCAGGCCACTTTATATGGCGAATTTCTCGATCATCACACGAGCGCAAACCGGGCGCCGGCGGCCCTTTCTCGGTCCGCCGCTTTGCGACCCGCCAGGATTCCGGGGAGGCTGATCATTTCCGCAGGGTCTCACCTTCGCTTTCCGGCGCTCTCCGTCATCCTGGCGCTCGCCGTCGCCGCGATGTCCTGGACGTTGTCCGCGCCGGCCGCGGGGCAACCCGCGCCGCAGCAGACGCAGGCGCCCGCGCAACAGCCCTCACCCGCGCAGAGCCCAGCGGCTCCGGCGCCGCCGGGGAGCGAAGGGCAGCAGACGCCGGCCCAGGCGCCCGAGCCCGCCCCTCCGCCCGCTCCCGTGCTCTCGGCCGCCGACCAGCAAGAGATCGAGACGGTCCAGAAGCTGGTTGCCGACCTCAAGGCCGAGGTCGAGCGGCTGGTCAAATCCGTCGAGCGCAACCTCGAGAACGAGGAGGAGCTGACGCGCCTCAGGGGCGCGCTCATCAACGTGTTCCAGAAGGCTCACGATACCCGCGAGGCGCTGCGGCCGAAATCGGAGGCGCTCCGCCAGCAGATCGAGCAGCTCGGGCCCGCGCCGGCGGCCGACACGCCCGATTCCGCCGATGTCGCAGCGGAGCGCGCCCGGCTCAACACGCTGCTCGCGGAGGTCGACGGCGCGCTCAAGAACACCGAGCTTCTGATCGTGCGCATGCGCCAGCTCCGCGACACGGTGCAGACCGCGCGGCAGGCCATCTTCGCGTCCCAGCTGCTGCGGCGCGCTCCCTCCCCCGTTGCGCCCTCGACATGGCTGAAGCTCATCGACGACGCGCCCGGCGCCTTCCGACAGGTGCACGATGCGCTCTCGGGCTGGCTGTCGCTCGCGGCCCGCAAATGGGTCGATCTGGTGGGGCTCGCCGCGGGCGTCGTGCTACTGTTCGTGCTGCTGACGGGCTTGGCGCGATGGTTCCTCGCCCGCCGGCTCGACCGGCCGCGGGAGACGCCGCCCACCTTCTTCGTGCAGGCGGCGACGGTGGGATGGGTCGCGCCCCTCATCGCCGCCCCTTCGCTCGCGGCGCTCAACCTCCTGAGCTCGGGGCTCGATCGCCTCAACCTGACGACCTACGAGTTCCGGCAGATCGCCGTAGCGGCGTTCCCGGCGCTTTTCCTGTTCGTCGGCGTCGCCGCGCTCACGCGCGCGATGCTCCAGCCGCGTCGTCCCGCATGGCGGCTCGTCAACCTTTCGACGCCCGCCGCACGGCGCGTCACGCGCATCATCACATCGATCGCCGCCGTGTTCTCGCTGGATCTCGTACTGCAGGAGACGGTGCGGCGCCTCTTCCTCCCGCTCTCGATCGGCGTCATGGAGATGGTGTTCGCGAGCCTCGCGATCGGCGTCCTGATGCTGCAGCTCGTGCGGACGCCGTTCGAGCCCAAATCAGCGACTGCGGGTGTGCCGCACGGGACCGCGGAGCCGGCGATCCCGGGCGTCCCGTCGCCGATGCCGCGGCTCAGGCCCTACCTGATCAAGCTGCCACTCCTGGTCGCCGGCACGGCGATCGTTGCGCTCTCGCTCGCCGGCTATATCGGCCTCGGGCGCTTCATCACCACGCAGGTGCTCGTCAGCGGCAGCATGATCGCGGTGATCCTCGTCGTGCACCTCGCGATCCGCGCGCTGCTCGGCGTGCACGGCACCGGCGTCAAGCCGCTCGAGGCGCGCCTCCACGAGAGGACCGGGCTCGATCCGAGGCTGGGACTGCTTCTCACCGGCGCGCTCTCGGTCCTGCTCAACATCGGCCTGGCGCTCGCCGCGCTACCCCTCCTCCTCATCACGTGGGGCTACACGCCCCAGGAGGCGTGGATGTGGCTCCGGGCGCTGGTGTTCGGCTTCCAGATCGGCGACTTCCATATCTCGCTCGCGCGCATCCTGATCGCCATCGCGCTGTTCTTCCTGCTCGCGTTCGCGACGCGCATCGTGCAGCGCTGGATCGACACCGGCATCTCGAAGTCGCGGCGCATCGACCCCGGGATCGCCAACTCGATCCACACCGCCATCGGCTATACCGGCTTCATCGTCGCGGCCCTGGCGGCGATCTCCTACGGCGGGCTCGACATCACGAACTTCGCCATCGTCGCCGGCGCGCTCTCGGTCGGCATCGGCTTCGGCCTGCAGTCGATCATCAACAACTTCGTCTCCGGCCTCATCCTGCTCGTCGAGCGGCCGATCAAGGTGGGAGACCGCGTCAGCGTCAAGGATCAGCAAGGCTTCGTGAGGCGGATCTCCGTGCGCTCGACGGAGATCGAGACCTTCGACAAGGCGAGCGTCATCGTTCCAAACTCCGACCTCATCACGTCGGCGGTCACCAACTGGACGCACCGCAACACCCTCGGCACGGCGGCGGTCAAGGTTCGGGTCAGCTATCGGTCGGACCCGGACCAGGTGCGCGACATCCTGCTGAAAGTCGCCTCAGAGTCGCCGCTGCTCATGCAGCACCCGCCGGCAAACGTGAACTTCGACAACTTCGGCGCGGACGGGCTCGAGTTCTCTGTCAGCGGCGTCATTTCCGACGTGAGCAAGGCCGAAGCGGCGCGGAGCGACCTGCGCTTCCGCATTCTCAAGGCCTTCCGGGCCGCGGGCATCGAGATGCCCTATGCGCAGCATGACATCCATCTGCGTGATCTCGATGCCGTGCGGATGGTGCTCGCGCGCCTGGCGGAGGAGCGTGCGCGCCGGTCGGGCGTCTCGTTCGCGGATACGGGGCGGCCTCCCGACAAGAAGGGCTGAGCCGGCCCCCCTCCCCCTCTCCGAGCACCCGCTCGCCACAAGGGCGCAGGGAAGCGGAGCGGGGGGAGCGGGACGCGATCAATCCTCGCGGTAGACGCGCTCGCGGCGCTCGTGGCGCTCCTGGGCCTCCAGCGACAGCGTCGCGATCGGGCGGGCGTCGAGGCGCTTCAAGCCGATCGGCTCGCCCGTCTCCTCGCAATAGCCGTAGGTGCCGTCCTCGATGCGCGCCAGGGCGGCATCGATCTTGGCGATCAGCTTGCGCTGGCGATCGCGTGCCCGAAGCTCGAGCGCGCGATCCGTCTCCGAGGTCGCGCGGTCGGCGAGATCGGCATGCTGGGTCGAATCCTCGTGCAACCCCGCCAGCGTCTCCCTGGTCTGGTGGATGATCTCCTCCTTCCAGGCCGTGAGCTTCTGGCGGAAATACATCCGATGCCGCTCGTTCATGAACGGCTCGTCCTCGGACGGACGGTAACCGGGCGGAAGGACGATGGTCGAAGTGCCGGCCTTGGCCGTCAGCTTCCTGTCTTTGGCCTTGTCGATAGCACGTGTCCTCGGCTTTGCCGCCTTGCCCTGGTTCGCCTTGGACGGCACCTTCGTCGTGACCTTGGCACTGGCGGCCGGTTTCGCGGCAGGGCGAGCGGGTTTGGATTTCACGGATGCGGTCTTGGACGGGGATTTGGACGCGGTCTTGGCAGCCGGCTTCGATACGGGCTTCGCCTTGGCAGGCTTCGACGTCGGTCGCTTGCTCATCACGGGCCTCCAATACGGGCCTGCTCCAGGCTCTCGGGCCACCCACCCCACGCATCCGACGGGTCCAGGAGGGCCCCAAGCATTTGGCGTGGCTCTCTTGGCGGTTGAGACTTCTTATGTCAAGGAAATCCGCCGTTTAACTGTAAAAATCTGTGCGGGAATCAGGGCCGCAAGTGATGGATATCACGTATCATTTAAGGCAAGCTCCGTGGGCGGCCGGAATTGCCTTATCCGTAGGCAGACCTGCTATCTCGAGTTGCATCAACGAGAAATTCGCTCGCGCGCTTCGACAGAGGCACGCGCGCCCCGCTTCTTGCGTCCCCTTCCCCTCCCTTGCCGGGGTCCGCCCGGCCGCCTAAGACGAGGGCCAGCTCGCGCAAACGAAGAGGACTCTCCTCAGCATGACCGGATCCGACACCGCCAGCGGCAGCAGACGCTTCGAGGGAACCTCGAGCTACGTCGCAACGCGCGATCTCAACGTCGCCGTCAATGCGGCGGTAGCACTCGAGCGCCCCCTGCTCGTCAAGGGCGAACCCGGGACGGGCAAGACGGTGCTCGCCTTCGAGGTCGCCCGCGCGCTCGGCGCCCCGCTCATCGAGTGGCACATCAAATCCACCACCAAGGCCCAGCAGGGGCTCTACGAGTACGACGCGGTCTCGCGGCTACGCGACGGACAGCTCGGCGACGCGCGCGTCAAGGACATCCGCAACTACATCAAGCGCGGCAAGCTCTGGGAGGCGTTCGTCGCCGAGACGCGGCCGGTGCTGCTCATCGACGAGATCGACAAGGCGGACATCGAGTTCCCCAACGACCTCCTGCAGGAGCTCGATCGCATGGAGTTCTTCGTCTACGAGACCGGCGAGACGGTGCAGGCGCGCGTGCGCCCCATCGTCATCATCACCTCCAACAACGAGAAGGAGCTGCCCGACGCCTTCCTGCGCCGCTGCTTCTTCCACTACATCAAGTTCCCCGACCCGGAGACGATGACGCAGATCGTCGAGGTGCATTTTCCGAACCTCAAGGGGCGGCTGGTCCAGGACGCCATGCGCATCTTCTACGGTCTGCGCGAAATGCCCGGCCTCAAGAAAAAGCCCACGACCTCGGAGCTGCTCGACTGGCTGAAGCTGCTTCTCAACGAGGACATCGACCCCGCCGTGCTGCGGGAGACCGACAGCCGCAAGATCATCCCGCCGCTCGCCGGCG
>NZ_DAITQL010000044.1:0-34806 GCF_036833075.1 Hyphomicrobium sp.
GGTGCCGATCATGATGTTGAGCTGCGTCACGCCGCCCGCGATGACGCCGGGAATGCCGAGCACGATCAGCCGGCGCATGCGGTCCGTCATGCGCGGGCGGCGGAGCTTGAGCGTGAAGTTGTTGCGCTTGAGGCCGTCGATCAGCAGCCAGAGCTGCAGCACGCCGGCCACGAACACGCCGATGGCCTGGATGATGCCGCCCTCCGGCTCGTTGTGATAGCCGAGCCAGAAGCCGACGAAGATCGCCGCCGCCAGCGTCAGGTTGAGCACGATCGAAACCGACGAGCTTTCGACGAACTTGCCGAACGTATTGAGCACGCCCGAGAACAGCGCCACGAGCGACATGCAGAGGAGATACGGGAACGTGATCTGCGTCAGCAGTACCGCGAGGTCGAACTTTTCAGGGCTCGCGCTGAAGCCCGGCGCGAGCAGGTACATGAGCCACGGCATGGCGAGGATCGCGACGACCGTCAGCGCCACGAGCACCGCGACGAGCCCGCTCATCGCCTCCTCGGCGAACGCGCGTGCCGATTGGCGCCCTTCCCTCTCGAGCTCCTTGGCGAAGAGAGGGATGAACGCCGAGTTGAACGCTCCCTCGCCGAATAGGCGCCGGAAGAGATTGGGGAAGCGGAATGCCACGTTGAAGGCATCCGCCACCCAGCCCGCGCCGAACGCCCACGCGAACAGGATATCGCGCACGAAGCCGAGCACGCGTGAGACGAGCGTCAGGCCGCCGACGGTGGCAAAGGCGCGGTAGAGTTTCATGGAAGCCCCAGGAGCGCTCCGAAAACCGGCACGCGCCAACCCTTAGAGTGCTTCCGGAAAAGTGGGAACCGGTCATGGCGAAGCCATGCACGCAAAAAGCGGATAAGAAGCCCCGCTCTCAAAAGACTGCTTCCGAAAAAGCGGGAACCGGTCATGGCGCAACCATGCAAGCAGAAAATCCCGATAAGAAGCATGACTCTCAAAAGAGCTTCCGCCGCACCTGGAAGCCTCTATAGGGGTGCCGCCGTGCCGCCGTGGAGCGACGCGACGAAGAACGCGGCCCCCATCAGGAAAACGAGGGTCGAGCCGAAGAGCCCGGCGCCGGTGGCGACCGCGCCGGCAAGCCGGCTTTCGCCGCCGGCCATGCGGACCGCGAGCTCCCGCGATCCGACGGCCAGCGACGCAAGCGCCGACACGGTGATGGCGGTGCCGAGCGCCATGGCGAACGTCGCGAAGATTCCCGCGATCAGGATCCCCTGGCTGAGGGAGAAGATCAGAACGAGGATCGCCCCCGTGCAGGGCCGGATGCCGACCGAAAGGGCGATGGCAATGGCCTTGCGCCAGGACATCGTCCCTTCGAGCTGCCCGGGATCGGGCATGTGCGCATGCCCGCAGCAGGAGCCGTCCGCGGCATGGACGTGGGGCTCATGAATGGGGCCGTGCGCATGCGTGTGGGTGTGCCCATGGTCCGAACCGCATCCGCAGCCGCCGCCGTGTCCGGGCGCGGGATCGTGGGCTTGAGCGTGCACGCGAGGATGGTGGTGCACGACCGCCGTAGGCTCGGCCCGCCGACGGATGAGCGCGCCGAGCTGCCCGTAGAGCAGCCAGATGCCGATCAGCGCCACGAACCCCCAACTGATGGTCTCGATCCACCGCTCGGTGGCCGAGATCTTGAGGCTCGTGGCATTGAGCGCGATCGCGAGCACGCCGACGATGACGATGGCCGACAGCGCCTGGAAGAACGCGGACAGGAACGACAGCATGATCCCGCGCTTGACCGTCTTCTCGTTGGCGAGCACGTAGGACGAGATCACCGCCTTGCCGTGACCCGGCCCTGCCGCATGCAGCACGCCGTAGGTGAAGCTCAGAAACGCGAGCAGCAGCGTCGCGTCGAGCACATTGCCGGTCTTGAGCTGACGCACGGCCGCGGCCAGCTCCCGGTTGATGCGCTGCTGCTGGGCGAGCACGGTGGACCAGAGGTCTCCGAGGAGGCTCCGCTCGGCGTTCTGCGCCGGGGCGGCCGCCGTCGACTGGCCGGGGGCCAGCGGCAGTCCGAACGGCGACGCCTTGGGCTCCGCGTGGGTGGGCGCCGCGAACGAAAACGCAAGCAGGCAAAGGATGAGGGCGCCGAGCGCGGCGAGGGAGCGCGTCATGATTTCTTGCAGCCGAGCGTAACCGTTTTCGCATACCCGAGGCCCATGCCGGCATTCTGATCGCCGGCCGTGAGCTGGCCGCCGAACGACTCGTTGAGCTTCTGCAGCTCGGCGAGCTCGTTCTCCGGAATGCCGATGCTGGCGTGGCATCCCTCGGGCGCGCCGGCGCTGAGCTTCACCGGGTCGTCGGCGCCGAAATCGAAGGCGATGAAGAACGACTCGTCGAACACCGCGAAATTGAAGTCCGCCGCATCCGCGAGCACCGGCTGCTCGAACGGCAGCGTGAAATGCAGCGACAGCACGCTGTCCTTGTAATCGAGGTAGTAGTCGACCGGCGGCTTGACCTTGATCTCCGCCTTGCCGAGTTTCGCGACCGTGAAATAGTCGAATTCCTTGAGGCCATCGATGTTGACCTGCGCCAGCTCCTGGAGCTCCTCGCGCGAATAGATCCCGTCGCCGTTGGCATCGAGACCCTGGATCGCCATGGCCGTGTACATATCGTCGAAGGCCCACTTATGCTCGAGCCCCGTGATGGCCCCGCCCTCGTAGAGCACCGTCGTCTCCACCGTGACCCACACGTGCGGATGCGCGGCCGCGGGCATGGTCCACAAGGCGATCGCCGCGCATACCACCGCGAGCTGACTGCCCAGGAGCCAGCGTCCCAAGGCGCGCGATATCGAAGTCAAGCTATCCTCCTCGCCCCAACCCGGCACGAACGCGCAAAAATCCCAGCGAAACCCCAGTCTAGCACATGGCTTCGGGACCGAGCGCTTCGAGCCCGTGGATCGAACGCCCTGACCAAGCTCTCGAGATCCGAGCCCCACAGCGGGCTATCCGCCAGAAGACCGTATTTCGGCCCCGGGTCTCGGCCTAACTTCCGATCCGGGCGGCAGACGACCTAAAAAAAACAGCGGAACCAAGGCGCCTGCGCCACGGTTGCGCCTGATTGGATGTTATAGTATCCAAAAATAACGTCAAAACGAGGACCTCTCCCTTGCGCCGCCCGAAGCAACCGATCTCTGTCCGCGCGTACACGAGAATGGCCGCTGCGGCCGCAGCCGTGGCCGCCACGCTTCTGGCACCCGCCGCCTCCGCCGCCGACCTCAAGGTGACGGTCACGATCAAGCCGGTGCACGCCCTCGTGGCCCAGGTCATGGACGGCGTCGGCGTGCCGACGCTTCTGGTTCAGGGCGCGGCCTCGCCGCACACCTACGCGCTGAAGCCTTCAGACGCGCGGGCGCTGAACCACGCCGATGTCTTCTTCCGCGTCTCGGAGACCATCGAGCCCTTCACGCGCAAGATCGTGGCCGCATTGCCGGATACCGTCCGCACCGTGACCCTGGCGGAGACGCTGGGCCTCGCGGTGCTGGACGTGCGCACGGGGCAAACGTTCGAGGTGCACGATCACGTCGACAAGGATGGGCACGCCAACGAAGACGAGGACGGCCACGATCATGACCATGGCCACAGCCATGAGCACAGCGACCATGATCACGGCCACGAGGTCCGCGACGGCCACGTCTGGCTCGATCCGGAGAACGCCCGCAATATGGTAGCCGAGATCGCGCGCGTGCTGTCCGAGGCGTCGCCATCCGACGCCCCGGCATTTGCGACCAACGCTGCCCGCGCCGACGCGGCCCTGGTAGCCCTGCAAGCCGAGATCGCCCGCGATCTCGCGCCCCTCAGGGGCAAGCCCTTTGTCGTCTTCCACGATGCCTTTCAGTACTTCGAGCGCCGTTTCGGGCTCGAAGCCGTGGGCTCGATCACGGTGAGCCCGGAGGCGCAACCCTCCGCCAAGCGCTTGACCGAGATCCGCCACAAGCTCGCGGCGCTGTCGGCAAGCTGCGTCTTCAGCGAGCCGCAGGCGCAGGCCAAGCTCGTGGCCGCCGTCATCGAGGGCACGAGCGCCCGCGCCGGCACGCTGGACCCCGAAGGCGCGCTCGTCGCGCCCGGCCCGGACGCCTACGCGACGCTGCTCCGCAACCTCGCCGGCGGCTTGAAGGCCTGCCTCGCGCAGAGCAGCTAGCCCGTGATCGATTCAGGCCCTATCGGCCGGAAGTATGCTTCATCGGCTTGATCGAGAACGGAGAGCGCAGCGCCGATTCGAATAAGAGCAACGCGCGCTCCGGCGCCGCTCTGGATTCAGGTTAGATCGGAAAGCCCCGGAACGCCCACCGGCTCTGCGCCAAAAGAAACGGGCGCCCCCTTGTGTCGGAAGCGCCCGATGAAATCGTTAAAAAACGGACGGTGCCTACTCGACCGACGCCTGCGCCGAGCGCGAGACAGCGCCCGCACCGACCTTGCGGCCGTAGCGTGTCGACACCATCCCCTCCTTCGGGCGCAGCGGCGCTGCATCGACCTTCGCGGCCTCCTCACCCCCTTCGACGACATCCTCACCCTCGGGCGTGACCGTGTGCACGACCATCCCCTCCTCGGGGCGCACGGGGTTGGCCTCGTCATCCGGGAAGATGAAGAAGCCGGTCTTCGGCGCCGAGGCGACGGAGCGCGTCTTGGCGCGCGGCGTACCGGAGTTGGTCACCGCCGGACCGGAGCGCGCCGGCGCCGATGTCGCGTCCCCGCTGGGTGCAGGGGCGTCGTCGAAGGACGCGATGGTGTTGGTCTTGAAGCGCTCCCAGGTCACGACGACCTTGGTGCCCGTCGGCACCTTGGGATAAAGATCCATCACGTCCTCGTTGAACATGCGGATGCAGCCCTTCGACACGTTCTGACCGATGGTCCAGGGCGCGTCGGTGCCGTGAATGCGATAGGTGCTCGAGCCGAGATAGAGCGCGCGCACGCCGAGCGGGTTCATCGGATGCCCGCCGGGCACCCAGCTCGGCAGCTTGGGATTTTCCCTCAGCATCTCGGCAGTCGGGCGCCAATCCGGGTTCTCGCGCTTCATCGAGACCACGGTCGTGCCCTGCCAGCGGCTCTGCTCGCGCGGAATCGCGATCGGATAGCTGGTCGCCTGCCCGGGTTTGGTGATGTGGTAGAGGCGCCGGTCGCCGAAGCTGACAATGATCTGCCCGGGTGTGTACTGCGGGTTGAACTTCACGACCTGGCGCTTACCGCCGCCGTACTCGGGCTCGCCCCCCCAGAGGAATTCGATGAGTGTCTGCGCACTGGCCGCGCTCGAAAGCCCCGTCAGGGCGGCCGCCGCGACGACCGCTGCCAGAGTTTTGACGACCCTTGCCTTCAACACCGACGACATGAACAGAACTCCCGCTGTCTCAAAGCTGCGATGGAGGAAACCGGTTCCCTCTTCGGTTTCCACCAGACCGGCATGGTGCGCCGGTTCAGATGAATCTCGTATAAACGAGCCGCGAAATTCGCGGCAGAGCAGTGTGGCCACACCCCGGCCAAGTTGCAACCCGCGGCGCGACTTACGGATCGACCGATGCACTGCAGCAACGGTCGGCGATTTGTAAGGTAGTGCAAGAGTTTGATAGGCATCATCCATGCCGATCCGCAGAGACGGAAATCCTGGAACAAACAGGAACAAAAAAAGAACAAAATCGACCGATACCTCTTGAGCCGGGCGCGTTGCCGGCAAAACCGGCCTGCTCAATATCCCTAAGTGCAAATCCCTCGGTGATTAAGGATGTCCGCGTTGCGTCACGGGCATGGTCGGCAGAGCGCCGTCGCAGGGCTGCGGATCCCCCGTCCGCACCCGCGTCGGGTTGCATACCCCCGTTGCCCGTGTGGCGCCGGCCTGCGTTGAAGTTGCGTCCCCTGGTCGGCCCAGCGGCCGGAATGGAGCCCCCGCCATTCCGGCCGCTTTTTATCCGGGCGGTCGTTGGCCAAACCGTGCTTTTGCTGCGCAGGCCACGGCGGCTGCGGCGCCGATCGGGAGGTTTCCAAACGCATGCGCAAGCCCCTATAGAACGGAGCATGCCTCCGGCTCCGCGCATTGATGCCCGTCCGTCCGGAGCCCCGGAGAGATCATGCCTGAACGGCCCATCGACGATCGCGGATCGAGGCGCCCGGCACGGCCCGCAGGCGACGCGCGGCACGCCCTGGCGCGACGCGCGAGAGGATGGCTCCTGCTCCTCCTGGTCTCGGCCGCCTCATCGCCCCTCGCCGCGCAGGACGGCGCCCTCCCGCGGCCCCAGATCGAGCCGGAAGCCGGCCTCGGCCGCGTCGAGAAAACCCTTGCCGTATCGGAGAAATATCTGATCTCGACCGCGAACCCGCTTGCCTCCGAGGCGGGTCGCGAGATGTTGCGGGCGGGCGGCTCGGCGACGGACGCGGCGATCGCTGCCCAGCTTGTGCTGGGACTGGTCGAGCCGCAGTCCTCGGGCCTCGGAGGCGGCGCTTTCCTGCTCAATTGGGACCAGGCCGGGAAGAAGCTCGCGACCTACGACGGGCGCGAGACGGCGCCGGCCGCCGCCACACCGGATCACTTCCTCGCGAACGGCAGGCCCATGGACTTCGAGACCGCCGTCCGGTCCGGCTTGAGCGTCGGCACGCCCGGCCTTCCCCGCCTTCTCGAGCACGCCCACGCGCGCCACGGCAAGCTGCCCTGGGCGCGGCTGTTCGAACCCGCGATCAGGCTCGCCCGCGATGGCTTCGAGATCTCGGCGCGCCTTTACTTCATGCTGCGCTGGTTCGGCACCGACGGTCTGTCGCCGGCCGCGCGCCGCCACTTTTTCGATTCCAACGGCAGCCCGCTGCCCATCGGCTACCGCCTGACCAACGCAGCCTATGCCGAAACCCTCGAAGCCCTCGCCCGTGGCGGAGCCGACGCGTTCTATTCGGGCGCCATCGCCGAGGCGATCGTCAAAGCCGTCCGGGAGGCCCCCCACGCCGCCGGAGATCTGACGCTCGCCGACCTCGCCGCCTATCAGCCCGTCGAACGGCCGCCCCTCTGCATCGCCTACCGCACGTACCGCGTCTGCGGCATGGGCCCGCCGTCGTCGGGCGGGACGGCCGTCGCGCAGTCACTCGCGATGCTCGAGCGCTTCGATCTCGGCCGTGCGCCGGACGACGCCATGCGCATTCCCACAATGCATCTCATCGTCGAGGCGCAGCGGCTGGCTTACGCGGACCGCGCGCGCTATCTCGCTGACCCTGATTTCGTACCCGTACCGGCGAGCCTCCTGGATCCCGCCTATCTCGCCTCTCGCAGCGCATTGATCGACCCCGCAAAAGCCATGCGCCGCGCCGAGCCGGGCATGCCGCCCGGCTCGGAGAAAAACCCGCCCGGCATCGATGCGACGGTCGAGCGGAACGGCACCAGCCACGTCTCGGTCGTCGATGCCGCCGGCAACGCGGTAGCGCTGACGACCACCATCGAGGGCCCCTTTGGCTCGGGTCTCTTCGCGGCCGGCTTCCTGCTCAACAACCAGCTCACGGACTTCTCCTTCCAGCCGCTGGACGAGACCGGACGTCCCATCGCCAACCGCGTCGAAGGCGGCAAGCGCCCGCGCAGCTCCATGGCCCCGACCATCGTGTTCGACGAGAAAGGCGCGTTCTTTGCCGCACTGGGCTCGCCCGGCGGCAACCGCATCATCCTCTTTGTCACGAAGGCCCTGATCGGGCTGATCGACTGGAGGCTCGATGCCCAGGCCGCGTCCAGCCTGCCGAACTTCGGCAGCATGGGCGGGGCGGTCGAGCTGGAATACGGCTGGTCCACGATCTGGCAGGGTCTCGGACTGAAGAGCTATGGACACGCCATCGCACCGGACCTCATGAATTCGGGGCTGCACATCGTGACCCGGCGCAACGGCAGGCTCGAAGGCGGGGCCGACCCGCGACGCGAAGGAGTGGCCCTTGGCGACTGAAACCGAGAACGGGCTCGTCAGGATGGGAAAAGGAAAGCCGCTGGCGATCACGGTCGTCGGCGCCGGCATTCTCGGCCTCTGGCAGGCGCTGACGCTGGCCCGCGCCGGCCATTCCGTGCGCCTCGTCGAGAAGAGCGCGAGCCCCTTCACCGAGAGCGCCAGCCGCTACGCGGGGGCCATGCTGGCGCCCGGATGCGAAAGCGAGCACGCCCCCGAGATCCGCACGCTCGGCGCCCAGGGCCTCGCGCTCTGGCGCGCGACCTATCCGCACCTCGTCAACGCCGGCAGCCTCGTCGTCGCCGCCCCGCGCGATGCGGCCGAGGCCGCCCGCTTCGCCCGCGACACGCATCCGCCCGAGACCCTGGATGCCCGCGGCCTCGCCGCGCTCGAGCCCGATCTTGGCGGCCGTTTCGCTCGTGCCTTCTATTTCCCTGACGAAGCGCACATGACGACGCCGGACGCGCTCACCTTCCTGCTCGATGCCGTGCGCATGGCCGGCGCAACCGTGGAGCTAGGCGCTGCCTGGACGTCGCCTTCGACGTCCGATGTCGTCGTCGACTGCCGCGGCATGGCGGCGGCAAGCGCGTTGCCCATGCTGCGCGGCGTGCGCGGCGAGCGCCTCCTCATCCAGAGCGCCGAGATCCGCCTCACGCGCCCCGTGCGCCTCCTCCATCCGCACCACCCGCTCTATGTCGTGCCCTGGGACGACGGACGCTATCTGGTCGGCGCGACCGTCATCGAAAGCGAGGATACGGGCGCCATCACGGTTCGCTCGGCGCTCGAGCTGCTGGGCGCGGCTTACGCCCTGCACCCGGCCTTCGGAGAGGCCGAGATCCTCGAGACGGGCGCCGGAATCCGCCCCGCCTTCCCCGACAATCTTCCGCACGCCGAGGTTCGCGAGGGGGGACGGCGGATCTTCGTCAACGGCGCCTACCGCCACGGCTTTCTCCTGGCGCCCGTACTGGCCGAGGCGGTGGCGTGCTGGCTCACGAACCAAACGCCGCATGCCTTGCTTGTCCCGCCGGAGCCGATGGCGCACCAGCCGCATTCCGTCTAGGTTTTTGATCTGTCGCGCTTCTTAACGGAAAACCGGTTCCCACTTTTCCGGAAGCACTCTAAGGTCGCGCCCCATGCCGAACAAACCCGCCTCAGAAAACGAGCCCCACGGCACCGCGAGCTTCGGTTTCCGCACCGTCGCCGAGGACGAGCGCCAGGGCCTGGTCAACGCCGTCTTCTCCTCGGTCGCCACCCGCTACGATCTGATGAACGACCTCATGTCGGGCGGATTGCACCGGCTCTGGAAGGCCGAGTTCATCACCATGATCGGCGCCCCGCGCGACGACCGGCCGTTCCGCCTGCTCGACGTCGCGGGCGGAACCGGCGACATCGCCATCCGCTACGCCGAGCGCTCGGGTCCGAACGCGACCGCCGTGCTCGCCGACATCAGCCCGGAGATGCTGGAGGAAGGTCGCGCCAAGGTCGCCGCCCGGGGGCTCGACGCCCGCATCACGCTGACCCAGGGCAACGCCGAAGCGCTGCCGTTCCCCGACCGCGCCTTCGACGCCTACACGATCGCATTCGGCATCCGCAACGTCACCCACATCGACGCCGCCCTCCGCGAGGCCCATCGCGTGCTCCGGATCGGCGGCCGCTTCCTGTGCCTCGAGTTCTCCGAATGCCGGGTGCCGCTGCTCGACCGCCTCTACGATTTCCACTCCTTCGAGGTGATACCGCGCCTGGGTGAGCTCACGGCCGGATCGGCCGATCCCTACCGCTATCTGGTGGAAAGCATCCGCCGCTTCCCGAACCAGGACGCATTCGCGGCCATGATCCGCGAGGCCGGCTTCGAACGCGTCTCGGTCCGCAACCTGACGGGCGGCATCGCCGCGATCCACTCGGGCTGGAAGCTCTAACCTACAGCCTTTCCGACAGGAGATATCGGAGCTTTGATTTCGACATGTCTGGATCCCGGCCTGCGCCGGGATGACGTTGGTGGCTGGGAGGCCCGCTTACCACTAACAAACGTCACTCCGGCGAAGGCCGGCGTCCAGACACGTTGCCGTATAGTACGGTGGCTTGGCCCTGCGACACCGACGATGCGGCCTCACGCATCCCCGCGGTCGACGCGCCGCGAGAACTCCGTCTGCCCGCCCGACGCCAGGATGCGCGCCTGCTCGATCCAGTTCTCGCGCTCGATGCGGCCCTTGAAGTCGAGCATCTCGCTGATCCTATCGATATCCGCCCGCGTCCAGTTGGCCACCTGCTCGTAGGCGGTGATGCCGAGCGCGTTGAGCCTCTTCTCGATCAGCACGCCGATGCCGCGGATACGCTTCAGGTCCTGCACCTCGCCCGCCGACGTCACGAACGGACGCGTATCGCCTCGGAGCGCCTCCGAGCGGACCGACAGCAGGCCCGCATAGCTCTCGCGCGGCTCGCCCGGCGGCTCGGAGAGCTCCGGTACCTCCTGCACGATCGGGCCGGGATCCGCCGCGGCGGGCTCGGGCTCGGTTGCGGGCGGCGCGCCGCCGGTGAGGAACAGGGCCTGTGCGACCCATCCCTCACGCGCGATTCGGCCGTCCGTGCCGAGCAGAGCTTCGAAGCGCGCCACGTCCTCGCCCTGCCACGCCGCGATCTCCGCAAGCCGGGTGATGCCGTTGGCCCGCAGCAGCGCCTCCGCCGCCGGGTCGATGCCGATGATGCGATTGAGGCGATCGCCGTCGACCGGCGCGATTCCCACCGCGACCGGCGGCTTCTCCGTATGCGCACGAGAGGGATCGCCGCCCTCGGCCAGGATGCGCGCCTGCTCGATCCAGTTATCGCGCCTGACGCGATCCTCGAGAGCCAGCGCGCGGCTCGTACCCCAGACATCGCCAGCCGTCCACGCCGCAATCTGCGAGAAGCGGTGCACGCCGTAGCGCACGAGCCGCTGCTTGAGAGCGCCATCGATGCCATGGATGCGCGTCAGGTCGTCGACCGGCTCGCCCGACAGGCGCTCGAGCAGCGAGGTTGCCGCCGGCGTCCCGAAGCGCGAAGGCCAGTCCGCACCCTCCTGCGGGGCCGCGGGCTCGGAAGCCGGAATCTCAATCTCTGCGGCGGCTCTCTCGGCGGCTGCCTTTTCGGCAGCGGCTCTTTCCGCGGCCTCGGCCTCGGCCTCGGCCGCAGCAATCGTGGCGGCGGCTCGCTCCGCGGCTTCCCTTTCGGCAGCTTGCCTTTCTACAGCCTCGGCTTCGGCTCGTGCCTTGGCCGCCGCTCTCTCCGCCGCGGCTTTCTCCGCGGCTGCCCTTTCCGCAGCTTGCCTTTCGGCGGCTTCGGCTTCCGCTCGCGCCTGGGCCGCAGCGATCGCGGCAGCGGCTTTCTCCGCGGCTTCCTTTTCCGCAGCGTCCCTCTCGGCGGCTTCGGCCTCGGCTCGTGCCTTGGCTGCAGCGATCGCGGCGGCGGCGGCGGCTGCACCGACGGCGATTTGCGTATAGCTCTGACCGTGATCCTGCGCCGCCTCCGGCGGCGCCGACGTGGGCGCGGCGGGTGCAGGCGCGAGGATCGGCCCCCGTTCCGAGGCGAGCGCGGGCGGAGGCGGGCGCATGGCGCGCCAGGGCGGGGCCGGCGACGGTGGCGCCGGTTGCGGAGCAGGCATGGGCTCGAGGACCTCGCGGTCCACGGGGTCGGGGTGCCGCAGCGGCTCCGGCTCGGACGGCGGCGGCTGGACCTCGACCACCGGTTGGTCGGTCCGGAGCACGGTCGGCACCGATGACCCGTCGTCCCCCGAGAGCGCGCGGCCGAAGCGGCCCGCCGCGACCCCGGCCGGGGCCGCCGCCACGCTGGCGGGGTTCGCGAAGCCGGCGGGGCTCGCGAGGTCGGTCTCCGCCACCGGAACGTCACGCGCGCCGGAGAGGCCGCGCCGCAGGAGACAGGCGAGACAGGCGCCGAGCAGGAAGGCACCCAGCATCAGCGAGAAAATCTGCACCAGCAAAATCGTCATACGCCCCCACTCCCTTTCAAAGACCTCCGGCCCGGCCGGTCAGTCTTCGACCCCTCCGCAACTCATCCACCCGACGACGAGGCCGATGGCGAACGCGGCCGCCAGGTACCAGAACAGGCTTACGATCAGATAATCCATCCTCACCGTCCCACGCTGCGATTCCGACTATTCCGTAAACACCCTGAACTCGATGCGCCGGTTCTGAGCCATGCCGGCCTTCGTCTCATTCGATGCCGCAGGCCGGCTCGCGCCGTAGCCCACCGCCGAGATCCGCTCTTCGGCGACACCAGCCGCCACGAGGGCGTCGAGCACGGCGTGCGCGCGACGCTCGGAGAGGTTCTGGTTGCGCTCGTCGGTGCCCTCGGCGTCCGTATGCCCTTCGACCTCGACCAGCACACCCGGGCAGGATGTGATGATCCCCGCGAGCTTCCGGATCGTTCGCGCGCTCTTGGCGCTGATGTCCGCGCTCGCCCGATCGAATAGGATGGCGCCCTCGGCCGCGGCTGCGGCCAGCCGCTGTTCGCAAGCCGCCGTCGCCGCCGTCGTCTTGCGCTCGGCTCGCTTCGCCTCCTCTTCGGCGACCCTCTTCGCCTCGGCCTCGGCCGCAGCTCTCGCTTCAGCCTCCTCCCTGGCTTTCAGCGCGGCGGCGGCTTCGGCCTCCTCCTGCGCCTTCATCGCTGCCTCGGTCTGCTCCCTGGCCCGTTGCGCCGCTTGGGCTTCCGCTTCTTCCTGAGCTTTTAACGCCGCCGCTGCCGCAGCCGCCTCCTCGGCCTTCCGCGCTGCCTCCGCAGCTTCGGCCTCTTCCCGCGCCTTGAGCGCAGCAGCCGCCTCGGCGTCCTCCCGGGCTTTGAGCGCTGCCGCTTCCCGCTCGGCCTCGAGGGCAGCTTCGGCCTCGGCCTGCGCCTTCATCGCTGCCTCGGTCTGCTCCCTGGCCCGTTGCGCCGCTTGGGCTTCCGCCTCTTCCTGCGCCTTCAGTGCAGCCGCTGCCGCGGCCTCCTCCTCGGCCTTCCGCGCGGCCTCGGCCGCCTCGGCCTCTTCCCGCGCCTTGAGCGCCGCAGCCGCCTCGGCGTCCTCCCGGGCTTTGAGGGCCGCCGCCTCCCGCTCGGCCTCAAGGGCGGCTTCGGCCTCGGCCTGCGCTTTCATCGCCGCCTCGGTCTGCTCCCTGGCCCGTTGCGCCGCTTGGGCTTCCGCCTCTTCCTGCGCCTTCAGTGCAGCCGCTGCCGCGGCCTCCGCCGCTTCGGCCTCTTGCCGCGCCTTGAGCGCAGCAGCCGCCTCGGCGTCCCGACGCGCCCGGCCCGCCTCTTCCGCTGCCTTCGCAGCAGCGATGGCCTCATCGTCCGTGACCGGCACCGCGGGTCCGATGCGCTCGGGCGCGACCGGCGCGCCGGCAAGGTCCGTCTTGAGCTGGACCGTGCGGATGCCCCACACGCCGCGCACGATATCGAGCGCCGCCTTGGGATCACCGTCCTTCTCAGCGCGGCCGGTTATAACGGCATCGCGTCCGGAGAGGGCGACGCTGGCCCAGGACTGCCCTGCCCCGCGCAGCGCCTCGGTGGCGCGCACGGCGAGATCGGCCTCTAGGTTGGGCTGCTCCCTG
The DNA here is from genome assembly GCF_036833075.1 of Hyphomicrobium sp. Taxonomy (GTDB): domain Bacteria; phylum Pseudomonadota; class Alphaproteobacteria; order Rhizobiales; family Hyphomicrobiaceae; genus Hyphomicrobium_C. The sequence continues at coordinate 13,495 of NZ_DAITQL010000044.1, forward strand.
TGAACGGTCCCCCAGGCCAACAGCGCGATCGGAATGAGACCCCAAAGCCACCGCGAAGGATTACACCTCATCCCGCCCAAGCTCCCCAACGAACGCACGCCGCAACCCCTGACGGTGAAACACGTTCACCGCCCGCCAGCTACGATCCCCCCGACCGCACCGCACTATAGACAAGGCTTCCCGCGTTTCCAAGTTGCACCCACCCGCCAACCCGCGCGAACGCGAGACGCCTCGCAAACAGCCCGGCAGCCGGATTAAACATACGGGGCATCCGCCGCCGCCCCGCCCGCCTCGCCGCTCGTTTCCCTCTTGCAAACCCGTACGCCCCAGCCACAATTGACGCGTGTGAGAGACAAATGGATTCTCGGATTTGGCCAGGTTCAACAAGGGCCGGGTAGTGTCGGCAGGCGCCGTGCGACCGCCTCGTCCGCGGGGATGCGAGCCATGACGGTCAGGTTCTTGATCGTCGACGATCATCCCCTCTTCCGAGAGGCGCTTCAGCTCGCCATTCAGTCGGCCTATCCGCAAGCGGAGATCGTCGAGGCGTCGTCCATCACGGCCGCCCAGGCGGCGCTCGCGAGCGAGCAGCCGTTCGACCTCCTGCTGCTCGATCTCACCATGCCGGGCACGAAAGGATTCGACGGCCTGATCGAGCTGCGCGCCGCGCGGCCCAAGCAGCCGATCCTCGTCGTCTCCGCCCATGAGGATCCCCGCATCGTCCATGAGGCGATGACCTGCGGCGCCGCAGGCTACATCTCGAAGTCCGTCAAGAAGCGCGATCTCGCGGATGCCATTCAGGACGTGATGGCCGGGCTCGTCGTGCTGCCGAAGGGATACGTCCAGCCGGCGGCGGGCGTGGCACCTTCGCGGGAGGCGGAGCTTGCCGCCCGCGTGTCCTCTTTGACACGTCAGCAACTCCGCGTGCTCCAGATGGTTCGCCAGGGCATGTTGAACAAGCAGATCGCCCACGAGCTCGGCGTCGGCGAAACGACGATCAAGGCGCACGTGTCCGAGATCATGCGCAAGCTCAACGTGGTCTCGCGCACCCAGGCCGTGATCGAAGTGGCCCGCCTCGATTTCGACGCCGTGCTCAGCGCCGCCCGGAACTCCGACAAAACCCCCTGACCGCGACGCGGACCGGGCGCGCGCTCTATCCGACGAGATGCATGACGAGCGCGCGCAGCTCGGCGGGCTTCACGGGCTTGCGCAGGATCTCGCAGCCGGCCGCCGCGACGGCGTCCGTCACCTCGGGCGAATGATCGGCCGTGATAACCACCGCCTGGATCGCCCGACCCGCCGTGTCCCGAAGGCGGGAGACCGACGCAAGCCCGGACTCGCCGGCGTCGAGGTGATAGTCGGCGAGGATGATGTCGGGCCGGAACGACGGCTCCGAGACGAGCGTGGCGTCGAGCTCCGCGAGCCCGCCGAAGGGATGCACCTCGCATCCCCAGCGTTCAAGCAGCGCCCGCATGGCATCGCGCACGCCGGCATCGTTGTCGATCACGACCGCCTTGATCCCCGAAAGCGGATCGGCTTGCGTCGCCGCCTTGTGGACGCCATCCCGCAGCGCCCGTACCGACGGGGCGTCACCCGCGAACGGAACATGGATCGAGAAGCGCGTGCCGCGGCCGACCTTGGAGCAGAGCTCGAGCCGGTGCCCGAGCGCCTCGCTCATGCGGGCGATGATCGACAGTCCGACGCCGAACCCGCCGGCATGGGAGCGTTGCGCCGCCGCCCCGCGATGGAACTCGTCGAAGATCTTGGTCCGCTCCTGCGGAGCGATGCCCGGACCGGTATCCCAGACGTCGATCCTGAGCATCGCCCCGCGCCGACGGGTCGCGATGAGAACGTGTCCCTGCTCCGTGTACTGGACCGCATTGGCGAGCAGGTTCTGCAGGATGCGCCGCAGCATCAACGGATCGGACGTGACCGCCACGTCGCGCGAGCGCATCGTCAGCGCGAGCCCCTTGTCCCGCGCGATCGGCTCGATGTCGACGAGCACCGAGCGGAACAGGTCCAGCACCTCCACTGCCTGGAACGACGGCTTCAACGCGCCGGACTCGAGCCTCGACAGGTCGAGGATGGTGCGCAACAGCTCCTCGATCGTCGAGAGCGCGTGATCCACCTGCCCGATCAGCCGCCCCTGCTGGGGATCGTCGCGCATCTCGGCGAGGGCCGAAAGGGACAGGCGCGCCGCATGCAGCGGCTGCAGCAGATCGTGGCCGACGGCCGTGAAGAAGCCGGTCTTGAACCGGTTGGCGCGCTCGGCACTGTCGCGCGCGATCGTCAACTGGTCGTTGGCGCGCTCGAGCCTGTTGAGCGCGGACTTGAGCTCCTCCGTCCGCACGCGAACCTGCGTCTCGAGGCCGATCGCGGTCTGGAACATGGAATAGGCGTTGGCCTGGTAATCCATGCTCCGCTCGACGCGCTGCATCAGCGCCGCATTGATCTTGGCAAGCTTCTGGTTGCGCCGCTCGAGCTCCTCGAGCGCATCGTGCTGCCCCGGAGAGGCCGGCCGGCCGTCCTTGTTCACCGCACACCTCGCCGCGCACCGAAGGCGACACCGGTCAGCGTCTGATTGAGGTGCATCGAGTTGTGCTGCTCGCCGTAGGTATGGAAGCCAACCACGCCGTAATGCTTGTAGAGGTCCTCCATCTGCCGGTGGATCTGGCGGTTCTCCGCATCGAGGCGCCGGAGCACGCAGTCGAACCCGAGCACGAGATCCATGCCGCCGAGCGAGCGGTCGACCTCGTCGAGCACGCGCCTGGTCGAGGCCAGCATGTCCTTGGGCCGGGCAACGGTGAAGACCAGCCCCTCGTCGATGGCGCAAAAGAACGACAGGCTGCCGTCGGGGTTCATGTTGCGGATCGAGCGGCAGTAGTAGTCGCCGCCGACCTTCACCACGAGCGGATAGGAGGCGAAGCTGAACGGCCCCAGGTCGTCCGGCAGGAGGCCGATGGCGGCTGCATATTCGCGCGCGGCGGGCTCCGCGTTGAGCTCGTGCACGGTGCGGCAGTCCGTATCCGCGGCCGTGACCACGAGCTTGATCCGCGTCGGCTCGAAGTTGGACGTCTTGAAGATGCGGAAGGGAAAGTCGCTCTCCACCATCATAAGAATGGCGGAGCGCGTGAGCACGTGCCCCTCGTGGATGAGCGACGCCTCCCGGAAGGCGAGCCCGTCGCCGGCGGAGCCGCCGATCAACTGCACGTCTCCGCACGCCCAATGTACGGCTGCGACCAGCGTCTCCTCCGCGTTGGAAAGACCGTCGACGAGCATGATGCCGAACACGCGCTCGGCGAGCTTGTCGCCATCCCGTACGTCGATGCGGGACTTCATCTCGCGGACGATCTCTCCCGCCCGCTCCACGCCGAGCGTGCCGACGTCCTCGATCAGGCCCGTATGGATGCGAAAGCCCTCGCGCGGGAACGCGATCAGAAGCACGCCGGTCTCCATGAGACCGGTGGGACCGATCATGCCCGATGTCGAGCAGCCGCTCACGGCGACGCCGCCGAACGCCTCCGCGAGCCCCGCGGCCAGCTCCGCCGCATCGTAGTCGATCGAGAAGAACGCCACGACGTGCTGGAACTCGCCCTGAAGCGCGGCTCTCAATTCGCAGACGGCATCATGAACCGCAGGCGCCTGCGACCCGGCGACGCCGATCCCGCACGCGCCCGTGGTGCCTACCCGTCGCGACACGCTGATCCTTCCTCTGATCCATCGTGGCCTCTCCTGACGTGTCGCACACGCGAAAAGGCCCGCTCTGAGCCGTGGACGGGAGGCTGCCATAGGAACGGCGGAGCGGCAATCGCCCTCGTGGTAAACGGCTGCGGCCGCCGCGACGTCGGCCTACCGCGCGGCTTGGGGCGGGTCGACGGAGATCACCTTGAGCTTGTGAGGCCGCCCGTCGACGCCCTTGAGCATCATCATCTGGCCGGGCGACAGGCCGATCAGGGCCGCGCCGATCGGGGTCAGCACGGAGATCTTGCCCGCATCGATATTGGCTTCACCGGGAAAGACGAGCTCAGCCTCCCGCCGCTCGCCGCCGTCGACCTCGAAGGCGACGCGCGCATTCATGCGGACCACCGACTGCGGAATTTGCGCGTCGGGAACCACGTCGGCCCGCTCCATCTCCGCGAGCAGCACGCGCGCCACGTGCTCGGACCGTCCGGTCAGCATGGCCGACGTTGCGAGCGCAGTGAGGCGGGTTTCTTCCCGTTCGCCGACCACGATCTGCGGGAGCGCGTTGGTGGGAGGATGGAAGGTCATTGGCAAACCTCGTATGCATGGCCGCTCGCCCGAGACGCGCCGCAGCGCGAAAGGGGAAGCTTTGAAATGAACCGTATCGGGAGCGACAGGATCGTGTCGGGAGCGACGGATAGGAAGAGAATTGGAAAGTCCCCGGCCCGGGGAACGCGCACGTAGCCAGCCCGGCCGGGGCTAGAAGCTCGCGGCGTCGAACTCCCCGCAAGGGAGTTTCAGATGAAAAGCGGCAACGACGATCATGCATAAACAATGGGGACGACCGGACGCACTGTCAATGGGCGCCCGGTGCACTGCAATATCGGCTGCGCCCTTGGTGAGCCGTCGGGGAATCTGGCCACTGCAACCTTCACCAACAGAAAAGCAGGCGCTTGATCCCCGAGCCGCGCCGCCCTGATCGTAGCCGCTCGCACGGGCGCGCCTCAGCCGCGAAGGAGCCGCCACGATGGCAAGACCGGCCACACCATCGCTGACGGTCGACTGCGTCGCCTTCGACGCGCGCGGGCGCGTGCTGCTCATTCGCCGTGCAAAGCCGCCGTTCGCCGGCCACCATGCACTGCCGGGCGGCTTCGTCGATCTCGGAGAGACCGTGGAGGCCGCCTGCCGGCGCGAGCTCGAGGAGGAAACCGGCCTCGCGGCGGAAGAGCTGGTGCTCGTCGGCGTCTACTCCGACCCCGGCCGTGATCCGCGCGGCCCGACGGTCAGCATCGCGTTCGCCACGGTTCTCGGCTCCCGGCGCCCCGAGGCCGGCGACGATGCCGCCGCTGCGGAATGGGTTGCCGATTGGCGCCGGAAGAAACTCGCCTTCGATCACGACCGAATCGTGCGCGACGCCGAGCGCGCCATGCGGCGCCGGAAGCGGATCGCACCGAGACGACCAGAGCGCACGCGCCGGCCGCAAACACGCTGAACCGGTGCGCCGACTTAAGTAGCAATTGACGCACCGCCGTTTCGCACGTACTCCCGAAAGCGGGCCACCCCTCCCCACCGAGGGGCACCTATCTGGAAGGATAGCTCATGACCTCAAGCACCAGGCCGGCACGGCGTCCGGCCAATCCCAACTTTTCCTGCGGTCCCTGCACAAAGCACCCCGGCTGGTCCACGCGGTCGCTCGACGGCGCATTGCTCGGCCGCTCGCACAGGGCAAAGGACGGCAAGGCGCGGCTGAAGCGCGCCATCGAGCTGACCCGCTCGCTGCTCGCCGTCCCCGACGACTACCTGATCGCCATCATGCCGGGCTCCGACACCGGCGCTTTCGAAGCCGCGCTGTGGTCGATGATCGGCGCACGCCCCGTGGACGCGCTGGCCTGGGAAAGCTTCGGCAAGATCTGGATCACCGACATCATAAAACAGCTTCGCATCGCCGATGCGCGGGTCATGGAGGCGGACTTCGGGCGCTTGCCCGACCTCGGCGCCGTCGACTTCTCGCGTGACGTGGTCTTCACCGCCAACGGCACCACGTCCGGCGTGCGCGTCCCCGGTTACGACTGGATTGCGGCCGACCGCCAGGGCCTCACGTTCGTTGACGCCACATCCGCCATCTTCGCCCAGCCCGTCGACTGGACGAAGATCGACGTGCTCACCTACTCCTGGCAGAAGGTGCTGGGAGGCGAGGCGGCGCACGGCATGCTGATCCTGTCGCCGCGCGCCGTCGCGCGCATCGACGCCTACACGCCTCCCTGGCCGCTGCCCAAGCTGTTCCGCCTGAAAAAAGGCGGCAAGCTCGACGCGGCGATCTTCGACGGCGACACCATCAACACGCCATCGATGCTGTGCGTGGAGGATTATCTGGATGCGCTCGGCTGGGCCGAGAGCATCGGCGGCCTGTCGGGATTGATGGCGCGCGCCGACGCCAATGCGAAGGTGCTCTTCGATTGGATCGCGCGGACGCCGTGGGTCGCCAACCTCGCCGTGGACCCGGCAACGTGGTCGAACACGTCCGTCTGCCTCAAGGTGACGGATCCCGACATCTCCGCGCTCGGGCGCGAGGCCGAGGCCGCATTCGCGAAGGAGCTTGCCTTCCGCCTCGAGGCGGAAGGCGTCGCAAGGGACATCGGCGCCTATCGCGACGCCCCGCCGGGGCTTCGGATCTGGACTGGCGCCACGGTCGACCGCAGCGACCTCGAAGCCCTGACGCCATGGCTCGACTGGGCGTTTGCCGAGACCAAGGCGCAGTACGCCAAGGCCGCGTAAGCCGCGCTCCGGCGCCGCACTCCACGGCATCGACATGCGTGCGCTCTCGCCCTCCCGGGCGGAGCGCCTCGCCCAATCCATTTTCAAACTTCGGAACACCCCATGTCTGCAAAAGTCCTAATCTCGGATGAGCTCTCCCCGGCCGCCATCGCCGTCTTCGAAGAGCGCGGCATCGCCGTCGACGTGAACGTCGGCCTCACCAAAGACGAGCTCGAAAAAATCATCGGTTCCTACGACGGTCTCGCCGTGCGATCCGCGACCAAGGCCACTCCGAAGATCATTGCCGCGGCCAAGAAGCTCAAGGTCATCGGACGAGCAGGCATCGGCGTCGACAACATCGACGTCAAGGCCGCAACCGCGAGGGGCATCATCGTGATGAACACACCCTTCGGCAATTCGATCACCACTGCCGAGCACGCCGTCTCACTCATGCTCTCGCTGGCGCGGCAGATTCCCGCCGCCGACGGCTCGACGCAGGCCGGAAAGTGGGAGAAGTCGAAATTCCTCGGCGTCGAGATCTGCGGCAAGACCCTGGGGCTGATCGGGTGCGGCAACATCGGCACCATCGTCGCCGATCGCGCCATCGGCCTCAAGATGAAGGTCATCGCCTACGATCCCTTCCTCTCCGAGGAGCGTGCCGTTCAACTCGGTGTCGAGAAGGTGGACCTCGACCAGGTGTTCCGCCGCGCCGATTTCATCACGCTGCACACGCCGTTGACCGACAAGACGCGCAACATCCTCTCCGCCGACGCGCTCGCGAAGTGCCGGCGCGGCGTGCGCATCATCAACTGCGCACGCGGTGGCCTGGTCGACGAGAAGGCCCTGGCCGGAGCGCTGCGCTCGGGCCACGTGGCCGGCGCCGCGCTCGATGTGTTCGAAGCCGAGCCGGCGCGGGACAATATCCTGTTCGGGATCGAAGGCGTGATCTGCACGCCCCACCTCGGCGCATCGACAACGGAGGCCCAGGAGAAGGTCGCCCTGCAGATTGCGGAGCAAATGTCGGACTATCTCCTCACGGGCGCCATCGGCAATGCCGTCAACTTCCCCTCCATTTCCGCTGAAGAGGCGCCGCGCCTCAAGACCTATGTCAAGCTTGCTGGCCAGCTCGGCGAGTTCGCGGGACAGCTCACCGAAACCAGCATCAAAGTCGTGCGGATCGAGTACTCGGGCGACGTCGCAGACCTCAACGTTAAGCCCTTGACGGCAGCGGCGCTCGCGGGCTTGCTCAGCGCCTCGCTCGCGGAGGTCAACATGGTCTCGGCCGCGAGCCTCGCCAAGGAGCGCGGCATCGTCGTCGAGGAGGTCACGCGCGACAAGGCGGGCATGTTCGAAAGCTCGATCCGCCTGACGGTCAAGACCGACGACCTCGAGCGCTCGGTCGCCGGCACGGTCGGCGCCGGCGGGCGCCCGCGCGTGATCGACGTCCGCGACATCCCGATGGACTTCGAGGTGAGCCCGCACATGCTGTTCATCAGAAACTCCGACAAGCCGGGGTTCATCGGCAAGCTCGGCACGCTGCTCGGAGAGGCGAGCGTCAACATCGCAACCTTCAATCTCGGACGCGAGCATGCGGGCGGCGATGCCATCTGCGTCGTCGCCGTGGACGAGCCGATCTCGGACGAGGTCCTGGACAGCGTGAAAGCCCTGCCGAACGTCGTGCGCGCCCGCCGACTCACATTCTGACGGCCAGCCGCGAGTGAGAGACCGAGGTCAGTCGTCCCGAATTCCCTCGTGGATCCGCCGCGCGAGCCAGAGCGCCGGGAAGATCCCGAACACCGATCCGACGGCGCCCGCGATCACGAGGCCCGTGATGCCGTAGGGCGTCATGGCAGGAACGGCGATCGCGATGAAGGCCGCATTGATCGCGAACGCCGGCCCCATCAGGGCGAAGCAGAACAACAAGAGCCCCAGCGGAACCGGTTGCCGCTCCGGCGGTGCAGCGCCCATGTCATGGCCCTTCGACATGCTCACCCGCCCGAGCCGATCGCATAGAGCGCAAAGGCGAGCGCCAGAAAGATCCCGATCGCGAGATCGAACGTCCGCGTCCAGAACCGCGACCCGGAAAGGCCGAGGTAACGGCCCAGAATGACGCGCGCCTTGAGGCCGGCCAGCACCAGCACCGCGGCGCCCGCGAGCATCCCGCCGTGTCCCGAGGCAGCGTCCGATGCAAGCAGCACCGTGCCGAAGCTCAAGACGATGAGCGCCATCCAGGCTTTGACGAGATCGCGTGCCGGCATGGCCCTCACCTCAACACGTAGATGATCGGGAGCAGCAGCACCCAGATGAGGTCGACGAGGTGCCAGAATGCGACGGCCGCTTCCATGTTCCGCAGGCTGTCGGCCCAGGCGACGAACGCGAGGAGACCAACGCCGGCCACCACGTGCAGCGCGTGGAACCCCGTGAGAAGAAAGTAGAAGGTGAAGAAGGGGCTCGTCTCGATCCCGATCCCGAGCGCTATCTTGCTTGCGTACTCCATGGCCTTGACGGCAAGGAACACGATGCCGAGGCACCCCGCCGCAAACAGCCAGCGGCGCGCGATGCCGCGCTTTCCGGCCTCCCGCGCGCGCACGGCGGCGGCGGCGCAGAAGCCGCTCGTCACGAGCGCGAACGTATTGATGGCGGCGGCGGTCCGGTCGAGAAGAGCCTGATCCGACGCGAACTGGACCGGATCGCCGATGCGAACGCCGAGGCAGGCCAGAAGTCCCGCGCCGAACACCAGGATCTCGCTCGCGATCAGGACCCACATCATGAGCTCGCCCGGAAGCTCCGAGAGCACATCGGTGTCCTGCCGTCTCGCGGGCCCGGTCTCCATGGCGCCGCTCATCCTGTGACCAGGTGCCGATAGAGGTGCGGCAGCGCCGCAACGAGCTTCGCCGGATCGGGGATGACGACATAGCCGCCCGTTCCGAAGATCCGGCTGAACGTCGCCTGCGACTTGGTGTCGATGGTCACGCCGAATACGGACTGCCCCCGCCTCCGCGCCTCGCGCACGGCCATGTGCGTGTCCTCGATGCCGTACCGGCCCTCGTAGTGGTCCGTGTCGTTGGGCTTGCCGTCCGTCAGCACGAGCAGGAGCCGGCGCTGGCGCGGGCGTTTGGCGAGCTCGGTCGAGACATGACGGAGCGCGGCGCCGAGCCGGGTGTAATGCCCGGGTTTGAGGCCGGCGATGCGCGCCTCGATGGCGGGCCCCATTGGCTCGTCGAATGTCTTGCAGCTCTGGATGAACACGCGATCCCGGCGCCGGGACGAGAAGGCGTCGATCGCGGTGTCGTCTCCGCACGCGTCGATCCCCCAGGCGAGCGCCAGCAGCGCCTCGCGCGCGATGTCGATGACCTGCCGTCCCGCCACGTAGCTCTCGGTCGAGCGCGAGGCGTCGAGCAGGATCGAGACGGCGAGGTCGCGCTCCTGGGTGCGGCTCGCGATATAGACGCGGTCGGAGTGCTCGCCCGTCGTCGCCAGCTCGACGCGCGCCTCGATCGCGGCGGAAATGTCGATGTCATGGCCGTCGATCTGCCGCGTGAGCTGCACGCGTTTCGGCCTCAGCGTCTCGAACTGGCGCCGCACGCTGCGGATTCGCTGCCGCGACCGCGCGCTGTCGGGCGTGTCCGGCAGGTCGGGAGCTGGCTCCGCGGGGCCGGCCAGCACCCGGCAATAGTCCGGCAGGTAGGCCTTGGAGCGGTGCTCCCATTCGGGATAGACGTAAACGCCGGCGAGCCGCTCGAACTCCGCTTCCTCGGGCGAGAGGTCGAGATGCAGCCGCAAGCGCGTACGCGCGCGCTGCGGAACCTGCGCCAGGCCGATCTCGTCCTGGTCGTCCGCGGCCTTCTTGGCGTTCTCCTCATCGTCGTCGTCGACCCGGCGATTGAGGTTCAGAAGCTCCGCCCACGACAGGATCGCCTCGAACTTGTGCAGGATGAGACTATCCTTGCGCGCGGCCTGGTCGGACGCCTTGCGCGAGGCCTTGAACGTGCCGGGCTCCGCGTTCGGCGGCGTCTCCGCCTCGCCGTTCGGGGTCTCCTCGCTGACGGGCTTGCTCCGGGCAGCCAGGGGGCGCAGATCCGGCCACAGCAGCACCGGAAGGAAGGGCTTGTATCCGCGTGGCGCCGAGAACGACGAAAGGTCGTCCGCCTCGCCGCGCACGGCCGCCGCGATCTGGGCCGCGAGCGGATCCTGCGGAGGCGGCGCACCGAGAAGGTGCAGGATCGTTGCCTCGACGGCGGCCTCAGCCCGGGGCAGGCGCCGGGCCAGGCGCAACTGGCGCGTCTCGCCGGCGAGCGCCGCATACGTGCGGCGCAGGCCCGGACATTCGGCCAGCGCATCGCGGATCATCATCTGTGCCGCTTGCAGCGCGCGGATGTCGGCCCGCAGCGGATCGCGTTCCGCCCGCGGCTGGCGCGCGAAGACGACGGCGGCGGCAAGCCAGAGGTAGAGGGCGATGTTGGCGTCCCGCTCGGGAAAGACGGCGATCCGCTCCGGCAGACGCAGCGTCTCCCCGTCGAAGCTCGGGTCCACGACGCGCTCCGCGCTCTGGCCGAGCGCCCGCCGCCACGACAGGCGATGCGGAGAGGTCCTGGCCGTCGCCGCCTTGATCTCGACGTCGCGCGCCCCGCCGAGCCCGCGGAAGAGAACACCGAGACGCCCCCGCGTCTCGTCGAGCGTGGCCGTCGCATCCTCGAACGCGCCGGGCGCACCGAGGCTGTTGACGAAGGAGTGCCACAGCTTCCCGACGCTCTCTTCCGGCTCCCAGGGCTCGAACTCGACAGCGGCCATCGGGGTCACGCCTACCCGTAGACGACCGCGACCAGATCGCGAAGCCCCTGCTTGATGTCGGCGTCGTCGCTGAGCGGCTCGATCAGCGCCACCTGCACGGCCCGCTCGAGAGGCATGCCGCCGGCGATGAGGTTCGCGCAATAGACGATGAGCCGGGTCGAAACGCCTTCCTCGAGGTCCTGCCCCTTCAAGGCGCGCAGCTTTCCGGCAAGCCGGACCAGGAGCGCGACGCGCTCTTTCGCAAGGCCGGTCTCCTGGATGACGATCTCGATCTCACGATCGGGCGGCGGAAAGTCGAAATCGATGGCGAGGAAACGCTGCCGCGTGGAAGGCTTCAGCGTTTTGAGGATGTTCTGGTAGCCGGGGTTATAGGACGCGACGAGCATGAACTGCGGGCCCGCCTCCAGCACCTCTCCAGTCCGCTCGATCGGCAGCATACGCCGGTCGTCGGTCAAGGGATGCAGCACCACGGTGACGTCCTTGCGCGCTTCGACCACCTCGTCGAGGTAGCAGATCGCCCCCTCGCGCACCGCGCGCGTCAGCGGCCCGTCGACCCACTCGGTCTCGCCGCCCTTGAGGAGATAGCGTCCGATCAGATCCGCAGCCGAAAGGTCGTCGTGGCAGGCGACCGTATAGAGCGGCCGGCCGAGGACGGCCGCCATATGCGCCACGAAGCGGGTCTTTCCGCAGCCTGTCGGCCCCTTGAGCAGGAGCGGCATCTGTCCGCGGTACGCGGCCTTGAAGACCTCGCACTCGTCTCCCTGGGGGAGATAGAAGGGAGCCGAAGCTCCCTTCTCCGAGAGTTGAGCAGCGGGCATCATGGCCTACTCCGCAGGTGAGAGCTGCTTCGTCGTGGGGCCGGGCTCGATGATCTCGCGCCGCGGCAGCAGGATGGCGAAGACGAAGAGCAGAGCGCCGAGCACGACCGCCACGCCTGCGCCGAAGCGCATGTAGTGGAACAGCATGATCTGATCCTGCACCTCCATGTAGTACTGGCCGAGGACACGCTGCAGGTGCGTCTGGATCGTGCCGGCGAAGGTCAGCACGAACGTCATGAAGCACATGCCGCTCGCCATGAGCCAGAAGCTCCCCATATTGAGCACCTGGTTGTAGGGATCGCGGTTCTTGAGCATCGGGAACGCATAGGTGAAGATGGCGAGATTCAAGCACACGTAAGCCCCGAAGAACGCCAGATGCCCGTGCGCCGCGGTGATCTGCGTGCCGTGCGTGTAGAAGTTGACGCCGTGCAGCGTATGCAGGAAGCCCCAGACGCCGGCGCCGAAGAAGGCGAGCACCGTACAGCCGAGCGACCACAGGAGCGCCGCCTTGTTCGGATGCTCGCGCTTCCCCTTCCAGACCATGACGAAGCTGAACACCATCATCAGGAAGAAGGGAACGATCTCGAACGACGAGAAGATGGAGCCGATCCACTGCCAGTAGCCGGGCGTGCCGATCCAGTAATAGTGGTGACCGGTGCCGAGAATGCCCGAGAAGAGGGCCGTGCCGACAATGACGTAGAGCCACTTTTCGACGATCTCGCGATCCACGCCCGTGAGCTTCAGCATGAGGAAGGCGAGGATCGAGGCCATGATCAGCTCCCACACGCCTTCGACCCAGAGGTGGACGACGTACCACCAGTACATCTTATCGAGACTGAGGTTGTGCGGGTTGTAGAACGCGAACAGGAACAGCAGCGCGAGACCCCAGAGTCCGATCAGCAGCACGCTGGTGATCGCCGTCTTCTTACCCGCAAGCACGGTCATGGAGACGTTGTAGAGGAACATCAGCGCGGCGACGACGATGCCGATCTTCACCCACAGCGGCTGCTCGAGGAACTCGCGGCCATCCTTGCCGAGCAGGATGTTGCCGTGGAACAGGTCGAACACGTAGGTGAGGACGGCGCCGAGCGTTCCGACCAGGAGGATCGCGAGCTGCCAGTAGGCGATCTTCGGTGAATGGATATCGCGCTCCGCTTCCTCCGGGATGATGAAGTAGGCGGCGCCGAAGAAGCCGAGCAACAACCACACGATCAGCGCGTTGGTGTGCAGCATCCGCACGATATTGAAAGGCAGAAGCTCCGACAGCGTGTTGGGAGCGACGTAGATCAAGCCGGCCACCAAGCCGACCGAGACCTGTACGATAAACAGCGCCATCGCCGCGAGAAAGTACGCGTAGGCGATCTTCTGAGTCTGGTATTTCATGACATTGTTCCCCGTGCGCCCGCGTCAGCCGGAATCTTTCGGCGGCCAACCCTGCAGGTCGGTCTTGTCGGCCCAGATCAGGAAATCCGAGAGGCCCCGGATATCCTCGTCCGAGAGGTAGAAACGCGGCATCTGCCGACGCCCCTGAATGCCGGTGGGCTGTGCTTCGATCCATCCTTTGAGGGCCTGGAAGGCATCCTCCGGAGAATCGACCACGCCCCACCGCGTCATGACGTTCCCGACCTCGGGCGCGAAATAGGCGCCCTCGCCGTGAAGGGTGTGACAGTTGATGCAGGCGTTGACCTCCCAGACGCGCTTGCCGTGCGCGACCGAGTCGGTGAGCGGCATCGAGGCCGTGGATTTTGTGACGATATGATAGTGGCTGTGGGCCGTAAGGCCGACAAAAATCAGAACGAAGAAGAGTGACCCGCCATAGAATATGTTTCGGGCCATGGCTTTCGACATGACTTCGCGCACGCTGCTGCCCTCCGATGGACAATCATGAGCCTGAAATGTATCTTAATAGGAAGGGGCCGCTTTGATCGAGCGCAAAGCAAGCCCCGGACCTGGAATTATTGTCGCTCCCCTCACATCCGCAATCCCGGTACGGCCGAACTGGGCTGATTATTGTCAGTCCTGGCGATGAGCACAAGAGAGAGCCCCGCGTCTGCGCGGCTCCCATCTTATTCTGCGCGCTTGCGTCCGGTGATCATCGCTTTGACGAGATTTTCGCCGTGCTCCAGGCTTGCGAGCACCACACCCGCGACATGCAATCCGACAAGAGCGAGCGTGATATAGGCTAGGGCTTCGTGAGCCTCCTCGAGAGGCTTGGAGCCCCAGAAGGCGTCCGTCGTCATCATGAAGCCGGTCGCGCAAAGCGCGGCAAGCAACGCCAGCAGGAGGACGATCATGGCGCCGCCCGCCGGATTGTGGCCGAGGTGGCGCGGTGCCTCGAGCCGCGACGACTGTTTCAAGAACGCGGCGACCGCTCGGGGACCTTTCACGAAGCTCGAGAAACGCGCATTCTCCGGTCCAATGAAGCCCCAGACGAAGCGCATCGCGACAAGGGCTGCGATGGCATAACCCACCCACACATGCAGCCATTCGATTTCGTCGCCGGTCAGGAAGGCGACAGCGAAGAGCGCGACGAGGCTCCAGTGAAAGCCCCGCACGAAAAGATCCCAGACCTTGACGGTTGTCGGCGGCTTATCGCCGCCGACGTCCGATGTACGGTTCGTGATACGCATGCCGCACACCTGCTGCCTAGGAGGGGTTCTTCCAGTCGCCGCCGACCGGCGTACCGGTTGTCGGATCGATGAAGAACTCCACGCGCGTGCCTTGCTTGTCGCGCGCATAGACCTCGACGCAGCTTTCTTTGATCTTGGATTTGGCGATCGTGTAACCGTGATCAACGACGATTTTCTCGATGGCTTCGAGACTCATCCATGTCTCGCGCGGCTCTGCCGTGCACGCCTTTCCGAAGCTGCCGGCATACGCCGCACCGGAGAGCGGGGCGGCGGACATTCCCGCAAGGAGCGCGGCAGCGATGAGGTGCGCTTTCATTTGTCTTCTCCAATCCTTGATGTGGTCCATTCGAGGTCGCGGCGCCATGCTTCGGCGTCGCGGTGCCAATCTGCACGAACGGCAGTGACGGCAGGCTGACGGTGGAGGTCAGCGCCCTGTAAGTTTCGACTGACGCGCGTCAAGAGCGGCCCGGCGCAAAGCGATCGAGACGTTCGCGCCCGAGCTGATCCCGGAAGGGCATTGAGGTCTGATGTCATGAAAGCCATCATGTTCCAGGGAACCGGCTCGGATGTCGGCAAATCGCTCCTGGTCGCCGGGCTGGCGCGCGCATTCACCAATCGCGGTCTCAAGGTACGGCCCTTCAAGCCGCAGAACATGTCGAACAACGCGGCGGTGACCGCCGACGGCGGCGAGATCGGCCGCGCGCAGGCGCTCCAGGCGCGCGCCGCGCGCATTCCGCCTTCGGTGCATATGAACCCGGTGCTGCTGAAGCCGCAGAGCGAAACCGACGCGCAAGTCGTGGTGCAGGGCCGCGTCGTCGGCAACACCCGTGCGCATGAGTACCAGTCGATGAAAGCCTTGTTGCTGGAGCGCGTACTCGAGAGCTACGCACGCCTTGAGAGCGAGGCGGATCTCATCCTCATCGAAGGCGCGGGTTCTGCTTCGGAGATCAACCTGCGCCATGCGGATATCGCCAACATGGGGTTTTCCGAGGCCGCCGGCGTCCCAGTGGTTCTGATTGGCGACATCGAGCGTGGCGGCGTCATTGCGAGCCTTGTCGGCACGAAGGCCGTGTTGCCGCCCGACGATGCGCGGCGGATCGTGGGCTTCATCGTCAACAAATTCCGCGGTGATCCGGATCTCTTCGCAGCCGGCATGAGCGCCATAGCCGAGCGCACGGGATGGCGTCCCCTGGGCCTTGTCCCGCACTTTGCCCGCGCGAGCCACCTGCCGCCCGAAGACTCCCAGTCCCTGCCCCAGTCGGCGCCCGACCCATCGTCGGAAAAGCCGCTCGTCGTCGTGCTGGCCTACCCTCTCATTTCGAACTTCGATGATCTCGATCCGCTCCGCCTCGAGCCGGGTGTCGAGCTGGCGTTCCTGCATCCCGGAGAGGCGATCCCGGGACGGACGTCGCTCGTCATCCTGCCCGGCTCGAAGGCGACCATGGCTGATCTCGCCGCCTTGCGCGCGACGGATTGGGACATCGATCTCGCCGCTCATGTCCGCCGCGGCGGACGCGTGCTCGGCATCTGCGGCGGCTATCAGATGTTAGGACGCACGATCGCCGATCCGGACGGCATCGAAGGCCCGCCGGGCGCAACCGCCGGTCTCGGCCTCCTCGATATCGAGACGGTTCTGGCCGGCGGAAAGGTGCTCATCGAGGTGCAAGGCGTTGACCGCACCGGTGCACTGATCCGGGGCTACGAGATGCACGTGGGCCGCACCACCGGACCGGGCGTCCACTCCCCGATGCTCCACCTCGCGGACGGCCGCCGCGATGGCGCGGTGAGCGTGTCTGGCCGCGTTGCCGGCTGCTACGTCCATGGCCTGTTCGCAAGCGATCGCTACCGCACCGAGCTCTTGCGACAGATCGGCGCCGAAACCTCGACGCTGCGCTATGAGAGCGAGGTAGACGGCATTCTGGACGCCCTCGCGGCGCATCTCGAGGCACATCTTGACTGCGACGGTATTCTGAAGCTTGCACGAGAGCGCGTCGGCACAAAGCGCTGAGCAAGCTCAAACGCGAGCCCGCAGGGCTCAGGGGAAGAAAGTTCGAACTCGCGTCAAAGCCCGAAGGGCTCGGAAGCAAGGCGACCCGCGGCGGGTCGCGCCCCCGCGGAGCGCCTATGGGCGCGTGAGCGAATAATGGCGGTGCGGACAGTCCGGTGCGAACTGGTCTCCGGTCCGATTTCCATGTTCCACGACAATTTCCCTGCGTCACCATAATGCAGCGAATTTCACCGTACAGGGGTGGAATAGACCACACAGATCATAGAAAAACACCGTATCTATAATGCGTTATATCCTTTCTCAAGAATGCTGCGAGCAGGGAAATCCACACTGCTAACGCAGAGAACTGACGCATTCAGCAGGGAACGGGCCCGCGAAGAAAAGACCAGTTAAAGGTGAGCGAGGGGGTGGGCTGCAAACGAACCACCCCCCTTGAAAGATCTGCCAAGAGAAGCGAACCTCGGCCTCGACGAGCGTCGCCTTAGTCCGCGACGCGGGAGTCTCCCGCGCTCGTCTCCACCACAACTCGGCCCGGCTCTCCGGCGGAGAGGCACCATGTGCCTCCCGGGATGGAGGACCGTGCCATGTGTCGAGGAGACAGACGCATGACACGCAAAAAAGTACGCTCCGGCGCCCCGGTAGGCCGCCGGGAACACCCGGACGACGACGACGTGCCGTACGAGATTGGCTCGGCAAACCACCCCCCGGCCCATCGGTTCCAGAAGGGTCAAAGCGGCAATCCCGCAGGGTCCAAGCGCAAACGTGCTGGAAGCAAGCGCGCCAAGAGCCTGAAGAGTGTGCTTCTGGACGAGCTCGCCCAGAGGATTGCCGTGACGGAGGGCGGTCGCCGCCGCTAAGTGCCTCGGCAAACAGCCCTGGTCAAGAAGCTCATCGCCGTCCAGGGTGCATCACGGGGCACGGCTTCGACTACATCATCATCGACGACCCCCAGAAGGCGAGCCTCGCCCACTCCGAGACGGAGCGGCGGAACCTGGAGGAGCTCTACGCGAGCGCCATCGCCAACCGCTGGCGCGATCCTCCCAAGGGCGTACTGATCCTCGTGATGCAGCGGCTCCACGTCGACGATTTCACGGCGTTTCTCTTGCGAGCATGTCCGAACGCGGTGCACCTCAACATCCCTGCAATCAGGCCCAGTGACATGGTGTTTCAGATCAGCGACGAGGAGGAGCGTCACGTACCGGAAGGCTCTCTCCTAGAACCTGATCGACTCTCCCACGAGGTCCTCCAAGAGCTGCGCGTGTTGCAGGGGGAGGTGCATTTCCAGGCGCAGTACATGCAGGCTCCGCTGATCACCCATGGCCGTGTAATCGATCCGACGTGGTTCCGGACCTTCCCACAGGTGCCGAAGCGCGAGTACCGGATCCTCAGTATCGATCCGGCCTTCACGGAGAACGGGGGTGACTTCAGTGCCGCGCTCGTCTGCGACATCGTCGGGGACGACGCCTACCTCGTGCACGGAGAGCAGGTTCAGTACGCCTATCCGGGCCTTCTGCGGTGGATCCAAGGCCTCGACAAGAAGTGGGCTCCCGATCTGTTCGTCATTGAGGCCATCGGATCAGACCTAGGTCTGTACCACCACCTGGGAGACCTGGGCATCAACCACGTCGGCACCATCAAAACACACGACGGGCTTGCCAAGCTCCGGCGCATGGAAATGGTCTCACCCAAGATCGCGGCGGGGCGCGTATTCCTACCGCAGGATGCCGACTGGGCGCGCCAGTTCCTGAGGATCGTCGGGGAGTTCCCCTACGGTTCGAGCGATGACTGGCCAGATGCTCTGTCTCAGCTCCTGCTCCACTTCACAGCGGCCCGCCAGTGGGCCTCCTATCACCGGCGTCGCTTTCCGCCGCCGGCGCCACCGAAACCTCAGCCCCAGACCTCGCTCACATACGGGATCCACTACCGCCGTGGCTTCATCTAGCTCGTGGACTTGGACGCGCGCCGCTCTGCGCGCGTCCAAGCCTACCCAACATTCCGAGGTTGTTTCCTATGTCCAGATCAGATCGCTTGACCGCCGCTGCGCCGGATCTCTCGGGCCAATTCTTCCTTCGGGTGGTTACCAGCCGTCGATTTTGCCCCGGCGCGGAAGTCGCGTCTGTTGTGCTGTCGCTGAGGAACGTTGTCCGCATCCGATGATAATCGTCAGATGGTGGCTCTAGGAATCCAAGCTCACCCGACACCCCTCACGTAGTTCGGTCAGCACCACTGGCTCACCCATCAGACGAGTGGGTCGAACACAATCCCGAACCTCCTGCGCGCAGCGGCAAGCAACAGCGAACTTGGTAGCCCACACCAGAGCGGTAGCGTGTGAGGGCGCAGCAAGGTTGCCCAGTACGTACGGATGTCGACCGATTATCAGCAGTATTCATCGCCGCCTCGCATGGTATCGAGATCGTCATCACATATGAGGATTCCGGCAAGTGCGAGCTTACAACGGGCGTCCGGCCTTGCGCCAGCTGATCGCCGACGTTGCCTCCGGCCCGAACGTGTTCGACACGATCCTGGTCTACGACGTATCGAGGTGGGGGGCGCTTCCAGGATACCGACGAGAGTGCGACTGACCTGCCCATTCGTCTTGTCTTGGGCCCGGCGAGAGGGTGCTGCTAGCTGAGGGGCGATCGCAATCACGAGGACACAACCCCATCAACCCATAACACCAATTGGCAATGACCGGATTAAGCTCGCTTTTCGCAACCTGCTAGCCCGATATCGATTAGGCCATGGGCAGCATATGTGACGGTGAGGCGCTTCGCTGCCCTTATCTTGATTGACTTCGTGTGCTTCCTTAATCCACGCAGGATCTCGCTGCGATAGCGGCACGCTTATCTCTCACTGAAACATGCGCTAAGCGTTCGCAACAGAGTCTGCTTGTCGAAGGGCTTGTCAATGCGGGGCTTGTGTCTATCCTTCAATCTCAGAGCAGCCGCTCCATAGCCGGTGGCATAGATAAAGGGGATGCCTGCGCGTTCGAGTACATCTGCGACAGGAGCGGAGGTCTGATCGTTGCCGAGGTTAATGTCGAGTACGGCAGCATCGGGCGAGTCATACTCGAAAAATCTCAGGGCAGTGCTGACGTCGTAAGCCGGACCGACAACGGTGCACCCAGCTTCCTGAAGAATATCGGCCACGAGCAGCGCGACCAACGGTTCGTCCTCCACCACAAGGATCTTTTTGCCGGGCAGGGCATCCATTACGAGACCTTTTCCAGAGGAAAAGCTAATTCACAGTGCACTCCCTCCTGGGAGAAATCACACGAGAACGTGCCGCCGGGCTGGGCCGCTAGAGATTTTAGTAGCTTCGTGCCGAACCCGGTCTTGGCTGGCGGCGCACACGAGAAGCCTGACTCGCGCCACGACAGCCGCAAGATAGGCCGGTCCTCCGGCGCGTCCACAAGCCAGCGCATGGCTACTGCACCCAACTTGTGCGCGTAAGCGCCATACTTCACCGAATTGGTGAGCATTTCATGGACAGCAAGCGATACCGTGATCGAGTCGCGCGACGAGAGAATGATGTCTTCACCTACAAGCTGCATCCGGCTTTTATCGATGCCATACGGCTTGAATAGAGCGTGAAGAATCCCAACCAAACTGGCCCCCTTCCAGTGGGTCCGAGTGAGTAGATTGTGGCCGGTTGCGAGCGCCTGAATGCGGGGCAGGAAGCGTTCCTTCTGACTTTCGTCGGTGAGGCTCTGAACGGCAATCGATTGAACCATCGCAAGCATGTTCTTGACGCGGTGATTGAGCTCCTCGATGAGAAGATTGCGAGCTTCCTCGGCCTGTCTGCGCTCGGTGATGTCGAGGGCCAGTCCTGTAAGATAGCCGAGCGCTCCGTTCGGGCCGGGGACGTATTTTCCCTGCTCCCGCAACCAACGGATCGAGCCGTCGACCTTCTTGAAGCGTATTTCCGCTTCGTAGCGACCGCGTTCAGAAACCGCCCTGCGCCATGACTCGGCGACAGCTTCAACGTCTTCTTCGTGGATTCTGGCGAACCATTCGGCAGTCGGACACGACGTTTCCGCGCGCTCGAGACCGAGGATCGCGTTGAGATCGGCATCAGCGGTGCTGAGCTGGGACCCGAGGTCATGGCGCCAAGTGCCCATATTAGCGGCTTCAAGTGCCTGGCTAAGCTGCTCCTCGCGTCTCTTTAACTGCGCGGTCGATTCTTCCAGTTCGGCGGTTCGCTCGGCAACAATCTGCTCCAGGCCCATCGCGGTTTGTTCAAGTTCGCGCGCCTTCCGGTGGAGCTCTATGAATACGCGCACCTTCGCGCGCAGAATTTCCGGCACGACGGGCACCGAGACATAATCCACCGCACCGAACTCGTAGCCTTTGATGCGGTCGAAATCACTCGAGAGCACGGCCGAGACGAATATGACGGCAATGTCCTTGAACCGCGGGTGCTCGCGGATCATCTGCACGAGCTGGAAGCCATCCAGGTCGGGCATACAGACGTCGACAAGAACGACCGCAACTTCTGCCCTAAGGAGGACGGCGAGAGCCTCGTTAGCCGTTGTTACCGAAATGAGGTTCTCGTCCAGATCCTTTAGGATCGCTTCGTAGTGATGTGACCCCCGCAATTTAGTCCAGACGGCGCTAGAATCCGGCCCCTAGAG
>NZ_DAITQL010000045.1:0-34741 GCF_036833075.1 Hyphomicrobium sp.
GCAGCTTCTCGCGGTCGTAGTCCGAGGTCGTCTCCTCGATCTGCGCCTTGATCTGGGAGACGCGGGCCTCGATCTCCTTCTTCTTGCCGCCGCCGTCGACGATCACCGTGTCGTCCTTGGTGATGGTAACGCGTTTGGCGCGGCCCAGCATGTCGAGCGTGACCGTCTCGAGCTTGATGCCGAGGTCCTCGCTGATGGTCTGGCCCTTGGTCAGCACGGCGATGTCCTCGAGCATGGCCTTGCGGCGGTCGCCGAAGCCCGGAGCCTTGACGGCGGCGATCTTGAGGCCGCCGCGCAGCTTGTTGACGACCAGCGTGGCGAGCGCCTCGCCCTCGACCTCTTCGGCGATGATGAGCAGCGGCTTGCCGGTCTGCACCACGGCCTCAAGCACCGGCAGCAGCGGCTGCAGGCCGGAGAGCTTCTTCTCGTGGATGAGGATGTAAGGGTCGTCCAGCTCGACGGTCATCTTATCGGCGTTGGTGATGAAGTAGGGCGAGAGGTAGCCGCGGTCGAACTGCATGCCCTCGACGACGTCGAGCTCGGTCTCGAGGCTCTTGGCCTCCTCGACCGTGATGACGCCCTCGTTGCCGACCTTCTGCATCGCTTCCGCGATCATCTCGCCGATCGCGCGCTCGCCGTTGGCGGAGATGGTGCCGACCTGGGCGATCTCAGCGGAGTTCTTGACCTTCTTCGACTTCTTGGCGATCTCGGCGACCACCTCCGCGACGGCCTGATCGATGCCGCGTTTGAGGTCCATCGGGCTCATTCCGGCCGCGACCGCCTTGAGGCCTTCGCGCACGATGGCCTGGGTCAGCACGCAGGCGGTCGTCGTTCCGTCGCCCGCGAGATCGTTGGTCTTCTGGGCGGCCTCCCGCACCATCTGCGCGCCCATGTTCTCGAGCTTGTCCTCGAGCTCGATCTCCTTGGCGACCGTCACGCCATCCTTCGTGGTGCGCGGCGCACCGAAGCTTCTCTCGATGACGACGTTACGGCCCTTGGGGCCAAGCGTCACTTTGACGGCGTTGGCGAGGATATCCACGCCGCGCAGGATCTTGTCGCGAGCATCGGTGGAAAAGCGGACGTCTTTGGCGGCCATGAGGGCGGGCTCCGGTTGAAGGGACGGAAAAGATCAGGGCCTCGAGCGGTCGAGGCCTGTTCGTCAGGGGAGAGGGCCTGCGTCGGGGGAGGCCCGGGACGGATGCGGCGGCGCTACTTCTCGATGACGCCCATGATGTCGCTCTCCTTCATGATGAGGACATCCTGGCCATCGATCTTCACTTCCGTGCCGCTCCACTTGCCGAACAGCACCTTGTCGCCCGCTTTGATATCGAGCGGCACCAGCTTACCCGTCTCGTCGCGCGTGCCGGGGCCGGCGGCGAGCACCTCGCCCTGCTGGGGCTTCTCGGCAGCGGTGTCGGGGATGATGATGCCGCCGGACGTCTTGGTCTCGCTGTCCACGCGGCGGATGACGACGCGATCGTGCAGGGGTCTGAACTGCATGGAATTTTCGAACTCCGATAAGGGCTTGTGGTGCGCGCTCGACGCGCAGGATGACTTGGCACTTTGACGGCGCGAGTGCCAACCGCGTTCGTGTTCTAAGAGGCACCCCGGCAGCGGTCAAGGCGCGCGTGCACTCACAATTTCAGAACGTACAAATGAATATTTACAACCGGACATAGAAGCGCTAGCCTTAGTTGGAATTTCAAAAGTAACGCGCAAAAAATAAGAGATTCCAATTGGAAGACGGGAGATCTTGCCGTGCGCAAGACGAAAGACACGCAGGAAAATGCGATCTCATTGGAGCATACCAAGAATAAGAGAGAGCAGCTCCAATATATCTCGGATCTGTTGCGTGAGTTGACTAAGATGGCGGGCGCCTGCCGGCAGCCGACATTGGAAGGGTTCTTGGATTTGGCGCACACGGAGGCGGAGTTGCGGTCCAAAGATAGCCGCTGATCTACCGAATGGCGCGTGAAACGAGCTGGTTGCCGTGCCGTACGATTTCCCCTGCCAGATCAAGTTCCATGAGCAGGATGCGCACCTCCCTCGCCTCGAGATCGGTTGCGCGCACGATCTCGTCGATATCGACGGGATGCGCTCCCAGCACGGCAAGGACGCGCTCGCGCTCCGCCTCTCCCGGCATCGGCCGGGCCGGCGAGGGATCGGAGGGCGGGCGGGAGGCGAATCCGGTCTCCGTCTCGAAGAGACCCGGGACGCCGCGCGCGAGCTGCGGGGCAAGGGCTGTGAGCACATCCTGCGGCTCGGTCGTAAGGCTCGCCCCCGACTTCAGGAGCTGGTTGGTGCCTTCGGCGCGCGGATCGAGAGGATGGCCGGGCACGGCGAACACCTCGCGCCCTTGCTCGCCTGCGAAACGGGCCGTGACGAGCGTGCCCGAGCGGCGCGCGGCCTCGACGACGAGAACCCCGAGCGAAATCCCGGAGACGAGACGATTGCGCCGCGGAAAGTCCTTGGCGCGCGGTGCGAACCCCGGCGGCTGCTCCGTGACGAGGCAGCCGGTCTCGCCGATGCGCTCCTGCAGCCTCGCGTGCTCCGGCGGATAGACGACGTCGACACCGCCGGCAAGCACCGCAACCGTGCCGTGGTCCAGGCTCGCTTCGTGAGCCGCCGCATCGATGCCACGCGCCAGCCCCGAGACGATGACGAGCCCCGTCTCCGCGAGCGCGCGGGCGAAGGTGCGCGCAAGCTTGAGCCCGGCCGCCGACGCAAGGCGCGATCCGACGATCGCGACAGCGGGGCGGGTGAGAAGCTCCGTGCGTCCCTTCACGTAGAGCATCGGCGGCGGCGCGTCGATCGCCGCGAGGGCGGGTGGATATCCCGGCTCGATGGTGAACACCGCCGTGGCGCCCGCCTTGCGGGCAGCCCGAAGCTCGGCTTCCGCGTCGGCTTCCGGGCAGATGCGGACCGCTCGCCCGCCGGCGCGGGCCTGAAGCCTGGGCAACGCGGCCAGCGCCTGTTTGGCGCCTCCGTAATGATTGATCAGCTCGCGAAACGTCGCCGGCCCGACCTGTGCCGACCGGATCAGGCGCAGGCACGCGAGGCGCTCCTCGTCGTCGAGGACGGAAACGGGCAGCGGCGCAGCCGTGAACAGGTGGGGCGCGTCAGGCTTTGGCACCGATCCTGGGCTCCTCCCCTCTGAGCAGCCGCCGGATATTGGCCTCGTGCTTCCAGAGCAGGAGCATCGTCATCAGAAGCGAGAGCAGCGCCTCCGGAACGTAGCCGAGCGCGAACAGGCCCACGGGCGCGATCAGGCTCGCGGCGAGGGCCGAGGCGGATGAATAGCGCGTCAGCACCGCCGCCGCGAGCCAGACGGCGCAGAAGATCGCCGCGCCGGGCCAGGCCAGGGCGCCGATGACGCCGATATAGGTCGCAACACCCTTGCCGCCCTTGAAGCCGAGCCAGACCGGGAAGATGTGACCTACGAATGCGGCGAGCCCCGCGATCAGGCCGCCGTCGACCGCAAGCCCGAAGCGGGCTCCGACGGCATGGCCGGCAAGCACGGCCAGCACGCCCTTGAGGGCGTCCAGAAGCAGCGTCAGAGCGGCGAGCCCCTTGTGCCCCGTGCGCAGCACGTTGGTCGCGCCGATGTTTCCCGATCCGATGGAGCGGATGTCGCCGAGCCCTGCAAGGCGGGTGAGCAGGAGGCCGAACGGGATGGATCCCAGGGCGTAGCCGATCGCGGACGGGAGAAGGAGGGCGAGCGCGGTGTCGGCGGCCGAGAGCGGCGCCGGAACCAGCATCGTCTCGCCGGTCGCGCCGATGAGGGCGGCCGTCGCGGCCGGGACGCCGTTGAGCAAGCCGGCGAGAGCGAGACCCGCAAGAACACTGTAAACCTTGATCATGACCGATGCCGTCTGTCAGCCCCGCGACTGTGAGGCGGACAGGCTAGTGGCAGAGTTGAGATCCGGCAACGGGAAGATCGGACGGCAGGAGAGGCGCCGCACGTCACAGGATGCACGCGGCTTGGCGCGCATATGGCACGCATCTTTGCGAGAAGGAGGGAGCGGCCATCCCGGCCGCTTCGGTCTCGATGCCGCCCGTTACGGTGGCGGCAGAGGGGGCGGAGGGAGCTTGGCGTGCATCGGCGTGCGCAGCGCCCGATCGCTGGCGCACGAGGTCACGGCCTAGCTCCGTCCGTTGCGTGCGGCGCCGTCCGGCTCGACCGCCATGACGATGCGCGACAGCGAGCGCAGAAACGCGTCGCGCTGCGTCGGCGCGAGGGCGGCCAGGATCTTCTCGTCCGTCGAGCGTGCGGCGGGCTCCGCAAGGCGCAACGCGCTTTCGCCCTTGTCCGTCAGGCGCACCGCATAGCGGCGCGCGTCCCGTCGCGTGCGCCGGCGCTGGACGAGCCCGCGCGAGGTCAGCCGCCGCACGATGTCGGCCATCGTCGAGCGATCGATCCCCGTCCGTTCCACGAGCGTGGTCTGGCTCGGCTCTTCGCTGTTGGCGATCGCCCGCATCACGGCGAACTGCCGGGGCGTCAGGCCGGCCTCGCCGACGCTGACCGCAAACATCTCGTCCGCGCATTGGCCGGCTCTGTGCAGCAGATGCAGGGCCGACGACGCTCTGTCGTCACCGTTCTCATGTTTCATTCGCCATCATGTCCTCTTGCTCGCGTTGTTGTTCCCGATGACCCGGTCCCCTGCGGAAGACGTGTGCAGTCGTCTCCCGGCCTGCGGAGGCGCATTCGACCGTGTGCAAGCTATACGCGTCCTTGAATGGAGCGAAAGATAACGGCGCACACGGCAGGTCTGCCCATTGATCATGCCTGCTCTCCATTGAACCGCACGCAGACAGGGGGTGTACGCATTTTGCCGTCCGTGTGTGTTCCCCGCGTGGATGGCTAACACCTAATGCCGGCCCGGCGCGCCGGTTCCTCGTTTCCGCCGTTCGGCAACAAAAAAACTCCCTTGTTGCGCACGCCGGACGTGCGCGCGCATTGCGCGAACGCCGGCGCGGCGACATCGCGACCGTGACGCAGGAGCGGTCATGCGTCGACGCATACGTTCGCGATCAATACGGCGCGCGTGCGACCCTGGTTTGACCGGTATGAGAACGGAACGCCGCCGGCGCCCCTGGGCGGCAGCTTGGCTCAGGGGGCGAGACGGCGCATCCGGTCGAGCGCCCCTTGCAGGATCAGCGTCGCGGCAAGCTTGTCGATCACGTCGGCACGGCGTCTGCGGCTCGTATCGGCGGCGATCAGCATGCGTTCGGCCTCGGCCGTCGTCAGCCGCTCGTCCCACAGTAGGATGGGAAGCGCCGAAAGCGCGTTGAGGTTGCGCGCGAAAGCACGCGTCGCCTGTGCCCGCGGACCCTCGCTGCCGTCGAGATTGGCAGGAAACCCCAGCACGAAGCCCTGAACGGCATGCTCGCCCGCGAGATCGAGCAGGCGCTTCGCATCGTCTCTGAACTTCGTGCGCCGGATGGTCTCGAGCGCGGAAGCGATGGAGCGCGTGACGTCGCTGAGCGCGAGCCCGAGCGTCTTGCTGCCCGCATCGATCCCGATGAGCCGTCCGGGCCCCAGGAGCGCGGCGAACACGGCAGCGTCGTCGAGCGTGACGCCGCGTAGGTCGGGCGTGGGGGGAGCGTTGCCGGTCATGTCGGGATGGTCTCGGAATCGATCATGCGCCACTATACGGCCAACGGCGCCGGTGGCGAGCGGGGCTCGGATGGAGGATGGGGCCGGGGCGACCGCCAACGAAGCCCCTGACACGGCACGCCGACCCGTCTATGGTCCCGCGGCGACGGGATCCGGAGCGCCGGATGGCCTGCTTAAGACAAGGCCCAAGCCAGGGGGAAACGTGACAACGACGGGCGACGCCGGCCTTCCGGACCATCGACCTGCCGGCGGCCGGGCGGCGCCTGTCCGTTCCGCGGGGGCACTGTTGTGGCTGTTCACGGCCACGACGTTCGTCTCGTCCTTCCTCCTGTTCTTCATCCAGCCGATGTTCGCCAAGATGGTGCTGCCGCTCTTGGGCGGTGCGCCGTCCGTCTGGGCGGTGGCGCTGCTGTTCTTTCAAGGCGCGCTGCTCGCCGGCTACGCCTATGCGCATCTGCTCGTCCGCTATGCGCCGGCATCCTCGGCCGGCTACATCCACCTGGCCGTGTCCGCGCTGGCGTTTCTGAGCCTTCCCATCGCCATTCCGGCGGGCTGGACCGCGCCGCCCTTGCAGGATCCCTACTTCTGGCAACTCGGGCTTTTCACCGTCGCCATCGGCCTCCCGTTCGTGGCCATCTCGGCCAACGCGCCGTTGCTGCAGGCCTGGTTCGCAAGGGCCGGACACAAGGACAGCGCCGACCCCTATTTCCTTTATGCCGCATCGAACGTCGGCAGCCTGCTGGCGCTGCTTGGCTACCCGTTTCTGTTCGAGCCGGCGCTCGGCCTCAGGGCGCTGGCGAGCTGGTGGACGGCAGGGTTCGCCGTCCTCGCGCTCGCGATTGCCGCATGCTTCCTGGCCGTGAGGACGTCCGCTGGCGCGCGGGCTGATGCGCTTTCCGTCCCGCCGTCCTCGCGCTCCTCCGGCGCCGCCCCACGCCTCCAGTCACGGCCCGACTGGCGCGCCCGCGCAGGGTGGCTGGGGCTGGCCTTCGTCCCGTCGGCCCTGCTCACGGCCTTCACGACCCATGTGGCGACCGACGTCGCATCCGCGCCGCTGGTCTGGGTGATCCCGCTGGCGCTCTATCTCGCCACGTTCGTCGTCGTGTTCCGCGAGCGCGCCCTGATCCCGCGCCCGGTCCTGCTGACGCTGCACGCGGTCGCGGTGACCCTCGCCCTTCTGCAGCTTGCGCAGACGGAGAAGGAGACATGGTTCTATGCGGCAGGCTTCGGTGTCGCCGCCTTCGTCACCGCCACGCTCGTCGCCCATCGCACGCTTTATGAGTCGCGGCCCGACGCGCGTCACCTGACCGAGTTCTACCTGTGGATGTCGGTGGGCGGCGTCTTGGGCGGCATCTTCGCGGCCCTGGTCGCGCCCCAGATCTTCGCCGAGGTTTTCGAATACCCGCTGCTGCTCGCGCTGAGCTTTGCCTGTCGCCCCGGCGCGCTCGACCTCCGCGACGAGAGCCGGCGGTCGCTGGTCCTGCTGCTCGCGCTCGCGGCCGCCGCGGCCGCGCTGATCCACTGGGGGCCGGCGCTGGCGTCGGCGTATCAGATCGACTTCCGCGGCTGGGGATCGACCGCCGCAATCGCGGCGGTATTCGCGCTGGCAGCGCTCCTGGCGTGGCGCTACCCCCCGCACATGCTCATTGCCGCAATGGCGCTCTACATGGCCGTCGTCATCCTGCCGTCGGGCGTGCACAGGGGCAACGCGGAGCGCAGCTATTTCGGCGTCTATCGCGTGATCCAGTCGAGCGACGGCGAGTTCAACGTCCTGCAGCACGGCACGACGTTGCACGGCGCGCAGCGCATCCGCGACAAGCGCGGGAACCTCGTCGCCGACATCCAGCCGGCCACCTATTACCATGCGCGCGGCCCCATGGGATCCGCCGTGCGCCTGACCAGCATGCTGGCCGCCGCGGCGCGCGTCGAGCCGAGCTTCGGCGTCGTCGGGCTCGGCGCGGGCTCGCTCGCCTGCCATGCGTCGGCGGGCGAGACGTGGACCTTCTTCGAGATCGATCCCGTCGTCGTGTCCATCGCCAACTCGAAGAAATTCACCTACCTCGCTAACTGCCTGCCCGATGCCCGCATCGTGCTCGGTGATGCCCGTCTCACGCTCGCCGGCGAGCCCGACGAAAGCTTCGACCTTCTGATCGTCGATGCGTTCTCGTCGGATGCCATTCCCGTGCATCTGCTGACGGCCGAGGCGCTCCGCGTCTATGCCTCGAAGGTGAAGCCCGAGGGCGCCGTCGTGCTCCACATTTCGAACCGCTACCTCGACCTCGAGCAGGTTCTGGCCGCGACGTTCCCGACCCTCGACGGATTGCACGCCCTGACGATCGTCGATCCGTCGAAGGATGACAGCTACGCCGTGACCAGCTCGACTGTCGTCGTCTTCGGAAAGAGCCGGCAGGCCGTCGAGCGGTTCCGGATCATCCCCGGAGCCCGCGACCTCGTGGCGCCCGAGGTCCGGCCCTGGACGGACGATTTCTCCGATGTCCTGGGCCCCTTCCTCGCGCAATACCGCCACCTGCATTGAGCGCCCCCCGGACATGCGGCCGCCCGCGTCCCGCAAGGGCGCGCGATCAGGCACGTCCGCCCGCTGTTGCGCGCCTGGGGCGGGCCCGCTATGAGGGACGCGCGGCGCCTCGGCCGCCCGTCTCTCTTTGTTCTGAGCAGGACCCATGCAGGTTGACGAGAAGACCGTGCGGCGCATCGCGCGCCTCGCCCGCATCAAGATCACCGACGAGGAGGCCAAAAGCCTCGAATCCGAGCTGTCGCAGATCCTGAACTGGGTCGAGCAGTTGGGCGAGGTCGACACGTCCGACGTCGAGCCCATGACGCGCGTCGTGGCCCAGAAGCTCAAGAAGCGCGAGGATCGCGTGACGGATGGCGGCATCGCCGACGACATCGTGCGCAACGCGCCGATGGTCGACGACCACTATTTTGTCGTCCCCAAGGTCGTGGAGTAGTCTGGAAGTCGAGGAAGGCGGAGATCCGGAGATGTCCAAGATATTCGCGTTGCTTGCCGTGGCGCTGATCGCGACCGGCCTTCTGGTCCTCGCCGTGCCGAAGGAGGAGGGGAGCTCCGGCGCCCGCTCGCTCTCGCCGCAGGCGGTGAGCGATACGCCGGCCTATCTCCTGCGCGCTCGCGACCTCGCGGAGCAGGCGAACGCGCCGCTGTCGATCCTGTTCGGCCTGGTGAGCCTCTATTACTCGCGCCGCAGCTATCACATGAACAAGGCGCGTGCCGAAGCCGAGAGGGCCCGCTCGGTCTGAGGGGGGCCGGGGAGATCGAATGCATCCCGCTCCGATCGCGCTGGCTCCGGCGAGAGCGGGGACAGCTTTGAAATGCACGACGCCAAGAAGGAAAACCGGACGTGAGTGATTTGACGCGCCTGACGCTGGCCGAAGCGCGCGACGGGCTGAAAAAGAAAAGCTTCTCGGCGACCGAGCTGACGGAAGCGCACATCGCGGCGATCAAGGCGGGGAACCCGGCCATCAACGCCTACGTGCTGGAGACGCCGGACCACGCCCGCGCCCAGGCGAAGGCGGCGGACGCGCGTCTCGCCAGCGGCGAGGCCCGTCCGCTCGAGGGGCTTCCGCTCGGCAACAAGGACCTCTTCTGCACCCGCGGCATCCGCACCACGGCCTGCTCGAGGGTCCTCGACGATTTCAAGCCGACCTATGAATCGACGGTCGGCCAGAACCTTTGGAACGCCGGCGCGGTGATGCTGGGCAAGCTCAACAATGACGAGTTCGCCATGGGCTCGTCCAACGAGACCAGCGCCTTCGGCCCCGTCGTCTCGCCGTGGCGACGCAACGGCAAGGCCGACAAGCTCGTGCCGGGTGGCTCGTCCGGCGGCTCGTCCGCCGCCGTCGCGGCCGGGCTCTGCCTCGCCGCCACCGCGACCGACACGGGCGGCTCCATCCGTCAGCCGGCGGCGTTGACCGGCACCGTCGGCATCAAGCCGACCTACGGGCGCTGCTCGCGCTGGGGCATCGTCGCCTTCGCCTCGTCGCTGGACCAGGTCGGCCCCATCGCCAAGACCGTGCGCGATGCGGCGATCATGCTCGGCACCATGGCAGGCCACGATCCGAAGGATTCGACCTCGGTCGACGCGCCGGTGCCCGACTACGAGGCAGCACTCGCCCAGGGCGTCAAGGGACTGCGCGTCGGCGTGCCGAAGGAATACCGCGTCGAGGGGATGTCGAAGGAGATCGACGCGCTCTGGACCCGGGGCATCGAATGGCTGAAAGCCGCAGGCGCCACGATCCGCGAGATCAGCCTGCCGCACACGAAATACGCGCTGCCCGCCTATTACATCGTCGCTCCCGCCGAAGCCTCCTCGAACCTCGCCCGCTACGACGGCGTGCGCTACGGCCTGCGCGTCCCCGGCAACGACGTGATCGATACCTACGAGAACACGCGGAGGGCGGGCTTCGGCAAGGAAGTGCGCCGGCGCATCCTGATCGGCACCTACGTGCTCTCGGCCGGCTACTACGATGCCTACTACCTCAAGGCGCAGAAGATCCGCACGTTGATCAAGCGCGACTTCGACGCGGCCTGGAGCGACGTCGACGTGGTCCTGACGCCGACCACGCCGTCGCCGGCCTTCGCCTTCGGCGAGAAATCCGGCGATCCGATCGCGATGTATCTCGAGGACATCTTCACGGTGACGGTGAACATGGCGGGCCTGCCCGGCATCTCGGTGCCGGCGGGGCTCTCCACGGAAGGCACGCCCCTCGGCCTGCAGCTCATCGGCAAGCCGTTCGACGAGGCGACGCTGTTCCGCGCCGCGCAGGCGATCGAGGATGCGGCCGGCCGCTTCATCGTGGCCGAGCGGTGGTGGCTTGGCGCGCCGACGGCGGCGGTTGGCGCCACGCAGAAGTCCGGAGGCGAGTGAGATGGATCCAAGACGTCCCTCAGAATGCGCGGACATGAGCCAGATCCGCGATGAGATCGACCGCATCGATGCGGCGCTCGTCGATCTCATTGCGGAACGCTTCGGCTATGTGGAGCGCGCCTGGCAGCTCAAGAAGAACCCGGCCGAGGCACACGTCCCCTGGCGCATCCAGCAGGTGATCGACAAGGTCAAGACCCAGGCGCGCCAGCGCGGGTTGCCGGTGGAGATGATCGAGATGGTCGGCGCGCAGTGGCGCAACATGATCGGCTGGTTCGTGCAGTACGAGGAGGAGAAGCTTCGCAAGCAGGAAGCAAGCAGCGGCGGGCCGCGGGAATGATCGCGATCAACTCGTTCGACCCGATGACGCTGATCCTGCTGGCTGCCGTCAATCCGGCGGTGATCGTCGTGGCGCTGCTGATGGGCCGGGCTGCCGACCAGTGGCAGAAGCTTCTCGTGGCCGCTTTCGCCGCATCTCTCGCTGGATTCATTCTCTACTGGATCGGCGGCCAGGTCGGCCTGTTCGCCATCCACGCCATCGGCGGCGAAGCGGCGATCTTCATGCTGCAGCTCGTGTTCGGCTTGCTCTGGGCCGGACTGGGCTATGCATTTCGCAAGCGCTGAGCTTGCACGTCAAGGAACGAGACCATGCAGAACACGGCGACGAGCGGCGGCAAGGGCAAGACGAGCAACCTGATCCCGGGGGCGACCGGCGACTGGGAGGTCGTGGTCGGCATGGAGGTGCACGCCCAGGTCGCCTCCGCCTCGAAGCTGTTCTCGGGCTCGTCGACGGCGTTCGGCGCGGCGCCGAACAGCCACGTCTCGCTGGTCGATGCCGCGATGCCCGGCATGCTGCCCGTCATTAACGAGGAATGCATCGCGCAGGCCGTCCGCACCGGGCTCGGCCTCAGGGCGGAAATCAACCTCAAGAGCGTCTTCGACCGCAAGAACTACTTCTACCCGGACCTGCCCCAGGGCTATCAGATAAGCCAGTACAAGCAGCCGATTGTCGGCGAGGGCGAGATCGAGATCGACGTGGACGGCGACACGAAGCGCGTCGGCATCGAGCGCTTGCACCTCGAGCAGGACGCCGGCAAGTCGATCCACGACCAGAGCCCGGACTATTCGTTCGTCGACCTCAACCGCTCGGGCGTCGCGCTGATGGAGATCGTGTCGAAGCCGGACATGAGCTCGTCCAGGGAGGCGCAGGCCTACGTCACCAAGCTCCGGACCATTCTGCGCTACCTCGGCACCTGCGACGGCGATATGGAGAAGGGCAACCTTCGCGCGGACGTGAACGTCTCGGTGCGTAAGCCCGGCGGCCCCCTCGGCACGCGCTGCGAGATCAAGAACGTCAACTCCATTCGCTTCATCGGCCAGGCCATCGAGGTCGAGGCGCGCCGCCAGATCGACATCATCGAGGACGGCGGCACCATCGACCAGGAAACGCGGCTCTTCGATCCCGTGAAGGGCGAGACGCGGTCCATGCGCAGCAAGGAGGAAGCGCACGACTACCGCTACTTCCCCGATCCCGACCTGCTGCCGCTCGAGTTCGACCAGGGCTATGTCGACGATCTCGCGCGGCACCTGCCGGAGCTGCCCGACGAGAAGCGCGCCCGCTTCGCGAAGGACTATGGTCTCTCGGCCTACGACGCGACCGTTCTCGTCGCCGAGCGCGCGAATGCCGATTTCTTCGAAGCGGTTGCAAAGGGCCGCGATGGAAAGCTTTCGGCGAATTGGGTCATCAACGAGCTGTTCGGGCGCCTGAACAAGGAAGGCCGCGACATCGCCCATTCGCCGGTCTCGGCGGCTCAGCTCGGCGGCCTCATCGATCTCATCTCCGCCGGCACCATCTCCGGCAAGATCGCGAAGGACCTGTTCGAGATCCTCTGGACCGAGGGCGGTGATCCGGCCGTGATCGTCGAAGCCCGCGGCATGAAGCAGGTGACCGACACCGGCGCCATCGAGAAGGCCGTCGACGACATCATCGCCGCCAACCCCGACAAGGTGGAGCAGGCCAAGGCCAAGCCGTCGATGCTCGGCTGGTTCGTCGGCCAGGTGATGAAGTCCACCGGCGGCAAGGCCAACCCCGCCGCCGTGAACGGGATTCTGAAGAAGAAGCTCGGGCTCTAGCCTGTGAGGCGCCACCGACACAGGCGCCTCGAGATCCGCCATCCGGGAGACGGCGCCTGTTGCAAGCCGGAGGCGCCACGGCAAGCTGGCCCGGCAGGGATTCGGGCGAAAGGGCGCGGGGACCGCATGAGCCGCCTTTTGACGACGACCGCGCGCAAGACTGCGCGCAAACTGACGATTGCGCGCAGTCTTGCGCGCGGTGCGACGGCCGCCGCCGCGATGGCCCTTGTCGCCCTGGCGGCCGTTGTGCCGTCGGCCGACGCCGCGCCGCAGTCGGTCGGCCCGTTCGCGAGCCTCGATGGCTGGTGGGGCGGCATCGGACGCCTGCGCTTCAAAGACGGCAAGACCGAGGACGTGAAATGCCGCGCCACCTATTTCATTGAGGGCGAGGGCGGCAACGAGCTGAACCAGACCATCCGCTGCGCCTCCGCGAGCGGCAAGATCGAGGTCAAGAGTAAGGTCCGCCACGCCGACGGAAAGCTCACCGGTGCGTGGAACGAGGTCATGTACAATGTGAATGGCGTGCTCGAGGGAGAGGTGACCCCGCGCGGCTATCGCGTCACCGTGAAGGGCACGGAGGGCACGGCGCTCTCGGCCAACATGGACATCATCGTCAAGGACAAGCGTCAGATGGTGGAGATTCAGTTCTTCAGCGAGACGCTGATCGGCCTCACGCTGATGCTGAACAAGGGCTGAGCAGCGGTTTGCGAACGCGGCTCCGACGCCGGCAGCGCGGGTGCGCCCTCACGTCTTCGGAAATCCGTCCGTCTGCCGGAGCGCCTCTCCAAGCACCATCGCTGCCGCGACGGCGATGTTGAGGGATCGGAGGCCGGTGCGCATCGGGATGCGCACGCGCGCGTCCGCACGGCGGTGCACCGCCTCGGGCACGCCGGCGCTCTCGCGCCCGAGCAGCAGCACGTCGTCGGCGCGAAACGCGAAATCGATGTGGAGGTCGGCCGCGTGCGTCGTGAGCAGCACGAGGCGCGACTTGGGCGCGGCGGACGCGAGCCGGGCCTCGAACGCGGCGAAGCTTTCATGGCGCGTCATGCCGGCATGTTCCAAATAGTCGAGTCCAGCCCTCCGGAATGACCTGTCGCTGAAATCGAAGCCGGCCGGTCCGATCAGATCGATTTCGACACCAAGGCAGGCCGAAAGACGAAGAATGGTTCCGGTATTCTGCGGAATGTCCGGCTGGTAGAGAGCAAGGCGCATGGGAAACCGCCGCGTTCTAAGATCTGCGCCACTTTGACCCCGGCGCGTGCATCGAAGCCGTATTGAGCAGCTTCCCATTCGATGTCAAAACGGCGCCATCGATCGAGACAGGATCCGGATCGTCGAAAAGCGCGGAAATTGCCAGCCGTTTGGCGGGCGCTTCTTGCGTGTACGGCGGGCCTCGGTTAGTGCTTCGAAAGATAAGGGAGTCTCTCCCGGTTCGTCTGCCACCGGAAACTCGCGGACGGCATGGCACCGGCAGGGGCCGAGCAGAAATGAGATCCGCCGTTGTCTCCGAGCGCGGGGCACGTCGCGCGAGGGAAACATCCTCGAAACTGGAGGGGCACGTGACAAGCGAAGTCGAAGATCCTGATCGCCGAGATTTCCTTGTCATAGCCGGCAATGCGTTCGTCGCCGTCGGCGCCGCGGTCACGCTATGGCCGTTCGTGGCGCAGATGAACCCCGACGCGGGCGCGCAGGCATTGGCTTCCGTCGAGATCGACCTGTCTCCGGTCAAGGAGGGCCAGGCCATCACCGCCATGTGGCGCGGCAAGCCCATCTTCATCCGCAACCGCACGCCCGAGGAAATCAAGGAGGCCGAGGCGGTCGCTATCGCCGATCTCCCCGACCAGTCGGCCCGCAACGATCTCCTGCCCGAGACGACGCCCGCGCTCGATGCGAACCGCGTCAAGGACGGCAAGGTCAACTGGCTCATCCTCATCGGCATCTGCACGCATCTGGGCTGCATCCCCAAGGGGCAGGCGATGGGCGACAGCCGTGGAGACTTCGGCGGCTGGTTCTGCCCGTGCCACGGCTCCCATTACGATACGTCGGGACGCATCCGCAAAGGACCCGCGCCGCGGAACCTCGAGGTCCCGCCGTACGCGTTCGTGTCCGACACCAAGATCAAGATCGGCTGAGGGGGCGCCGGACATGGACCATACGTCAAACTACGAGCCGAAATCCTCGTTTGCCAAATGGTGGGATGATCGGCTTCCGGTCATGCGCCTCATGCAAGGTCAGTTGATCGACTTTCCGACGCCGCGCAACCTCAACTATCTCTGGACCTTCGGCGGCATCCTGACCTTCTGCCTCGCGGCCCAGATCATGACGGGCGTCGTGCTCGCCATGCACTACCAGCCGAGCGCAGCAGAGGCGTTCAATTCGGTGGAAGCCATCCGCCGCGACGTCAACTACGGCTGGATGATCCGCAATTTCCACGCCGTCGGCGCGTCGATGTTCTTCATCGCCGTCTATATCCACATCTTCCGCGGCCTCTACTACGGCTCCTACAAGGCGCCCCGTGAGGTGCTCTGGATCATCGGCGTTCTGATCTTCCTGGTCATGATGGCGACGGCGTTCATGGGCTACGCGCTGCCGTGGGGGCAGATGAGCTTCTGGGGCGTGACCGTCATCACCAACCTCTTCTCGTCACTGAACGAGATCATTTCCGGCGTCGGCACGGCCGTCGTCCAATGGCTGTGGGGCGGCTACTCGGTGTCCGGCACTACGCTGAACCGCTTCTTCTCGCTGCACTACCTGCTGCCGTTCGTGCTGGCCGGCCTCGTCATCCTGCACATCTGGGCGCTTCACGTGTCGGGGCAGAACAACCCGACCGGCCTCGATATCAAGACCAAGGCCGACGCCGTGCCGATGTACCCCTACGCGATTGCGAAGGACGCGGTCGGCCTGTTCGCCTTCCTGTTGCTTTTCGCCTGGTTCGTCTTCTTCCTGCCCGACTACCTGGGGCACGCCGACAACTACGTCGAGGCGAATCCCCTGGTGACGCCGCCGCACATCGTGCCGGAATGGTACTTCCTGCCGTTCTACGCCATCCTGCGCGCCATCCCCTCCAAGCTCGGCGGCGTCATAGCGATGTTCGCGTCCATCGTCGTGCTGGTGTTCGTGCCGTGGCTCGATACCAGCCGCGTGCGCTCGGCCAAGTACCGCCCGCTCTACAAGTGGTTCTTCTGGCTGCTCGTCATCGCCTGCCTCGGTCTCGGCTATCTCGGCGCCAAGCCGCCGGAGGGCGCCTACGTCATCTGGTCGCGTATCTTCACGTTCTACTACTTCGCGCACTTCCTGCTCGTGATGCCGATTCTCGGTCTCATCGAGACGCCGAAGCCGTTGCCGAAGTCCATCTCCGCTTCCGTCCTGCCGAGTGGTGGCGGAGGAGCGCCCCAAGGCGCCGCCGCGGCCCCAGAGACGCGCTGAGCGAGAGGAACGAACCATGCGATTCATGAAGAACGCTTCTCTTGCAACCCTTGCGCTCGCGATCGGTGCGGCTTTCGCCCCGTCGGCTCTTGTTCCGTCGGCGCTGGCCGCCGAGGGTGGGCACGCCCACATTGAGCGCCAGACCTGGAGCTTCGGCGGTTTCACCGGCCAGTACGATACGGCGCAGCTGCAGCGCGGCTTCCAGATCTACAAGGAGAGCTGCTCCTTCTGCCACGGGCTCAGCCGGGTGCGTTTCCGCAACCTCTTCGAGCCGGGCGGCCCGCAGTTTCCGGAGGAGGCCGTGAAGGCTCTCGCGCAGTCGTGGCCCAACAAGATCATCGACGGGCCGGACAACGAGGGCAAGATGTTCGAGCGCGAGCCCAAGGCGTTCGATCCGATCCTCGGCCCCTACCGGAACGACAACGAGGCGCGAGCGAGCCAGAACGGCGCCCTGCCGCCGGACCTGTCGCTGGTCGCCAAGGCGCGCGCCGTCGAGTACACCGGCACCTGGTGGGCACACCCGTTCTCGATGCTGAGAGACATCGCCACCGGCTATCAGGAAGGCGGCCCGGACTACCTCTACGCCCTGCTGACGGGCTACGAGGAACCTCCGGCGGACTTCACGCTGGCGGAGGGCATGCAGTACAACATGGCGTTCCCCGGCCATCAGATCGCCATGCCGGCGCCGCTCGGGAAGGACAGCTTCATCACCTACCAGGACGGCAGCGGTTCGCTCGAGCAGAACGCGCGCGACGTCGCAGCCTTCCTCGCGTGGGCCGCCGATCCGTCGCTCAATACACGCAAGAACACCGGCTGGCTCGTGATGCTGTATCTCCTCATCACGACGGTCCTGCTCTATGCCGGCAAGCGTGCGCTGTGGTCGAAGATCCCGCACTGAGGCTGCCCGCCGGCCTGGCGGAAAAGAAAAGAGACGACGCGCAAAAGGCCCCTCGCGGGCCTTTTCCTTTTCTCGAGGGCGTAGGCGTTTGCAAGGGCGTAGCCGTGTGTGCTCTGATCCGCGCCGCAGCGCAAAGGAAGGGCTGGAGATGGCTGGATCGGTGCTCGGCATAATCGGCGGCAGCGGCTTCTATCACTTGCCGGGCCTCGAGAACCCGCGCTGGGAGAAGGTGATGACGCCCTGGGGCGCGCCCTCGGACGAGATCCTTTTCGCCGAGATCGCAGGCCTTCCCGTGCGCTTTCTGCCGCGCCACGGACGCGGCCATCCGGTGCCGCCGTCAGCAATCAACTTCCGCGCCAACATCGACGCGCTGAAACGGGCCGGCGTGACGGATCTGGTCTCCGTCTCGGCCTGCGGCTCGCTGCGCGAGGACCTCGCGCCCGGCCACTTCGTGCTCGTCGATCAGTTCGTCGACCGCACCTTCGCGCGCGAGAAGAGCTTCTTCGGCCCCGGTCTCGTGGCCCACGTCTCAGTGGCCGATCCCGTAAGTCCGTTGCTCGTCGACGCCGTCGAGAAGGCGGCGCAGGGCGAAGGCATCGTCTATACGCGCGGCGGCACCTACCTCGTCATGGAGGGGCCGCAGTTCTCGACCCGTGCCGAGAGCAACCTCTACCGGAGCTGGGGCATGGACGTGATCGGCATGACCAACATGCCCGAAGCCAAGCTCGCCCGCGAGGCCGAGATCTGCTACGCGACCGTCGCCATGGTGACGGACTATGACTGCTGGCACGACGACCATGACGACGTCGATGTGGCCTCCATCGTCGCCGTCATGAAGGAGAATACCGAGAAGGCACAGCGCCTTGTGGCGCGCCTTGCCCGCGATTTCCCGCGCCAGCATCCCCCATGCCCCATCGGCTCCGACCGCGCTCTCGGCGTGGCCATCATCACCGCGCCCGAGGCGCGCGACGCCTCCCTCGTTCGCAAGCTCGACGCCGTAGCCGGGCGCGTCCTCGGCCGCTAATCGGGCGCCCCCGGCCCATCAAGATCAGCCCAGTGATGAAATTAGGAGCTCTAAGCCTTGCCCGCAGTGTGCCGGCGTGGCGCGAGCAGCGATCGGATGCGCCGGATAAGCCGGCTCGTATCGTAGGGCTTGCCGAAGAAGGCGTCCGCCACGCCCACGATGTCCGCGGGCGGCACGCGCCCGGATACCACGATCGATCGAATGTCGGGATGGAAGGCGCGCACGGCTTTCGCGAGGTCGAGCCCGTTTCGCGCTCCCGGCATCTCGATGTCCGTGACGATGAGATCGATCGGCGCGCCGGTGCCGAGAACCGTCTCCGCTTCGTCCGTGCTGGCCGCCTCGCGCACGGCAAAGCCCGCGTCGTTAAGGTCCATGGCCAGCGTGAAGCGCAGGATAGGGTCGTCCTCGACAATCAGGATCGTGGTCGTCAGGTGATCAGGGGTGCGGCTGCTAAGCGTTGGCGCGGTCATCGGTTTCACCTGACAGCCAACGCCGGGCCGATGTCCGAGGTTCCCCGCGGCCGAAAGACGCGCCAACCCGGCGCGCAGCGTCTCTCTGCGCGCCGCGGCGTCGACCGGCAACATTGGGAAACGGTAAGAAAGCGAGCCGCGGCAGTCCCGAGGCTCGCCACGCGCCGGTCAGTGGCCTTCGACGTCGTTGGCCGGGTCGGACTGGAGGAGCCCGTAGTTCTCGATACCGATCTTGGAGATGAGGTCGAGCTGCGTCTCGATGAAATCGATGTGCCCTTCCTCGTCCCCGATCAGCTCCGCGAACAATTCCATCGTCACGTAGTCCTTGGCGGCCCGGCAGATGTCGCGGCCGCGGATATACGTTTCATGCGCGATCTTCTCGCCCTTGAGATCGCATTCGAGGACCTCCTTCAGGTGCTCGCCGATCATGAGCGGCGCCACCTGCTGCAGGTTAGGCAGACCCTCGAGGAAGATGATGCGGGTGACGAGCTTGTCCGCGTGGTTCATCTCCTCGATCGATTCCGCCCGCTCCTTCTTGGCGAGCTTGGTGAAGCCCCAGTTCTCGAGCATCCGGTAGTGCAGCCAGTATTGGTTGACCGCGCCGAGCTCGAGCTTGAGCGCTTCGTTCAGAATGTCGACGACCTCGCGTTTACCCTTCATGGGTCCTCCCTCTGTCCGACCCGGTGAGGCACGCGCTCCGCAGAGCATTCTCAACGTTCGGAGGCAGCAATTAGAATAGTTCTAAATTGTAATCCTGACATACGGCGGGGTCAACGGGAAAATGTTGGCCGACCCCGTCTCCCTGCTTTTCCGCGACCGCCCGAACGCTTGCAAGCGACGATCGCATGCCGCGCCCCGAAATGAGCGGCTTTTGCACGGCGTCGGCGGGGCTGGCGGCCTGACAAGTCCTGTGCCCGCTGGAACAGCCGGACCGAGGCCGCTCCGCTAGCGTGCTTGCCATCGAAGCCGGATACCATTGGGGCGCACGATGCAAGCGAGTGAACGGAGTTCCGGAGCCAAAAGCGGTCGGATTGGCGTGCTTCTGGTTCATGGCCTGTGTGGGTCACCGAGAGAAATCCGATTTGTGGCGAACGGGTTGACCCGCAATGGGTATAGGGTCCTCTGCCCTCTGCTCGCCGGGCACGAGGGCACCGAGGGCGACCTCAGGACGGCCACTTGGCAGGACTGGTACGAAAGCGCGGAAAAGGGGCTCGAGGAACTGGCCGCGACCTGCGAGACCGTCATCGTCGGCGGCCTCTCGACCGGCGCGGTGCTGGCCCTGAGGCTCGCCGCCCGCCACAGGGATAAGGTCCACGCGGTCGCGCTCTATTCGCCGACCCTCTGGCTCTCCGGTCGCCAGATCCCCTGGTATGTACCGCTCTTCCGCCTGATCGACAGCAAATGGCTGGCCAACCTGTTCCGTTTCCCGGTGCCGATCCACGTCGGCATCAAGGACCAGCGCATCCGCAGCTTCATCATGAGCGCCATGGCGTCGGAAGGCGCGAAGGCCGCCCCGTCGGCGATGCCTGGCGGTGCCGTGCTGGAGCGTCGCCGGCTGGCCCGGCAGGTGATGAAGGAGCTCGGTGCCATCACCCAGCCGGTGCTCATCCTTCATGCCAGAGAGGATGATTACGCCGGGCTCGACAATGCAGCCTACCTGCAACGCGAGCTGGCCGGCCCGGTCGATCTCGTGGTGCTCGAGGACAGCTATCACATGGTGACGGTCGACCGGCAGCGTCACGTCGTGCTGGACCGGACGCTGGCCTTTATCTCCCGCATCGCCGGCGCTGTTGCCGAAACCGTCCGCACGTGTCCCGCCGCCCACCTTCGCGCCGTCGGCAGCGTTGCGCCGGCAGCCGCGTAAAGAGCGCTAGCCGGCGCGTTTGATGCCCTCTCCGGAAAAAAATCGGCCGCCGCCGTCCCATGTTCCTGCCGGAACAGCGGCAGAAGCCGCGATCGGGCACTTTGAGCCTCGAGAGGGCGGCGATGAAGCCCGCCCGGGAACCTCGGATGGAGAGTAACATGGCCAAGAAGCTCAGCATGACCGTCATTGCGGCGACCGTGGCCGCGAGCCTCGCAATCACCCCCGCCGCCGAAGCCGGCGGACGCGGCCTCGCCCTCGGAGTCGGGCTCGGTGTCCTGGCTGTCGGCGCCATGGCCCACCAGGCTCAGCAGGCAAAGCAGGCCAAGATGGCACGCGCTCGTGCCCAGGCCCAGGCTCAGGCCCGTGCGAAGGCACAGGCACAGGCACAGGCTCGCGCCAAGGCCCAGGCCGCAGCAGCCGCCAGGCAGAAGCAGGCCGCCGCAGCCGCGAAGGCCAGGGCTCAAGCCGCAAAGGCCGAGCAGTCCCAGGATACGCAGGATGAGGTCGCTGAGAAGACGACCAACTCCGGTCCGAGCACCTACGTCGCCGCGCCGTCGAGCACGGCCGCGTTGACCCGCGCCGATGTCCATGGCGCCGGCTCAGAGACGGCTGACGCGGCGACCGTCGCCGCCGTCGACACGCCGGCTGCCACCAACGACGCCACCGCCGAGGAGGAGCCCGCATCGAGCACTTGCAAGCGCTATGTTCCCGCGCTCGGCGTCGCGGTCGACGTGGACTGCTAGAAAGTCTGGACGCGCGGACCCAGTGCGACGTGATGGAGAGCCGGCCCCTCATGGGGCCGGCTCTTTTCGTTGTGAGCGTCGTTGCGAGCCAGAGAATTCGCGCGCGTGTGCCGCTCGGAACAGCGGCGGCCGCACGGACGGGCGATGGTCGCGGCAGACGTGAGCCGGCGATGCCGTCCAAGGCCCGGCGCGATTGACGGACAGGTTGAGGAGAAACCGCCATGAGAACGACCAGGCTGATCGGAACGACGAGGCTGATCGCGCTTGCTTCTGCGCTTGTCGCAACCACCGCTCTGGCATCCACTGCCGAGGCCGGCGGCGGCATTCGCCTCGGGTTCGGCGTGCCGCTCGGAAGCTTCGTAGCGACCCCCGCGCACGGCGGCGGCGCTTATCGCACGCCGAAAGCTAGGACGAGGCCGGTCATGCACGCCGCCCGCAAGCTGAAGAGGCCGCCTGAGCGCGTGGCGAAAGCCGAGCTTCGCCAGGACGTCAGGAAAGACGAGGCCACCGATGCGAGCAAGGCCAGGAAGACCGGCGTCACGGAGACGGCCGCGCCTCTGACGGGAAGCTCGGCTCTGATCCAGGGCTCGATCCCCGTGACGAAGCCGGCGCCCCAAACTGCAGTGTCTGAGACTGCGGTGCCCGCCGTCGCGGCGGAAGCCCCGGCAAAAACCGCTGCGGCCACCCGCACCGGCGACGGAACGGCGGATGAGAAGGAGAGCTGCAAGAAGTTCATCCCCGCGGTCGGCATGACGGTATCGGTCAGCTGCGACTAAAGCGGGCGCGGCAGGAAACATGGCGCGAGGTGTCGGAATGCATGCGTCCCGACACCTCGCGCCGTGATGGAATAAAAGCAGTTTCGAGCGAGCACGGACGCTGGACGTGGCATCGAGTTCAGCGCACAACACTCCCGATGCGGGATTGGAGTCGGACATGATCAAGAGGATCGCAGGCGGCGGGGCACCTGCTGCCCAGGGCAAGATCATCAGGATGGCGCCCAAGATTGCCTATCGGAACCTCTTCCACGATCGCATGAGCTTGATTGTGACGCTGGTCGGCATCGTCTTCTCGGTGGTGCTCGTGGCCATCGAGGTCGGCCTCTACAAGGGCAGCGAGAACAAGATCGCGACCGTGCTCGACAAGGCGCCCGCCGACCTCTGGATCGTGCCATTCGGCACCAAGAGCTTCGACGATCCCTCGCTTCTGATCGGGTATGAAAAGTATGCCGCCCTGTCGACGCCCGGCGTGCAGAAGGCCGAGGACATGA
This sequence comes from Hyphomicrobium sp., assembly GCF_036833075.1. Taxonomy (GTDB): domain Bacteria; phylum Pseudomonadota; class Alphaproteobacteria; order Rhizobiales; family Hyphomicrobiaceae; genus Hyphomicrobium_C. The sequence continues at coordinate 22,344 of NZ_DAITQL010000045.1, forward strand.
TCGTGAGCTTCTCGTCCTGGCGCAAGCCCGGGGGCGGAAAGAAGACCTTCATCCTCGTCGGCCTCGATTATGCCAATGAAGGCACCCGTCCCTGGAGTATCGAAGAAGGCGGGATCGAGGATCTCAGCCTGCCCATGGCCATCGCGATGGACCGCTCGTACTTCAAGGATCTCGGTATCGAGAAGCGCGGCGACTATGCGGAGATCAACAATCAGCGCGCCCAGGTCACGGCCGTGACGAAAGGCATCCGCTCGTTCACGACCCTCCCTTACGGCTTCACGTCGATTTCGACGGCGCGCAAGTTCGTGGGCGCGAGCGCCGCGCAATCGACTTACGTGCTCGCGACGCTCCAGGAGGGCGCCGATCTCGAGACCGTGCGTAAGGCGTTGCAGGACCGCCTGCAGGGGGCCGAGGTTCTGACGCACGAGGAGTTCACGCGCCGCAGCATCAACTACTGGATGTTTTCGACAGGCGCCGGCCTCGCCCTCATCACGGGCATGGTGCTCGGCGCCATCGTTGGCATCGTCATCGTCGCCCAGACCCTTTACGCCAGCACCAAGGACCACCTCAACGAGTTCGCGACCTTGCGCGCGCTCGGCGCGTCGGCGAGCTACATCCACGCCGTCATCCTCATCCAGGCGTTGCTGAGCGCGGTTCTGGGTTATGCGGCCGGCATGCTGCTCGCGATGCTGGCGATCTACAGGCTTTCGGTTCGCGTGCCGACACTGACCATCGTCATGACGCCCCAGATCGCGGCCTATCTGTTCGCGCTGACCGTCGGCATGTGCATCTTCGCGGCCATCACGGCCATCCGCAAGGTGACGCGGATCGATCCGGCAGGCGTCTTCAACCGATAGGAGCGCACGGCCGGGATCGGGTCGCGGGAGGCCGAGGAGGAGAGAATATCGGATCCGGGAGGCGAAGGCGTTCCGGATCCCGTGCCGGGCGGAGGACGGACGGCGTGCCCGTCCTTCACCCGGAGGACGTTCCGTTGTAAGAGCGATTTTTGTCACCGTAATCGGCATTCCCTGTGACAGGCGGAACAGACGCTTTGGGTCGCCGGTGTCAGTTTCGCCGCACTGAGTTCCGCGTGACGCATTCGGGAGACATTGCTGAGATGGCCAAGGCTGAGAGAGCATCGAACGGGGGGCTGCGTCCGCTTCTCGAAGCGCGCAACATCGTGAAATCGATCGACACCGGCGCCGGAGAGCTTCACATCCTGAAGGGAGTCAGCATGGACCTGCGTCCCGGCGAGCTGACCCTGCTGATGGGGCCGTCGGGAAGCGGCAAGACGACTCTGCTGTCGATCCTGGGCTGCATTCTGACGGCCACCGGCGGAGAGCTGCATCTCGCGGGCCACCAAGCGGTCGGACTGTCGAGCGAGGAGCTTGCCGACATCCGCCGCCTCCACATCGGCTTCGTGTTTCAGAGCTACAACCTGTTCCCGACCCTGACGGCACTCGAGAACGTCCTTGTCGCGCTCGACGTGCGCAATGCCCGTTCCGCCGATCCGATGGAGACCGCGGCTGAGGCGCTGAGGGCGGTCGGCCTTGAGCATCGCCTCCACGCCTATCCGTCGAAGCTGTCGGGCGGCGAGAAGCAGCGTGTTGCCATCGCCCGCTCGCTGGCCGGCCGTCCTTCCGTCGTGCTGGCCGACGAGCCGACTGCCGCCCTCGACAGCGAGAACGGCAAAGCCGTGATGGAGCTCCTGAAGGAGGTCGCCAAGGATCCGACGCGGGCCGTGATGGCCGTGACGCACGATCACCGCACGCTCCACTACGCCGATCGCATCATCACTATCGAGGACGGACGCATCGTCGGCGACGACCGCTCGCCCGACAAGGGCGGCGCCGGCCACGGCTCCGGTAACGAGTCCAGGAAAAAGAACGTTGCAGCTTGAGGAAGATCACGCGCCATGTTGAAGCCCATAAATCTGATCCTGCTTTTGGGGCTTGCCGGGGCCGGCGGCTACCTTGCCTACGACAAGCTCAGGAGTAGCGCACCGGCCGAGGAGGTCGCGATCGCGCCCAAGGATTACGCCGTCGCCGCGCCCGGGCGCGTCGAGCCGAAGGGCGGCGAGATCCGCCTCGGCGCCACCTATCTCGGCCGCGTCGAGGACGTGCTGGTCAAGGTCGACGACAAGGTCGAGGAAGGCGAGCTCCTGCTGCGTCTCGACGATGCGGAAGCCCGCGCCAAGCTCGCCTCCGCCGAGACGGAAGCCGAGGCGTTGCGCGAGGACCGCGAGAAAGCCTTCGCCTCGGGCCGCGAGGACGTGCGCAAGGCCGAGGATGCGATCTACTCCGCCGAGCGCGCTGTGACCGGGGCCCGCATCGAGCTCGACTATGCGATCTCCGCCAAGCGCAGCGGCACCGGCAGCGACGCGGCCGTGAGCGACGCGCGCCGCCGCCTCAAGGATGCCAACGAGCGCCTCGAGCGCGAGCGCATCGCCTACGTGAAGGCGCAGTCGAAGGCGAACCTGCCGGCGCCGAGCCGCGCCGAGTCCGCGGTCTCCGCCGCGCGTGCGGAAGTGCGCATGGCGGAAGCCCTCCTCGACAAGACGCGCATCCGCGCGCCGTCCGCCGGCACCATCTTCGAGGTCAACGCCAAGGCGGGCGAGGTCGTGGCGCCGTCGCCGGAGCTGCCGCTGGTCGTCATGGGCGACATGAGCGTGGTGCGCGTCAAGGCCGAGGTCGACGAGGGCGATGTCGACAAGATCAAGCTCGACCAGACCGCCTACGTGAAGAGCATCAGCCGCGGCGACGAGAAGTTCCAGGGCAAGGTGACGAGCATCGCTCCGACCCTCGGCTCGGCGAAGATCGGTCCGCGCGGACCGCTCCGCCCGACCGACGTCGAGGTGATGGAGGTGACCATCGAGATGACAGGGGATGCCGCGGCACTGAAGCCCGGCATGCGGGTAGACGCATTTTTTCGTGACAACTGAGGGGCCTGAGATGTCCCCGGCGTCTCCGGCGGCACCCTTGCCGCGGCGGCGGAAATCCGTGGCCTTCGCCGCCCTCGGAAGAGGGGATCTCCCATAATCCCGGGCCCCTCGCCCCTCGGTTCGGGAGTGCCGTTGCAACAAAAGTGTGGGTCACCTGCAAGGGTGGCCCCTTTTTTATGCTGCAGTGCAAGATAATTGGTTGACAGCCTTGAAATCGATTGGGAATGTATCGGCAGGAACAGCGCGCGCTGTCCCTCTCGGGCATGGTTCTGCGAGATACCGCTGAGGCGGTCGCCATCGAGATGGAGCGCGCCATGCAAGGTCACATAACGAAGTTTCACGAAGCCATCGGGTGCGGCGTCATCCGCGCCGCCGATGGACGGAAATACCGCTTTTCGAAGTCGGATATCCGCAATCCAGACGGCCGCCTCGTCGGCTTGGACGTGGATTTTCTCGTCGAATCGCGTAGTCCAAAAGACATAATTCTGTTGCACGGGTCGCCCTGGAGCGTCTTCGCCCAAAGAGACCCGGTCGGAAAGCGGAGCTGATCGCCATGTCGGAAGCCATGATCGACAAAGCCCCTGAAGGCGCAATCGACACGAGCGACGTGCCTCTGGTCGGCGCCCGCGAGCTGGCGCTGGCCCTCAAGATCCTCTCCTCCGGGAGCCTCCTGCTTCCGTCGATCACGCTCTCCGACGAGGACCTGCGCCGCGTCGAGCAGGACTTCTGGCAGATCTCGCCCCGCGAGCGTGTGCGCAAGGTGGCGGTTCTGCTGCGCTTCCGCAGCTTCCTCACCGCCTGCCAGACGCGCCACGTGAGCGAGCTCATCGCCCGCCACGGGCAGACGGCGCTCGTGACCGCGCTCGAAGCCGCGGCGAAGATGCGCCTCAACGCCAAGTGGGGCTTCAATCCCGTCAAGATGGCCCGCACCATGAGCGAGGCGCTCGCCGCGGCCACCGAGGGCTTCGAGGGACAAACCGCCACAGCGTGAAAGCGGTGGTAGGCGGCGGCGCGCGCCCCATATAGGGGGCATGTCAGTCTTCATCCCCTTTGTCGGCACCTTCCTTTTGTTTTTCCTGCCGGCCCTTGGCCTGCTGATCGCGGGCCTCGCCAGGGAGGCGCGTGCCCCGTCCGTGCCCCGCGGCATAGACAGGCTGTGACCCCGCAGCCTGAAGCGCGATCCTTTCAATCAAAAATGATCACGCTCTAGCCCGCCGCGCCGCCGTATAGTGGAAGGTGGTCAACCTGGGCGGGCGCCCCCCACATGAACCCAACCGACGCACCGAGAGGGACTGCGAGCGAGTTTCCCGCGCACGCTTCCGTCATGCCCGAGGTTCCCGACATCGATCTCTTCTCCGGTCTGTCGGCGCCGGAGCGGAGCGCGCTCGCCGGTCGCCTCGCGCTCAGAACCCTGCGCCGGGGCGACGTACTGATCCATGAGGGTGATCCGGCGGACGCGCTCTATGTCGTGGTGTCCGGGCGTTTCGCCGTCGCCCGCGAGGGGCGGCACGATCTACTGAGCGAGATCGGTCCCGGCCAGCCCGTCGGCGAGATCGCCTTCCTGACCGGAGGGGCGCGGACCGCCACCGTGACCGCCATGCGCGACAGCCTCGTGCAGGCGCTCTCGCGCGCCGAGTTCGACGCCCTCGTGGCGGCCCATCCAGGCATCTGGGGCACGCTCGCGGCGACGCTCGCCCGCCGTCTCGCAGCGACCACGTCCCATGCCGCGTCCTCCGCCCCGCAGGCCCGGCCGCGCCCGCGCACCATCTGCGTCATTCCGGCCGGCGGCGCGCGCATGAGCGCGCCGTTCGTCGCCATGCTGAGCGACGCGCTCTCCCGCCGCGCGCCCTGCGCCGTGCTTTCGGGAGAGACCGCAGAGGCGCTTCTCGGGGCCGCCGACGCGTTCGAGAGCCCGGACGCCATCGCGCGGCTGAACGCGCTCGAGGCCGCCCACGCGCATGTCCTGCTACTGGCCGACGACGCCGTCACACCCTGGACCGGGAAGGCGATCCGGCATGCTGACCTGGTGCTCGCCGTCGCCCACCACAGCGACGCCGCCGCGCCCAATGCCGCCGAGCGCCTCGCGCAGCAGTTCGTGGCGCCGGAGGCAACGCGCCTCGTGCTCCTGCATCCGCGCCGCGGCAAGGTCGCGGGGACCGCCCGCTGGCTCGCGCCTCGCAAGGTCGCCATGCACCATCATGTCGCCCTCGAAGGCACGGCCGACGTCGATCGCCTCGTGCGTTTCGTCGAAGGACGCGCCGTGGGGCTCGTGGCGGCCGGAGGCGGCGCTCTCGCGGCCGCGCACACGGGCGTCTTCAAGGCCCTCACGGAGGCCGGGCTCGCCTTCGACATCATGGGCGGCACCTCGGCCGGCGCCGCACTCGCGGCGGCCTTCATGCTCGACGCCTCGCCCGACGAGATCGACGCCGCGCTCGGCGAGATGTTCGTCGCCAACCGCGCGCTGCGCCGCTTGACGCTGCCGCGCTACGCGCTGCTCGACCACACGGTGTTCGACGCGGAGCTGAAGCGGTTGTTCGGCGCGGGCGACATCGAAGACCTCTGGCTGCCGTTCTTCGCCGTCTCGACCAACCTCGCCCGCTATGGTCTCGTCGCGCACCGCAGCGGCCCCCTGTGGCGAGCAATCCGCGCCTCGGCCTCGATCCCCGCGCTCCTGCCGCCGGTCTATACGGCCGAAGGCGACATGCTGGTCGACGGCTGCCTGCTCGACAACGTGCCCGTGCGGGTCATGCGCGATCTCAAGTCGGGTCCCAACGTCGTCGTGAGCTTCAAGCCGCCGGCGCTCGACCGCTATGCGGTCGACTACGAGGCTCTGCCGTCGCGGGCCGCATTGGTGCGGCGCGTGCTCAACCCCCTCGGTCGTGGCCGGCTTCCGGCCGCGCCGGGCCTGGTCGCGGTGCTGATGCGCGCGCTGATGGCCAACCGTCGCGATTTCCAGCGCGAGCTCCAGGCGGACGATCTTTCGCTCTCCCCGCCGATCCCGGCTGGAATGGGGTTCCTCGACTGGCATCGCCATCGCGAATTGTTCGACGCCGCCTACGGCTGGACATGCGCCGAGCTGGCCGCGCGCGCTGATCCGCCCGCGTGGTTCGCCGATGCGTGTCGGCCGGCGTCAGCCCGCGCCGACCGGTAGAAGGCGAGCACGCCATCCGTCATCGTCGTCACGGTGAACCTCTGCTGCACGGCGCAGCGCAGCTCGGACGCACGCGCGCGCGCGCCGTCCGGATCGGAGAGCACACTCAAGATCGCGCGCTCGAGGGCGTCGGCCGAGCCCGGTGCGATGAGCTCCGTCTGCGTCCCCGCGACGATCTCGGGAATGCCGCCGACGCGCGTCGCGATGAGCGGCACCCCTGCCGCGCCCGCTTCGAGCACGATGTAGGGAAAGCTCTCGGCGCGCGACGGGACCACGAGGCAGCGCCCGAGCGGGAAGGCATCCGACGCCGGCATGGCGCCGGGGAACGTGACCGCCGCGTCGAGCCCCAGGGCGTGGGCCTGGGATTTGAATGTCTCCGCGTCGGGGCCGCTCCCCACGATCACGGCGCGGAGCGGACGTTTGGCAGCGATGCGCGCCAGCGCCTCGATCAGCACGTCGACGCCTTTGAGCAGGCGCAACTCGCCGATGAAGAGGATGTCGGCCGCATCCTCGGCGGGCGGGCGGGCGACGAAATCCTTGAGGCCCAGCCCGTTGGCGATGATGCGCCGCGGCGGGCCCTTATCCCCCGCGAGCCGCGCATAGGCGTCGCGCGCGAACGCGGATTCGAAGATGAGCCCGTCCGTCATCCGCCCCATGACCCGCTCGATCGCCCCGAAGAGGGTGCCGGCCGCCGTCCCGGGCGTGTAGTGGAGGCTCCCGCCATGCGGCGTGTAGAACGCCTGAACGCGCGCGCGTGCGCCGACCGACAGCCACGCCCGGGCGAGCCGCGCATAGGCCCCGCCTTTGGCGCCGTGGCCGTGCAGGATGTCGAGGTCGAGCGCGCGCGCGATGTTCGCGATGCGCCGCACGGCGGTGAGGTCGCCGATGCCGGGTTGCCGGCGCATGGGGATGAGCGAAAGCCCGAGCCCGAGCTTCGGCGCGATCTCCGCGAGGCGCAGGGTGGTGAGCCTGTCGGCCGAGGTGCTGTCGGCGACGATGCCGACCTCATGCCCGCGCCGCGCCTGCTCTCCCGCGAGATCGAGCACGTGCCGGAACAGTCCGCCGACGGGCGCGCGCATGACGTGAAGGATGCGCAGCGGCGTGTCGGCGGAAGAGACGGTGTCGCTCAAGGGGCGCCTCAGAAGAACCGCTCGTTGACGTAGACCACGTCGCCCGGTGCGACGGGGTAGTCGCCCGGAACGTCGATCCGGTCGGAGAACCCGTCGTGGCGCCGCGTGATGCGGTAGCTGCGCGTGCTGGCGCGGTCCGTATAGCCGCCGGCGATGGCGACCGCCGTCTCGACCGTCATGTCCGAGACGTAAGGGTACTGTCCCCCCGCGCGCACCTCGCCGTAGATGAAGAACGGCCGGTTCTGCAGGATGTCGACCGTCACCTCGGGATTGCGCACGAACTCCGCGCCGAGGCGGTGGCGGATGGCGCTCTCCACCTCGCGCGTGGTCCGGCCGCGTGCGCGCACGGCGTTGATCAGCGGCACCGTGATCATGCCTTCCTGATCGACGGTGTAGGCCCGCGAGAGGTTCGGCTGCCCGTAGACGAAGACGCGCAGCTTGTCGCCGGTATCGAGCCGGTAGGGCCCGCGCGCATCGGCGACGTATCCGGCCGGACTGACGGAAGCGGTTTCGATCGCCGCCGGCGCGGCCGCCTCCCGCGGCGCATCCGCGATCACCACCGTCTCGGCGTCCCGGCCCATGGTCTCGAGCGCGGCCGAGACGACCGCGTCGGGGTCGTGCGAGCAGCCGGCAAGCGCGATCGCCACGGCGCACGAGAGAAATCCGATCGATGCTTTGGCGCCGGCGCGCATGGGAGACCGCTCAACGGAAAGGGTTCGCGAGCGCCAGTGTTAGGCAGCCAGGGTTAAGAAAAACTTAGAGTTTGTCCCACTCCGGGAAGCTTAAGGAAATTCTAACGCGGCGCCGTGTATCCCGGAGCCAACGGATTTGCCGGACGAAACCGAAATGGCTCGAACGACATACCATCGCCCTGACGATATCGACCTCGGCGCCCTGTGGCGGAGCGCGGTCAGAAGCCTGCCGAGGCTTACGCTCATCGCGCTGGCCCTGGCGGCGGCCACCTATGGCGTGCTCGCGCTGGTCGCCCCCCGCTATATGTCGGAGGCGCAGCTCGCCATCGAATCGAAGAGCGCCGCCAACCCGTTCGCCGATCCGTCGCGATCCGGCATGTCCGATAGCGTTAGCGTGCGGATGGACAAGGAAGCCATCAACACCCACGTGCGCGCGCTGATGTCGACGGACCTCGGCGAGGAGATCGTCCGCGAGATGAGGCTCGCGGAAAAGCCCGAGTTCAACAGCGCCAGAGGATCGCCCGACACGCTGTCCGCACTGTTGCGGTTGGTCGGCATCGGCGCTCCGCGGGCCTCCGAGAGCGACCAGGATCGCGCGCTCGATGCCTATTTCAGGAGCCTCGAGGTCTATTCGCCGAGGGAGAGCCGCTTCATCGGCGTGCGGTTCCGTTCGATCGATCCGGAGCTCGCCGCCGCCGTCGCCAACCGCATCGCGGAGACCTATCGCCGGAACATCGCCCATCAGAGCCTGATCGAAACCGACGACGTGCAGAAGGCTCTCGAGCCCAAGATCGCCCGGCTTGCCGACGAGGCCGCCGCGGCCGAGGCCGCCGTCGAGGCGTTTCGCGGAGAAGCGAATATCTTCAAGGGCGGCCCGCAGGCAACGGGGCTGAACGAGCAGCAGCTCGCCGACCTCAACGCCGAGCTGTTGCGCGTCAAGGCGACCCGCAGCGAGGCCGAGGCCCGTGCCGCCCAGGCGCGCGAGATGCAGGAGCTAGGCAGCGCCGAGACGCTGGCCGATATCCAGAAGTCGCCGCTGATCCAGAGCCTCGTGCAGAGCCGCGTGCGCGTCGAGCGGCAGATCTCCGAGCTGTCGGCGACCCTCCTGCCGGGGCATCCGCGCATGCGCCAGCTCACCGCCGACCTCAAGGGGCTCAAGGGCCAGATCGGCGCCGAGGTCGCGAAGATCGTCGACGGCCTCGACAAGGAAGCCAAGGTTGCGGCCCTGCGTGAGGAGGCCATCCAGGCGAGCGTCGCCGACATCAAGTCGCGCATCGTCAACGCCGGCCCGGAGGAGGCGCGACTGAGGAGCCTCGAGGCCGACGCGAGGTCAAAACGCGCCGAGCTCGATCGCCTGCGGGCCCAGTTCGAGGCCAACCGCGTGCGCGCCGATGACAGCCGCACGATCCCCGTCGAGGCACAGATCGTCTCGAGTGCCCGCCCGTCCGCCGTTCCCGTTTTTCCGAGAAAGGGGGCGACGACGCTGCTCGTGGCCCTCGCCACGATGATGATCGGGCTCGCGCTCGTCATCACGCGAGGCCTGCTCGGCGGCGCCCGCGTGGCGGGCGGCGCGCCCCGTCCGGGGCTGGCGCGCCGCCGCGAGCGGCTGCACCCCGTGTTGCCCGTGCCGCCGCGGCGGGGATTTGCGCTTGAGCGGCCCCTGATCGGGGAGCGTCCGGGCGGGCCCGCGGCCGATCCAGGGCCGGGCCTCGCGGCACCGTCCGATCCGTTCGCCCCTGCCATGAGCCCGGCTGGGCTTCCGGCGGAGATCGAGGCGGGCCCGATAACGCCAGAGATCGCCTCCGTGGCCGAGGCGCCGGCGGCGTCCGAGCCCGCCGCCGTGCCGGACGCCGCCGATCCCACGACCGCCGAGGAGATGGCCGCCCGCATCCTGGCATTGCGCGCGGGCGGGACTTCGGGAACGCGGACCCTTTTGACGGGCTCCGATGATCTGTTCGCGCTCGCGCGCGAGGCGGCCGACGTCTGCCGCGTGATCGCCGGCAAGGGGCACACGGTCATCATGGTGGACTGGAGCCTCTCAGGCGAGGGCATATCGAGCCGGATGGGTCAGCCGACGTGGCCCGGCTTCAACGATTTGGTTGACGGGCGGGCGCGCTTCGAGGACGTTGTTCGTGCGCTCGATGAGAGCGAAGTGCATCTCATCCCCTGCGGCCGCGGGCTCGCGGGTTCGGACGAGCCGCCCGACAGCGACAACATCAATTTCCTGCTCGATGCGCTGGATGATGTTTACGAGCATATCGTCGTGGTGGCGCGCCCTGAACCCGCCGAACGTCTGTTCGAGGCCATCCAGGGCCGTTTCGACTGCGGCGTGACGCTCGTGTCCGGCGAGGAGGAGAAGGCGCGTGTCCGCGCCGACGGGGCGGGCACGTTCCTCGGCTTCGAGGTCGAAGGCATCGCGCTCTTCGCGTTCGACCATTCCGACCGCCCGCGCGAACGGCGCAAGCTCGCGCGCGTGGGCTGAGCCGGAGACGGAGGCGGACGCGCATGCCGAGCTGGACCACTGCCCTGAGGAAAGCCGCGCTGTCCGGTCTCCACTATTCCGGGCTCGCCGCCCTCCTGGCCCCGTTGGCGCGCGGCAAAGGCGTGATCTTCACGCTGCACAGCGTCCGGCCGGAGCCGCCCGGGGCGTTCGAGCCGAACGGCATCCTGAAAGTGACGCCGGAGTTTCTCGAAGCGGCCATCGAGACCGTCCGCAAGGCCGGCTACGATATCGTCTCGCTCGACGAGGCCGCGCGCCGCCTCAAGATGGACGCGCCGGCGCGCCCCTTCGCCTGCTTCACCTTCGACGACGGCTACCGCGACAACCGGGACTTTGCCTATCCGGTCTTCAAGCGGCACAACCTGCCGTTCGCCATCTACGTTCCGACCGCCTATCCCGACGGTGAGGGCGAGCTGTGGTGGCTAGTCCTCGAAGCCGCCGTCCGCAAGGCGAACGAGATCCGCGTCGTGCTCGATGGCGTCGAGCGTCATTTTGAAGTCCGCACGCCGGACGAGAAAAACCGGGCGTTCGACGAGATCTACTGGTCCTTGCGCCGCCGTCCCGAGGCCGAGCTGCGCGCGAGCGTGCGCGAGATCGCGCGGCTGGCCGGCTACGATGCGTCCTCGCTCTGCAGTGACCTGATCATGAGCTGGGACGAATTGCGCACGCTCGCAGCCGATCCGCTCGTCACGATCGGCGCGCACACGCACCGCCATGTCGCGGTGGTGGGGCTTTCCGAGGGCGAGGCGCGGGCGGAGATCGCCGAGAGCGTCGAGCGCATCGCCCGTGAGCTCGGCCGTCCCTGCCGCCACTTCAGCTTTCCCTATGGCGACGCCGGAAGCGCAGGCGCGCGCGACTTCGCCATCGCCGCCGCGCTCGGCCTCGAAACCGCGGTCACGACCCGCAAAGACGTGCTGAGTGCGAAGCATCCGATGACCGGCCTGCCGCGTGTCTCGCTGAACGGCAATTTCCAGAAGGCCCGCTACGTTGCGGTCCTGATGACTGGCGTGCCGTTCCTGATGATCGAGGCGGCGAAGGCCGTGCTTCGGGGCGCCAGAGGTCAGCGTGCCGTGCATGTGGCTACGAAGGCCGGGCGCCGGAAGGCTACGCGTCCGGGCGCAGCATCCATTTGACGAGCCACATGGCAGGCAGCACCCAGAGCAGCCCCGCCACCGGGTAATAGATGATCTCGGCGGCCTTGCTCGCGCTCACCTGCAGCACGACCGCGACCATCATGGCGGCGAGCGCATAGACGGCGAGGAAAGCCAGGAGCGCGATGGCGCCGACGAGCTTGCGCGTGCGAAGGGGCATGGGCTCTGAGACTTTGGTCCTGAAACTTGGTTTCTGAAACTTGGGGGGCTGAAATTCAACGGTCCCGTGTCTCGTCGCGGACGCTTTCGGGGCCTCGTGCAGCGCCCGATCATCGCATTGATCGGAGCACGGGTTCGCCCTATCACACCTTGGCGAACCGCGGGAAAAAAAGCGCATGACGGCGATCGACGTGACGAATGGCAAGGCTGGAACGGCGACGTCGTGGGATCGCGCCGTGCGTCTCTGGCTCTTCTTCGTGGCCGGGCTCGTGCTGGCGATGATCACCGTCGGCGGCGCGACCCGGCTCACGGACTCCGGCCTCTCCATCACCGAATGGCAGCCGATCCTCGGTGCCATCCCGCCCCTGACGGACGCCCATTGGCAGGAGGCGTTCGCCAAATACAAGGAGATCCCCGAGTACCATCTCGTCAACAAGGGCATGTCGCTCGACGCGTTTAAGGCCATCTACTGGTGGGAATGGGGGCATCGCTTCCTGGGGCGTCTCATCGGGTTGGCCTTCGCGCTGCCGCTCGCGGTATTCTGGTTCCTGGGCGCGTTGCGGCCAGGCTATGGGCTGAAGTTCGCCGGCGTGCTGGCACTCGGCGGCCTGCAGGGCGCCATCGGCTGGTACATGGTGAAGTCCGGCCTCGTCGATCGCGTCGACGTCAGCCAG
>NZ_DAITQL010000046.1:0-34573 GCF_036833075.1 Hyphomicrobium sp.
TTCAAGCGCTTCGCCGACATCGACGCCATAGATCTGCTGGTCGATACCGAGGACGTGGACGCGTTCATCAACTGCGTCCGCTACCTGGGTCCCTCCTTCGGCGGCATCAACCTCGAGGACATCAAGGCGCCGGACTGCTTCATCATCGAGCAGCGCCTCAAGGAGCTACTCGATATCCCGGTCTTTCACGATGACCAGCACGGCACGGCGATCATCGCGGCGGCGGGGCTCATCAATGCGCTCGAGCTCACGGGGCGCGACATTGCCGATTGCCGCCTCGTCGTCAACGGGGCGGGCGCGGCCGGAATCGCCTGCATCGGGCTCGCCATCGCGCTCGGCCTGCCGGCCCGGAACGTCACGCTCTGCGACACCAAGGGCGTCATCTACCAGGGCCGCAGGGACGGCATGAACCAGTGGAAGAGCGCGTATGCCGCGAAGACCGAGGCGCGCACGCTCGCCGAGGCGATCGAGGGTGCCGACGTCTTCTTCGGCCTTTCGGTCAAGGGTGCGCTGACGCGCGAGATGGTCGCCTCCATGGCCGCCAAGCCGATCATCTTCGCCATGGCCAACCCGGACCCCGAGATCACGCCCGAGGAGGTGCAGGCGGTGCGCGACGACGCGATCGTGGCCACGGGGCGATCGGACTACCCCAACCAGATCAACAACGTGCTCGGATTCCCGTTCATCTTCCGCGGTGCGCTCGACGTGCAGGCGCGCACGATCAACGACGAGATGAAGATCGCGGCCGCCCGGGCGCTCGCGGCGCTGGCGCGCGAGGACGTTCCGGATGTGGTGATGGCCGCGTTCCTCGGCCGGAGGCCCACCTTCGGGGCGGACTACATCATCCCGGCGCCGTTCGACCCGCGTCTGATCGGCCGCGTGCCGCTCGCGGTGGCACGGGCCGCGATGGACTCGGGCGTCGCCCGCCGGCCCATCGTCGACATGGACGCCTACGCCTCCCGGCTCAACGCCCGCCTCGACCCGGTGTCCGACTGGCTGCATTCGATCTTCGAGCAGGTGCGCACGGAGCCGAAGCGCGTCGTGTTCGCCGAAGGCGAGGATCCGGCCGTGATCCGCGCCGCCAACAGCTATGCCGCCCAGGGGCTCGGGACGCCGGTTCTCGTCGGAGCGGAGGACGTCGTCCGCGAGCGCTTCCGCGAAACCGGCATCCGCCTGCACGATACGTTCGAGATCGTCGACATGCGCAAATCGCCGCTCGTCGAAGAGTTCACCGAGTTCCTCTATGCCCGCCTGCAGCGGCGCGGGTTCCTCAAGCGCGACTGCGTGCGCCTCGTGACGAACGAGCGCAACGTGTTCGCGGCCCTCCTCGTCGCCCACGGGCTGGCCGACGCCATGGTGGCGGGCGTGACGCGCAACTGGGCGAGCGTCTTCGAGGACGTGCGCCGCGTGATCGATCCCGAGCCGGGCCGGCACGTGATCGGCGTCAGCCTGGCCCTCTGCCGCGGCCGCGGCGTGCTCGTGGCCGACACCAACGTGCACGAGATGCCGACGGCGGAGGAGCTTGCCGACATCGCGACGGAGGCGGCGAGTGCCGCGCGCAAGTTCGGCATGGACCCACGCGTGGCGCTGCTCACGTATTCGACCTTCGGCCAGCCGCCGAGCGAGCGCGGCGACCAGGTGCGCGAAGCCGCCTACATCCTCGCCGAACGGGGCGCCGATTTCGAGTTCGACGGCGACATCGCGGCCGACGCGGCGCTCTCGCCCGACCTCATGAAGCACTATCCGTTCTGCCGTCTCACCGGGCCAGCCAACGTGCTGGTGATGCCCGCCGTGCACGCCGCCTCCATCTCGACCAAGATGCTGAAGGAGCTCGCGGGCGCGACGCTGATCGGTCCGCTGCTGGTCGGTCTCGAGAAAAGCGTGCAGATTTCGACGCTCGGCGCCAAGGAGGCCGACATCCTGAACCTCGCGGCGCTGGCGGCCTACGACTTCGGGGGATGACAGGCAGTAGGCAGTAGGCAGTAGGCAGTAGGCAGTAGGCAGTAGGCAGTAGGCAGTAGGGTGCCTGATTCAGGCGGGCCTCTTGCTTTTTCGATTGGCAAGGCCAGCTTGGGAGCCATGCACACGCATTCCCACGGCCACGATCACGTGCACGGCGCGGGCGCCAGCGAGCGGCGGATCGGGCTTGCGGCGCTTGTCACGGGCCTCTTCATGCTGGCGGAGGTCGCGGGCGGCATCCTGTCGGGGTCGCTGGCGCTCATTGCCGACGCGGGGCACATGCTGACCGATTGCGCGGGGCTGGTGCTCGCGTGGCTCGGTTTCCGCATCGCGCGCCGACCTGCCGACCGGAAGCGCTCCTACGGCTACGGCCGGTTCGGCGTCCTGGTGGCGTTCGCCAACGGGCTTCTGCTGTTTGCCGTCGCGGGCTGGATCGTGGTCGAGGCCGTGCACCGGATCCGTGCGCCGACGCCGGTACTGGGCGGCGTCATGTTCTGGGTGGCGCTCGCGGGGCTCGGCGTCAACATCCTGTCGCTCCACCTGCTCGCGGGCGGCGACCGCGGAAATCTCAACGTGCGCGCCGCCGTGCTTCACGTCGCCGGCGATCTCCTGGGCTCCGTGGCGGCGCTGGCGGCCGCGGTGACGATCCTCATGACGGGATGGATGGCGATCGATCCGATCCTGTCGGTTCTGGTGGCCGTCCTCATCCTCGGGTCCGCGGCCCGGATCGTCCGCGATGCCGGCCATATCCTGCTCGAGGGGACGCCGGCCGGCCTCGATCCGCGCCAGATCGAGCAGGACCTCGAAGCCTCCGTGCCGGGCGTGCGCGACGTGCACCACGTCCACGCCTGGTCGCTCAGCCAGGACCGGCCGATCGTCACGCTGCACGCGCGGATTTCATCCGACGGCGCGGCGCCGGAGGCCGTCACGTCCGCCATCAAGAAACGCCTCAAGACGGCCTACGGCGTGGACCACGCGACCGTGGAGATCGAGTTCGAGCGCTGCGCCGATGCTCCGGCGCCGAAGGATGCGGATGACGAGGCCGCCCATCCCTCAGGGCACCACCACTAAGCACGGTTCCCTATTGCACTCGCTCAATCGGGGCCGCCATACTTATCCTCATGCGGACGCCTTGCACTTGGGGGGACAACAATGGCTGAGAAGGGCGGGCTCACGCGAAGAGGCGCGTTGAAGCTCGGGCTCGCAGGTGCTGCGGGAGCCGCCGGATTGACGGGTCCGCAAGCCGGCGCGGCCGAGACCGCAGGATCGCCCGGCACGAAAAAACCCAACATCCTGCTCCTGCTGGTGGGCGAGCAACGCTTTCCGACCGTCTACGAGAGCGCGGCGCTCAAGGCGTTCCGGGCGGCGCACCTGCCGGCGCAAAGCCGGCTCGCGCAGACCGGCGTCTCGTTCGAGCGGCACTACGCCGCCTCCGTCGCCGGCGTGCCCAGCCGGGCGTCGCTCTATACGGGACACTATCCCTCGCTGCACGGAGCTGCCAACACGGACGGCGGCGCGAAGGCCGCCAACGATCCCGACATGCGCTGGCTGTTGCCGGGCTCCGTGCCGACGATCGGCCACTACCTCAGTCAGGCCGGCTATCGCACGATCTGGAAGGGGAAGTGGCGCGCCACGGACGCCGACCTCAAGGTGCCTGGAACGGACCGATCCATCGCGAGCTACGATGCCAACGGCGTCACGCATCCGGAGCAGGAGGCCCTCTACGTCGCTGCCGACGCGCTCGGCCCGTTCGGCTTCTCGGAATGGGTGGGGCCCGAGCCGCACGGCCCGGAGCCGCTGAGAACCGGCTCCAGCGCCGGGCAGGGCCGGCTCGGCCGGGACCAGGCGATCTCGGCCCAGGTCGTCGAGACGCTCAAGGCGCTGCATCTCTCCGAGACCGACACGCCGTGGTTCCTCGCAGCATCGCTCGCCAACCCGCACGACATCGCGCTCTGGGGCTACTTTTCCAACCTCGCCGCGGACTGGCAGGCCGCCTACGACTTCAGCGTGCCGGACAGCGTGCCCGAAGAGCCGTTCGACACCAGCCTGTTCGCCCGCACGCGCCTCGAGAAGCTCGACGACAAGCCGTCCAGCCAGAGAGCCTTCAGGGACGCCTACGCAACGTTCATGCTGCCGGCCTTCGCGAGCCGGCAGTACTACCGGCTCTACTATCGCCTGCATGCGGACGCGGACCGGCACCTCGCGGAGGTGCTCGCGGCGCTCGAGGCGACGCGGTTCCTCAACGATACCATCGTCATCTTCACGTCGGACCACGGCACCATGCTTGGCGCGCACGGCGGCATGCACCAGAAATGGTACACGGCCTACGACGAGGCCGTGCGGGTTCCGCTCGTGATCTCGATGCCGGGCAATGCACCGGCGCGCACGGTGCCGGTCCCGACCAGCCACATCGACATCGCGCCGACGATCCTGGGGCTCGCCGGCATCGATCACAACGCAGCGCGCGAGGCGATCGCGGGACGCTTCACCGATCCGCTGCCGCTCGTGGGGCGCGACCTGTCCCCCCTGATCCGCGGCGCGGCGGCGCCCGATCAGTTCACCGAGCCCATCTATTTCATGACGGACGACGACCCGAGCCGCGGCCTCGGCGGCGGCACGAACTTTCTCGGCATCCCCCCGCAGTCGATGGTGCAGCCGAACCACGTCGAAAGCATCATCGCGGCGATCGGCGGCGAGATCTGGAAATATTCGCGCTATTTCGATCATCCCCGCTACTGGAGCGCGCCGGGAACGCCCGGCGCCGAGGGCGTGCAGGATGTGGTCCGCAAGCCTTTGCCGCCCGAGGGGGAGGACGACGGTAGCCCGCGGCGCGTCTACGAGGAGCGCATCAAGACGCAGCCTGCACCGAACGAGTACGAAATGTACAACGTCACCGCCGACCCGATGGAACTCGAGAACCTGGCCGGGAAACCCGAGTGGAAGGAGCGCGAGAGCAAGATGCGCGAGTTGCTCGTCGAACAGTGCGCGCGCAAGCGGCTGGTGCCGGCAAGCGGCCCGGTGCCAGGAGAGGACGGCTGCCGCAAGGCGTGAGGCGATCGCCCGGAGGGGACGCGGGGACAGTCTGGAGGTGGCGGCGGGCGACGCTCACCGACGGGCCGGCGGCGTTCGTTCCGGCTCTCCACCACGAACCATGTTCAACCGAGCTCCCCTACGCCTTCGGATCAGACTTAAGTGCATGGCGGCGCGAAAATAATTTCATTGAGAAACGCACCGTTCGGAGTAAGGCTTGAGGGGTTGGGGGTCCACTGACGTTTCCAGCCCTACATCCGGAGATTGGCCATGACCACCTCACCGACCACCTACCCGCCGGGTACCGTTCGGATGCGCCCGATGCTCGACGCGCTCGCGCGGAACTGGGGACTCATCCTGCTGCGCGGGCTCGTCGCCATCCTGTTTGGCGTCCTCGCCTTCGTCTGGCCGAAGATCACGCTCCTCTCCCTCGTCCTCCTCTACGGCGCCTTTGCGTTCGCGGACGGCATCCTCGCCATCGCGGCAGCGATCCGGGGAGGCGCTCCGGCGCCGCGCTGGTGGATGGCGCTGATCGGGCTTTTCGGCATCGCGGCCGGCGTGCTGACACTGCTCTGGCCGCAGATCACGGCGCTCGTGCTGCTCTTCTTCATCGCCGGCTGGGCGATCGCGAACGGCCTCATGCAGATCATCGGCGCGTTCAAGCTGCGCGAGGAGCTCACCGGCGAGTGGATGCTGATCGCCAACGGCGCGCTCTCTGTGACGTTCGGCGTTCTCCTCGCGTTCTGGCCGAAGGCGGGCGCGCTGGCGATGGTGCTCGTCATCGGCGCGTTCGCCATCATGTATGGCATCCTCCTCGTGATGTTCGCGCTGCGGCTGCGCAAGCTCGCGGAGGTCCGGATCTAGAGGTCATAACCTCATTATCGGCGGGACCGGATGCGCCCGCGACGCGGGATGTGGGCGGCCGTCCGGCGCGGCGAGACGCACACTGTTGACGGCGATCAAGGCCCGGCAAGCCCGGACATGGTTTCAAGTTGCATGGCTCCTTGATTTCGTCCCCCGAGCCGCTCACCGGACGTCTCCCCCCATGGTCCGGAGCAGCAGTCCCGAAGCGCCCGTTTCGGGACTGCTTTTTTTGTCCGTGGCGTCCTGCGGTCCGCCTGTCCGGGGTCCGCGCCCGCGCATCTGCGGAACCCCTCGGGGTCCCTCGGCGTAACCGCGCTGTTTTGCCCCTGACATGGCCGCACATTTTGAAGCAAGCTCGATCCGGATCATCATGGACTGAAATGGAGGATCCCATGGCCTCACGCGCGATCTCCAGATTTCCAGCCGTTCCCCCCACCGAGGAGAAGCCCGCCGCGGCCGCCGGAGCGGTGGCGCCCGCTCCGCCCCGGACGGATGCGCACAAAGCGCCCTGCCACAAGATGCTCGCCCCCAGGATGCCCGAGCCTTGGCCGATCACGCGCGATTCCTATGCGTCGACCGCGCTCGGCGACGTCATCGACCGCTCGCTGCACGCTGCGGTCTCGCGCCTGACGGCGGGCCTTTCGCCGGCGGCGCTCGCGGAAGCCTACTTCGACTGGGCGGCGCACCTCGCCACCTCGCCGGGCAAGCAAGCGCAGCTCATCGACAAGGCGTTCCGCAAGTCGGTGAGGCTCGGGCGGCATCTCTCGAAGCAGATGATGGCCGGAGGATGCGGCGGCGAGCGCCCCTGCATCGAGCCCTTGCCGCAGGACCGGCGCTTTGCCGGCGCGGCCTGGCAGACGTGGCCGTACAATGTCATCCACCAGAGCTTTCTCCTGCAGCAGCAGTGGTGGCACAACGCCACCACCGGCGTGCGCGGCGTGACGGAGCAGCACGAGCGGGTCGTCGAGTTCGCCTCGCGCCAGCTTCTCGACATGCTTTCGCCCGCCAATTTCATCGCCACCAACCCGGAGGTGCTGGAAAAGACCGTCAACGAGGGGGGCATGAACCTCGTGCGCGGGTTCCAGAACTTCGTCGAGGACTGGGAGCGCGCGGTCGCAGGGGCAAAGCCGGTCGGGGCGGAGCAGTTCGCGGTGGGCGACAACATCGCCGTCTCGCCCGGGAAGGTCATCTACCGCAACCGGCTGATCGAGCTCATCCAGTACGAGCCGACGACGGACGAGGTCCGCCCCGAGCCGATCCTGATCGTGCCGGCGTGGATCATGAAGTACTACATCCTCGATCTCTCGCAGCACAATTCGCTGGTGCGCTATCTCACGGACCAGGGCTTCACCGTGTTCATGATCTCGTGGAAGAACCCGGGCCCCGAGGACCGCGACCTCGGCATGGAGGATTACCGCACCCTCGGCATCATGGCGGCGCTCGATGCCGTCGGCGCGGTCGTGCCAGAGCGGAAGGTGCATGCGGTCGGCTATTGCCTCGGCGGGACGCTGCTCGCGATCGCGGCCTCAGCCCTGGCGCGGGACCGCGACGACCGTCTCGCGACGCTGACGCTCCTTGCGGCGCAGACCGACTTCACGGAAGCCGGCGAGCTCATGCTGTTCATCAACGAGAGCCAGCTCTCGTTCCTCGACGATACGATGTGGGAGCAGGGCTTCCTCGATACACGGCAGATGGCCGGTGCGTTCCAGCTCCTGCGCTCGAACGATCTCGTCTGGTCGCGGATGGTGCACAACTATCTCATGGGCGAGCGGGAGACCATGAGCGATCTCATGGCCTGGAACGCCGATGCCACGCGCATGCCCTACAGGATGCACTCCGAATACCTCAGGCGCATGTTCCTCGACAACGATCTTGCCGAAGGCCGCTTCAAGGCCGGAGGCCGGCCCGTGGCGCTGACCGACATGCGCGCGCCCATCTTCGCCGTCGGCACGGTGCGCGACCACGTCGCGCCGTGGCGCTCGGTGTTCAAGATCCATCTGCTGACGGACACCGACGTGACGTTTCTTCTCACCTCCGGCGGCCACAATGCCGGCATCGTCTCGGAGCCCGGCCACAAGGGCCGCACCTATCAGGTGGCGACCAAATCGGCGACCGAGCACTACACCGATCCCGAGACCTGGCGCAGCCACACACCGACCCGCGACGGCTCCTGGTGGCCCGAGCTCGCCCAGTGGCTCGCAAGCCGCTCGGGCGCACCGGTTCCGCCGCCGCCGATGGGCTCGCGCGGATACGCTCCGATCATGGACGCGCCCGGCTGCTACGTGTTTCAGGAGTAGACGGCATGCCATCGCGCAAGGTTCTCGCCGGTCTTGCGGCGGGCGCGCTAGCGATCGCCGCGGCGCTGATCTGGTTCGTTCTTCGGGCGCCCAGCGATCCGCCGGAAGGCTTCGCGAGGACGAACGGGCGCATCGAGGCCGAACGCGTCGACATCGCGACGAAGTTCCCCGGACGCCTGAAGTCGGTACTCGTCAAGGAGGGCGATCTCGTCAAGGCCGGGCAGGTGCTGGCGCAGCTCGATACCGCCGAGCTCGAGGCGCAGCTCAAGGAGGCCGAGGCTTCGAAGGTGCAGGCGGAGCAGCAGCTTGCCCAGGCCGTCGCCCTCGTCGCCCAGCGCGACAGCGAGCTCAGGCTCGCCACGCTGCAGCTCGAGCGCTCGCTCAGCCTCGTCAGCAAGGGCGTGACCTCGCAGGAGATCGTCGATCAGCGTGAATCGGCAAAGCGGACGGCGGAAGCCGCCGTCAACTCGGCCAATGCCGAGGTCGCCGTGGCCAAGGCCGCGATTGAAGCCGCCGCGGCGCGCATCAACCGCCTCGCCGTCGACATCGACGATTCCTCGCTCAAGGCGCCGCGCAACGGGCGTGTCGAATACCGGCTCGCGCTTCCGGGCGAGGTGCTGGCGGCCGGCGGCCGCGTGCTGACCGTGCTCGACCTCACCGACGTCTACATGACGGTATTCTTTCCGACCAATGAGGCCGGCCGGCTCAGGATCGGGAGCGAGGCGCGCGTGATCTTTGATGCCGCGCCTCAGTACGTCGTGCCCGCCACGGTGACGTTCGTCGCCTCCGAGGCGCAGTTCACGCCGAAATACGTGGAGACGAAAATCGAGCGCGAGAAGCTCATGTTCCGCGTCAAGCTCTCGCTCCCCGCAGAGATCCTCGCGGCGCACGAGAACGTCGTCAAGACGGGCGTGCCGGGCGTGGGCTACGTCAAGCTGAGTGAGGATGCCGTATGGCCGAAACGCCTGTCCGTCACGCTTCCTCAGTGACGGCGGAGGCGGCCTCCCTGGTCTCGGTCACGCACCGCTACGGGGAGCGGCTGGCGCTCGACGATGTCACGGTCGCCATTCCGGCGGGCTCGATGACGGGCCTCATCGGACCGGACGGCGTCGGCAAGTCGACGCTGCTGGCGCTCGTGGCCGGCGTGCGCCGCATCCAGACGGGGGACGTGACGGCGCTTGGCGGCGACATGCGGTCGAGCGCGCATCGCCAGTCCGCCTATTCCCGCATCGCCTACATGCCGCAAGGCCTCGGGCGGAATCTCTATCCAACGCTCTCGGTGGCGGAGAACATCGATTTCTTCGGCCGGCTGTTCGGCCAGGGCGAAGCCGAGCGGCGCTGGCGCATCGACGACCTCACGCGCAGCACCGGGCTCGATCCGTTCCTCGACCGGCCGGCCGGCAAGCTCTCGGGCGGCATGAAGCAGAAGCTGTCGCTCTGCTGCGCGCTCATCCACGATCCGGACCTCCTGATCCTCGACGAGCCGACGACCGGCGTCGATCCGCTGTCCCGCCGCCAGTTCTGGGAGCTGATCGGCCGCATCCGCGCGCGAAATCCCTCGATCAGCGTGGCGACCGCGACCGCCTACATGGAGGAGGCGGCGGAGTTCGACCACATGATCGCGATGGACAACGGGCGCGTGCTGGCCACGGGATCGGCGCGCGACCTCATCGGCAAGACCGGCGCGGCCTCGCTCGAGGATGCGTTCATCGCGCTGCTCCCCGAGGAGCGGCGCGGCCAGCGCAGGGGGGCCCTCGTCGTGCCGCCGAGGCGTTCGCGCGATGGGGAGGCGGCCATCGAGGCCGAGCATCTGACGATGAGGTTCGGCGATTTCGTCGCCGTCGACGATGTGTCCCTCAGCATCCCGCGCGGCGAGATCTTCGGCTTCCTCGGCTCCAACGGCTGCGGCAAGACGACGACGATGAAGATCCTGACCGGGCTCCTGCAGCAGACGTCGGGGACCGCCCGCCTGTTCGGCCAGCCGACCAACGCCGCCGACATCGAGACGCGCAAGCGCGTCGGCTATATGTCGCAATCGTTCTCGCTCTATACCGAGCTCACCGTGCGGCAGAACCTGATGCTGCACGGCGAGCTCTTCCATATCGCGCCCGACCAGATCCCGGCGCGGATCGCGGCCGTGCTCGACCGTTTCGACCTTGCCGGGGTCGCCGACGCCTATCCGGATGCGCTGCCGCTCGGCGTGCGCCAGAGGCTGCAGCTCGCAACCGCCGTGTTGCATCGGCCGGAAGTTCTGATCCTCGACGAGCCGACCTCGGGCGTGGACCCCATCGCGCGCGATACGTTCTGGGAGCAGCTCATCCGCCTGTCGCGCGAGGACGATGTCACCATCTTCCTCTCGACGCATTTCGTGAACGAAGCCGAGCGCTGCGACCGCGTCTCGCTCATGCATGCGGGGCGCATCCTCGCCATGGGCACGCCGGCCGAGATCGTCGCCGCCGAAAAGGCGCCTTCGCTCGATGTCGCCTTCATCGACCTGCTCGAGACGGCGCAGGCCCGCCCGGAGACCAAAGAAACTCCGGCGACGGCGACGCTCGCTGCGCCGGCTCCGGACGCGACCGGAGGACAGGCGCACGCGCGCCAGCTCGGCAAGCTCTGGGCGTTCGCGCGCCGCGAGGCGCTCGAGCTCATCCGCGATCCGATCCGCATCGCGTTCGCTCTCCTCGGTCCCCTGATCCTCGCTACCACGATGGCCTTCGGCATCTCGTTCGACATCGAGAACGTGCCCTATGCGGTGCTCGACGGAGACCAGTCGGCCGAGAGCCGGACCTTTCTCGAAGCCTTTTCCAGCTCCCGATATTTCGAGACACGCCCTCCGATCACGAGCCTCGCCGAGATCGACCGGCGGCTCGAAGCGGGCGAGATCCGCGTGGCGATCATGATCCCGCCGGACTTCGGACGCGACCTCCTGCGTGGGAGAACGCCGGAGGTCGGCGCGGTGCTCGACGGGGCCAACACGTTCCGCGCCGAGACCACCCGCGGCTACGTGCAGGGGGTGCTGTCCTCCTACATCACCGATCTCGCCCGCCGCGAGGGGCTCGAGGACGCCGTCGCCTTGCCGATGCGCATCGAAACGCGGTTCCGCTACAATCAGGCGTTTCTCAGCCTGGAAGCCATTTCGCCCGGCGTGCTGATGATGCTGATCATCATGTTCTCGACTATGCTGACCGCGCTCGGCATCGTGCGCGAGAAGGAGCTCGGGTCGATCGTCAACCTCTACGCGGCGCCGGTCTCGAAGCTCGCGTTTCTGATCGGCAAGCAACTCCCCTACGTCGCGCTCGGGCTCGTGAGCTTCGTGACGCTCGTGGTGCTGATCGTCTTCGGGTTCGGCGTGCCGCTCCGCGGCAGCTTCCTCGCGCTCGCTCTCGGCGCCGTCGTCTACTGTGTCGCAGCGACCGCATTCGGGCTCGTGGTGTCGAGCTTCGTGCGCTCGCAGATCGCCGCCATTTTCGGCTCGGCGATCATCGTCACGGTCCCGACCGCAAACTTCTCGGGAATGATGTACCCCGTCTCGACGCTCGAAGGGGGCGCACGCATCATCGGCCAGCTGTTTCCGGCCCTCTATTTCCAGCGCATCAGCACCGGCGTGTTCAACAAGGGGCAGGATTTCGCGGCGCTGTACGGCAATCATCTGGCGCTTGCCGCCTTCTGCCTCGTGTTCTGGACGGCGGCTGCACTTTTGCTGCAGCGACAGGAGCGGTAGGCCGATGCGGACGCTCGGAAACATCTTCCGGCTCGGCGTGAAGGAGCTCCACAGCCTCCGCAACGATCCGGTGATGGTGTTCCTCATCCTCTACACGTTCACCGTCGCCATCTACACCGTCGCGCACGGCGTCAAGACGGAGGTCTCCAACGCGTCGGTGGGCATCGTCGACGAGGATCAGTCGAACCTGTCGCGCACGCTCGTCGCCGCCCTCCTCAAACCTTATTTCAAGGAGCCGCGGCCTCTCACGCTGTCCGAGATCGATTCCGCGCTCGACAGCGGCACCCACTCGTTCGTCATCGACATTCCGCCGCGCTTCGAGGCCGATCTTCTCGCCGGTCGCACGCCCACGATCCAGATCAACGTCGACGCGACGTCCATGACGCTCGCGGGGAACGGAACGGCCTACATTCAGAGCATCATCGCCACGGAGCTCGGCCGGTTCCTGAAAACGCCGCGGGAGAGCCAGGAGGGCCCGGTCAAGCTCGAGATCCGCGCGCGCTTCAACCCGAACCTCGAGTCGAGCTGGTTCATGGCCATCGTGCAGATCATCAACAACGTGACGATGCTGTCGATGATCCTTGCCGGCGCGGCGGTGATCCGCGAGCGCGAGCATGGCACCATCGAGCATCTCCTGGTCATGCCGGTGACGCCGCTCGAGATCATGATGGCCAAGGTCTGGGCCAACGGCGCCGTCATCCTCGCCGCCGTGCTCGGGTCGCTGATCTTCGTCGTGCACGGCCTTCTGGGGGTGGCGATCGCCGGGTCCTATACGCTGTTCGCCTTCGGTACGGGGCTCTTCCTCTTTTCGATGACGAGCCTCGGCATCACGCTCGCCACCATCGCGCGCTCGATGCCGCAATTCGGGCTGCTCGCCATTCCGTTCTTCGTCGTCATGAACATGCTGTCCGGCGGCGTCACGCCACTCGAGGCCATGCCGGCCGCCCTGCGGACGCTGATGCAGGCGGCACCCTCGACGCACTATACGGCGTTCGCGCAGGCCGTGCTGATGCGCGGAGCAGGCCTCGGAATCGTCTGGCCGCAGCTCGTCGCAACGGGCGCCATCGGCGCGGCGCTTCTCGGCTACGCTCTGCTGCGGTTCCGCCGCTCCATGGCGGCCGTCCGCTAGGCTCCTGTGACGAATTCATCGATTGTTTCTCTGCGCTTGTCGCATCGGCTTGAGATGCGCCATCCCCCTTCCCGGCGCCAGGCGATCCACCCTCCCACGGGAGCCCCCGCACCCGGCCCCCTTTTTGAGCCTCCCCGGGGGCCGGGAGGCACGCCATCTCCTGCGAATTTGCCGCATCGGACCGACCGCGCTCTTTGTTCCGACGCAAAGAGCGAACCGGCCGATCTCCTGCATAAAACATCTGGGCCGATAATCGTTCGAGCCCAATCAGAAGGAGAAGCCCAATGGCTGAGCAAATGAAAATGTCACGCCGCACCATGGTTGCCAGCGTAGCTCTCGCCGGGGCGCTCGCGCCGCTCGTGCAAGCCACACCCTCACACGCGCAGAAGGCGGCCGTGGCGGTCAGCCCCGTCGACATCTCGTCTCTGCCAAGGGTGAAGGTCGAGCTGGTTAGGCCTCCCTTCGTCCATGCTCATACGCAGAAGGCGGAAGGCGGCCCCAAGATCGTCGAGTTCACCATGACGATCGAAGAGAAGAAGATGATCATCGACGACAAGGGCACCGAGGTCCACGCCATGACCTTCAACGGTTCCGTTCCGGGGCCCCTGATGGTCGTGCACCAGGACGACTACGTCGAGCTGACGCTGATCAACCCCGACACCAACAGCATGCCGCACAACATCGACTTCCACTCGGCGACGGGTGCGTTGGGCGGCGCGGGTCTCACGCTCGTCAGCCCGGGCGAGCGGGCCACCCTGCGCTTCAAGGCGACCAAACCCGGCGTCTTCGTCTACCACTGCGCGCCTCCAGGCATGGTTCCCTGGCACGTCGTCTCGGGCATGAACGGCGCCATCATGGTGCTGCCGCGCGAGGGTCTCACTGACGGCAAGGGCAAGGAGCTCCCCTACGATCACGTCTACTACGTCGGCGAGCAGGACTACTACATTCCGCGCGATGAGAAGGGCAAGTTCAAGAAGTACGAGACGATCGGCGAAGGCTACTCCGATATGGTGGAGGTCATGCGCACGCTGACACCGACCCATGTCGTGTTCAACGGTGCGGTGGGCGCCCTCACCGGCGACAATGCGCTGAAAGCCGCCGTCGGCGAGCGGGTCTTGATCGTCCATTCGCAGGCCAACCGCGATACGCGTCCGCACCTCATCGGCGGGCACGGCGACTACGTGTGGCCGACGGGCAAGTTCCGCACCCCGCCGGACGTCGACCAGGAGACTTGGTTCATCCCGGGCGGGACCGCGGGCGCGGCGTACTACACGTTCGAGCAGCCCGGCGTCTACGCGTACGTGAACCACAACCTGATCGAGGCGTTCGAGCTCGGCGCGGCGGGTCACTTCGTCGTCACCGGCGATTGGAACGACGACCTGATGACTTCGGTGGCGGCTCCCTCGGGAAGCTGACCACTCACAAGACAGGGCGCGCCGCGAGATACGTCGACGGCGCGCCTGCCCGGCGCTAGCGGATCACGTATCTGCGGTCCGCCAGCGCCCCAATCCCGGGGGCGTCCCCCTCACCACGCGCTCTCGGCGAGACAGGCACAGAGGTCATCATGGCTACGCCTTACGCCAGATCAGATGCGTTGTCGGCACTCGTTGTCATCCCGCCGCTGCTGCTCGCCATGGGTGCGGGCCTGACAGCGGGCCTGTTTGCCATGAAGGCGGGTTTCTTCGGCGGCAGCACGCCCGAGGCCCCGTTTGCGACGAGCGCGCCGCAAACGATCGTGGTCGCCCCCCGCACGGTCAGCTACCGCGCTCCCGGCGAATACACCCGCGGCGGCTATCCGGTCGACGCACCTATGCGCACGGTCTCCATCGAGCGCCCGCTCACGATCATGAAGCATCAGGTTTCCAAGGGAGAGTATGCGCGTTGCGTGGCTCAAGGCGCGTGTCCGGCGCCCGAGCCCGAGTTCTCAACCCCCGGCCAGGACGATGTGCCGGCGACGGGCGTCAGCTTCGCCGACGCGCGCGCCTATGCGACATGGCTCAGCCGGGAGACCGGCGAGACCTGGCGGCTGCCGACGGACGAGGAGCTCGTTTTCGCCGCCGGCTCGCGCTTCCCCGATGAAGCCCTGGGCGATGCGGCCGGAGGCACCAATCGCGCCGACCGCTGGCTCGAGACCTACCGTCGGGAGACATCGCGCGGCGAGGGCCGCGATGGGGTTCCGAAGTCGCTCGGACAGTTCGGCGAGAACGAGCTCGGTCTCGCCGATTTCGGGGGCAACGTCTGGGAATGGACCACGACCTGCTTCCATCGCGTCAATCTCGACCGGGCGGGTCCGAATTTGGATGACACGTCGTCCTGCGGCATTCAGATGGTCGCCGGGCAGCACCGGGCGGCGATGGTCTACTTCGTGCGCAACCCCAAGGGCGGCGGCTGTGCCGTCGGAGCGCCGCCGGATAACCTGGGGTTCCGCCTCGTCAAGGATACTCCGTGGTATGAGCCTTTACTTAGACCCCTGCGGAAGACCCACCTGATCTCCTAAAAACGGGCTGCGACACCAAGGGTATTCCTACGTAGGGAGTGATCTTTCTGGATCCTCCGCAGCGTGATAGTTTTCACGACCAACTGCGGTGGGGCCCGCCTGGTCGTGAAAATAGACTGGACCGTCATCAAGTCGCTTCCCCTGTTCGAACGGATGAGCGATACCGACCTCGAAGCGTTCGTGGATCGTGCATCATACCGGCCTGTGCCTCAGGGGGAGGCGGTATTCAAGCAGGGCCAGACGGCGGCGAGCTTCTACCTGCTTCTCAGCGGACGCCTCAAGGTCACCCAGGTTACGGGAGATGGCCAGCAGGTCATCGTCCGCGTTGTGCATCCCGGCGAGCTGTTCGGATTCACCATGGCGCTCCGGCGCCCGGACTATCCCGGCACGGCGACGGCTGCGACGAACAGCATCGTCCTCTCGTGGCCGAGCGAGCTCTGGCCGCAATTCGTCGAGCAGAACGGCCGCCTCGCCGCGAGCGCCATCCAAACCATGGGGCGGCAGCTCGAGGAGGCCCACACGCGAATCCGGGAGATGTCGACGCAGGAGGTCGAGCGCCGCGTCGCTCACGCCATTTTGCGTCTCTCCGTGCAGGCGGGCCGACAGGAGGAGAGCGGCATCCGGATCGCCTTTCCGATCTCGCGTCAGGATATTGCCGAGATGACGGGGACGACGCTGCACACAGTCTCGCGCATTTTGAGCGCCTGGGAGACACAGGGTCTTGTCGCGTGCGGACGCCAGAAAGTCCTCGTGCGCGACATCTGCGGCCTATCGCGCCTTGCCGAGGGCGAGCGCAGCGAGGCCGACCCGCAGTAGCGGGCTTCTCAACGCACCGAGCGACTGGGTCCGCTCCCTTGCCGTGGCACATTTATAGCGGTATCGCCGTCTTTTCCCGCCGACAGGAGGCGAAGGCCTTCGCCATCCGTCAGCTTTTGGGCTTCGGTCCGCCGAGGCCGCGCGTTGAAATTCGACCCTGATCAAAGCACTGCCGACAAGGTGATACAGAATGGGCGAGCAAACCGCCGGAGAAGGATCCAACGCCATGGGCGAGCGCGTCCGTATCACTGCCACGTACAGCTTCGAGGCCGCCCATTGGCTTCCGCACGTCCCCGACGGGCACAAGTGCAAGCGCATGCATGGCCACAACTACAAGATCGAGGTGGCGGTCAGGGGCCCACTCGATGAGCGCGGCTTCGTGGTCGACTACGCCGAACTCGACGCCGTCGTGCAGCCCATCATCGATCGCCTCGATCACCGCTGCCTGAATGATATTCCCGGGCTCGAGAACCCGACGAGCGAAATCCTGGCGATCTGGCTCCGCGATCGCATCAAGGCATCGCTGCCGGCGTTCTCGCCAGAGATCAAGGTCTGGGAAACGCCCCGCTATTGTGCGGAGGTCACTTGATTTTACGTTTCTACAGGACAGCTTCTGCGCGAGCTTCTACAGGCCCGCCAGCACAATGATTTCGCTGACCTCAGACGCTATTGTGCCGGGAGTTTCGTGCTCATAATTGGCATGCTCACGCCGGTCACATGATAGTCGTGGCACAGCAGACAATCCTGGCGCGCCATGCCTCTGGTGTGACAACTCTCGCAAAGATCCTTTTTCACCGCGCCGAAGTTGGACGCGAAATCGTGCGGATCGCCCTGCTCGTAGCTCTTCAGATAGGGGCGGCCTTTTTCAAGTTCGTGGCAGGTCAGACAACCGCGATCCTTTATCAGGCCGAAATGCGGCTCATGGATGAATTTCGTGAAGCGTCCCCGTTTGCTCTCGACCGAGGGCGGGGAAAAGTTGACCACACGCCCTTTGCCCTGGATGTCGTCCACGCTGTGGCACTTCGTGCATGATCCCTGAGCGTCCTTGCCCGTGAGAACATCGAAGACTGCGGCCGCCGGGCTGGTATCCCCTTTCGAGGCTTGGGGGCCGGTCAGAAAGAGCCAGGAGTAGATGAATTTGTCCTTGTGGCCCGTGGGACGGTAGAAAATCGCGTAATCCTGCCGGTACCAGCCGCCATATTCAGCCCAGCTCTCCGGGTCCACGTCGCTCTCGATGGTGATTACGGGTGCAGCCGCTGGTTGCTCGACCGGCGCGCTTGGCTCCGCCGCAGCGTCGGCTGGCGCAGGTCCGGCGCCATCCGGCGCAGCTGTTTTTCCGGCGCCCGTGCTACGACCCTTCATCGCCCGAAGCTCCTCCTCCGTGGGAAAGAGCAGATCGTCGGATTGCTCACCTGTCTTGGCGTTCGCGGCATCGGCTTTTCCGGCCGTCGCTCCCGCCTCGACGAGACCTGCTCTCATCGGTTCAGGCAGCGCGCCGGCGGGCCTGGTGTTTGCGGTATCGGTTTCTTCAGGCTGCGCCGGTTGAGCCGTTTGCTCCTGGGACACCACACACTGACCGAGAATGCGTACGAGGCATGGCGGCGGATCGCGTTTGATTTTGCCGGTCGCTTCGCCACCCGACGCCCGTGGGTCGGGCATCTGGGCTTCCTCAAGCTCTTCCGAGCGAGACGGATCCTCCGGAGAGCCAGCTCCGGCCACACTCGATTCCGTCGTCACCGAGCTTGAACCGCCTCGTTCCTGTTCACGGATGATCGGGTGCTGATCGCTGGCGATCGGACCGTTGGCGATTTCATTGGCGAGATTGGGCAGCCACTGTTGATGGGCACTGATGACGACGTCGCGCGGGATGCTCGCGGTGAGATCGGCAACGAGGCCCGGAGCAAGTTTTGCGCCGCTGACGATATTGAGGTCGCCCAGCACGTCCGACGCCTTTCCCGAGATCAGTGCATGGACCAATCGCTTGATCTCCCAGGCGAGATCCGTCACTGCCTTGATCTGGTCGTCGCTCGCATTGGCTAGATCCTGGAGGTTCAGGCTGTCGACGGCCTTGATCAACGTACGGCCCGGCTCATTGCGGCTGATCATCACCTTCATGAAGGGTGTGAGCTCGGCTTCGGACCCGCCCGGCCACTCACCGATCGGGGCCTTCTTCTTCCTCAGTGTGTCGAGGTCGAGCCCAGGGAGCGACAGGAAGGCAATCCCTTTCGGGCCCGTGGCGCGCTCCTTGCCGATGATCTGGTCGAGATGGCAGGTGGCGCACGTTTGCTCGAATGGCGCGACAGCCATGATTCGCTTGTTGCGGCTGCTGTTGTGGCAGGTCGAACAGGTCTCGGGGATGCGCTTTGCCGGATCCTTCTGGGCCAATTCCGGGTAGTGCTTCCCGAAGTGGCCGGCATGATCGTAGATGATCCGCGTGCGCTGCTTGAACGGGTAGTTGACGAACGTCGGGTGGTTGCCGTCGAAGCTATCGAACTTCACCACGTGGCACGAGCGGCATTGCTCGCCCGAGATCTTGTTGAGGTTGAAATTGACGCCCTGATGCTCCTGATGGCAGGTCGCACAGGCGAGATCGTGTCCGACCATGTCATCGGTCGGAAAGGCCGTGCTCTGCGCGCGGGCCGATAGCGGCACGGGCGTCCGCGCGGCGATTTTGGCCAGCCGCTTGGTGCTCTGCTTCAGTGTCGCGGTGGACGCGCCGTGCGCGTTGAAGGCGGTGTCCGGCATTTTGTGACAGGCGAGACAGGCCTTGCTGTCGGCGAGCGGATCGCCGGCGACGAGGCCGTGTATCCAGCTCAACTTGCCGCTGCCGCTCTTGGTGTGGCAGGCGCTGCAATTCTCGATTGCGCCGTGCGCGCTCGCGAGCGGCCCCGGCATCAGGAACTGCATGCCCTTGGAGAGGAAGAAGGCGGCGCCCAGGCCGACGACGGTCGCGAGCGCCATCAGTGCCGCGAAACGGTCGCGCCGGGAGCCAGAGGGCGCGCGCACTTTGGCTTCCGCAGGCCAAACCGAACCGATCCGTCCCGGTCGCCACATCACCAGTTCCCCGATGAAAAGGCATAGACGACGAGGATGTGCAGCACCGTGAGTACGATCAGCCCATAGGTGATGGGCACATGCACGAACAGCCAGGCCTTGGACAGCCCGAGATAGACGCGCGCGAAATCGAGCCGATCCTTCTCGATCACCAGGCTCTTGATGCCGGCAAGCTTTTCCTGGCTCGGCTGGTCGACATAGGGAAACAGGCTGTCGATCTCGTCGGTCAGCCGCCTGAGCGGGCGCTTCGAACCGATGAGATGAGCGGTAAAATTGCGCGGCCCTTGGAAAAAGTCCCGCAGGTGGTTGGCGTAGAGGTCCAGGATCCAGGCGTCATGGGGCAATCCTGGCAGCCCCGGCAAGGCGATCTGAGCGGCGGCGGGATCCGGCTCGACGACGGCGGCGTGGACATCCCGCGCCAACTCGGCGCGGCGGGTCGGGATGCCGTCATAGCTGATGCGCTCGTCGAGCCCATGCCTGGCCTTAAGCGACCAGGCGAGATACGTGCCTAAAATGCCGCTCAGCGTCACCAGCAAGAAGCCCGCCCACAGCGCCCATTCGAAGCCGGTGTCCGGCAGAGAAAAATCCGAATGCGAGATGAAGGCGGCGATGAGCAGATAGCCGATGAAGATATGAATCTTCCGCCAACGCGCTGCGGATTTCGGTGATAGGCTGGCTGTCTTGATGGCGATGTGGAAGGAGAGCTGCAAGCTCATGCCGCCGGCCAGCACCCAGCCGTCGAGATAGCGGGGGTCGCGCAGTCCGTTGCCGTAGATCCAGACCAGCCAGAACAGTCCGCCGGATAGGGTCGCGATCAGCAGACCCTGGACCGCCTGCGAGGCGGGATCGCGTCCGCCGATCGCGCCGCCAGAAGCGCGCCTCCCGACCGATCTCACGGAAACCTCCCGAACTACCTATCGCGATGGCTGTTTTCCCCGAACAAGCCGATTGAAATCGTGTCGTCGCTGGCCGGCCGGATCATTTGTCCGGTTTTCTCGCCGTGCCTTTATATTTTTCCGGTCCGGGGATCAGGCTGTCGAGCCCCGCCATCGTGCTGCCGTCGTACTTCTCAGTGATGAGGATGAGTTGCTTCGAGACGCCGTCGGCAGCAGCCGTCAGAGAGCCATCGTTGTTGAGTTTCAGCCCGGCCGAATGGCCGAACTCGACCATCTTCGTGATTTCCGGCACGTTGGGCGCGGCTTTCGCCGCGGCCGCGAGCTCTCTGCGCGCTTCGTCGGCGCGCCTGGCCATCTCGAACGCGTAGAGCTTTCTCGCGCTGGCCTTTCCGACCGCACGTAGCGCGGTCTCAAGCTCGACGCCGAGGCCGACGAGATAGAGCATCCGCTTGCGCGCGGCGCTCGCCGGCACGTTGTCCCTGCCCTTGGAATGCCAGGTGTTGTGCCGCACCTCGCCCTGCGACCACGACACGAGCTCGAAGGCGCTGCCTGCAGGATGACCGCCTTTGTTCACGAGGTCCTCCTCAGGCACGACGTGGCAGCCGTAGCAGTTCTTCGCCAGCAGGTAGAACGAGCGTGGCCTGATCATCCCTTTGGACTCGGAGAGCTTCCAGCGCGCCGCCGCCTCGGCCTTGCTCTCGAACAGTATTGTCTTGCCGCTGAACTCGCTGTGGACCTTGACCCAGTCTTTCCCGGCGCTGTGGCAGGACTCGCAGGAGATGCCGGCAATCGGCTTTTTCTGGCTGTCTTTCTGCTGCACCGTGTAGTGGCAGGTCGCGCACAAGCTCTCCGTTCTGATGCGCCGAACGCCCATTCTTTCCGCGATCTGGTTCGCCTTGGTGTTGCGCGGCATCTCCCGGTAGGTCTTGAAATGATGCGAGCCCTTCCAGGCCTCGGTCTCCTGCTTGTGGCATTCGGCGCAGGCATTCGGACCGACGATCCTGGTCGGATCGGACTCGGACGCAACGGCGCCGCCCGTCGTAAAGCCGAAGATCATCAGCAAACCGCAGAGACAAAGCACGGAAGACCGGAGAGGGATCCTCGGTCCGAACTCGATCGAGCGAAGGCTATGCGCACCAGGAACAGTAATGACTCTTCACCCTTGCTTCGCTTCCGCCATCCTATGGGCCTGCCATCGGCTGCTCTCGCCGGTCGCGGGGGCGATCGAAAGTGAGCTCATCCGTCCGCCGGCTGGTGGGCACAGCGAGCCATCCCATCGCGCGGGCTAGAACGCCGTCCTCGCCCGTGCCCCCTGTGGTCGGCAGGAACGGATCCG
Organism: Hyphomicrobium sp.; assembly: GCF_036833075.1. Lineage (GTDB taxonomy): Bacteria > Pseudomonadota > Alphaproteobacteria > Rhizobiales > Hyphomicrobiaceae > Hyphomicrobium_C. The sequence continues at coordinate 21,600 of NZ_DAITQL010000046.1, forward strand.
CGTAGCAGGTCGCGCCGACGTGGGCCGCGATCGACTTGATTGCATCGACCATCCCCGGCGCGCCGCAGGCGTAGAGCACATCGGTCGGCAGCAGGCGCGGCAGATAGTCGGTCGGCCGGCCCCGGTTCATCCCGTTGATCGAGGTTTGCGGCCGGCTGCAGCACGGCACGACGACGACATTGGGGAAGCGGACTAGCTGCGCGAGAGCCGGGCCCATATAGAGCGACCCGAGGGTGCGGCCACCGGCGATAACCATCATCGTGCGCTCGGGGCTCTCGCGTAGCGCGGCGGCGGCAATCGACCAGATCGGCGCAAAGCCGGTGTTAGTGGCGACGAGAACCAGCCGACCGCCCAGATGGGGCCGGAAATGCGCCGAGCCATAGGGGCCGGTCAGCGTCACCCGATGTCTCGGTTTGATGCGCTTGCCGAGCAAAGGGGTGACGCGCCCGTCCTTCATGCGTCGGACATGAAACCAGACCGAGCGACCGTCCGGAGTGCTGCGCAAGGGATGCGTCATGCTGAAGGGACGGCTGGGATGGCCGCGGAAGCACACCTGCGCATACTGCCCCGCATGATAGGGAAGCGCACGGTCCGTCCTGATGCCAACTTCCATCACCTCGGGCGACAGGGATCGCAATGAGCTCAGCACGCCTTCGACGGTGCGAACGCCCGGCGGCTCGCCGCTCTCGATCATCGCGTCGCCGACGATCCGGCACTGACAGGCATGCACGACGCCGGGCTCCGAGCCTTCACCGCCCTCCACGTCGCCGGAGACCAACCGCACGCAGCAGCTGCCACAGTGGCCAGCGCGGCAGTCGTGGGGCAGATCGATGCCGTTGCTCAAAGCGGCGTCCAGTAGCAGCTCGCCGCGGCGTGCCAGGAAGCTCTTGCCATCAATGGAAATTCGGTGAGTTCTTGCCATTGCCTGATCCCGGGAGGGTTCAATTTCCCATCCACGACGCATCGGTTGCCATCACCGTCGCTACGCTTCCTAGGGCACTCCGAAACCCTGTTCTTATCGCCGGCAATAGAAAATTCTATATTGGTCAGACAATGACCATTTCATGGTTTCGATCGTAAATATGAGAAAATGAACGTCATCCAAAAAAAACAACGTGTTGCGCCCCACAGGCGAGTACAGCGTGAGGAGGCTAAGGAAACTATTTTATTCCATACGGATGAGACTATTCACAGTCCGGACAGCACGCGGTCGATCCGTTGCGATCTGGCCGGTCACTGGAAGTCAGGAGCCATCTGCTCAATTTCTCACTATCCGTACGGATAGCGCTCTCCTCCAATTACTGAGACAGATGTGGCGAGCTTGGCGACGCTTGCGTCGGAAATAACGTTTCTCGTGATAACTTTTTCTAGAAGCTCGGCCTTATGACCGCCAATTTTTCCGTTTGAATCTTTATTTCACGGCGGTGGTCGGGCGCCGTTTTCGCGGGATTTATGCAAATGGGGGATGTCACCCTGAGGCGTTCGGGGGGCACGGATAATGCATGCCTAAAATCTGAGGGGAAGGGTAATGCGTAAGGCTTCAAAGCAGTTATCCGATGTCTTGATACTCTTCTGTGCTTTTGCGATTGCCACGCTGATGTACGTAGCATTCCTTAGTCAGGATGCGATCGCCGGCTCCAGCGGAGATGCGTGGACCACAACGGTACAGCCTTCCAAGGTGGGAGCATACGACGTCGAGGGCAAAAAAGCGGCCGACAAAGCCGATGCCGTGAAGGCAGAGGACGCTGAACCCGCGAAAGCCGAGGCCAATGCCCATGGCGGCCTGCCGAGCGGCGAGGGCCTCTATCCTACAGCGGCGCAATGCGGCGAGTGCCACAAGCAGATTTACGAAGAGTGGGCATCGTCTAACCATGCCTATGCGTCGATCTCACCGATGTTTCACAAGTTCGAGCAGAAGTTCCAGGAGCTAACACAAGGCACAGTCGGCACCTTCTGCGTGCGCTGCCACCAGCAGGTCGGCACTCAGCTTGGCGAGAGCCGCGAAACGCCGCTTTGGGAGCGCGCCGCGGTGTCCCGCGAGGGCGTGACTTGCATCACCTGCCACCGGGTCAAAGAGCAGTACGGCAAGGTCAACGGCGAGCGTCGGGTCGAGCCGGGCACGATCCACGAGCCGGTCTACGGCAGCGGCGAAAAGAGCGTGATCAAAGATGTTCTCGCCGCGAAGGATAGCTACTCCGTCAAGACCAGCACCGACGGGCGCGGCAACGACATCCACGAGGGCATGATCACGAACGACCAGATCACCAAGTCAGAGTTCTGCGTCAGCTGCCACCAGGTCGCCGTCAACCTCGGGATCAAGCTGGAGGTGGTCTGGGATCAATATCGCGACAGCCCGGCACGCAAAGCTGGCGTCACGTGCCAGGACTGCCACATGGGCAAGGTCCCCGGGAAGCCCGAGGGCTATGCCACCGCGCCCTCGGCCGTAGTTGGCGGCAAGGAGATCAACCCCGGCCGCAAGCATGCCAATCACCGCTTCATCGGTCCCGGCTATTCGATCGCCCACCCCGGCATCTTCCCTCACAACACGAAGGCCCAGGCCTACGGCATCAAGGACTGGCTGGCGTTCGACTGGCGCGCCGGTTGGGGTACGACAAAGTTCGAGGACAAGGTCGCAAGCGGCAAGATCAAGGTCGACTTTCCTAAGGCCTGGGCCGATGCGCTGGACCGTGAAGAGGCCCGAGAAATCATCGAGGAGAACATCGCGAGGCTCGACGAGCGCGACAAGATCAGGAAGCAGGTCATGGAGAATGGCATGCAGATCGACGGGCCCGACATCGAGGGCGAGCCGGCGGTCGGCAGGGATCTGGCGTTTTCCTACGGGCTCAGGAACCTCAATTCAGGGCACAACCTGCCGTCCGGCTCGCTCGGCGCGCAGCCGCAGCTTTGGGTGAACGTCGCCCTCGTCGACCCCGACGGCGAGAACATCTGGGAGTCGGGCTATGTCGACAGCAACGGCGACATTGCCGACATGCACAGCCTGGACGTCGCGGCGGGGCGGATCAAGACGGACCAACAGCTGGTGCATTTCCAGACCAAGTTCCTGACCACCAACGTCAAGGGCACGGAGCGCGAGATGTACCTTCCGGTCAACTTCGACATCGACCCGCTGCCGCATCTGCGTCCGCCTCAGATCCCGACCACCGTGCTCAATCATCCGCCGCTCGTGCGCATGGAGAACCGATCGCTGCCACCGCTGGGTAAGACGCGGGCCAAATACAAGGTGCCGGGGAACCTGATCACGAAGCCGGGCAAGTATCGTCTCGCCTTCCGTATGCGGAGCCGTGCCGAGCCGATCTACTTCATGCGCTTCGTCAACTCCACCAGGGACATGGAGCAGAGCATGAACCAGCGGATGTTGGAGTTCCACGCCTCCGCAGTGGAGATCGAGGTGAAGTGAAGGGGTAGCGCCGAAGATCCAAAGATTCGCACCGGGCGTTGCGCACGGGGGAAAGACGCGGGCGCGCCCCTCAGGTTTGAGCCACGACGTGGAGGGAGCGTTGGTACACATAACTTCGAGCGTAATGTGTAACGAGACTTGTATCGGCAGCTTTCGGTATCGTGCAACGACAACGATTGCCACGACCGCGTTGATGGCCGGTGCTTGTCTCATGATGTCCTGCGGACCTGCGGCAAGCGAAAGCAGCGGTGAGACCGGAAAGGACGGCTGGTCGACCGAGGTGGTGCCCGGCGCACCTTGGGGCGATGCCACCGAAGTCCGCGTCAATGCGACGTACGCCGATCCACAATACGTCGGCGCGTATTCCAAGCCCGATAAGGACGGCGCGTTGACCCAAGCGAAAGGCCGGAGCACCTGGGTCGATCCCGCGGAAGACCAAGCCGATACGCAGAAGAAGCCCACCCGCAAAGCCGCAAAGGACGCGGCAAAGGCGGAGTCCGCCGACAAGGCCGCAAAGGTTGCCGCAGGCAGCAGCGAGCACCGCAAGGACGCTCTTTTCCGACCCGACCCGCAATATGACGAGGGCTACGATAGCCAGGGCAGCATCGACATCTACGGCGCCAAGACCGCGGTCGAGCCGCCGCGCCCGCTCGTCGAGATCGGTCGCCAGCAATACACCTCCGGCTTCTACGACAAGAGCAGCACCCTGCTCGGCGAAAAGAACCCGCTGCTCCCGGGCCTCTCCATCTACGGCGACTGGCGAACGGCGGTGGCCTACAACAACAACAACGGCAAGGATATCGCCCAGATCGCGACGCGGTTGAACCTCGACATCGACTTCAAGATCACTGGTACCGAGCGCATACACGCCTTCTTCACGCCGATTCAAGACGGCGCTACAAAATTCACCCGCTACGAGTTCGGCGGCGGCGGCGCGAACAACAGGTTCAACGACGAGTACGACTTCGAGCCGCAGACGCTGTTCTTCGAGGGTGACGCCGGCTCCCTCTATTCCGGGTTCACCGGCAACGAAGCCGGTTTCGACCTGCCCTTCACCGTCGGTCTCTTTCCGCTGTTCCTGCAGAACGGGATCTGGGCGAACGACGCGATCCTTGGCGGCGCGGTGAGCCTCCCGGCGAAGAACTCGGCAGCGCTCGGCCTTGCCAACTTCGACGTCACCTTCTTCGCCGCGTTTGACAACGTCGACAACGTGGGAACCATCGGAGCGGACAGCCACGTCGCCAACCTCTATGGCGTAACCGCCTTCATCGACGCCTTCGACGGCTATATCGAAACAGGCTACGCCCTGGTGGATGGCTACGACGAGCGCGACGGTCTTCTGGTGCACTTCCTGACCGGTGCCTACACCCGGCGCTATTACAACGCCGTGTCGAACTCCACACGCGTGTTCGCGAACTTCGGGGACGACCCTGACGGGGACAGCGACGGCCTTGCCATCATCTCGGAGAACAGCCTGATCACGGGCTTGCCCAGCACGCTGCTCCCCTATGCCAACTTCTTCGTCGGCTTCGGCAACCCGCAGCCGCTCGTCGACGGCAACGGCGCCGGCATCCTGAAGAACGTCGGAATCAACTTCGAGACCGACGCGCTCACCGGCTACCCGAAGCTCGACGACACCGGGTCCGACGCCTTCGGCGGCGCGATCGGCTTGCAGTATCTCTTCGATCTGGACCAGCAGCTCGTCTTCGAGGTGGCCATGGTGCAGCCCTTTGCGAATGACGGCATCGGCGCCCAGGACCCGCAGTACGGCTTCGGTGTCCGCTATCAGATCCCGATCGACCGGGCCTGGCTGTTCCGCGCCGATGCGACCTATCAGATCCTCGAGGGCGAAGAGGAAGACAACTTCGGCATCCGCGCCGAGGTCCGCAGGAAGTTCTGACCGATGCGAGGTCCTCTCATGCTTAGTCGGAATTCGTTCGCATCCATCCTGATGGCCAGCGTGCTGGCAGTCAGTTTTCTCGGCGTTCGGCCAGGGCCTGATGCCGCATCGGCCGGGCAGTCCGTTAAAAAGTCCGGCGAGGGCGCCAGGAGCTATGTGCTCGAGGGCAAGCGGCGTGGCCAACACCGCGCCCGCGGCCCGCGCATTCTTCTGCCGATAGGCCCAAGCTATACGTACTATGACTATCCCTACTATTACAGCCGCGGCCACTATCCGAGGCATATAGGTGGCTACGTCTATTATGTCCCGACATCCCGCGGCCGATGCTCCGATTGGAAACGGAGATGCATCGCCAAAGGGAGCTATCATCGAGGTCGTGCATCTTCCCGTGGTCAGAGGGGGGCTTGCAGATGCTTTTGACACTCCTCGGCTGGCTTCTCATCGTCTCTTCGCTCGCGATATCGGCGATGCTCATCTTCCAGTTTCGCTCGAGCGAAGCGCGAGGCGAGCCGCTTGACATCGGAACCTGCAAGGCCCGTCTCGAGGACATCGAGGCCTTTCGCAAGCTGGGCAAGATCAATGAGGCGGAAGCGGACGCGGAGAAGCTTGCCGTCCTGTCTCGCCTGTGGTTCCCAGGCCGGGTTCTCGGCCCGGGTCTTCGAGGTTCCGCTCGGACATTGATTTTACCTGCCGTTGTCTTTTTCCTCGTTGCATGTGTGGGCGCAGCGATCTCCTATGTGAGCGCTCCTCTCGAGGTCGCCGGTTCAGGGAGCATGAGTTCATCGTCGCGGCCGGAATCCGGGTCGGATGACGAAATGCTTGCACGACTCGAGGACTACACGCGTTCCATTGCGACCGAAGAGCCCGCCTCCATGGCGGCAGCCGGCAAGTTGCTGCCCGATGTGAATACGATGATCGAGCGGCTGGCAGCTCGGCTCGAGGCCACGCCCAACAACGTTCAGGGCTGGCGGATGCTCGGTTGGTCCTACTTCAACACGGAGCACTTTGAACAGGCCGCGACCGCCTACGCGAGGGCGCTGGCGCTTGATCCAAATTCCGCCGAACTCAAGCTCGCATACGAGGAGGCCAAGACAAAGGCTTCCAAGAGCGACAACTCAGCAGCCTCTTCTGTGCAAACCGGAGCCGTCGACCAGGGCGGTGACGGACTTGCCGTGGGGATAATCAAGAAAGCCCATGCGACGCGCCCGGACGGGCGTGACGCTGAAATCCGATCGATGGTCGACGGCCTCGCAGATCGCCTGGAAAGTTCTCCGCGAGACCTCGAGGGTTGGACGCGCCTCATGCGCTCTCGCGTTGCGCTTGGCGAGAGGGCGGTCGCGGCAGCCGCGTTCCACAACGCGCTTGAGGTCTTCAAGGACGACGCTGCAGCATCCGGAAAAATTATCGCCGCGGCGATCGAGCTCGACCTGCAGGCCGAATGACGCCCCGGATGACGTGTAGGAAGAGTGCTTTCTCCAGCAGCTCAAGACACTCCATTTTTGCTCGGACATGGTCGGTGGCGAAAAATTCGTCGCCGACTTTGGACTCCGGCGTGTCAAATACGCGATCTATTCGTCTCAGGTCACCCGGATCCAACATGACGATTGGGGGCTGCGATACTAACCTGCTAAGGTGAAGCATGGCAGATCACGATCCAGCTCCGGAGTGCGCCATGCAAGAAGCACGGATCGACCTTCTACAGCGCATGCCCATCTTTGGCGGCATTCGCACAGAGACCATCCAATTCCTACTCACTTTGTGTCCGATCGTTGCGGTCCCCATGAATGAGTTCTTTTTCCGCGAGCTCGATCAGGGCGATTCAATGTTCGTCCTTGAAAAGGGCAGGGCCGCCGTCTTGAAAGCCTGGCGCGGACAAGACCACCTCCTGCATACCCTGGAGCAGGGCGACTGCTTCGGAGAGATGGCTGTAATGGACCACTGTCCACGCAGCGCCTCCGTGCGTGCCGTCGACGATTGCGTCGCGATCTGCATTTCAGCCGCCAACCTTTACCGGGTGTACGCGCAGGACCTTAAGCAATTTGCGCTGATACAGATGAACATGGGCCGGGAAGTCAGTCGACGGCTCCGAGAGGCAGACAATCGGCTGTTCGACGCCAGGATGGATGCCTACCTTCCGGACATCGAACCATCATGCAATCCCGTCCACGACGCCTCGGGTGAGGTCCTCAGGCATTGGACCTTCAAATGCTAGCTCTATCCAAAGGAGCATGTTGTGAGAACAAAACAGAAGCTGCACGGCTCGGAGGTTGCCGGTGCGGCGATAGGTCAGCACCGCCTTCGTGCGCCGCAACGAGTGGGCGCCGAACTTGGCCGGATCGAGCCCGATGAGCCGAGCTTAAGAAACCCGTCGATCTAGAACTCTTCACCCGTGTCGGTTTCCCTAAGTGGCTCCACGAGCCCTTGCCGCATGCAGAAATAGACCAACTCGATATCGGACCGGACGCCGAGTTTGGATTTAATCTCGCTATGGTAGTTCGCCACGGTCCTGGGGCTGAGGTTGAAGGCCGCTGCGACTTCATCCGTCGATTTGGCGTCCAGTATCATGCGAAGGACCTCGAATTCCCGCGGTGAAAGCCGATCCAAGGTCGTTGCATCATCACAGAGCCTGCTTGTGGCTATCGCTTGGCTGATCTCGGCACAGAGTGCCGGCCGCCCTGCACCAACGCTGCGGATTGCGCTCACCAGGACCTCGGGTGGACTGCTCTTCGTGACATAGCCGCGCGCGCCCGCACGAAACGCCTGCTGAGCATAGGTCGCGCTCGCGTGCATCGTGAAGACGAGAATGCGGGCGCTGGAATCCAGTTGGCGGATCTGTCGGACGAGGTCTATGCCTCCACGTCCCGGCATGGAGATGTCGACGATAACGACGTCGGGTCTGGACTTCTTGAACGCTTCATAGCCCGATGCCGCGCCATCGGCCTCGGCGACGACCTCGATGCCGGCGTGCTTTTCGATCAGCCTGCGATAGCCCTCACGGACAACGGCATGATCATCAATCAGCAGGATGCGGATGCCCACCGTTCAAACCCTCTGCTGTGAGGCGGGGAACTCCACCTGGAGCCCAAACCCTCCGCTCGCGAGTGGTCCTGCGGCAAACTTCCCGCTCAGCGCGACAACGCGCTCGCGCATTCCGATCAGGCCCGCCCCGCCAAGGATCGGAAGCGTGCTAGCGCCGGATGGGCCGGATCCGTCATCGACGACCGAGAGCCGAATCTGCTCCTGCTCCCTCTCGATCGACTGAGTCAGAGAAACCCTGACATGGCGCGCGTTTGCGTGCTTGGATGCGTTGGTCAGCGCTTCCTGCACAATCCTGTAGACATGTGCGCTGGTGTCAGCCCGGAGCTGTTCCACATCTCCAGCCATTTCGATGGAATACGTCGTGCGCCCACGCGCGCCTTCATTGTGCTGCTCGATGAGAGCCTTCAGGCTCTGAGCCAACCCCAGATCGTCGATTTCCTGCGGGCGAAGATGCGTCAGCGTTCGACGGAGCGAGATCATCAAGCTGGACGCCATTTTTTCCAGCTCCCTGGTGTCGTCGACGAGCATCGGCGCTTCGGTCTGAGCGCATCTGCGGATGCAGGCTGCATGGGCATTCAGCGCCGCGAGCCTCTGGGCGATCTCGTCATGCAGCTCGCGGGCGATGTGGCGCCGTTCCTGCTCTTGCATGTCGACAAGGCGACGCGCCAGCTTGGTGCGCTCGGTCGTGGCCTCCTCGAGTTCTTCGGAGACGGCATTGAAAACTTCACTGATACGATTGAGTTCGGTCAGGCGGAAAGCCGGAAGACGGTAGGCCAGGTCGCCGCGTGCCATGCGATTGAGACCCGTAAGAATGTCCTTCGCCGGACGGAGGGCGCGGTCGACGACAATATAGGTGACGAGGCAGAGCGCTACGACGAAGACGGCCGTTAGACCAAGTAGGGGCGCCAAAGTGATCCAAGCCTGTCCGGCCGTGGCAACGGGATCGAATGTTGCCACAATGGTCCCTTGCTCCGCACCCCGATAATGGAGGTCCCGGCTCGCTGTGAGATGAGGATTTATGAGTCGTCGGTACGCCTCTAAGAACCATTGCGGCGTTCGGGTCGATTGAGCATCAGATCCGGCGCAGCTCGCGCGATTTCGCCCTGCATCGGTTCCACGGAACTCAATGCATTGTCCAGGCTGCAGAGCGTGGCTGGAAACAAGGTCCCAGTCCGGAAATCGCTTCGGGACGTCCGTCGATCTGTCGATGCGAGAGAGCTGCAGATCGAGCTGGCGACCGGCGAGCTCCACCAGATCCACATTTTGTCGCTTTGCGTTGCTTGCCGTTATGTAAAGCGCAAGCCCTGAACCGGCAAGGAAGCACGCAAGCGCCACCGAGGTCATCCGCCTCACCAGAAGCCATTTCAGATCCATGACGACGCCTCGCCGCTCACATTTCTGTTCAGGCTAGAGGGCGCGGTCGGGGCTGTGAAGTGCTGCGACCCAAGCTCATGAAAATTTCACAAGCCTCCTCGGGCAAACCGCACTGGTCGCCAGGTCGGAGCCTTCCTAGGCTCGCATGAAACGTTGGTTGCTGGGGCCTACGAAAGTGGAACGGCTTGATGGGGGCGCATTTAGGCAAGCTCTGGCGCGAACCGCCCGAGCCATCGTGTCCCGCTGGAGGGAGGCCCTGCTGTTCGCCGCCGTGGCGGGCGCGGTGGCGACCTCCGTGGCTATCAGTGGGGTTCGGCTCGAGACGCTCTACCTGGAGAGACTTTACCAGACGGCGAACGAGCGAAGCCAAAGTCTTTTGAGCCGAGCAGAAGGCCCGCCCGATGTCCTGGCAAGCCGCTGCTCAGGGCAGCCTGAAAACGCCGTTGATGGCCAGGGACCGACGTTCTCGACACTTGACGTCATAGGAGAAGGGAAACGCCAATGAGACTAGCTTTGATTGCTGCTGCGATGATCGCGCTGACGAGCGCCGCCCTCGCACACGATGCCCAGGAGGCCAGGGAGCTGACGCCGGCCGACATCAAATTTGAGGACAACCCGGCGTTTCCCAAGGGCGCCCAGTCCATGCTCATTCACGGCGATCCGGCGAAGCCCGAGTTTTTCATCATCCGCCTCAAATTCCCTCCTCACTATATCGTGCCAGCGCACACGCATCCGGCACTTGAATCCGTAACCGTCCTGACCGGTTCCATGGGGAGCGGCATGGGCGAGAAGGTGGATACTTCAAAAGGCAAGATGCTCGGCGCGGGATCATTGCTCATTCTACCTGCAGATCATCCGCACTACGTTTGGACGGAGGATGAGGAGACGATCATACAGGTGGCCGCCACAGGTCCGTTCGATATCATCTACGTCAATCCGGAAGAAGATCCGCGAAAGAAATAGATCCGCGCTGAGCCGGCAGCTTGCGCTCAAGGCGAGAAGGCCCGCCACCACGTGATGGCGGGCCTGCATCGCCGGCTCCGCAATGCGACCGATCGGGATAGGGTGGTGATCATGCATATGTCATTAAGGTTGGGGCTTCTCTTGACGGTCGTGCTTCCGCTCTTTTCCGAGGCTCCGGCGGCGCGTGCGGAGGACATCGGCGATGACCGCCTGAAATCAGCCGCAGAGAGCCGGGGCGACTGGCTTCTCTATGGGCGCGACTACGGCCAGCAGCGCTTCTCGCCGCTCGATCAGGTCAATGCCGGGACCGTGAAGCGCCTCGTTCCGAAATGGATCTATCAAACCGGCAGCGCTGCGACGTTTCAGACATCACCGCTGATCGCCGGCGGCGTCATGTACCTGACGACGCCCTATTCCCATGTTGTCGCGCTGGACGCCCAGACCGGCCGTGAAAAATGGCGCTACGAACACAAGCGCGCGTCCGAAAAGATATGCTGCGGACCGGCCAACCGCGGCGCGGCGCTCGGCTACGGCAAGGTCTATGTCGCGACCGTCGACGCTCACCTCGTCGCGCTCGACCAGGTGACGGGGAAGCCGGTCTGGGACATCGCACTGGCCGACCAGGGCTTGGGTGCGACCGAGGACAAGAAAGCGCTGGCGGCCGGCGACCCGCTGCAAAGCCGGAACGTTACGGGATCGACCGGCGTCGGTGCGGTCATTGCGCCGCTCGTCTACGACGGCAAGATTATCATCGGCATCACGGGCGTCGGCTACGGACTGCATCTCGACAGCCCGCGGTCGGGCGCGCCACTCGGCGCGGTGGTCGGCGTATCGGGACGCTACGGCCGTCCCGGCTTTCTGGCCGCGTATGACGCCGAAACAGGAAAGAAGATCTGGCAATTCGACACGACGCAGGAAGGCTGGGAGGGCAGCTTCCGAACGGAAACGCCGGACGGCGTTCCCCTCCACCGCGATGTCGCAGCAGAGAAGGCAAGCCTTGCCACGTATCCCGATGCTTGGCGGTACGGCGGCGGATCGATCTGGCACACCCCCGCCATCGATACGGCCACCGGCATCCTCTATTTCGGCGTCGGCAATCCGTCGCCTCAGGCCGCCGACAGCACGCGGCCCGGCGACAATCTCTACACCGTCTCCCTCGTCGCGCTCGAGGCCGCGACCGGCAGGCCGGTCTGGCATTTCCAGCAGGTGCCGCACGACATGTGGGGTTACGACGTCGCGAGCCCGCCGACCCTTTTCGATCTCGACGTGGACGGCAAAACGGTCCCGGCCGTGGGAGAGGCGAGCAAGCTCGGCTGGTACTACGTACACGATCGCCGCAGCGGCGCGCTGCTGTTCAAGTCCCAGGCCTTCGTTCCGCAGGACAACCTGTTTGCGACGCCAACGCCGGAGGGCGTCCGTATCACGCCCGGCCCTGCCGGCGGCTCCAACTGGTCGCCTGCTTCGCTCGATGCTGCGCGTGGCGTCGTCTACGTCGCCGGCATGCATATTCCGATGATCTTCCGGACGGCGGAGTTGCCCGCGCAGGGAGACAAACCCGCTGTTCCCTACTCCATCATCGAGCCGTCACATGAGGACAACTGGGGAACGCTGACGGCACTCGACCTCAAGGACAAGGGCCGCATCGCATGGCAAACCAGAACGGACCAGCCGCTCATCGGCGGCGTGCTGGCGACGGCGGGCGGCCTCGTTTTCACCGGCGAAGGCAGCGGAGCGTTTTCGGCATTCGACGCAAACACCGGCGCGAAGGTATGGAGCTTCAACTGCGGCGCGGGCGTCAACGCACCGCCGGTGAGCTACGAGATAGACGGCAAGCAATATATCGCTGTGGCAGCCGGCGGCAGCCAGATTTGGGGCTTCCGTCAGGGCGGTGCCGTCGTCGTGTTCGGTCTTATGCAAGACTAGAGGCATGGAGACCCCAAAGAGGCATCCGGCCTTTTTCCGGCGCGAGCCAGAATCCGTGCGAATTGCCAAGGGATCGTCGGATAATTCGCCATTGCGATAGTAGCGCTCAAAATTTGGATCCATCACTTGGAACGCAAAAGAATAATGAGAGCAATCGTGCTCGTTATAGGCTTGCTATGTGCCTCTACATCAGCAGGTGCAGAAGATATGGCAACGCGCGATGTCGTTGCCCGTCTCTTTGCAGCCACGACGCAGAACCCGGCAGATCTGTCTGGAGAAAATCTCGCGAACCTTGATTTGGCGGTGATGTGACCCCCTTCTTTTATCCGGGGGCAACTGGAATCCGGTCGTCATTGA
>NZ_DAITQL010000047.1:0-34383 GCF_036833075.1 Hyphomicrobium sp.
CCTTCAACTGGTCGCAGGACGTCACCACCGGAGAGTCCAAATGAGTACCCACCGCCCCCTCGTCGCCCTTCTCATGACATCGAGCGCGCTTGGCGCCTGCGCCACCAACATCAAGGTGCCCGAGATCCCGATCTTCGACACGCCCGCAATGGCAGCTCATCGCGAGCCGGACCCCAAGCTGCCCGTCCGCTACGTCGAGGTCCCGACACCGCTGCCCCTTCCCGGCCAGCTCAAGCCAATCGGTAAGGACGCCGGCAAGAAGAAGGACGCGCGGTCGCCAGCGGATCGCGTCACCGGCGCCAACGCAGCCGCACGCCTGGAGCCGGTCAAGGACGGCTATATCAACGCCATCCAGGTCTACCCCTATACAAAGGGTGCGCTCTATCAGCTCTATGCCGCCGTCAACCAGGTGACGGACATTGCGCTCGAGGCCGGCGAGAAGCTGGTCTCGGTCTCGGCCGGTGACACGGTTCGATGGGTGGTCGGCGACACGAGCAGCGGCGAGGGCACGAATGCCCAGGTCCACATCCTGGTGAAGCCAGTGAGTGCCGACCTCGAGACCAACCTCGTCATCACCACGGATCGGCGCACCTACCACCTCGAGATGCGCTCTTCCGAGGCGACATACATGGCCTCGGTGTCGTGGACCTATCCCGCCGCCGAGCTCGTCTCCCTGCGCAAGCAAAGCGAGGAAGCGGCCTTCGCGGTGGCCGCGATCGCCGAGGGCGGCGTCAACATCGACGAGTTGCGCTTCCGCTATCGCCTCGAGGGCGATGCGCCGTGGAAGCCGCGGCAGGTCTTCGACGACGGCAACAAGGTCTATATCCAGTTCCCGTCAGGCATCACCAAGAGCGAAGCCCCGCCGCTGTTCATCATCGGTCCCGACGGCAAGTCGGCCCTGGTCAACTACCGTGTCCGTGGCACCACCTACATCGTCGACAGGCTGTTCGCCGCCGCAGAGCTGAGGCTTGGCACGGAGCCGCAACGGGTTGTTCGCATTGTCCGCACGGACGCCGTCTGGCGGGAGACGCGCTCATGAGCGAGACCGACCAGACCCCAAATCCGGAAGAGAAGAGGGCCGCGCCAGAGACGCTAGAATTGCGCGCGCGTCCCCAGCCGGTGACGCGCATCAATCGAAAGGTGCTGATTGGCGGCGCGGCGGTGTTCCTTATGCTGCTCTCGGGGATCGTGCTCGTTGCCCTGAAGCCGCCAAGTTTCAAGGTCGCGGAACGGCAGGAGCTGATAAACGTCGATAACAAGCCGATCACCGATGGGCTCAACAAGCTGCCTGCCACATACGAAGGCGTGCAAGCGATCCCCGCCGCCACACCATCGAGCACGCCGCCGACGGTGCCAAAGCTCATTCTGCCCGAAGCCGGCCTGCCATTCGATGACGCCGAGAGCATCGAGAAGGCACGCATGGCTCGGATGGCAGGTCAGGCGCGAGAATCACAGGTGTTCTTCCGCCTGCAGCTCAAGCAGCCGCCCCAAGGCAGCGGATCGAGCACCGCACAATCCGAAACCGCGCCGCGCTCCGGCACGGCCACTTTCGATGGCAACAACCTGGCTACGCTCTCCGTGCTTCGTGCCACAGAACGCGCGCAGGCGCTCGCGACGGGCGACCTCGAATACACAGGCATCGACACGACTGAGGCGACGCGCAAGCTCGCGTTCCTCAAGTCCGAGCCTGAGAAGGACATCCACAATCCACATGGCCTGCAGACGCCCGCGTCGCCTTACCAGTTGATGGCTGGAACCGTCATCGCCGCGAGCCTCGTCACCGGGCTCAACTCCGATCTTCCCGGCTTTGTCATCGCGCAGGTGACGGAGAACATCTACGACACCGTCTCAGGCCGCTTTCTGCTGATCCCCCAGGGTTCGAGGCTGTTCGGCAAGTACGACAATGTCGTCGCCTTCGGCCAGGATCGCGCGCTCGTCATCTGGCAGCGCATCATCCTTCCCAACGGCAGCTCGGTGGTGATCGAGAACCTGCCAGCCACCGACACCGGCGGCTACGCGGGCCTTGCTGATGAGGTCGATCTCCACACCTGGCAGCTCCTCAAGGGCGTTGCACTGGCCACCGCGCTCGGTGTCGGAAGCGAACTCGCCTTCGGTTCATCCGACAGCGATCTCGTCCGCGCGCTGCAGCTTTCGACGCAGACGACCACGAACCGCGCCGGGCAGCGGCTCATCGAGCGGAATCTCAACGTCCAGCCTACCATCACGGTGCGTCCGGGCTGGCCGCTGCGCGTCATCGTGCACAAGGACATCGTCCTCCGACCCTACCGCGCCGCCGCTGCCGACTGATCGGAGCCATCCGCCATCGAGACAAACGCATATCGCACAGGAGCTCAGCCACCATGCCAATCATAGGAACCTTCTCAGCCGTCAAGGACGGATACGCCGGCACGATCCGCACGCTCATGATCAACGCCGAAGTCTTGATCATGGCCAACGACCGGAAGGAAGGGGACAGCGGTCCTGACTTCCGCATCACGACCGGCACCAACGAGATCGGCGTCGCCTGGCGGCGCAAGCGCAACGGGACCGAGGAGACCTACCTGCGCATCAAGATCGACGATCCGACACTGCCGCATCCCATCTGGGGGGCGCTCGTGGAAGGCGGCGGCGACGGTGTCGCGCGCCTCCTTTGGCGGCGAGATAGAAAGGAGGAAGCGCAGTGAAGATGTTTACTTGATCTACATCTGGAACATTCGTATGCAGCTCCCGGACAAAGCGCGTGAGGACCGCCTCCTCTCCATCGGTGAATTGCAAAAGCTCATGAACGTGAGTAGACCGACTATCTACCGCTGGATCGCTACCGAGGGTTTTCCAAAATCCGTAGCCCTCGGTCCTCAGGTTCGCCGCTGGTGGAAAAGCGAAGTCGAACTCTGGATCGCATCACGCCGCGTTTCGGAACCGTCGACTTGAGAGAAGTGCTGCTGCTGGCGGTAAGCCGTCCAAGAGGAGATCAGCCCATTCTTGCGCGATCTCTTTGCGGAGCTCCAAGTGCTCAGCGCGGTTGTACGCCGCCTCTACATTGTCCTTCGGTACGTGCGCCAACATCATGTCGATGGCTTTGGTATCCGCAGGACGCCTCTCGTTCATGATCGTCGAGAACGTGGCTCGCCACCCGTGCGGGACGTGACGGCCCTGGAAGCCGGCGCGTTTCAGCAGGTACCCGAGCGCGTTTTCGCTCATCGGCCGATGGAACCACCGATCGTTCGGAAACACATAGGGGCTCATTGAGGAAAGCTTTTTCAGCGCCTCAATGACCTCCAGGGCTTGGCGCGACATGGGCACCGGATGATCGCGCGCCTCATCTTCCTTGTAGTGCAAACGCAGCTTCATGCGTTGCGCCGGTACCGTCCAGAGCCAATGGTCGGCGTTGAGATCCTTTAGTTCATCCCAAGGACAGGTCGCCACGACGCCCGGCCGCACGACTGTCAGAGCCAGAAAGCGATGCGCCAGCTTCGTGGTCGCACTTCCCGCAATGGCCTCGGCAGCTCGCAGCACCTCCCTCGCGTCCTCGAGCTTGCGCATCGCTGGGAAGCGCCGCCTCTTCGCCGGCGACAGTACCTTTCCCATTGCGGCAGCCGGGTCGCGATCTACCCGCCCGGTCGCCATCGCGTAGCAATACACAGCCGAGATGCGCTGTCTCACACGATGGGCAGTCTCCACGGCGGGTCGTTTCTGGATCCTCTGCAAGACCTCCCAGATTGCCGAGGGCTCCAACAACCGAATCGGCATGTTCCCGATGTAGGGGAAGACGTGGAACTCCAAGCTCTCGATAACGTCAGAGGCGTGATGCGGCACCCAGCCTGATTTCTGGGATTGGTGCCATTCGCGCGCGAGAACCTCGAAGGTTTCGTTGGCTTCTTTGAGGTCTTCCATCTGCTGCAGCTTCTTGACGACTGCTGGATCCTTTTTCTCCCGCAGAAGCAGCCGCGCCTCATCCCGCTTTCCTCTCGCCGTCACCAGCGACATGGCCGGGTACTCGCCGAACGTTAGGACCCGCTCCCTACCTTGCCACTCGTAGCGGCATCGCCAGAACTTCCTTCCCGTCGGCATGACATGAACGTAGAGGCCACCGCTGTCGGTCAGCTTGTAGGCCTTGGCCTGGCGAACCGCCTTCTTGACTGCTGTATCCGTCAACATCTCTGCACCTCAGCCGTTACCCGGTTTTTGGCCGGGCGTTACCCGGTTTTTACCCGGGAAATCTCAAGCTTGGCTGTCATCAAGCTTGTGCGGATGAGACAGATAATGTCAATGAATCTAGAGGCTTAGCTTACAGGAAGAGACAGGTCGTAATAGCCTGAAACTGTATGGTTGGCGGAGACGAGGGGATTCGAACCCCTGATACCCCTTTAGAGGGTATAACGATTTAGCAAACCGCCGCCTTCAGCCTCTCGGCCACGTCTCCGGAGCGCGCGAAGCACCCGTATAGATGCGGCCCCTTCCGTTGGCAAGCGTCGCCCGTCCAGCCTGTCGCGGCGGCATCGGCGCGATTTTTCGCGGCCGCTTCATTGGTTTGCTCCAAGTCCTATGATAAGGGGCCTATCGGCTTTCACGATTGCGCGCAGCACCCTTCGATCGCGCGCCGCGCAAGGCGCCGGGAACGCCGCACCGGAGGATGGGATGTCGAACCGCGGACGTATCGCAGCCGGCGCCGGGCTCGCCCTGGCCCTCCCCCACGCGGCCGCGGCGCTCGAATATTGCGTGACGTGCGAAGATCCTCCCGCGATGTACCGCTGCGTCGTCGACGGCACCGCGGACGGCCCCGGCAAGGATCCGACCGCTTCCCTTCACTGCATCTCGGAGATGGCGAGACTCGGCAAGCACCGGACCTGCGCCGTATCCCGCGGTGCGCCGTTCCCCTGTCCCGGCCTGACGACGATCGTCCAGCAGCCCAAAAGCCTTCCGCCCGCCGGAGAGATCGAACCGCCGGCGGCTCCGCACGACAGGCCGACCACACAGCCGGCGGCCGAGCCGCATCCATCCCCGGCGGACAAACCCGCGAAGGTGCCACGCACCGTCGAGGAGCTTGCCGACCAGACGGTGAAGTCCTCCAAGGACGGCCTTGAGAAGGCCGGCGAGCAGATCGGCAATGCCGGCAGCGCGATCGGAGCCGCCGCATCCAAGACCTGGAACTGCCTCACGTCCCTGTTCACCTCTTGCGGCGGAAACGGCGGTCACGAAGACGCGCCTCCGCCCGATCCCGAGCCTGGGCCCACGGGTCACTGAGTCATGCCGGCAACGCTCGACGATTATTGCGTGGGCCTCAGCTTCGCGTCATGCGAATCGCCTAACCTCCAGAGCGTGGGGGAAGACTTTGCCTCGCAGGGTGCACCGGCCTTGGCCGTTTTGTGCACTTGTTGACTGGGTGCATGCGTCAGAGCCTTGGGACAGGTGTCCTTGAGAACTCTGAGCCGATATGACCGATCAGCCGGTCGCCGAGCCTGGTGGAACGCGTGGCAGTCCCGGACGGAGCTGCCAGAGGGAGCGTTCCCGGGGCACGCATCGCACCATGAACGTCCGTCCAGGACCGCCGTGTCCACCCGAGCCCCGTCAGCACCGTCGTCGTCTCGCTTTGCCGCCCCTGGCGAAGGGAGAGGTGTGTCGCGGCTGTCGCCGGCCTTGACGCTAGGGGCTGGACCACGGCACCAACAGGAAGATGGAGTGCACTATGCTGAAGCACCTTCGTCAGTGGTCCATCGACGCGTCCCGACCACGGAGCGCCACTCATGCCCATGAGCTTCGGCACGACCTCGACTGGAAATTCGTACTCCTTTGGCGGCTTAAATCTCATCCTCCAAGTCGGACTTGAATGAGCTTTGCCGGCGGGGCGTGCGACCCGGAAGCCGGCCACAAGACCAAAGGCCGGTCTCAGACGAGACCGGCCTTCGTTGTTTCCGGAGCTTCTGGAGAGCTGAGCGCGCCGACCGGGCCGGCGCCTACATCGGCAGGCGGGCGATCTGGTTTCCGAAATAGTTCTCGACCGCCGTCATGATCGAATCCGAAACCTTGTCGCGCCAGGTATCCGAGCTCAGCAGCGCCGCGTCCTTCTTGTTGGTGACGTAGGCGAGCTCGATCAGAACCGAAGGGAACTGCGCCGTCTTGAGGACGCGGAAAGCGGCCTGCTGGTCCGGCTTCGCGCGCATTTCCGTGCTGGTCCCCATGTACTCGATGACGGAGCGGGTGAAGACGCTCGTCCGCTCCTGGGTGACATCCACTTCGCGCCCGGCGAGATCGGCGAGAATGCTCTTCACCGTCGAGATGTCGGTCCCGAGGCTCGCCTGCTTCATGGATTCGACCTCGTCCTTCGTCAGGACGGCGCTCGAGACTTCGCCCTTGGCCGAGCGCTGCAGCCCATTGGCGACGCTTTCGCGCAGCGAATAGATGGTTGCGCCGCGCGCTTTGGAGTTGCCGCCCGCATAGTCGGCATGAACCGCGATGAACAGATTGGCCTTGTGCCCTTCGGCGAAATCGACGCGCTTGTCGAGGGGGACGAACACGTCCTTGTCGCGCGTCATGAGCACCTTGTAGCGCCCCGTTTTCTCGAGCTTGTCGCGGAGCATCAGGCTGAACGCCAGCACCACGTTCTTCTCGACCACGCCGTTCTTCATGGCACCCGAGTCGTCGCCCCCATGACCCGGATCGATGACGATGATCGGCTTGAACGTCCGGGCGGCAAGCTCATCCGGACGCAGCGCCGGCGTCGGCAGCGGTGGCTGCACGTCGAAGGCGCCGAGCGAGGAAAGCCCCGCCGTGCTGAGCGGCTTCCTGGCGGCGCTGTCCGCGTGCGCGACAGGCATGATGTCGAGCGCCAGGCGATGCCCCTTTCCGTCCTCCGACGCGACGATGGTGGCGCCCTCGACCACGACCGGCCGGATGACCTCGATCACGACGCGCGACTTGCCGGGCCCCGAGCGCCCGGCGTGAAAGGACCTGACGAGACCGACGGCAATGTTCTCTTCCGGCTGCGGAGGCAGCTGGAGCGCCGTCTCGGAAATGTCGACGATCACGCGGTTGGGGTTGGCGAGCGAGAAGACGCGGAACTCGACCCGCTTGGGAAGGCCGATCAGAAAGCGGGTGTGGGTGACGTCACCGCCGAGCGTGGCGGAGGGGACTGCGGGAGCCGCGGCCTTGACCTTTGCCGCGCGCCCGATCGACCCCGTCGCCTTGACCGGGGCTTTCCCCGCCGTCCCTTTGGACGGGGTGGATTTTGCGGCTGGCACAGGGTCGCTCTCCGCAGC
This sequence comes from Hyphomicrobium sp., assembly GCF_036833075.1. Taxonomy (GTDB): domain Bacteria; phylum Pseudomonadota; class Alphaproteobacteria; order Rhizobiales; family Hyphomicrobiaceae; genus Hyphomicrobium_C. The sequence continues at coordinate 7,257 of NZ_DAITQL010000047.1, forward strand.
CGTCACGGCAAACGGAAGCGCGAGCGCGCACAGCATACAGCTAAGTTGCAGCGCAAAGCGCTGCAAATGGCCAATCGTCATCGTTGTGTGACCCCCGTCTACGCAACACTGTCCTTGGCGGGACGGTCAATTAAGTAACCGTAAATGATGGCGTTTTGCAGGACGCCATCGGGCAATGTTATGGAACGGTAAAGGTTAAGGATCCCCTAACGCCCCGCCGCGGACGAATCAAATGGTAGAGCATATTTGAACGATATCAATCAGATATCGGACAGGATTGAGAAACGGAGGATGGTTACTTTTGTGTTGCCGGCGCCGCCCAGCGGGCAAGCGCGGCCCCGTCCGTCTCCCGGGCATCGACCCAGGCTTCGGTCCCGTCCGCAAACGATTCCTTCTTCCAGAACGGCGCACGGGACTTGAGATAGTCCATCAGGAACTCGGCCGCCGCGAACGCCGCCTGCCGGTGCGGAGAGAGCGTCACCACGAGCACGATGGGGTCACCGGGCCTGAGCTCCCCGTAGCGGTGGACGACCAGCGAGCCCGCGAGCCCGAAGCGGTCCCGCGCCTCGGCCTCGATGCGGTTGAGCTCCGCTTCCGTCATCTCGGGATAATGCTCGAGCGTGAGCGAGGAGAGCGCCCGCCCGCCGGCCTCGCCCCGCACGAGACCGGTAAAGGTCACGACAGCGCCCACGTCCACGCGTCCCGCGACGAGCGCCTCGACCTCGGCGGCCGCATCGAACGCCTCGCGCTGAACCCGCACGGACATGGCGCGCCTCCCTGCCTCACCCGCCGGTGACGGGCGGGAAGAACGCGATCTCGCGCGCGCCCGCGAGCGAGACACCGGGCTTCACGTGCACCTGATCGAGCGCGGCGCGGACGACGCCGGGCCGCGCGAAGGCCTCCTGGTACTCGGGCCCGCGCGCGGCGAGCCAATCCACGAGATCGCCCACCGTCGCGATGCCGGCCGGCACCTCCACGGCCTCCTCCGCTCGGCCCACCTTCTCGCGCACCCACGCGAAATAGCGGACCGTCAGCCTCTGCCCCGCCGCCCCGGCGGGGGCCTTTTCCTTGGTCGTCGCGTGCGGCACGGCTCTCATCCTTCCATGGCGTGGCGGATCCCGGCCTTGAGATAGTCATAGCCGGTCCAAAGCGTAAGCACCGCGGCCAGCCAGAGAAGCCCGATGCCGAAGGCCGTGATCCCGGGGATGATGCGATCGCCCGCCGGGCCCGCGATCAGAACCGCGAGCGCCACCATCTGCGCGGCCGTCTTCCATTTCGCGAGCGCGGTCACGTGCACGGTCACCTTGAGCTCGGCCAGGAACTCGCGCAGGCCCGACACCAGGATCTCGCGGCACAGGATGACGATCGCCGCCCACATCGACACGCCGTCGATGGTCCTGTCGTGGACCAGCATGATCAGCGCCGCGCCGACGATCAGCTTGTCCGCGATCGGGTCGAGCATGCGCCCGAGCGTCGACTGCTGCTCGAGGCGGCGGGCCAGATAGCCGTCGAGCCAGTCCGTGATGGCCGCCCCGACGAACAGCCAGAACGCCGCCCACCGGCCCGCATCGCCCTCGACCAGCATCAGGCACGCGACGAGCGCCGGAACGGCGGCGATCCGCGCATACGTGAGCACGTTCGGCAGGCTGATCGCATGTGGCCGGGTCGGGATGGGCGGATCCATGGTCTCTAGGTAACACCACCGGCGGTTACAGCAGTCAATGGGGTACCTGGACGAGGCTCAGGAGAAGCAGCAGGACACCGGCCCAAAGGTACATACCGAAACGCGGATCAGACTTGTCCACAGGCAAAATATGGGGCATGAGGAAGAAAACTCCCGGCGACGCGTTGTCGTTGCGGAAGCGTCAAGCAGCCGACCTATGTATTGCGTCGCCGGCTGCTCGTCGGCAGCGCTCGGAATGTAGCCGCGTATCTGGGAGCCGAGCGCACGCGGAGCGGAGTTGGAGCCCAAAGCTCCTGCTCCGCTCTTTTCGTTTGAGGGGCGCGTCCTGGCGCGCGAGTGCACAGGCCAGACGCGATCTCGCGCGCAGGAACGACGGACGCATCGCGGAAATTGGCTTCGAGCACGGCAACGCACCGCCCTGCCCTCAAACCCGCCGCTCGTGGAAGAAGTCGTAAATCTTGCGCGCCATCTCCGCGGAGATCCCGCTCACCGCCTGCAGGTCCTCCACGCCCGCCCGCGACACCGCCTTGGCGCTTCCGAAATGCTTGAGCAGCGCCCGCTTGCGCGTCGGCCCGATGCCCGGGATCTCGTCCAGCGGATTGACGCCGAGCGCCTTGGCGCGCTTGGCGCGATGCGTTCCGATGGCGAAGCGATGCGCCTCGTCCCGCAGCCGCTGCACGAAATAGAGCACCGGATCGCGCGGCTCGAGCATGAACGACGGCCGCCCCGGCATGTGGAAATGCTCGCGTCCCGCGTCCCGGTCCGGTCCCTTGGCGACCCCGACCGCCGCGATGTGGCCGAGCCCCAGCTCGGCCAGGACCTCGCGCGCGATCGTGAGCTGCCCGGCGCCACCATCGACGAGCACGAGATCGGGAGCCTCCGGCAGGGCGTCGCCGATGGCATCCGCCGCCTCGGCATCCACCGAGACTTCCTCCTCCGCCGCCACGTGCTCCCACAGCGCCTCCGGCGTGTCCCGGGGCGCTTGCGCCTCGCTCTCGGCGAGCCGCCGGAAGCGCCGCTCGAGCACCTCGCGCATCATCGCGTAGTCGTCGCCCGGCGTCAGGGCCGCCGAGCGGATGTTGAACTTGCGGTAGGCGCTCTTGGCGAAGCCCTCCGGCCCCGCGACGATCATCGCCCCGACGGCATTGGTGCCCATGATGTGGCTGTTGTCGAACACGTCGACGCGCCGCGGCGGACGGGCGAGCCCGAAACGCGCGCCGAGCTGCGCAAGGAGCGTCTTCTGCGAGGAGGATTCGGCGAGCTTGCGCCCCAGCGCCTCGCGCGCGTTGGTGAGCGCGTGATCGACCACGCCGAGCTTGACGCCCCGTTGCGGCACGCGGATCTCAATCCTGCGGTCCGCCTTGATGCTGAGCGCCTCTCCGAGCAGCGCGCGATTGGCGATGTCGTGCGAGAGCAGGATCAGCCGCGGCACCGGCTTGTCGTCGTAGAACTGCGCGACGAAGCTGTCGAGCACCTCCTCCGCCGGGAGCGACCGGTCCGCCTTCGGATAGTAGGCGCGGTTGCCCCAGTTCTGCCCGACGCGGAAGAAAAACACCTGGATGCAGGTCTGCCCGCCCTCCTGGAACGCGGCGAACACGTCGGCCTCCTCGACCCCTTCCGGGTTGATCGCCTGCTCGGCCGTGACGTGCGCCAGCGCCCACAGCCGGTTGCGCAGCGTTGCGGCGCGCTCGAACTCGAGCTTCTCGGCCGCCTCCTCCATGAGCCTCTGGTACATCTCCCGGACCGACTGGCTCTCGCCCCTGAGGAAGCGGATCGCCTCCTCGACGAGCCGGCCGTAATCCTCAAGCCCGATCTCGCCGGTGCAGGGCGCCGAGCAGCGCTTGATCTGATAGAGCAGGCACGGCCGCGTGCGGCTCTCGAACACCGCATCCGAGCACGAGCGCAGGAGGAACGCCCGCTCCAGCATGTTGATGGTGCGGTTGACGGCGCCTGCCGACGCGAACGGGCCGAAATACTCGCCCTTGATCGTGCGCGCGCCGCGATGCTTGAGGATCTGCGGCGCGCCCTGGTCGCGCCGGATCAGGATGTAGGGAAACGACTTGTCGTCGCGCAGCGTGACGTTGAAGCGCGGGCGGAAGCGCTTGATGAGGTTGGCTTCGAGCAGCAGCGCCTCGGCCTCCGTGCGCACCGAGACGAACTCCATGGCGGCCGTCGCCTGGATCATGCGCAGCGTCCGGTTCGGAAGCCCCGCGAGGCGCGTGTAGTTCTGCACGCGTGCCTTGAGATTGCGCGCCTTGCCCACATAGATGACGTCGCCGGCCGTATCGAGCATGCGGTAGACGCCGGGGCCCGAGGTCAATGTCCTGAGATAGCCGGCGATGACGTCGGGCCCAGTCGCAGGCGAACGGCTCGCAGGCGAACGGCCCGCAGGCGGACGGCTCTCGGGCGGCTCGCTGGCCGTCGCGGGGGCGAGCGGCCCTTCGGCCTTGTCGTCGGACATGGGCATGGCCGGAAACATTGGCGGCCCGCGCGCGCCCGTCAAGCGTCCGGCGTCCGGGGCGCCCGCCCCGTTCGCCACAAAACCGCCCAGGACATCCTGGCCCTTGGCGGCGGGATACCCTGCAGGCAACACGCAAAACGATTGAGGAAGGCGCGTCCACAGGTGACGGCCATGCGCATTCTGACGGTGCTTCTTCTGGCGCTGCTCGCGCTCGCGCCCGCACTGGCCGAGACCAAGGCCGGCCGCGCGCCCGCGCCCGAGTTCCGCAAGTCCGAGCACATCCTGAAATGGATCAACGGCTATCGAAAGGCGCCGGATCCGGACCGGTTGCCCGAGGCCGTGCGCGCGATGGGCGATCTCGGCCTGTTCCGCGAGCTTGACTCGGCCGGGGTCTACATCGGCTTCGTCGCCGGCGTGCTCGGCGCCAACCCCGACCGCGCCGAGCTGCTGGTCGCGCGGATCTTCCCCATGCCGCCCGAGGACCAGGTGGTGCTGATCCGCGCCATCGCCTATTCGGGCCTCGCCGACTGGAAGGGCCTCCTGGAGAAATTCGTCGAGCGCATGCCCGCGCGCATGGTCCTGATCCGCAAATACCTCTACGGCGACGGCAAGACGCTGGCCGAGCTCCCCGTCGAGGACGGCGCCTACGTCATCGACGCGCTCTGGGGCTATTATTACGCGACCGGCGACCGGGAGCCGATCCGGCGCATCGTCGGCGCGCTCGCCCTCGCCGAGGACAAGAACGACGTCGAGAAGCTGACCATCGGCTCCATGGTCAAGTGGACGCTCGCCACCAACGCCTCGCGCGAAAAGGACCTGCTCGACATCCTGTCGGCGGAGATGAACAGCCAGCCCGCCCAGGTGCGAAAGCCGTTGCGCGAGGTGATCGAGGCGGCCGAGACGTTCGAGACCGGGAAGATCCGCAAGGACGCCGTGGCGGCCATCGAGGAGCTCAAGACCAAGGGCTCGCAGAAGTCGCGCGACTTCGCCTGGTGGGGACAGGTGGGACAGACGGTGTTCGCGCTCGGCTGCGTCGGTGCCGCGGCCGGCGGCGTCGTGGTGGCCGGCATCCCGTGCGTGGTCGGCGGCGCCATCTCGTCCGCCGCCCTCAAATACCTGGCGCCGGCGCCGTAGCGGACCTTAGGTCAGGACCTAGACTCTTTCCGACTTGGATCGGACCATCCCTTCCCCGTCATCCCGAAGCGATGTCCATGCGGAGCATGGCTCCGCCATGACCAATCGCTTCCGACCTCTCCCCGTCCACGCGGGGGGAGGTGAATGAGACGACACGGCTTGCGTCCCCTCTCCCCTCTGGGGAGAGGGACAGGGTGAGGGGGCACTGCACTGCTTCGATCCAAGTGGGAAATATCCTAGTCCGGGCAGAGCGCGCGGGCCCGGGCCATCGCGTGGTCGCGCGAGACGAAGGTGCCGAGCACCTCGCCGCCTTCCGGGCGCGAATCGAGAAACGTCTGCGTCATGCTGGCCTCGAACCCGTCGAGCACCGAAAGCGCGACGTAGTGCACGTCCGGGCCTTCCGGCGCCTTGACGAGCACCGTCGTCTCGCCGCCGTAGCGGGCCGTCTCGATGACGCAACGGCCCGGTTTCACGCCGAGCCCCGACGGCGGCGGATAGTCGGGCTTGCCCACGCCGCCGATCATGAAACCGGCGACCGTCTTGCCGGAGACCGCGCCAGGCGCCGCACCCGCCGGCCCGGGCGCCTCGTCCGCCGCGCTCGCAGCCCGCGGCGCGCTTTCGATCCTTGCCTCCGCCAGTCCGGCCGGCGGGGCGAACAGACGGAACGGTGCCGGCTCGTCGGCTGCAGGCGCGGTCGCCATCGGAGCGGCAGGAACGGGAACCGGCTGAGCAGCCGCGCGGGCCGGTTTGGGAGCCGTCATCTTCGCTGGCGGCGGGGCCTTCGCCTTTTGAGGCTTCGGACCGGGCGCCTCCTGCTCCCAGCTCGAGACGGCCTTGACGGGCGCGGCAAGCGCCGCCCCCGCCGACGGCCGGGAGCCCGCGCCCTGCCACGGCAGCACCTCCGCTGCCTGACCGGCGCGCCCCGCGCAGTACTCGGCGCGGAACCGCGTCGCGACCCATTCGATGGAGCCGGCATATTTGCGATCCGCGGCCCAGCGTCCCGCGAGGTCGGAAAAGCGCACCGGCCGCTTGAGCTCATGCGACTTGGCGAGGATGTGGTCCTGCTTGAGACGCGTGCGCGGCGCGACGGGCTCGGCAACGGGCTCGCCCGAATAGACGACGAGGTGCTGGATCTGCCCGAGGACGCCGGTCGAGACGTCCGGGAAGCTGTCGCCTGGCACGCCGCCGCCGGTCGTGCCGATGCCGGCGAAGTTGTTCTGCCGCGGATCGACGTCGCCCATGCGGCCGCTCGGCGCGCGATAGGTGAGGAAGTTGGTCTCGATCGCCATCTGGAAGAAGGCGTAGTCCCAGCGCACCGCCCACGCCTCGCCGTGCTGCCTGTAGAAGGAGGCGATGTTGCGGAAGCGCGGGTCGAGCTTGCCGTTGCGCTGCTTGAGGAACGCCATCAGCCGGTCGGGCGTCACGCATTGGGGCACGCCGTTCTTTGCGGAGAGCCGGATCTCGGGGAGCGTCGGCGCGGCGGCATGTGCGGCGCCGCCCGCGACGGCGAGGACGGCCGCAAGCCCGGCCGCGCACCGCAGCGGACGCGCGCGGCGCGAACGAATAGCCGTCATGATGTGCAGGGGAGCCGCCATCATCCCGCTCAGCCCTCGGGACACAGCTCGAACGCCTTTTCGAGCGCCTGCGTCTGGCTCCCGAACTCGCCGACCGACTGTCCGCCCTTGGCATAGGCGTTGATGTACGCCTCGGCCTCGCGCTTCTCGGTGCCCTCGTTCACGTCGAGCACGGTGTAGTTCGTCGTCTTGTCGGAGACGGCCTTGATGATGATGGCTTTCGAGCCGCCATAGCTCGCCGTCCAGACGCGGCACTTGCCGGCGGCTGCGGCAGCCTCTTTCTTGTCAGGCTTCTTGTCCGATTTCTTCTCGGGCTTCTGCTCGGACTTGCCCGCCGCCTTGGTCTCACCCGTGCTATTGAGCGTGCCCGGGAGCGCGGCCACCTCGATGGCCTTGCCGGACGCCTGGGCCGCCGGCGTGACCGGAACGTCGGTCGTCGGCGCCGCATTGATGACCTTCACCGCAGGCGTCGCGCTCGCCGTGGCGGTCGTCTTGTCCTTCGTCTCCGAGGTAGGAGGCGTCGCGACCGCGGCCGCAACCGCCGCCGCGCCCTTGACCGGCAGCGTCTCCTCCGCCGCACCGGCGGGCTTCGCCTTGGACGCCGCCGCGGCGCTCTCCGCCGTCGGCAGCGGATCGACCCGGGCCCCGGCGGTCTGCTCCGACGCCTTGAGAGCCGCATCGACGCGGGCGGCCGCATCGGCCTTGCGGGTCCGCGCCGGCGTATCTCCGAGCGCCGCCATCAGCTCGGGCTGGGGATCGGGCTCCCGGCAGACGCCCTCGAAGAACCGCACGGCGATGGCCTCGACATCGGCCGCATAGCGCCGGCTCCCCGGCGCCCATTTCTTGGCGAGCTGGCTGAACGTGATGGAGTCGCCGAGGCTCCTCTGCCACTTCGTGAGCACGCCCCACTCCTGGACGTTGCGGGTGCGCTCGGCGACGGGGTTCTCGACCCGCTCGCCGGAGTACATCACGAGATGCTCGATATGCGCGCGCGCGCCCGTCGAGATGTCCTTGAAGCGCTCGCCGGACGCGCCTTTTCCGGTCGCGCCGAGGCCCGCGAAATTGTTCTGATCGGCTTTGACGTCGCCGCCGTAGGTCAGGGAGCCCGTCTCCAGCAGCATCTGGAAGAAGGCATAGTCCCAGCGCACGTGCAGCGCTTCGCCATGGCGCATGTATTCGCCGGCCAGGCCCTCGTAGCGGGGGTTGAGCTTCGGGTTCCGCTGCTTGAGGTAGAGCGTCAGCCGGCCGGGGCTCGCACATTCGGCCACGCGGTTCGAGCCATCCGTCCGGATCGGCGGCAGCTCGGCCGCCTCCGCCGCGGCAGGGATCAGCACGAGAGACGCGCAAACGGCAATACCGGAACGCGAGGACCCTAATCGGCAGGCCATGGGACACCCCAATCTTCTACGCGGCGCCAAAGGCGTGACCTGCTCTCGATGCGCGATGATCGAAGTAGCGGCCGTCACGCCCCGGATCTGGAAATTCAACGTGGGTTGGCGCCCAACAAACCGAATGATGGGTCTAACGTCTTAAGCTTAAGAGCTGGTTTACTCCCGAACCTCCGACCCGACCCCCAACCTACCCGTGGCCCAAGTTTGGGGCATCAGTGGGAGGATGAGGGGGAGGAATTGTGGCACCATCGCGCGTTGGCCGCCCGCGCTCATCCCCCCGCCCACGTCAGATGCTGGCCGCCGTCGAGCGCGATCATCTGTCCCGTGAGCGATGGCGAGGCGAGGATGAACCGCACCGCGGCCGCGATCTCCTCCGGGCTCGGCCCCCGCCCGAGCAGGGTCGCATGGGCTTCGCGCGCGAACTCGGCGTCCGTCTGGTGAATGCTCTTGAGCACCGGCCCCGGCCCGATGGCATTGACGCGAACGCGCGGCGCCAGCGCCTGGGCGAGCGTGCGCGTGGCCGTCCAGAGGCCGGCCTTCGAGATCGTGTAGGAGAAGAAGTCCGGCGTCAGCTTCCACACGCGCTGATCGATGATGTTGATCACGTTGCCGAAGCCCCCCTCCGGCAGGTTCAGGAACAGCGACTGCGCCAGGAAGACGGGCGCCTTGAGGTTGATGTCGAGGTGCGTATCCCAGGTGTCCGGCGTCGTGGTCGCCACGGTGTCCACCTGGAACTCGGACGCGTTGTTGATCAGGCAGACGGGCGCCCCGAGCGCGGCACGGCAGTCGGGAATGAGGCGGGCGACATCGCCCGCCGAGGCGAGATCGCCGGCCACCGCCGCCGCCGTCCCCCCGAGGCTGCGGATCTCCGAGACGAGCCTGGCCGCCTCCTCGGCGGACCGGCGGTAATGCACGCAGACCTGCCATCCGGCGCGCGCGAGATCGAGCGCGATCGCCCGCCCGATACGCCGCGCGCTTCCGGTGATGAGGACGATCGGGGGCGAGACGCCGTCGGTCGGCATGGGGAGATCCTGTGAACGGCGGCGGCCGTGCGCCGGGGTTCCTCACTTAGCGGAACTTGCCGACGCGGGCACGCAAAGACAGAGCGGACGGCGAAGCATCCGATGCTGGCCTCACGCTTATATCCGGTCCCTCAGCCTTCGACTCCCGCATCCCGCGGGACTCACGGTTGGCTACGGCACGTTGGCCTTCGATTCCCGGCATTGGGAGAGGAACCTCGAAAGGTCCCGTCGCCAGGCTAGTCTATACCTAGGTAACAATCCGAACGGAATATAGGGGTCAGACCCGTTTTGGTTTTCAACGATTGTTGCCAAATCCTTGATGATTTGCCCGTTTGCTGGGAGCACCGCATAAATATTGATCACACCTCGTTGCAGCTCCGCCACAGATCCCGTGAAACACATGGGAATGAGCGCTTATCGCTTGTTTGAGACCCTCCAACTTGGTTACCTGTCGTTATTGGATTCTTGAACACGTTGCCGGGAACTGTGCGCCGTCCCCGAGCAGGTCTGGGAGATCATTCTTATGTACGACAGCCTACGCAAGGCGCGCAGCCTGGTGGCTTCTGCCGCCGTCCTCGGTTGCCTCGCATCCCCCGCCCTCGCCGAGGATCGGGAGTTCTCTTTCTCGGCCACCGCAACCGGTACCAGCGACTACATCTTCCGCGGTGTGAGCCAGACTGACGAGGGCCCGGCGGCCCAGCTCGGCGTCGATGCGACCTACGGCATCCTGTATGCCGGCATCTGGGGGTCCAACGTTGATAGCGATTTCGTCGGTGGCTCGGCCGCCGAGATCGATTTCTACGGTGGCATCAGGCCGGTGTGGGGCCCCGCAACCTTCGACTTCGGTGTCCTTTATTATTTCTATCCAGGCTCGAGCACGAGCAAGGGAAGCCGCGCTTGGGGACCTTTGACTGGCGATGAGAACGTCTTCGAGCTCAAGGCTGGCGTGAGCGGCGAAATCCTGCCGAAGCTGACGGCCACCGCCAACCTGTTCTGGAGCCCCGAGGCTCAGTTCAACAACGGCGAGTATTTCGTTTACGAGGGCTTGCTCTCCTATGCGGTGCCCGCCAAGGTCTGGATCTTCGAGCCGCGCATCAGCGGCGCTGTCGGTCATGTCGACAACCAAGATTTCGATTATGATTACACGTATTGGAACGCTGGTCTCGCGCTTGGGGTCGAAAAGTTCACGTTCGACTTCCGCTATTGGGATACCGACGTGGACACCCTCCACCCCACCAGCGGCAACAACCTCAGCGACGAGCGCTTCGTCTTCACGGCCAGCATCACGCTGCCCTGATCGGACCACGCATCCGTCACGGATCGAACGGGACCCCTCGCGGGTCCCGTTTCTTTTGGGCGTCTCGTGTGCGTTGCGCCGGAGACACAAGCCGCGGGGGACATTGGGGACATCCCCCCTTTGCCCTTGTTCGCTCACCCTCTCTGGGCTTTTCTGCGGAGAGGAAAGCGCCTGCCCCGGGTAAGGGAGCGGGCACGGTTGGCGTAAGGAAGTAACCAATGGCGTCTCTCGGACAAACGGTGCGCACGCTCATGGCCGGCGCAGCGCTTGTAGGCTTCGCGGATCTCGCCCGCGCCGACGACTACGGCGCGATGTCCGAAGGGCGCAAGCTGGATTTCTCCGTCACGCTCGGCGCCACCAGCGATTACGTTTTCCGCGGCATTTCGCAGACCCTGGAGGATCCGGCCGCACAGGGCTCCGTCGATCTGACCTACGGCATCTTCTATGCCGGCATCTGGGCTTCGAATGTCGATTTCGGCCCCGGCTCGCCCAATGCCGAGATCGACCTCTACGCCGGCTTCAGGCCCACCATTGGGCCCGGTCGGTTCTGGGGTCCGATCACGTTCGATTTCGGCGTCCTCTATTACGCTTACCCTGCGGCCAACGATTCCGGCGCCGAGCTCGACTTCGTCGAGCTGAAGGCCGGCTACAGCATGGAGTCGCCCTGGATCAGGGGCCTGACCAGCGGCACGACCCTCTACTGGTCACCGGAATACGGCGGCGAGGTCGGGGAGGTATTCACGCTCGAAAGCGTCGCCTCCTACGCGCTGCCGCAGATCGGCATTTTCGCCCCCTCGATCAGCGGCACCTTGGGCACCGTCTACGGCGACCGGAACGACGGCTTCTCCCCCGGCGGCACCCGCACCGAGGACTATCAGTATTGGAACGCGGGCCTGGCGCTCTCGGTCGAGAAGTTCACGTTCGACTTCCGCTACTGGGATAGCGACATCGACGTCGTGCCGGGTGGCGGCGGCCTCTGCACGAGCGCGGATCTTTGCGACGAGCGCTTCGTCTTCACCGCCAAGGTGACCCTGCCCTGAAACGCCGGCTGTCCCCTGGGATGGGCCGGGCCGCCACACCGGCCCGGGTGCGGCGCGCATCCCGTCGGCGCGCCGACACACGGCCGTCGCGAACGCGTCATCGCGCTGTCACCGAGCGCCGCTACGCTGCCTCCAGATGAATTCCGGACTGATCCTCTCGCCCCTCCCCTCGTAAGGGCGTGCGGACGGCCTGCTCAGCCGGCCCGCTCGAGAGGACCAGAAGAGGGGCGCGCGCATCTCGCCCTCGTCATCGCGCGTCCGTCTCGCGGCCGCCCGGCCGGCTGAAGGCCGGCGGCGGTAAGAGAGGCCAGTCTCGCCCCTGTCGCCGGCGCACCCCGCAGCCGGCGAACGAAGGCAAGGCTGGCCTCGTTGGTTGCGGATCCCCTCGCGCCTGCGCAAGTCAGGCTGACACGCAAACATGCGGCGGAAGAGCAGCCGGCGATGCAAAAGATCTGTTGCGACAGGAGCTTTATGCGGGATTTCCATCCTCGGCCCGGCTGACGCCATGCATGGCGGCCACGACGCAAGGATCGGCGTCCGGCACGCGGCCCGCAAGCAACTTTAAGCCGCCGAGCGCCCGGCGATCTCCGCCATCTGGCTGGCGATCATCTGGTCCAGAAAGCCCTCGAAGGGAACCGTGAACGCGATCTGCCCCTTGGGATCGTTGGACCACTCGGAGAGCTTCTCGACGAAGTTCTGCGGCAGCTCCGCCGCGTCGTCGCAAAGCGCGACCACGCTCGCGCAGAACGCGGCATCCGTCATCGGCAGGAACGGAATGGTGATCGTGTCGAGGCGGCCGTCCGCATGACGCCGCGGCGCATGGATCGCAGCGCAGCACACGATGTTCCGATTGCCGCCGAACGTTGCGACGGCACCGATCAGCAGCCTGGAGGCCTCGAAGCCTTTCGGGGCGCGGTAGGTCCAGCTCTGTCCGGCCGCAACGTTCATAATCACAGACTCCACGAGATGCCGCACGTACGATCATGAGCCCAAAGACCGTGTGCTGGTAGTCTCCTTTGAGGGCAGTTTTCAGGCAGGCGGTGGGCAGATCTTTATACCCTGCTTGCACCCATATCTAGAACATATTGTTTGAAAAGCGTCTTGCACGCGTTGCCACACGCGGTGAAAAAGCTGCTTCCCACCCGTGCGATCAGTCATCGCGAACGACCGGCGCCGTGTCGGCGGGCATGCGATCCTCGCGGCCCTGGAACGGATCCGCAGGCAGCGTCGCGGGATCGCCGTCACAGGGTCCCGCGCGCGTAGCGCCCGTGCGCCGGTCGCGCGATATCCGCGTGCACGGCGGCGGTGACGCGTCCGCAACCTGGAGCCAGTGCGGCCGCACCGCGGGCGGCGGAGCATGAAAGCCGGCCTGCCGCGCATGCGACAGCGGCGCTTCGGTGAGGACGACGTCGGACAGAAAGCCCCAGAAGCCGACGAAATGCCAGAACACGGCGCCGCCGACGAACCCGAGCACGCTCCAGCCGAGCCCGCCCAGCCCATCGAGCGCATCCCTGGTCGCGCTGAGCTTGCGGCGGTCCGCCGGGGCCGGCCGTATCGCCCGCGCGGCGCCGGCGGAAGCGCGGCCCCGCGCGCCGCGGAAACCATCGTCGAGAAGCGGCCTGAAGCCGCGTTCGTTGGCGAGTCCCTGCATATGCGTCCAGCCTCGCATTGCGAAAACCAAACGCATCACGATTCGAAGCTTGCGGGGAGGAGCGCTCGGCGACAAGCCCGAATGCGGCAGCCGCGCGGCACCGTGAAATTATCCACAAATGCGCGTGATCCGATTACAGCAATGCTCCGGCAGAGCACCTATCGCACCGGCGGCACGTGCATGCGCGTGCTGCGGCAGAGCCGGTCCTGCGCCTCGTTCGGCCCGCAGGCGCGCGGCTCGCCCGCCCTCGAGAAGCAGATGCGCACGTCGCGGAGCCGGCTGCCCGGCCCGCCGCACGTGACGGCGATCATGTCGGGCTTAAGCCCGGGATTGGCGGCGACGAACGCGGCGACGACCTCCTTGGGATCGAGGAACTGCGCCGCCGTGGGGCTCCGAAAGCGCGCCGGAATGGTCAGGCTCTCGTAGAGCCGCCGCGCCTTGCGGTAATAGTCCTCGGGAGAAAGTCCCGAGCAGGTGCCGTGCTTGCGGTACTCGTGGATGACGAGCCCCTTGCTGGGCATGACGTCCAGCATGCCGTCGACCACCGGCTGCGGCACCCAGCTCGAGCGCGCCGGACAATTCTCCGGATAGCCGCGCGCATACTGCGGCCAGAGACCATGCAGGATGAACGCGTAGCGTCGCCCGTTGCGCGGCGCGCATTGCGAGTGATCGTCCCGCCCTTCGGGCGTATCGCAGTGCGTCGGACTCCACGACAGCACCAGCGAATAGTAGTCGAACGCGCCCGTACCGCTGTCCGGCCGCGCGGCCGTCGTCTGCGACGTCGCCGATGGCCCGCTGGATTGCGGCTGAGGCGCGCCGCCCTCCTTGTTCTCGAAGTACATGAGCAGGGCCGCGATCGCGATCAGCGCAAGGAGGCCCGGCAGGGTGAGTTTGGGAGGCGCGCGCATCGTTCAGGACGCCTGCCGCGCCAGCGCATCGAGGATCCGCACCCAGCTTCGGGCGCCCTTCCTGAAGCTCTTCAGGTTGTATTTCTCGTTCGGCGAATGGATACGGTCGTCCTCGACGCCGAAGCCGATCAGGAGGCTGTCCATGCCGAGCGCGGACTTGAACGATGTCACGATCGGGATCGACGCGCCGCAGCCCATGAGCACGCACTTCGCGCCCCACTCCGCTTCGAGCGCCGCCGCAGCCGCCTGCATCGCCGGCGCCGAGGTGTCGAAACCGATCGCCGCGCTGCCGTGCCCGCCGATGAACTCCGCCGTGCAATCCTCGGGAAGGTTGTCGAGAACGAACGCGCGCACGGCATCGAGCACATGCTCGGGATCCTGCCCCGGCACCAGCCGGCAGGTGATCTTGACGGACGCCTGCGCCGGGATGACGGTCTTGGACCCCGCCCCCTGATAGCCGCCCGTGATGCCGTTGAACTCGAGCGTCGGCCGCGACCAGAGCTGCTCGATCAGCGAGAAGGACGCCTCTCCCGCCGGCTGCGAAAGGCCGACCGGGCCAAGCAGCATGCTGGCATCGAGCCCCAGCGCCTGCCACTGCTTGAGCTGCGCCTTCGAGGGCTTCGTGACGCCGTCGTAGAATCCCGGAATGCGGATGCGCCCCTTGTCGTCGTGCATCCTGCCGAGCACGCCGACGAGGGCGCGGATCGGGTTCATCGCCGGCCCGCCGTAGATGCCCGAGTGCAGATCGCGCGACGGCCCTTTGACGATCACCTCGATGCCCGCGAGCCCGCGCAGCATGGTGGTGATGGCCGGCGTATCCTTATCCCACTGCCCGGTGTCGCAGACGAGCACGAGATCGGCCGTGATCTCGCGCCCGCTCTTCTTGAGGAACCCCGGCAGCGACGGCGACCCGCACTCCTCCTCGCCCTCGATCATCGCCGACACGGCGACCGGAAGCGACCCCACGACCTCCTTGTAGGCGCGCGCCGCCTCGAGGAAGGTCATGAGCTGGCCCTTGTTGTCCTCGGCCCCGCGCGCCACGATGACTTTTCCGTTCGCCTTGTCGGTGGCGATGCGGGGCTCGAACGGCGGCTTCGTCCAGAGCGCGAGCGGGTCCGGCGGCTGCACGTCGTAATGCCCGTAGAACAGCACGTGCGGCGTGCCCTTGGCGACCTTCGGCCGGTCGTGCCCGACGACGATCGGATGGCCCGTCGTCGGACGCACGGAGGCGGCGATCCCGGCCTCGGTGAGCTCGGCCGCGCACCAGTCGGCCGCCTTGCGGCATTCGCCCTTGTAGGCGGGATCGGTCGAGATGCTTTCGATCCGCAAGAGTGCGAAGAGCCGCTCGAGACCCGCCTCGAAATTGCGGTCCAGCCGCTCGAGAACCTTCGAAACCTGATCCGTCATGGAAACCCTGTTTGAACGAGAGACTGGGAGAGTGCGCGAGGCGCCGGGCACAGTCAAAGGGAGTGTTGGCGCAGGGGCATGCCTTGTGCGAGAGTCCCGCGCCGGCATCGGCCCGGCATCCCGGGACGGGCGGCCACCCGGTGCCCCATCCGGCATGGAACGGCGTTCCACCCGGCCGCGGGCACGAACGTGTCACGAACTTCAAGAGGCCAATGGCAGTGACGGAGCCCCCCCGCGACGCGGCGCCCAAGTGCGTCTACTATTTCGCCGCCGGCGAGGCCGAGGGCGGGGCCGGCATGACGAACCTGCTCGGCGGCAAAGGGGCCAACCTCGCCGAGATGGCGAGCCTCGGGTTGCCCGTCCCCCCGGGCTTCACCATCACCACCGAGGTCTGCGTCCTCTACTACCGCAACGGCCGGCGCCTGCCGGCGAGCCTCGACCGGGAGGTCGAGGACGCGCTGGCCCGCATCGGCCGCGAGACCGGCACCGAGTTCGGCAGCGAGGACAACCCGCTCCTCGTCGCCGTGCGCTCCGGCAGCCGCGCCTCCATGCCCGGCATGATGGACACGATCCTGAACCTTGGCCTCAACGACCGGACCGTGCTCGGCCTTGCGCGCCGGTCGGGCAACGACCGTTTCGCCTACGACAGCTACCGCCGCTTCATCCAGATGTACGGCGACGTCGTGCTCGGCGTCGATCATGCCGTGTTCGAGGACATTCTCGACAACTTCAAGAACCTCAACGGAATGTCCTACGACACCGAGCTCGGTGCCGACGAATGGCGCAGGATCATCGCGCTTTACAAGAAGGCGATCGAGGACGCGGCCGGCGAGCCCTTCCCGCAGGATACGGGCCGGCAGCTCTGGGGCGCCATCGGCGCCGTGTGCGGCTCGTGGCAGAATGCGCGCGCGGTCACCTACCGCCGCCTGCATGCGATCCCCGACACCTGGGGCACCGCGGTCAACGTGCAGGCGATGGTGTTCGGCAACATGGGCAACACGTCCGCGACCGGCGTCGCCTTCACGCGCAATCCCTCGACCGGCGCCCGCGAGATCTACGGTGAGTATCTCGTCAACGCGCAGGGCGAGGACGTGGTGGCCGGCATCCGCACGCCCCAGCCGCTCACGATCAAGGCGCGGCGCGAGGCCGAGGACCCGAACCCCTCGCTCGAGGAGGAGATGCCCCGGGCCTTCGCCGAGCTGAAGCAGATCTTCGCGGCGCTCGAGAGCCGCTATCGCGACATGCAGGACATCGAGTTCACGATCCAGGACGGCAAGGTCTGGATGCTGCAGACGCGCTCCGGCAAGCGCACGGCGGAGGCCGCCGTCAAGATCGCCGTCGATCTCGCGGAGGAAGGCGTCATCACGCGCGAGGAAGCCGTGTTGCGCGTCGATCCGTCGAGCTTCACCCAGCTCCTGCACCCGACCATCGACGCCGAGGCCGAGAAGGAGCTCCTGACCGCCGGCCTCCCCGCCTCGCCCGGCGCCGCAACCGGCGAGATCGTGTTCACCTCCGATGACGCGGAGCGCATGAAGCAGCAAGGCCACGACGTCATCCTCGTGCGCACGGAAACGAGCCCCGAGGACATCCACGGCATGCACGCCTCCGCCGGAATCCTGACCGCACGCGGCGGCATGACGAGCCACGCGGCCGTGGTCGCGCGCGGCATGGGGGTGCCGTGCGTCTCCGGCGCCGGCGCGCTCCGCATCAACGAGAAGACGGGCACGCTGAGTATCGGCCAGAGGTCGCTCGAAGCCGGCGACGTCATCACCATCGACGGCGCGACCGGCCGCGTCTACGCCGGCGCCGTCCCCATGCGCCAGCCGCAGCTCTCGGGCGATTTCGCGCGCCTCGTCGCGTGGGCGGACGCGACGCACAGCCTCGCCGTGCGGGCCAACGCCGACACGCCGAAGGACGCCCGTCAGGCGCGCGCTTTCGGCGCGCAAGGCATCGGCCTCTGTCGCACGGAGCATATGTTCTTCGACGCCGACCGCATCCTCGCCATGCGCGAGATGATCTGCGCGGCGACCGAGGCCGGCCGTCGCGCGGCCCTCGCCAGGATCCTGCCGGTCCAGCGCGCGGATTTCGCCGAGCTGTTCGAGATCATGGGCGATCTTCCGGTGACGATCCGCCTGCTCGACCCGCCACTGCACGAGTTCCTGCCGCGCCACGAGCGCGAGATCGAGAGCGTCGCCGCTGCCCTCGCCATGCCGATCGAGAAGCTCAAGGCGCGCATCGGCGAATTGTCCGAGTTCAATCCCATGCTGGGCCTGCGCGGCTCCCGCCTCGCCATTCGCTTTCCCGAGATCTGCGAGATGCAGGCCCGCGCCATCTTCGAGGCCGCTATCGAGGTCGGAAAGCGTCTCGGAGCGGCGGTGGAGCCGGAGATCATGATCCCGCTCGTCGCCTACCGGCGCGAGTTCGACATCCTGGCCGGCGTCATCCGCGCGACAGCCGAGACCGTGGAGAAAGAGACCGGCGCGCACCTGTTCTACAAGCTCGGCACCATGATCGAGCTGCCCCGCGCCTGCATCAAGGGCGACGAGCTGGCCAGCGGCGAAGACGGCGCGGATTTCTTCTCCTTCGGCACCAACGATCTCACGCAGACGGTGCTGGGCTTGAGCCGCGACGATGCCGCGCCCATCCTCTCGGCCTATGCGACGCAGGGCGTGTTCGAAGCCGACCCCTTCGCCTCAATCGACCAGGAGGGCGTCGGCGAGCTGGTGCGTATCGGTGTCTCGCGCGGGCGCGAGGCAAAGCCTGCGTTGAAGGTCGGCATCTGCGGAGAGCACGGCGGCGACCCGGCATCCGTCACGTTCTTTCACGCCTTGGGGTTTGATTACGTGTCGTGCTCGCCGTTCCGCGTGCCGATCGCGCGTCTCGCCGCCGCCCAGGCCGCGATCCGCGCCAAGCTCTGATCCCGCCCGCCGTCGCCAGGCCCGCCGGCCGACCCGGCGACGCTGAGAGCGGGATATCAAATGCCTAGAGTCGTTTCGACTTAGGTGGAAACATGGTCATGCGAGCAATTGGCGTGTCTGGATCCCGGCCGTCCATGCGGAGCATGGCTCCGCCATGATGCCGGGATGACGTCATTTGTATGCAGGCGGGCTACGTAAACTCAACGTCACTCCGGCGAAGCCTGCCCCGGCGAAGGCCGGGGGCCGGAGTCCAGACGGGCTTGCGCATGTCGAACCGCTGTTTCCATCTGAAACGGAAACTCTCTAATGCGGGAGGTCGCGGCCTTCGACGCGGTCGATCTCGTCGAGCGTGGGGCGGCGCGGACGCGTCCCCTGCTTCCGCGGCATGAGGATGAGCCAGAGGACGAGCGGCGGAAAAAGGAAGCACCACGCCATCCAGAACGAATAGTCGCGGTTCTTCCAGCCGGCGACGAATCCGGCCAGCACCGCGGCGACGATCGCGGCAAGGCCCCAGATTACGATTCCCGTCATCATGGAAACGTTTTTCCCTTCCGTATTCCCTGAGCCGGCTCCGCACCGAGACATGTGCGCCAAGTGAGGCAAAATCAAGCGCGAATTGGAAGAAACGGCCAGGGGCGCGCCGGTCGCGGTTAACACGCGAGCGTGTCGGCGGATTCGAAGTCGAGACCGAGATCGAGAATCGGCGCTGAATGCGTGAGCGCGCCGACCGAGATGAGGTCCACGCCCGTTTCCGCAATCTCGCGCACGGTCTCGAGCGTGACGCCTCCAGAGGCCTCCGCCAGCACCCGCCCGCCGACCATCTCCACCGCCCGCCGCAAGACCGGGAGATCCATGTTGTCGAGCAGCACTGCATCGATCGGATGGCGGAGCGCGGCCGCAAGCTCGTCAAGCGTGCCGACCTCGACCTCGATCTTGACCATGTGCCCCGCGTGCGCGCGCGCCGCGGCAATGGCGGGCTCGATGCCGCCGGCGGCGATGATGTGATTGTCCTTGATCAGGATGGCATCGTAGAGCCCGGAGCGATGGTTGAAGCCACCACCGCAACGCACGGCATACTTCTCGAATGCACGCAGCCCCGGCGTCGTCTTGCGCGTATCGACGATCCGCGCACGCGTGCCGGCGACCGCATCGACGTAGCGGCGTGTCAGTGTCGCGATGCCGCTCATGTGGCAGAGGAAGTTGAGCGCCACCCGTTCCGCCGTGAGGAGCGCCCGCGCGGGCCCCGTGACGCGCGCGACGACGGCGCCGGCCGCGACGCGCTCCCCATCCGCCACACGCGGCGCGAAGGAGACCCGCGGATCGATCGCATGGAAGGCCGCCGCGGCCACCGCAAGCCCGGCGATCACACCCGCGCGGCGCGCGCCGAACGTCGCCGCCGCCGTCGCGCGCGCGGAAACCGTGGCATCGGTCGTGAGATCGCCCCGCGTGCCGAGATCCTCGGCCAGCGCCTGCTCCACCGCCCGCGCCACGATGAGGCGCGGCAGACCGCCTTCCAACGACGCATCGCTCACGTGTGAAGCTCCTCCCGGCACCGGGCGGCGGCCGGCCGACCGCGCGCGCCAATCGCGCGGATGTCGCGCAACAGCACCGCGCTCCGATGCTGCAGCGCCGGCTCGGTCTTCGGGAAATCCGAGCGGAAGTGCGCGCCGCGGCTCTCCGTCCGGAGCAGCGCCGAGCCGGCGATGATCTCGGCCGCAAGCGCCATGTTGGCAACCGCCCGGTCGTCGCCCGCCTCATTGCCGATCTCCCGCGCGACCGCAAGCGCCCGCTCGAGGCCGGTCCCGGTGCGCACCACGCCGACATGCTCGCTCATGGTCCGCCGGAGCCGCCCGATGAGGTGCGCGCGGCGACCGCCGTCGAGCGGCCGGTCCGGCCCCGTGCGGTAGGTCCTCGCGACGGGATGCGCCGGCTTGGGCGTGACGAGGCGGCCGATGTCGTCCGCCACCCGCGCACCGAACACGACGGCTTCCAAGAGCGAGTTCGATGCCAGCCGGTTGGCCCCGTGCAGCCCCGTCGACGCCACCTCGCCCACGGCCCAGAGCCCCGCGAGCGTGGTCCGCCCGCAGAGATCGGTGGCAACGCCGCCCATATGGTAGTGCGCCGCCGGAGCAACCGGGATCGGCTGCGTCACGGGGTCGATGCCCGCGGCGCGGCAAAGCGCATAGACGGTCGGAAACGCCTGCGGAAAATCCACCCCGATCGCCGCACGGCCGTCGAGAAACGCGCCGCGGCCGGCCGCGATCTCGGAGAACACGGCGCGCGCCACGACATCGCGCGCCGCAAGATCGCCCGCCGGATCGCACGCGAGCATGAACCGTTCGCCGGCCCGGTTGATCAGCGTTGCCCCCTCTCCGCGCAGCGCCTCGGAGGCCAGCGGCGCCGGATCGATCCCCGCGTCGATGGCGGTCGGATGGAACTGTACGAACTCCGCGTCCGCAATGACGGCGCCCGCCCGCGCGGCGAACGCAAGCGCCTCGCCCCGCGCGTAGATTGGGTTCGTCGTCACGGCGTAGAGCGCGCCCGCACCGCCCGTCGCGAGCACCACGGCACGCGCCGGCATGAAGTCGAACGTTCCAGTGCCGCTCGCTTCCGTGCGCACGAGCCGGAGGCCGGAAACGCGGTCGCTGCCACCCGAGCCCGGCTCGAGAATGAGATCGAGCGCCTCGTAGCCTTCGAGCACCCGGATCGACGGCATGCGTCTCACGGCCGCGATGAGCGACTGCATGATCGCTGCCCCCGCCCGGTCACCGGACACGCGCACGACGCGGGCTCTCGAATGTGCAGCTTCGCGCGAGAGCACGTAATGCCCTGCGAGATCGCGGTCGAACGGCACCCCGTAGCGCAGGAGATCCGCGATACGCGCCGGCGCCTCCTCGGCCACCGTCTCGGCGACGCGCCGGTCCACGATGCCGCCTCCGGCCGCCACCGTGTCCGCCGCATGCTGCTCCGGCGTATCACCCTCGCCGACGGCTGCCGCAATGCCGCCCTGCGCCCAGACGCTGGACGCGCCTTCGCCGAGCGGCGCGGCGGCGACCACCGTCACCGGCAGAGGCGCAAGCCTCAGCGCCGTGAACAACCCGGCAAGCCCCGCGCCGACGATGACGATATCGCCCGCCCCCCGCGCCTCGGCAGGGTCGGCAAAGCCTCGGGCGAGGCGGCGGATGCGATCGAAGTCCATGGGCGGACCTCCCAACAACGTCCTCGAGGGACCGCGAGAACCGGCTGCGCGCGAACGCGCGTTTGCCTCCCGTCAGGCTGAAGCCTCGACCATGCGCTCGACGGCACGGCGCGCCTTTGCGGCCACGGCCGCGTCCACCGTCACTTCATAGCGATTGTAGAGGAGCGCCTCGTAGATCTTCTCGAGACTGATCCGCTTCATGTGCGGGCACAGGTTGCACGGGCGGATGAACTCGACATCCGGCGCCTCCGCCGCGACGTTCGAGGCCATCGAGCACTCTGTGACGAGCACCACCTTCGGCGGCCGCTTGGTCTTCACCCAGTCGATCATGGCCGCTGTCGAGCCCGTGAAGTCGGATGCCGAGATGACATCCGGCGGGCATTCGGGATGCGCGATGATCTTGAGGCCGGGCTCGGCCGCGCGCATGGCCTCCATCTCCTCGCCCGTGAAGCGCTCGTGCACCTCGCAGTGCCCCTTCCAGGCGATGATCTCGACCTTGGTCTTGGTCTGCACGTACTTGGCGAGATATTCGTCCGGGATCAGCAGCACGCGCGGCGCGCCGAGGCTCTCGACGATCTTCACCGCATTCGACGAGGTGCAGGTGATGTCGCATTCGGCCTTCACGGCCGCGCTCGTGTTGACATAGGTGACGATCGGTACGCCCGGATAGGCGGCGCGCAGCGCGCGCACGTCCTCCGGCGTGATCGACGACGCGAGCGAGCAGCCCGCGAGCGGATCCGGGATCAGCACCGTCTTGTCCGGGTTGAGCAGCTTCGATGTCTCGGCCATGAAGTGGACGCCGGCCTGCACGATCACGTCGGCCTCCGTGCGGGACGCCTCCTTCGCGAGCTGCAGGCTGTCGCCGCGGAAATCGCCCACGCAGTGGAAGATCTCGGGCGTCATGTAGTTGTGCGCCAGGATGACCGCGTTACGCTTGACCTTGAGCTCGTTGATCGCCTTGACGAGGGGTGCGTAGTGCACCCACTCCATCGGCGTCACGACGTCCTTCACGCGCTCGTAGAGCGGGGCGAGCTCGCGCTTGAGTGCGGGCGTGAACGCAAAGGGCGGGGTCATCCGCCCCGTCGTGCGGGCCAGCGGCGCACAAGCATCTCCAGAAGAATCGCGTGCGAGAACCGAGTGGGCCGAATCAAGCGCCATTGCCACCTCCAAGCTCTCATATACTCGACTTGAGTATATGAAGGTCCTGAAAAATACCGGCCGCCTTAGGCCAGTCACTCCTACGCGCGTGGAACCGTGAAGGTTCCCCCCTATTATGCTCCGATCGAGCATTGTTCGCGTGAACTAAATCTAATTGAGACGCCGACCGTTTTCCAGGCCAATGGCAAAATAATTTGCAGTGCGGCGACGACGGCGCCGTGCCTGCGAATACATCGTCTGCGCACCGCTCAAGCGCGCACCGCCTTCACGCGCACGCCCGGCGCCGGACGCTCGAGCACGACCTCGCGCCGGAACCGGAACAGCTTCGCGGGACGCCCCCCCGTCTGTGTCTTGACGTCGCCGGTCGGCTCGACCAGCCCCGCGCTCTCGACCAGGCGCCGGAAGTTCTGCTTGTGCAGATGCGGCCCGAGGATCGCTTCCACCGTCTTCTGCAGCTCGAAGAGCGTGAAGTCGTCGGGCATCAACTCGAAGATGACCGGGCGGTATTTGATCTTCGCACGCACGCGCCCGATCGCGGTCGCGAGAATGCGCCGGTGATCGAACATCATCGGCGCGCCGAGCCGCGGCAGGCCGGTGCCCCACGCCGAGGCGGCCTCGCGCCCGTCGCGGCGCGCCTCCTCGACGAGACCGGCCTCGTAGAGCAGCTCGAAGCGGTCGAGCACCTTTTCCTCGTCCCAGGCGCCGCCATCGAGCCCGAAGCAGATGCGGATGCGATCCTCCTTCGGCACCGGCCGCACCGGCGTCGAGCGCAAGTGAGGCGCCGCCGCCCATTGTCGGAGGCGCGGCTCGATCTCGGCTGCGAGGATATCGGGCTTACCCTTCCGCCAGTCCTCCCACGGGAAATACTGATACCAGCTCCGCCATGTGCCGTGCGCGAGCCCCCGCGCGTGCCCCGTTTCCGTGAGCGCGAGATAGCCGATCGAAACGACGTGCTCGTCGTCGCCGGGCTCCGCGTGCCGCCCTCGGTCGCCGAACGTGTAGAGCTGCTCGACATAGCCGAGCCCGAGCCCCGTCTGCTCCTCGACCCAGGTGCGAAGCCCGCTTTCGAGCGTTCGGTGCGCAACCGGCGAGAAGGGGCCGAACGGCAGGCCGTCGACGCCCGAGGCATCTCCGTCGCCGCGGATCACGAGCACCACCGGCTCGTCGTCGATGACGGCGACGATGGCGGCGTTGAGTCCGATCTCGACGCCCGCTGGCTCGCTGCGCGTTGCCACGTGGTGAGCTGCCTCCACGTCTGAATCCACGTCGTGAATCCGACGCCTGAATTTCATATCTGCGACCATGGCACAAGCTCCTGTAAGCTTTGCCGGCTAAACACCGATCATGGCGATTTTCGGAACCAGTTCGAGTGAGATTTTATTCCCCTGAGCGGGAATAAAAACGGAAACGCAGTTTATAGGTTCTGAACCGGGATCAGCGAATGGCCGTGAGCGCCGAAAAACGTTTGAGAAACAGCCGCTGCGCATCGGCAGCGGGCAAAGGAACGAGCGCAACCAGTTGTTGCATTAGTGTAAAATTGGTTTCACTAGGCGTGCCGAAATAAATCAGCGCTTCGTCCCGCGAAAACCCCGCAAGACCGGTCGCTTCGTAGAAAGCAGCGATTCGATCCGCACGTTTGATCTCCATGCTGATTTCATCCGGCAAGCGTGGTGGCAGACCGAAACGCACATGAATGGCTTCGAGCAGCTTCATCTCGAATGCCTTGTAATCGAGGCCGATTGCCGTTTTGAATGGGCTGATCAAATCCCCGATGACGTACTCCGGCGCGTCGTGGAGCAGGGCCGCGAGCCGCCAGGCGTCCGGCCAGTCCGGATTGAGCGCGAAGGCGATCTCCTCCACCAGCAGCACGTGCTGCGCCACCGAGAGCGCGTGCGCGCCGCGCGTTTGCCCGTTCCAGCGGGCGACGCGGGCAAGCCCGTGCGCGATGTCCTCGATCGCGACATCGGCGGGCGCCGGGTTCAGGAGGTCGAGGCGGCGCCCCGAGAGCATGCGCTGCCAGGCCCGCGGCGGGGCTTCGGCATCGGAGGGCGGAGCGGATTTGCTCATGGGCGCTCGGTTTGTTTAGACCTCTGGAGGAACGAACGCGCGTTGCAGCCCAGCGCACACGTCATGGCGCGGGCAGCCGACGAGGTGATCGTTGACCATGCCCGTGGCCTGCATGAACGCATGGACCGTCGTCGGGCCGACGAACCGGAAGCCCTGTCCCTTGAGCGCCTTGGAGACGCGCCGGGAAACGTCGGTCGACGCCGCCACGTCGCTCGTGGCCGCCGCGCGGTTGATCACCGGCTTGCCGCCTGCATGCTCCCAGAGGAACGAGGCGAGCGTCCGCGTCTTCCGCAGCGCCAGATACGCCTTGGCGTTGTCGATCGTCGCCGCCACCTTCAAACGGTTGCGTACGATTCCCGTATCGGCCATGAGCCGCGCCACGTCCTTCTCCGTGTAGCGCGCAATGCGCCCCGGGTCGAAGTCGTGGAACGCGCGCCGGAAGCCGTCACGCTTGCGAAGGATGACGAGCCAGGAGAGGCCGGCTTGAAAGCCTTCGAGCACGAGTTTCTCGAACAGGCGCTGCTCGTCGGCGTGCGGCACGCCCCATTCCTCGTCGTGATAGCGCGCATAAAGCGGATCATCGATCCCCGGCCACGGACAGCGCGCGAGCTTCACGGTTTCATGCGGTTTCATGCGGAGCCCCGATGTCGAAGGTCGCAAACGGCGGCACCTCGACGGTGAGCGGCACGCCGCCCGCGGTGAGCGCCACGCCCGTCCGCGCCGCTTGGGCCACCCGATCGAGCCGGAGCAGCGCCAGTCCCCGCACCCCGGCGACGGAGCCGAGCCGCCCGATTTCCGTCTCCCCCGAGAGAACCGGCAACGGCCCGGACGGGAGCGGGACCTCGCCGATGACCGGCACCACGCGCTTGCGCACCGTCGCCCGGTGTTGCATGCGCGAAACCACCTCCTGCCCGACGAAACAGCCCTTCGTGAAAGAAACGCCGTGCAACTGGTCGAGCAGGGCTTCGTGCGGAAACACGTCGCCGAACGCGAAGTCCTTTCCGCCCTCCGGCACGCCGAGGCCGATACGGTGGGCGTGATAGGCTTCGGGCGGCGCGGCCGCAGCGCCGGTCCTCGCGAAGACCTCCGCGACGGATCGCACGTCCGCGAGAACGCGCAGCCCCAGCGGAGAAAAGCGCGGATCGGCGAAGATATGCGCCCCGACCATCGCCCCCGTCGAGACCGGCGCCGTGTCCCAGAGCACGCCGACCGCGTACTCCGCCGAGAGGTCGCGGATCTCGACGGCCGCCCGCAGCTTGTAGAGGGTGAGGCGTTTGACGAGCTCGCCGGCCCTATCCCGCGCCACGTCGAGCAGAACGCCGCCCGCCGCGCGCACGACGAGAAAGTCGAACAGGATCTTGCCCTGCGGCGAGAGCAGCGCCGCATAGAGCGCCGGCGGCCCGCCGGGCCTCTCGGCGTCGAGCAGCGCCATGTCGTTGGTGATGAGCCCACCGAGCAGCTTCTCCGCGTCCGCGCCGGCAACCGACACGACACCGCGATCCTCGAGCACCGCTATCTGGACCGGCGCAGCAGACATTCCCATAGCCTCTCAGAAACACACGTCGCGCGAGCTTCAGCCCGCCCACTCTTGCAAACATGCGTGGAGCCAGTCGTAGCCTGTCCCGGCAAAGGCCGGGACCGGCATGACGTTGAGTGCGCCGCTCGTCTGAATAGCACCGTCATCCTGGCATCATGGCGGAGCCATGCTCCGCATGAACGGCCGGGATCCACGCAAGCTTCAACGAGCATGCCGCGTGGATCGGATCAAGCCCGACCGATCGAGCAATACAGCTTGCGGGGGCAGCCCGAAGTCCCACCCGTCAAAAACCGGCATTACCGCCCGCGACGCCCGCCGGCCGCCCGCTTCGTGGGCGGCTCCTTGTCGCCCGCGTCTGCCGCCGCAGCCACCCGGGCCACCGCCTCCGGCTTCGCTTTCGGCTGCACCTTGGCCGCGACCGGCTTCTGGCAGGCCCACTCCGCCACCGCATCGATATCGTAGAAGCGGCACGTCTCCATCAGCATCCGGCACTCCGTCCAGAGGTCGCCGTCCACCATCGGCATGAAGAGGTCGTGCACGTTGTCGACGCCGAGATAGGTGCGCACGCCCGCGTCCCGCAGCTTGACGAACGGCGCGATCGAGTTGTGCAGCGGCGCCGTCATCGGAAGCTGCTTCATGCTGAGCGCCGCCGACGGGCAGATGATGATGCCCATGTCGG
>NZ_DAITQL010000048.1:0-33693 GCF_036833075.1 Hyphomicrobium sp.
CGATCAGCCGGCGTCCTTGAGCTGCTTGTCTCCGCCGAGCGTCAGGAGACGACCCAGCGCCTCGCGCGCCGTCTCGTGCGTGAGGTTCAGATGCAGCGGCGTCACCGAGATGAAGCCGTCGGCGATGGCGCGGAGATCCGTACCGGGCGGCGGGTCCGCCCGCCGCCGCTCGAAGCCGACCCAGAAGTAGGGATCGCCCCAGGTGTCGCTGCGCTCCTCGATATGCAGCCCGCCCTGGTCCCGCCGCCCCTGCCGCGTCGCGGCGATGCCCTTGACATCGCCCGGCGCGAGATCGGGGAAGTTGACGTTCATGAATGTCATCGCCGGCCAGTCTGCAGCGAGCAACTGCTCGACGAGGCGGGGTCCGTGCTCGAGCGGCGCCTTCCAGTGCTGCCGGCCCTCGGGATCGAAGCCGATGGTGAGGCTCATGGAGATCGAGCGGATGCCGAGCAGCGTGCCTTCCATGGCGCCCGCGATCGTGCCCGAGTAGGTGACGTCCTCGGCGAGGTTCGCGCCGTGGTTGACGCCGGACAGCACGAGATCCGGCGCCTTGTCCTTGAGCACGTGCTTGACGCCCATGATTACGCAGTCGGCCGGCGTGCCGCGCACGGCAAAGGCGCGCTCGCCGATCTCGCGGTAGCGCAGCGGCACCTGCAGCGTCAGCGCGTGGGAGGCGCCGCTCTGGTTCATCTCGGGGGCGACGATCCAGACGTCGTCGGACAGCGACTTGGCGATCTGGTGGAGCACGGAGAGACCGTGCGCCCCTGCCCCGTCGTCATTCGTCACCAGAATGCGCATGATTTTGTCTAGCCGGCTTTCTCGATCCTCGCAGCGCCGCCCATGTAAGGCTGCAAGGCTTCGGGAATTGTGACGGACCCGTCCGCCTGTTGATAGTTTTCGAGCACGGCCACGAGCGTCCGCCCGACCGCCAGGCCCGAACCGTTGAGCGTATGCACGTAGCGTAGATCTTTCGAGCCCTTGGGGCGATACCGCGCGCCCATCCGCCGCGCCTGGAAGTCGCCGCACACCGAGCACGACGAGATCTCGCGGTAGGCGTCCTGCCCGGGCAGCCACACCTCGATGTCGTAGGTCCTCTGCGAGGCGAACCCCATGTCGCCCGTCGAGAGCAGCATGGTGCGATACGGCAGCCCGAGGCGCTTCAGGACCTCCTCGGCGCAGTTCGTCATGCGCTCGTGCTCGGCGAGGCTTTCCTCGGGTGTCGTGATCGACACCAGCTCCACCTTCGAGAACTGGTGCTGGCGGATCATGCCGCGCGTGTCGCGGCCGGCCGCGCCCGCCTCCGAGCGGAAGCACGGCGTCCATGCCGTCATGCGCATCGGCAGTTGCGCCTCATCAAGGACGCGCTCGCGCACGACGTTTGTGAGCGACACCTCCGCCGTCGGGATCAGCCAATACCCGTTGGTCGTCTGGAACAGGTCCTCGGCGAACTTCGGCAGGTTGCCGGTGCCGTAAGCCGCATCATCGCGCACCAGCAGCGGCGGATTGGTCTCCGTGTAGCCGAACTGCGTCGTATGCAGGTCGAGCATGAACGAGCCGATGGCGCGATCGAGCCTGGCCAGCGCGCCCTTAAGGAACACGAAGCGCGCGCCCGACACCTTGCCCGCCGTCTCGAAGTCCATGAGGCCCAGCGCCTCGCCGATCTCGAAATGCTGCCTGGGCGCGAAGTCGAAGCTGCGCGGCGCACCGACGCGGCGGACTTCCGTGTTCGCCGTCTCGTCCTTGCCGACGGGCACGTCGTCGCGCGGCAGGTTCGGAATGACGGCGAGCGCGTCGGTCAGCGCCTTGTCGAGTTGCCGCTCCTCTTCCTCGCCGCCCTGGATCACCTCCTTGAGCTCGGCCACCTCCGCCATGAGCTTCGCCGCCAGCGCCTCGTCCTTCGCGCCCTTGGCCTTGCCGATCTCCTTCGAGGCCGCGTTGCGCCGCGTCTGCGCGTCCTGCAGCCTGGTTTTGGCCCGCCGCAGCGCCTCGTCCAGCTCGATCAGCCGCGCCGAGGCCGGCGCGAGCCCGCGTTTGTCGAGTCCGGCGTCGAAGGCGGCGGCGTTGTCTCTGATCCACTTGATGTCGAACACGGATAACCTGCTCCTCGGCGTCGGTGAATAGGCGGCGTCGCATCCCCCGCAACGTCATCCCGGCGTCATGGCGAAGCCATGCAACCCATAGAGACCCGGGATCCACGACATATCACAGCTTGGGTGTGGCACCTTGTGTGGATGGCCGCCTGCGCGGCCATGACGTCGGAAGAGGATCGTATGCGTAGCGCCGGTATAGGCCGAGCCGGACAACCGGTCCAGATACCGGTTTACGTCGCAGCCTTGTCCCGATCCGCGTCCGCTTGGGCCTGCTTCCTCTCGACCCAGGAGACGGCCACGATCGAGAGCTCGTAGAGCAGCACCGTCGGCAGCGCCATGATGATCATGCTGAGCGCGTCCGGCGGCGTCAGCACGGCCGCTACCGCGAAGATGCCGACGATGGCGAACCGCCGTCCGCTGCGCAGCGTCGCGGCCGTGACGATGCCTACACGCGCGAGCAGCGTCAGGATCACCGGAAGCTGGAAGCAGAGGCCGAAGCCGAAGATCAGCGTCATGATCAGCGACAGGTACTCGGAGACCTTCGGCATCAGCTCGATGGTGGCCGGCCCGGACGCGCTGGCGGACGCGGCAAGCCCGATCGAGAACTTGATGAGGATCGGCATGGCGACGAAGTAGACGACCCCCGCGCCGAGCAGGAAGAAGACCGGCGTCGCTATGAGATAGGGCAGAAACGCGCGCCGCTCGTTCTTGTAGAGCCCCGGCGCCACGAACTTGTAGAGCTGCACCGCCACGACCGGAAACGACAGGAAGGCCGCCCCGAACATGGCGAGCTTCAACTGCGTGAAGATCTGCTCGAGGAAGTGCGTCGCGATGAGGCGCACATGCTCGTTGCCGGACGCCCACACGTAGGGCCACACCAGCACGTCGTAGATGTGCCGCGCGAACGTGAAGCAGAGGATGAAGGTGACGAAGAACGCCGAAGCCGCATAGATCAGCCGCTGCCGCAGCTCGATCAGATGATCGAGCAGCGGCGCCTTGGACGCGTCGATCTCTTCCTGCCCGGGACGCGGTAGGCTTTCCTGCATCAGGCAGATCCCGCGGTGGATTTCTCTTCGGCTGAGGCGGCTTCAGCCTTTTCCGGCAGACTTTTGGCCGGCGTATCACCGGATGAGCTTCCGATGGCCGGTGTCTGGAGAGCCTCTGTCTCGGGGGCCGGTGTCGCGGCGGCCGGCGTGCCGGCGGACGGTGCCCCGGCGGGCAGCGGTTTCGCGGTCTGGCCGGCCGCGGCATCCAGCTCGACTTTCGCCGCCGACTTTAGATCGTCCACCGACCGCGTCGCCTGGTCGAGCGACGTCTTGACGCCCTCGCTCACCGAGCGGATTTCCTTCTGGATCTGATCCAGCTCCGCCTCGCGCATGGCCTGTTCGAACACGGAGCGGAACTCGTTGGCCTGTCGCCGCACCATGCCCGCATAGCGCCCGAGCGTGCCGAGAAAGCGCGGCAGCTCCTTCGGCCCCACGAAGATCAACGTGACGAGACCGAGAATGAGAAGCTCGCTCCAACTGACGTCGAACATCGGAACGTCCAGCAAAAAACATCCGCGCGCAGTGCGCAACGGCCAACCGCTAACGCCGGCGACCCGCCGTCAGCCCGCCTTCGTTTTGTCGCGCTCGGCCTGAGCGGGATTATCGATCACCTTGGGATCGACAACCTGCGTATCGTCCTCGCTGAGCCCCTTCTTGAAGCTCTTGATGCCCTTGGCGACATCGCCCATCAAGTCCGAGATCTTGTTGCGCCCGAAGAGCAGCACCACGATGATCAGAAGAAGCAGCAGATGGGTCGGACCCAACCCCATGGAACGGCCTCCTTCACGGCCAGACAATCGGCGTTCTGCCGAATTTTTCTAGGCACACTATTGCAGAAAGGCCGCATGGCCGCAAGCATGCCCGTATATTGGGCTTAAGCATTACTAATTTGAAATTCAAGGTGTTTTATCGTCATGTGACGGAAAGACAAGCGCCTGACCAGGGTCAATTTCCAGGAGCACTTCGCTGCCCTTGAGGATCGCCTCGCCAGCGGCCACCCGCACGTTGAGCGGCGCGTCGAACCCCTCGGCCACCACCTCGTAGCGCACCGCATCACCAAGGAACTTGGCATTCCGCACCCGGCCCTTGAGCGGCGCGCCATGGGCGGCCTTGCCGTTCCCCCCGGCGGGCACGACGCTGATGCCGCGCTCCCGAATGCAGAGCGTGGCAAGCGTCCCGTCCGCGAGCCCGGGGGCGGGCAGGGCGCCGATCGGCGTCGCGATGCGCCCGCCCGCGACCTGCATCTCCATCTCGTTGATCTCGGAGAAGAGCCGCGCGACGAAGAGGGCCGCCGGGCGCCGGTAGAGCTCCTCCGCGCTTCCCGTCTGCACGAGGCGGCCGGCGCGCATCACGGCGATGCGATCGCCGAGCCGCATCGCCTCCTCCGGATGGTGGGTGACGATCATGCTCGTCGCCCGCGTCTCGCGGATGAGCGCCAGCGTCTCCTCCTGCATGGCGTCGCGAAGCTGCACGTCGAGGCCGGAGAATGGCTCATCCATGAGCATCACGGCCGGCCGCGGGACGATGGCCCTGGCGAGCGCCACGCGCTGCTGCTGGCCGCCTGAAAGGATGTGCGGGTACTGCTCCGCATAGCGCTCGAGCCCGACCCGCGACAGGATCAGCAGCGCCTCGCGGCGGGCGTCCTCGCGCGGCAGCGCCCTGAGCCCGAAAGCGACGTTCTCGAGGATCGTGAGGTGCGGGAACAGCGCGAAATCCTGGAACATCAGCCCGACGCCGCGATCCTCGGGCTGCACGAAGCGCCCGGCCCCCGCCACCTCGCGGTCGTTGATCAGGATGCGCCCGCCGCTCGGCCGCTCGACCCCCACCGCGAGCCGAAGCAGCGTCGTCTTCCCGCAGCCGGACGGTCCGAGCAGGCACACCACCTCGCCCGGTGCGATCTCGAGCGAAAGCCCGTCGACCGCGGGCCGCTCGCCGTAGGCCTTGGTGACCGCATCGAACGTGAGTTTCGCCGCAACCGTCGCGCCGGCCCGCGCCATGCGGGCTCCGGGCAGCACACCTGCATCAGCCTTGCTGGATTTTCCGAAGAACCACTTCGCCACGCGCGACCAGACCTATCGACGAAAACAACCTGGCGCCTCCTCGCCCGGAAGCGATGTCCATGCGGAGCATGGCTTCACCATGCGCTACGCGGGTGAGGGCCCACAAAAGTTGACAATCTCAGTCCGGCTTACCCTCGCCGCGGTCGTCGGGCAAGTCGCTCTCGACGCCGGCCTCGCCGGTCTCCTCGTCATCCGCCAGCGGCTCTTCGGCCTCGCTCGCCTCCTCGTCCTCCTCAGCCGACGCTTCGAGCGGCAGCTCGTCCGGCATCAGGGACGCGGAAACCGACGGATCGGGCACGGTGAAACCGGGCGGCAAATGCCCGTCGAGCAGGCCCTGCGCCTTGAGATCGGCGAGGCCCGGCAGGTCCTTCACGCTGTCGAGACCGAAATGGGCGAGGAAGCTGTCCGTCGTGCCGTAGGTCAGAGGCTTCCCGGGCGCGCGCCGGCGCCCGCGCGGCCGGATCCATCCGGCTTCCATGAGAATATCGAGCGTCCCGGCGGACGTTGTCACGCCGCGGATCTCCTCGATCTCGGCCCGCGTCACGGGCTGGTGATAGGCCACGATCGCCAGCGTCTCGAGCGCGGCCCGCGACAGGCGCCGCTCCTCGACCGCATAGCGCTCGAGCAGATAGCCGAGGTCCTCGGCGGTGCGGAACACCCACTTGCCGGCCACGCGCACGAGGTTCACGCCGCGGGGCGCGTAGATCTGCCGGATGTCGTCCAGCAGCGGACCGATGTCGCTGCCGTGACGAAGGTGCTGCACGAGGTCTGCTTCCGCGAGCGGCGTCGTGGAGGCGAACAACAGCGCCTCGACGATGCGGAGATCCTCGAGCCGCTGCTCGGACGAGGGTGCGCGTCCGGCTTCGACCGCCTCGACCTCGGACAGCGCCCGCGCGAGCTCGATGGCCTCCTGGGCCTCCGGCTCATCACGGACGGAGTCTTCCTCGATACCGTCGCGGGTCACCAGTCTGAGCTTCGGCGGAACCATGTCGCCATCCCTGTTTCGGATCGGAGCCGCCGCCTCCCGATCGGGCGCGCCGCTCTCGCGATCTCGCGTGTCGTGCGACGTCCGGCCGGCTACGCGCCGGACGCCTGGGAACCATCAAGAACTACGTCCAAGCGCTGCCACTCCGCGCCCGTCTCGCGCCGGCGGATGAAGATCGGCGAGAACGGCTCGTCCTGGCGAAGCTCGATCATGCCTTCGCGCGCCATCTCGAGCGTGGCGCCGAACGAGCTCGCAACGACGGTCTTCTCCTCTTCCTCGGTCGGCAGATAGCTTTTCAGCGCGCGGTCGAGCTCGACCCAGTCGCCGATCGACTCGCCGACGAGGCTTTCGAGCTTCTGGCGCGCCTGCTTGATCGACCACACGCGCCGCGCCTTCACCACGTGCATGACTTTGACGGTGCGCCGCCGGAGCTCCGAGTATGCCTTGAGCAGATCGAAGATCTCCGCCGTCCAGCGCACGTCGCTTACGGTCGACACCTGCTCCGGCATGCCGCGCGGGAACACGTCGCGACCGAGCCGCTTGCGCGTCATCAACTCGCCGATGGCGCGCCGCATGGCATCGAGACGCATGAGCCGGAAGGCGAGCCGCTGCGCCAGCTCGTCGGCCGACGGCTCGTTCGCATCGTCCTTCTCGCGCGGCAGGAGAAGGCGCGACTTGAGGAACGTGAGCCAGGCCGCCATCACCAGATAGTCGGCGGCGACCTCGATCTTGAGGCGCTGCGCCTCGCCGATGTAGGCGAGATATTGGTCCACGAGGCCCAGGATCGAGATCCTGGCGAGATCGACCTTGTGCGTGCGCGCGAGCGCGAGCAGGAGATCGAGCGGCCCTTCGAAGCCGGCGACGTCGACGATCAGCGCCTCGGAGAGAGCCGGCGCGAGGTCGCGGTCCGGCGCTTCCCAGCCCGGCTCCCCGTCGGCCATCTGTCCCGCATCCTCGATCATCGGTCCCGTGCTGCAAGCGGCGCACAAGGAAACCCGTGCGCCGGAAAAACGTGAACGGCAGACTACACTGATTCAGTGTGCCGTCCGCCGGTTCCAAGCGCCAGCGCGAGTTGCATCTCGGCCTTGGCGGAATCGTAGGGTTCACGCCGCCCCAGCACGGCGAGAGCCGCGTGGAATCGCCGCAGGGCCTTCCCGGACAGCACCGGAGCCGCCCCCGCGACCGCTTCCATCTCGGCCAGCACGCCATTGCAATGCAGCGCCAGATCCGAGCCCGCGGCGAGCACCGCTGAGGTCCTCTCCGCAAACGATCCCGAGAGCGCCTTCATGGAGAGGTCGTCGCTCATCAGAAGGCCGTCGAAGCCGATCTCTCCGCGGATCACCTCGCCCGTCACGCGCGCCGACGTGCTCGCCGGGGCCGTCGCGTCGATGGCCGCAAACACCACATGCGCGGTCATGGCAGCCGGCATGTCGCGAAGGGCCTTGAAGGGGGCGAAGTCGGTCGCCGACAGGAGCGCGTGCGGCTCCGTCACCACAGGCAGCTCGAGGTGACTGTCGGCGGTTGCGCGCCCGTGGCCCGGGATGTGCTTGATGACCGGCAGCACGCCGCCTGCCATGAACCCTTCGGCGACCGACCGGGCAAGCGCCGCCACTTGGCCCGCCTCGCACCCGTAGGCGCGATCGCCGATGATGCCGTGGGCACCGGGAACGGGGAGATCGAGCACGGGTGCGCAGTCGGTGTTGATGCCGAGCTGGGTGAGATCGTCAGCGAGCAGGCGCGCAGCGTGGAAGGCTGCCTCCTGCGCAAGCTCAGGATCCTCGCCGTAGAGCGTCGCGTAGGCTTCGGCGGCCGGCAGCGCACGCCCGAGCGGTGGCCGGAGCCGCTGCACGCGGCCGCCCTCCTGGTCGATCAGCACGAGAAGCTCGTCGCCGCCGACCGCCTCGCGCACGTCGCCGATCAACCTGCGGATCTGATCGTGGGCCACGCAGTTGCGGGCGAACAGGATGAGACCCGCCGGGGAGGCGGCGCGAAAAAATGAGGCTTCCGCCGGCGAAAGGGCTTCCCCTGCGACACCGGCGATAAAAGCGTTGGTCATGGAACGGGCCTGAGCCTAGTACGCCGTGACCCAGCAGCCGCTGAAACCTTGCGCCTTGAGCTGCGTGCAGACGGAGCTCGCCGAGTCACGCGAGCCGGGCGGGCCGACGAGGAGCCGGTGATAGGTCCCCTTCTCGCCGAGATCGGCCTCCTGGACGTCGGGCGTCTTATTCTGCAGGATCGCCGTGTACTTCTGCTGCATGTCCGCGAACTGCTTCAGCGCCTCGATGCGGCTGCTGCCGGATGCGGGCACCGAGGCCAGCACGGCCACGTAGCCCGCCCCGGTGACCTTCGGTCCGGCCACGGACGGAGAGGCGACGGCGGCGACCTTCTTGACCGGCGGATCCGCCTTCGGCGTCACAGCGGCCTTCGCCGGCGCCGCGTCGTTCGCGGCGAGGCTGGCGGTCGTCTTCGGCGGCGTGACGACGGCCGGGCTGCTCTCTTCTGCGGACGCGACCATCTTCACCGGCGGCGAGGCGCTTTGCTGCGACGACCCTGTCGGCCGCGTCGGCGACGACGGCCCGTTTCCGAACCCGTCGATGACTGTGAGGCCCGGCACGGAGACGTCGGCGCTCGTCTGCGCCTCAGCGCTCGGAGCCTGGATGGAGCCGTCGCGCCCGACCGTCACCACCGGCACCTTGCGCACACCGGCCGCCTCGGCGGCGTCGCTGCTGCTGGCGGTCCCCTCGCCGAGCCGACCCATGATCTTGCTGTCGGCATGGGCGAACTGCTTGCCGCCGGGCTCCGACGGCTTCACCTTCGCCGGCCCCGAGGCGCCCTTGATCAGCGGCGTATCCTTGCCGTCTCCCGGCCCCATGATGCTGCCGTAGGCGACCACCAGGCCGCCGCCCACGAGGAACGTGCAGGCCACGAGAGCCACGATCTTCTTCCAGCCGCCGCCGCGGCGCGGCTCGTCCTCGTAATGGGCATCGTCCTCGGCATAGCTCTGATCGAAGGCGCCGTGCTGGGACTGCAGGCCGTTCTGACCCTGGTAGCCGCCGAGCGGCCCGGGCCCGAGCGCCGGCTCGATGGACGGCTCTGCATAGCCATCCGAACCCCACTGTCCCGGCCCGGCGTTGCCGTAGCCGTAGTCCGGCGCGGGACCGAAGTCGGCCGCGGATCCGAACGACGGCGGCGGCGCCTGGGGGGCGCCGTAGTTGTACGATGGCGGCGAGGCGCCACCATAGGGCGGCGGCGCCTGGCCGGCGGCGCCATAGCCGCTGCCGTTGCTGCCGTAGGACTCGTAGGGATCCGTGGCGGTGCCGTAGGCGGGCGGCTGGGAGAGCGCGGGCGATCCGACAGGGTCGAACGCCGGCTGCGGCGACTGCGGCGCGGTATAACCGGCGAGCGCGTACGGATCGGCAGAAGGCTGCGCGGATGCGGGTTGGGGCTGGCCGTAGCCGCCGTACCCATCGGGCCTCAGCGCCGCATAGGGATCGTGACTGGCGGAGCGCGTGCCGATGGTCTGCGGCTCTGCGGGATATCCAGAAGAATCGCCATACCCATAGGGAGCCGGCGCAGATGGAGCGGGCCGTCCGCCCGTGCGCGGCGCGGGAGGCGCAGGCCAGCCGGCCGGCTCGTAATGAGGCGCGGGCGCCGCCGGAGCGGGCGCGCCGGGACGCCCCTGCGGGCCCGGCGCCGGATGTTGCGGCAGAGGATTGCTGTAACGTGTCATCTCTCGGAACCCCTCGTCGCATCCCCGGCGGGCTTCGAAGTCGGCACCCCGGCCAGTCGCCCCGTGTGCCGGTCGCCCCGTGTGCCGGTCGTCCCGTGCACCAGTCGTCCTGCGAACCGGTTCGTCCGTATGCCAGATGGCCGTTCGGCGGGACTTCGGCGCTGTCGGGAGACGCCCCGACACCGCAATTTCGAAATGACCCCGTCTGCCGCAAGGCCGTCTGCGACGATCGATGCGCCCCGTCAAAGCCCTCGAATCGGCACTTTAGCGCATTGCCTCCGGTGCGCCGACACCAAGCACCGTGAGGCCGGAGGATAACACCTGCTTCAGCGATGCGACGAGCGCGCACCGAGCCGCCGTTACCGTCCGATCATTGGGCTGGATAACGCGCAATTGTGGCAAATCATTGCCTCGCGTCCAATGCGCGTGAAAAGCGGAAGCCAAATCATAGAGATAGAAAGCAAGCCGGTGCGGCTCGTGGGCGCGCGCCGCGCCTTCGATCAGGGTCGGGAAGAACGCCGCTTTCTTGATCAGGTCAAG
Source organism: Hyphomicrobium sp. (assembly GCF_036833075.1). Lineage (GTDB taxonomy): Bacteria > Pseudomonadota > Alphaproteobacteria > Rhizobiales > Hyphomicrobiaceae > Hyphomicrobium_C. Next base: position 10,452 of record NZ_DAITQL010000048.1, read on the forward strand.
CTCCCCGGAATCCGTGAGCAGCGAAAGATCGGGGATAACGGCGCCGTCCGTCATGATCCCGATGTCGGAAAACGCCTCGCGCGCGTTGCGCAGCACCGACGCCGCCCGCGCGTGTGCGTACTGAACGTAGAAGACCGGATTGTCCTTCGACTGTTCGGTGACCTTGGCGAAGTCGAAGTCGAGCGGCTCGAGCTCCTTGCGGTAGAGCATCATGAAGCGTACCGGATCGCGCCCGACCTCGTCCACGACATCGCGCAGCGTCACGAACGTGCCGGCGCGCTTCGACATCTTGTAGGGCTCGCCGTTCTTGAACAGCTTCACCAGGTTGACGACCTTGATGTCGAGGTCGGCCGAGCCGCCCGTCGTATGCCAGTGCTTGAGCTTGCCTTTTGCATCGCGCTCGACCGTGCCGCCGGTGAACGCCGCGATGGTCGCCAGCATGCGCGGGATATAGCCGATGTGATCGGCGCCGAACACGTTGATCAGATGGCGGAAGCCGCGTCCGAGCTTGTCGTAGTGATAGGCGACGTCGCCGGCGAAATACGTGTAGCTGCCGTCGGACTTCATGAGCGCCCGGTCCGCCTCGTCGCCGAACTCGGTCGAGCGGAACAGCGTCTGCTCGCGATCCTCCCACTCCTCGTCGTCGTGGCCCTTGGGCTTCTCGAGCCGCCCTTCGTAGATGAGCCCCTTTTTCCGCAATGCGTCGATCGCATCCCGGACCTTGTCGGTGCCGTCCTGCGTGAGGGAGGCTTCCGAGAAGAAGACCTCGTGCGTGATGTTGAGGGCTGCGAGATCGTCCTTGATCATCGGCATGATGCGGCCGATCGCGAACGTGCGCACCTCCACGAGCCATTCGCTCTCGGGCGCCCCGAGCAGTGAAGTGCCCTTCGCCTCGGCGAGCGCCGCGCCGACCGGCTTCAGGTACTCGCCGGGATAGAGCCCCTGCGGGATCTCGCCGATATCCTGGCCAAGCGCCTCGCGGTAGCGCAGGAACACCGAGCGCGCGAGCACATCCACCTGACCGCCGGCGTCGTTGATGTAGTATTCGCGCGTGACGTCGTAGCCGGCGAACGCCAGAAGGTTGGCGAGCGCATCGCCGAACACCGCGCCGCGGCAATGGCCGACGTGCATCGGCCCCGTCGGGTTGGCCGAGACGTATTCGACATTCGTGCGCTCGCCCGCCCCGATGTCGGAGGCGCCGAACGATGGCCCCTCGCTGAGGATGGCGGCGACGACGCCGTGCCAGAACCCGTCGCGCAGGCGGAGATTGAGGAAGCCCGGCCCGGCGACCTCGGCCGAGGCGATATCGGGATCGCGCCTCAGCGCCTCGGCCAGCGCCTCCGCGATGTCGCGCGGCTTCATCCGGGCAGCCTTGGCCAGCACCATCGCCGCGTTGCAGGCGAGATCGCCGTGCGAGGGATCGCGCGGCTGCTCGACGGCCACGTTGGCGAAGTCCAGCTCCGCCGGCAGCGTGCCCGCCTGCTGCAATCTCCCGAGAGCCGCAAGAACCCGGCCCTCGATCTCCGCAAACACGTTCATAGCTCAACCTCTCGCGCCCAGCGTCCCTTCACCCGCGCAGCGTCATGGCGAAGCCATGCTTCGCATGGACCGCTGCGCGACCTCTCCCCATTGGGGAGAGGTGACGCAACCGCACTCACTTCCCCCTCTCCCGTCCTGGCATAGCCATGCTCCGCGTGGATGGGAGAGGTCGGCGCGAGGGGCCGAAGCCCCCGAGCGACGGATGAGGGATTGTGCACGTCGACATCTCTCTGCGACGGCGCAACATCACAGAGTGTGGCGCAGCCCGGCTATCGCAAATCCGGCTTGCCGTCAAACAGGCGCCGGTGCTGGTCGAGCGCGTAGCGGTCGGTCATGCCGGCCACGAAATCGGCGATCACGCGCGCCCGGCGGCGCTCGGAGAGCCCCTCCTGAGCGGCCCGCCAGGTGTCCGGCAGCGCCGAGGGATCGGACAGGTAGCGCGCGAAAAGGCGGGCGATCCCCGCTTCCGCCGCCTCCATCACGTCCATCACCTTGCGGCTCCTGTAGACGCGCCCCATGAGGAACGCCTTGAGCGCGATGAGATCCGCGGTCACGGCCGGCGAGAAGGCGGCGACGGCATCTCGCGCCACCCGGATGTCGTCGGGCGAGGCGGGCGCCAGCGCCGCGAGCCTCACGCGGCTCTCCGCGACCACGTCCTGGATGAGCAGGGTGATCAGGCGCCGCCTCACCTCGTAGGTGAGACGGCTGAGCATCGCCGCGCCTTCGACGGACGGCAAGGTGGCGACGATCGGCCCTGCGAGCGGCGCCTCGCGCAGATCGTCGAGCGTGAGCAGCCCGGCGCGCAGCCCGTCGTCGATGTCGTGCGTCACGTAGGCGATATCGTCCGACAGCGCCGCCACCTGCGCCTCTCCCGACGCCCAGCGCGAAGGCTCGAGGCTCTGCCAGCTCTCGAGGGCGCGGATCACTTTCCGCACCGGCTCGTGCGCCGCGCCGATGATCGGCCCGTTGTGCTTGGCGAGCCCTTCGAGCGCTTCCCAGGTGAGATTGAGCCCGTCGAAGGCGAGGTACTTGCGCTCGAGCGCCATGACGACGCGCAGGCTCTGCGCGTTGTGATCGAAGCCGCCGAACCCGGCCATGAGCCGGTCGAGCGCCCGCTCGCCCGCATGCCCGAACGGCGGATGCCCGAGATCGTGCGCGAGCGCCAGCGCCTCCGCCAGGTCCTCGTCGAGCCGGAGCTGGCGCGAGACCGTGCGCGCGACCTGCGCCACCTCGAGGCTGTGGGTCAGGCGCGTCCGGTAGTGATCGCCTTCGTGATAGAGGAACACCTGCGTCTTGTGGACCAGGCGGCGAAAGGCCGTCGAGTGCAGGACGCGGTCGCGATCGCGCTGGAAGGGGCTGCGCGTCGGGCAGCCGGGCTCGCTGAACCGCCGCCCCCGCGAGGCGACGGCGCTCGCCGCATAGGGTGCCGGAGACCGCTCGCCGGGCTGCAGCGACGCACCGTAAGCCGATATCCCGTCTGGAGAATGCCGTTTTGCCGTGCCCATCCCGATGCGCGTGTCCTCGTGTATTTGACTTGAACCGGCCGATTACTATCTTCGTATCAGCTTTTGCACCGGGACGGAGCGCCGCGCGCGATCGGTTCCCTAGAGCCTGTTCGCCTCTGATAAATCAGAGGCTAGGCTCCAGGTTTTTGGTTTGATGCGTTTTCTTAATGCGAAGTGGTGTCCACTTCGCTTGAAAACGCTTAGGGGTAACGAATGGCCGACACCAGCGCAGAGACCGTGACCGTGACCGAGCGGGCGGCCGACCGCATCGCGGAGATCGTGGCGGGCGAGCCGGCGGGCACCATGCTGCGCGTCTCCGTCGAGGGCGGCGGCTGCTCGGGCTTCCAGTACAAGTTCGATCTCGTCGATGCTGCGGCGGCCGATGACATCGTCATCGAGAGGAGCATGGCCAAGGTCCTGATCGATCCCGTCTCGCTGGCCTATCTTGCGGGCTCCGAGATCGATTTCGTCGACGACCTGATGGGCGCCTCGTTCAAGATCCAGAACCCCAACGCCACCGCCTCCTGCGGCTGCGGCACCAGCTTCTCGCTCTGATCATGGGAGCGCGCAGGTTCCCTTCATCCGCGCAACGTACGGCGCTGCGCTGTGCCTCCGCCCTTGTTAGGAGGGAGGGAATCTACAGCGCTTGCGTCGGGAGTCCCCCCACCCCTAACCCCTCCCCGCAAGGGGGAGGGGAAAAACGCGTGCGTCGTGAGGGGGCCCGCGCGTTATGAAAATCACCACCTGGAACATCAACGGCATCCGCGCCCGCATCGAGGGCGCCATCGCCTACGTGCGCGAAGCCAGGCCCGACGTGTTGTGCCTGCAGGAGATCAAGACCGTCGACGAGGGCTTCCCGACCGAAGCCTTCGCCGACCTCGGCTACAACGTCGCAACGCACGGACAGAAGGGCTTCAACGGCGTCGCGCTCCTGGCTCTGCATCCGCTCGATGACGTGAGGCGCGGGCTTCCCGGCGACGACGGGGATGCCCAGGCGCGCTACATCGAGGCAAGCGTCACGGCGGGCAGCCTCTCGGCGCGTGTGGCGTCCATCTACCTGCCCAACGGCAATCCCGTCGGGAGCGAGAAATTCCCCTACAAGCTCGCCTGGATGCAGCGGCTCGCGGCGCACGCCACCGCGCTCCTCGCATCCGAGATGCCCGTCGTCCTCGCCGGCGACCTCAACGTCATTCCGGAGCCCGCGGACGCGAAGCGGCCCGACGCCTGGCGCAACGATGCGCTGTTCCAACCCGAGAGCCGCGCCGCGTTCCGCGCGCTCGGCAACCTCGGCTACCTCGACGCCGTGCGCGCCTGCCATCCGGGGCCGGGGCACTACACATTCTGGGACTACCAGGCCGGCGCCTGGCAGAAGGACGACGGCATCCGCATCGACTTCCAGTTGCTCTCCCCGCAGGCTGCCGACCGGCTCACGGCCGCCGGCATCGACCGCTTCACGCGGAGCTGGGAGAAGCCGTCCGACCACGCTCCCGTCTGGACGACGCTAGAGCCTCGTCTCTGATAAATTAGAGGCGAGGCTCTAGGTTTTTGGTTTGACGCGTTTTCTTGACGCGAAGTGGTGCCCACTTCGCTTGAAAACGCTTCAGGCTGAGCGCCGGCCGGAAAACGAAAAGGGCAGACCCCTCGGCCTGCCCGTCATCACGCTCCGTCACATCACGTCGTTCATCACATCACGACGTCCATCGCGTCAGGGCGTCCCCCCGCGCTCCCGCTCGACGGGCATCATCACCGCTCCATCGGCGCCAGGGGCTCTGGCGCGGAGGCCGGCGCGTTGATGTCACGCAGTTTCGGCGGGGCGCCGTCCATGCGGCCGTAGTCGAACGTCTGCACGGCGGGGAGGCGCTGCGTCGGGACCGTGGCGTGCGTCGTCGTCGGGATCATGTCGACGGGCTCGCCGTTCCTACAGGTCCGCACCGGAGCAGCGGTAAGCTGCGGCAACCCGCTGCGATCATAGGAGGCCGTCGGCTTGCGTCCGTAGCGGTTGCCCCATTGCGCGACGATGCCGGTCGCCTGCTTGCGCGTCCCCTCGGCTGCCCCGCAGAAGATGTTCTGATAGATGTCCTCGATCCACATGGCGTCCTGGGGCTGCGCGTTATCGACCGCAACCGCGATCAGCGCCAGCGCCCGCGGCGGGTCGGGCTCGACATGCTTGCCGCGCCACAGGAGATCGGCGAAGAACGCCTGCGCGCCGGCGTGTCCGTTCTGGCTCAAAACCGACAGCCAATGCCGTCCGAGCGGCACATTGGTCTCGACGCCTTCGCCCTTGAGCTGCAGCTTGGCGAGCTCGAACTGCGCGTCCTCGTCGTTGAACGTCGTGGACGCGTTCTTGAGATAGAACACCGCGCGCTCCGCATCGGGCTGAAGCCCGATCTCAGGCAGCCCGCGCAGGACATAGCCCGCGAGCGCCGTCAGCGCCTTGCCGACGTACTGCGCGCGCGGATCGTCCGGATCCGCGTCGAGATGATCGTCGGCGATCTTCTCGAACAGCGCGTAGGCTTTGGCGTGGTCGGTATAGGGACCGGTGTTGTCCTGATAGATCTTGGCGAGGTAGTAGCTCGCCATGAACTCGTCCTTGGCAGCCGCAAACCTGAGCGCCGGCATGGCGAGCTCGTAATAGCCGCCCTGATAAGCGCTGACGCCCTGCCGGAGCGCCTCGCGCGGCGAGTTGAACGAGGCCGACTGCGCACCCGCGACAGCGGGCAGGACCGTCAGTGCCATTAACCCCAGTATCAGCCTAGATGTCCGCATAGCAAACAACTTCCGCCTTCCCGCCTGCATGGGTCACGGCACCGAAACGGGCCGGCCCCACCTGATCCGCAAATTTTCTGATGGCCCCGCTCTGGTAAGCGTTCGGCGGGGCTTTCCAGTCCTTCCGACGACGCTCGAGCTCGGCCGGCTCGACCTCGAGGTCGAGCGTGCCCTTCTCGGCGTCGATCGAGATCATGTCGCCGTCCCGGATGAGTCCGATCGGGCCGCCGACGGCCGCCTCCGGCCCCACGTGCCCGATGCACAGGCCGCGGGTCGCTCCCGAGAAGCGCCCATCGGTGATGAGCGCCACCTTGTCACCCTGTCCCTGGCCATAGAGCGCGGCGGTGGTGGAGAGCATCTCGCGCATGCCGGGGCCGCCTTTGGGGCCCTCGTAGCGGATCACGAGCACCTCGCCCTCCTTGTACTGGCGCGCATCGACGGCCGCGAAGGCGTCCTCCTCGCAATCGAAGCAGCGCGCAGGGCCGCGGTACTTGAGCATCTTGAGGCCGGCGACCTTCACGATCGCCCCGTCCGGCGCCAGCGTGCCCTTGAGGCCCACGACGCCGCCCGTCGGGCTGATCGGGTTCGACACCGGATAGACGACCTTCTGGTCGGTGTTGAAGGTCACCGAGGCAAGGTTCTCGGCCATGGTCTTGCCGCTCACCGTCAGGCAATCGCCGTGCAGGATGCCGCCATCGAGCAGAGCCTTGAGAATTTGAGGCACGCCGCCGATCGCATGCACGTCGTTCGCCACGTACTTTCCGCCGGGCTTGAGGTCGGCGATGTAGGGCGTCTTCTTGAAGATCTCGGCCACGTCGAAAAGATCGAAGTCGATGCCGCACTCGTGCGCCATCGCAGGGAGGTGCAGCGCGCCGTTCGTCGAGCCGCCGGTCGCGGCAACGACGATCGCGGCGTTCTCGAACGCCTTTCTCGTACAGATGTCGCGCGGACGGATGCCGTGCGCGATAAGCTTCATCACGGCTTCGCCCGAAGCGCGCGCATACTGGTCGCGGCTTTTGTAGGGTGCCGGCGTTCCAGCCGACCCCGGCAGTGCGAGACCGATGGCCTCGGAGACGCACGCCATGGTGTTGGCGGTGAACTGCGCCCCGCACGCGCCCTCGCTCGGGCAGGCCACGCACTCGAGCTCGTGCAGCTCCTCGTCGGAAAGCCGTCCGACCGAATGCATGCCGACGCCCTCGAAGACGTCTTGCACGGTGACGTCATGGCCCTTGAACTTACCGGGCAGGATCGAGCCGCCGTACATGAAGACGGACGGCACGTTGAGCCGCAGCATGGCCATCATGGTGCCGGGCAGGCTCTTGTCGCAGCCCGCGATGCCGACGAGGGCGTCGTAGCAGTGGCCGCGCATGGTGAGCTCGATCGAATCGGCGATCACCTCGCGCGAGACGAGCGACGACTTCATGCCCTGGTGGCCCATGGCGATGCCGTCGGTGACGGTGATGGTACAGAACTCGCGCGGCGTGCCGCCGGCCTCCTTGACGCCGGCCTTGGCCGACTGCGCTTGCCGCTGCAGGGCGATGTTGCAGGGCGCGGCCTCGTTCCAACAGGACACCACGCCGACGAACGGACGGTTGATCTCCTCCTCCGTGAGTCCCATCGCATAGTAGTAGGAGCGATGCGGCGCCCGCGACGGGCCTTCCGTGACATGCCGGCTCGGCAGCTTCGATTTGTCGAACGTCCTCGCGTCCATCAACCCACTTCCATTCGTATTCGTTCGTATTCGCTCTGACGCTTCGGACGGCGGCGCATGAGATGCACGCGCCTCCGTCGGTCAAGAGCGGGAATTCTATTCTTGGATAAGGCCGCTTCGGAAAATTGGATCTGCGGTTGCCTAACGAGGCTCTCCGCCAATTCCGAACCTGAAGCCCCCGCAAGCTCCCGTTCTCGCTGACCTCTGGTTGCTCTCCATTTGTGGCCCAAACGAGGCACATCGACCCGGATTGCGTGGCGATCAGGCAACATACCTGACTTCTGAGTTCCAATTTCAGGACGATCCGCCAGGCGTGACATCGAGGGCACACTCGGCGCCATCGAGAGTTTCCGGTCGGCTGCCATGATCCCGTTTACCATCCGATCCCGGCCGATCGTAGGCTCGACTTGGGCCGTCTCGCGGCGATTGCGGGACGCATGCTGAAGGCCCGTTCGACGGGATGGCGGGCGCAGGATGGAACTTCCGCGCGTGGCTCTATCGCAAAAGAACTTTCGCGCCTTCGCCGGAACGACAGGGACGGGAGCCGACGGCGCCTATCCCTCGATGCGCTTCAGCGCGGCCGTGAGGCGCGCGATGCGGTCCGCCGCCTCGGCGACTCGCTCGCGGTTGAGCTCCACCACGTGCTCGGGGGACTTGGCGACGTTGGCGGCATTGGCGAGCCAGGCCGCCGCCTTGGTGCGGTCGCCCTCGGCCTTATCGATCTCCTTGCCCAGGCGCTTGCGCTCGGCGCCCATGTCGATCACGCCTTCGAGCGGCAGTGCGACCGTCGCCTCGCCGATCACGATCAGCGCCGCGCCCTTCGGGGCCGCCGTCTCGAAGGCGATGCTCTCGAGCCGCGCCAGCCGCTGGATCGTCTCGTCGTGCCGGCGCGCCCGCGCCACAGTGGCCTCGCTCGCGCCCGTGATCACAAGCGGGATTTTGGCGCCCGCGGGAATGTTCATCTCCGTGCGCACCGAGCGCACCTCGGAGACGAGACGCACGACCCAGCCGATCTCCTCGTCGGCCGCTGGGCTCGCCAGCCCCGCGAGCTTCGGCCACTCCGAGAGGCAGAGCAGCGACAGGCGTTGCTCGCCATGCTCCACCATATGCGCCCACAGCTCCTCGGTGATGAACGGCATGAACGGATGCAGGAGCTTGAGGCACTGGTCGAGCACCCATGCCGTGCAGGCGCGCGTCTCGGTGATCGCCTGCTCGTCGTCGCCCGCCAGGATCGGCTTGATCAGCTCCAGATACCAGTCGCAGTAAACGCCCCACACGAACTCGTAGATCGCGCCTGCGGCCTCGTTGAACTTGTAGCCTTCGAGGCCGGCGGTGACCGCGTTCGCCGCGCGCTCGGTCTCGCCCACGATCCAGCGGTTGAGCGTATGCTTCACCGCGGAGGGATCGAAGTCGAACTGGCGCACGCACTCGTTCATCTCGCCGAAGCGCGCCGCGTTCCAGAGCTTGGTCGCGAAGTTGCGGTAGCCCTCGACACGGGCCGGTGCGAGCTTGATGTCGCGCCCCTGAGCCGCCATGGCGGCGAGCGTGAAGCGCAGCGCGTCCGCGCCATACTTGTCGATGAGGGCCAGCGGATCGATGACGTTGCCCTTCGACTTCGACATCTTCTGGCCCTTCTCGTCGCGGACCAGCGCATGGATGTAGACGTCGTGGAACGGCACCTCCTTCATGAAGTGCAGCCCCATCATCATCATGCGGGCGACCCAGAAGAAGATGATGTCGAAGCCGGTGACGAGCGCGCTCGTCGGATAGTAGCGCTTAAGCTCGGCCGTCTCGTCCGGCCATCCGAGCGTCGAGAACGGCCACAGCGCGGAGGAGAACCACGTGTCGAGCACGTCCTCGTCGCGCGTGAGCACGATTTCCCCTCCCGACCTCCCCCACGAGGGGGGAGGAGAAGTGGCGTAGTGCTTCTCTGCTTGCGCGCGTGCCTCGTCCTCGTCGTAGGCAACGAACACATGACCGTCCGGCCCGTACCACGCCGGAATCTGATGCCCCCACCAGAGCTGGCGCGAGATGCACCACGGCTGGATGTTGCGCATCCACTCGAAGTAGGTCTTCTCCCAGTTCTTCGGCACGAACGTCGTCCGGCCGCTCTCGACGGCGGCGATGGCCGGCTTCGCGAGCTCGGCCGCGTCGACGTACCACTGGTCGGTCAACCACGGCTCGATGACGTCGTTCGAGCGGTCGCCATGCGGCACCGTGTGCGACGTCGGCTCGATCTTCGCCAGGAGATCCAGCGCGGCGAGGTCGGCGACGATCCGCTTGCGCGCCTCGAACCGGTCGAGCCCGCGATAGGGCTCGGGCACCTCGGCGGTGTCGGCCATCCGTCCGAACGCATCGAGCACGTTGATCTTTGCGAGATCGTGGCGCTTGCCGACCTCGAAGTCGTTGAAGTCGTGCGCGGGCGTGATCTTCACCGCACCGGTGCCCTTCTCAGGATCGGAATGCTCGTCGGCGACGATCGGGATCTCGCGTCCGACGAGCGGCAGCCTGACCTTGGCGCCGGCCTTGAGCAGCGCCGCATAGCGCGCATCCTTGGGATGCACCGCAACGCCCGTATCGCCGAGCATCGTCTCCGGCCGCGTCGTCGCGACGACGATGAAGTCAGAGTCGTACCCCGGTACCTTCTGCGCCAGCGGATAGCGGAAGTGATACATGTGCCCGGAGGGGTCTTTCTTCAGGACCTTCCCCAGCGCCTCCGCGTCGAACGGCTTCTCGGGATCGCCGTCCTGTTGCTTGCCCGCCTCCGGCGGGACCCAGGCAAAAGAGCCCTTCTTCTCGACCTGCACCACCTCGAGGTCCGAGATCGCGGTCTGGAACTTGGGATCCCAGTTGACGAGCCGCTTATCCTTGTAGATGAGCCCTTCGCGATAGAGCGCGACGAACACGCGGATGACCGCGCGCGAAAGCCCCTCGTCCATCGTGAAGCGCTCGCGCGACCAATCGCACGAGGCGCCGAGCCGCTTCAGCTGGTTGACGATGGTCGAGCCGCTCTCTTCCTTCCAGCGCCACACCTCGTCGAGAAAGGCCTGGCGGCCCATGTTGCGCCGGTCGGCCTTGTTCTCGGCAGCCAGCTTGCGCTCGACCACCATCTGCGTGGCGATGCCGGCGTGATCCGTGCCCGGCTGCCAGAGCACGTCGCGTCCGCGCATGCGCTCGAAGCGCACGAGCACGTCCTGCAGCGTGTTGTTGAGAGCGTGGCCCATATGGAGCGAGCCGGTGACGTTGGGCGGGGGAATAACGATCGAATAGGCGGCCGCCCCGGCGCGATCCGGCCGTCCCGAGCGGAAGGCATCGGCGCGCGTCCATGCGTCGTTGATGCGCGGCTCGATCTCGGCGGGCTGATAGGTCTTTTCGAGCATGGGTCGCGCGGGCCTTTGCGGAAGGAAGAGGGCAGCAGGCGTCCTACGAACCCGCTTGCCGCCTGTCAATCGGCAGCGGGGCCGATCCCGCCGCACCCACGAGCGCGTGAGGTGAAATCGTCCGCATAGCGATTATGGGGCAGCGTCGCACGCCCTCAGGTGCCGGGCGTCTTGCTTCCCGGCTTGACGATCTGGGCGACCTCGGTCCTGAGCGCCCGCTCGATGATGCGCGGCATGTTTTCGGCAACCCATTGCTGCAGCATGGGTCTCAGCATATCCGCAACCGCGTCCTCGAGCGTGCGGTTGACGGGCGCTGTGACCTCAACGGACAGGGGAGCCGGCAGCGTGGACGGCGCCGGATGGACCCGCACGTCCGCGTCCGGATTCTCGAGCACGGGCGTCAACGGTATCGCGGGCGAGATCGGCTCGGCGGGCGCCGACGCATGAGCCGCCGATGCGGCCAGCCCCAGAGCCAGGGCGTCGAGGGCTTGGTGAGCGGCATCGGAGCCTACCCCGGGCTCCGCGCCGAGACGCACCTCAGCCACGTATCCGGAATCGGGGCGAACGGTCTGAGAGAACGGATCCGCGTGAAGGCGAGGCTCGATCGGCCGCGCGTCCGGTGCCGCGGCGAAGGGCGAATCGGCCGGTGGCGTGCCGAAGGGCGCCCTGGCCGCGCTCCCTAGCGCCGGCGACAAAGGGGCCGCCGCGGGAGAAACACCAGACGACTCCGAAGCGGCAGACGTGTCCGTTGCAGCAGACGGCTCCGAGGCGGCGAACGGAGAAAAGCGCCAGTCCGCGGCGCGGAAGCGCGGCGGCTTAGGCGCGGCCGGCGTGCTGGCGCTCGCCGGTTGCGGCGGCTCGGGAGATCGGGGGCCGGTCGAGAACGGGTCGGTATCGCCCGAAACGTTCGAGCCGATGCCGCGCGGCGCGCGCGCAGCCTCTCCGGCGAGCGCTGGCGCATCGGGCGATGCGGCCGCTGGCGCTGGCGGCTCCGGGTCCGGAGCTGGCGCTGCTGCCGGCTGTGACGGAAAGAACCCCCCTGTCGCGGCCGGCCTCGCCCGCACCGCCGGCTTCGGCTGGGGCGGATAGAAGCTGGTTTTGCGCAGCGGTGGAAACCCGAACGTCGTCGACGGCGCAACCTCGGCCGCCTTCTCCCCACTGCCGAACGGCAACGGCGGGATAAACGCCCCGGACGGCGCAAGCTGCGGCGGCAGGGCCGCCGCGCCATCGGCAACGGCCGCTGGCTTTGCGCTCTCCTCTTTCTCTGTCGCGACCTCTTTCGCCGTCTCTTTCGTGCCGATCGTCTCGTCTGTCTCGGCGGGCGGCACGCTTGCCAGCGGCGGAACGAAAGGCTTCACCGGCGTCGGCGAGAGCGAGGCCGGAACGCGGATGTCGGGCTTCGGCACAAAGACCGAGTTGCCGTTGACCGGCGCGTTCTCGTCGAACATATCGGCGAGATCCTGGTCAAACGACAGCGGCCGCTTCGATCCGAGCGGGCTCGTCGGCGGCAGCGATCCGCCCTTGAACACGTCGCTCAACCGGTCCGCCAGCGGCGGGCGCGGCTCGGCCGGCCTCATCTCCTTCGAAGGAACCAGCGGATTGGCCTCGATCGCCGGCTCGGATTGATCGCTCGACGGGTCGTCAGCAATGATCTGGCGGATGGACGCCAGGATCTCCTCCATGCTGGGCTCTCCGGCTTTGCCCGGTCCGTTCATGCCTGCCTGCCGCCGCTTTCAGCACCATCCGCAGAGCACCTCGAGCGTCTCGCCTGCGGCCTGGCCGGCGGGATGCCGTCGGAATAGTGCGTTGGATCAAATTTCATAGGCATGACGTACCTCGCAGCCGGGCGGGCTTCAATGCCTCTCGGCACCCCGGACGCAGCCTCCCGGCCTAATGCTCGACGACGCATGCGACGATTTCGAGGCGATCGTGCGCGCGCAGGCGCGCCGCCGGTCGCAGACCGTATCCCGTCAGAGCTTTTTCGGCACCTTGACGCTTTCGGCGATCTCGATGTGAAGCGCCTTCTCCACCATGCGCGGCATGTTGTCGGCCAGCCACTGGCGCAGCATGGGCCGCAGGAGATCGGCGGTCGCATCCTCGATCGTACCGGTCTGATCGGCGCTGACCGGCGGGACCTGATCGGATGCGTTGCGGACCGGTTCGGCCGTGGGCAGCGGCGGTGGCGGCATCGTCACGGACGCCGCGCGCTGCACGGGCGTCGTCGACAAGGAGGCGCGATCAAACTCGCCGGGGATGATGGTGCCGAAATCAGGCGCCTTCGGCTTTTCGGCAGGCGCTGCTGCGGCTGGAGGCGGAACGAACGCCGGGAAAGGCGACGGCGAGGTCTGTGGAGCCGGCGTGGAGGACATGTGCACGAAATGCGTGTCCTTGAACGGTGCCATCACGCGCTTGGGCTCGTCGTCCGGTTTGGCGGGAGACGACGCCGGGGAGGGCTCGCTTCCCGCACCCGCAGGCCCCGGCTTTCCGTTGAAGAGACCCGCGCGCTCGGACGATGCCTCGGACCGGACGGACTTGAGCGAGCTCAGCCCGGAAATGCCGCCCTCGCCCGCACCCGCGTGCTCGGCGCCCTGAGCCTCGTCGGCGGATGAGGCGGCGCGCCCCTCGGGGGATGCGGTCGTGGCGTTGCGGATTGCATCCGTCAGCCGTCCCAGCAGCGGCGCCGAACGCTCGACCTGCGGCGGCGGAGACGCACGGAAAATGGCGGGAAGGTCGAAATCGCTGGCATCTTCCAGAGCGCTGTCGCCCTTGAGCACGATGGGCGTGCCGCGCAGCGCTCCATTATGCGGGTAACTCGTGGGCTCCTCCGAGATGATCCTGCGGATCGACGCCAGAATCTCCTCCATGCTCGGCTGGCCGTTCTTCTCTGTCATGTTCATGACGCCACTCCCTACGCAGTCCACGACAAGCACTCACGGCATCCCATCCCGCAAAAGGATCCGCCCCCGTAAAGAGGAGCACCCGCAAGAGACGCGGCTGCCCCCGACCCGCTGCACACCGGCAGCGAGAAAAACCTCCGGCTCGCGACGCCTGGACCACCGTCCCAGGCCGACGCGTCAATTCCGCTCAGCAAAATTCGTGATGGGTTCCCCACCGATCCCGACGCTAGGCGTCATAGTGGGCAACGATGTGGCAAAGCCACAGGACAACACAAATCGACGAGCAGGGCCGCTCAGCTAGCCCAACCCGCCAACCGTCCTCAAGGAGATTATTTCGCGGAGTTCGCTCCATCCGGCAGCGGCGGCAATTGCTCGGTGCGGCCGTCCGAATGAGTTATCGAGGTTCCCCAGGGCTTACGCCTGACTTCCTGATAATGAGCTTCAGGATCGTAGGCGATCGACGTGAAGCCGAGGTTCACCGCATCGAGCCGGCCGACGGCCGACAGCACTGAATAGCTCGACACGACGAGGTTGCGCCGCGTCGTTACCAGCGCCACCTGCGAGTTCAGAAGCTCAACCTCGGCATTGAGAACGTCGAGCAGCGTCCGCTGCCCCACCCGCTCTTCCTCGCGCACGCCGGTGAGCGCCGTCGTGTTCGCATCGACCTGCGACTGGTCGGACTGGATCTGCGCCCGCGCGGCGAGAAGCTGCGACCACGCCGAGACGACGATTTCCTCGGTCTCGCTGCGCGCCTGCTCGATCTCCTGCAGGCGGCTGATGTGGATATGCTTCTGCTGGCGAACGCGCGCGTAAACCTCGCCGCCTTCGTAGATCGGCACCGTCAGGCGTCCGGTGACCGTCACGTCCTCGGACTGGTTGATGCTGTCGGCGATGCCGTAGCGATCCGAATAGCTGGCTTCGAGCTGGACGCTCGGCAACAGCTCGCCGCGGATGCGGTCGACGCCGAACTTGGCCGCCTGCTCGAGATAGAGCGCATTGACGACGGCCGGGTTCTCGTGCGTCCCGACGTTGGTCGCCTCATCGAGCGACCGCGGCAGAAGGCGCTCGTATCCCCTCGGCTCGACGAGGCTGCCCGGCGCATGCCCGACGACGCGCTCGTAAACGGCGCGGCTGGTCTTGAGATTGGCCTTGGCGAGGTCGAGTGCCGACACCGCTCCGGCCCGCCGCGCCTGCGCCTGCGCCACGTCCGTGCGCGTCACCTCGCCGACGGCGAAGCGGTCCTCGGTCGCCCGAAGCTCGCGCGAAAGCACGTTGACGTTATTCTCGCGCAGCCGGACGATCGCCTGGTCGCGCACCACGTCCATGAAGGAGGTCACCGTCTGCAGGAGCACGGACTGCTCGACGGCGCGCAACGTCTCGCGCGCGGCCCGCACGTTGGCTTCCTGCTCGTTGACGGAGTTGATGGTGCGAAAGCCGCTGAAGATCGGCTGCACGGCATCGATCGAGTAGCCGCGCGGCTTGAGCTCGTTCTCTATCGAGCCGGTCGTCGTATGGCTCTTCGTCCAGTTGTAGTTGACGTCGGCGCCGCCCGTGATCACCGGCCGGAAGCCCGACCGTGCGCGCGTCACTTCCTCGTCGGTGGCGCGCAGGCGCGCCCGCTCAGCATCGAGCTGCGGGTTGTACTCGTAAGCGGCCGCGAGCGCTTCGTTGAGGGTTTCTGCCTGTGCCGCGGTCGTCAGAGATGCCGAAGCCATCCCTGTGGCCACGGCAACGACGAATGCGGCACATCGCCAATTTCGGTCAAGACAGCGCAAATCCAGCCTCAATATAGCTCCGGCAAACCGCACACCCCGCCCGAGGGGCCGACAGCAACGCTTTCGAAACTATAGTTAGGTAGTGCAGCGGCGCGATTCGCAGAAGCGAACAAAGCCTGCCTGTCCCCTCTAGCACCGCAGGCGTGGCTGCTTTCCCACACCCTCCGTGACGGCCGGCCGGAAACGGTCGAGGCCGCACTCCGGGAAAGACAAATTATTACATTGATTTTACATGGATATCTTAGAGCATCCGTCAACGGATGCTTCTGCGCGCGGGTTCCGCGCGCAAGCGGCCGGCCGACGATCCGTCGTCTTGCGATGACGAAAGACGCAACGCCGCGTCAGAACGCGAACACCCGCGGCTTTTCGAAACCGGGCAGCACGTCGGCTGCAGCGTCGAAAATCTCCGTCTTGCCGAATGTGCGACCGTCGCGACGCCAGACGGTGGCGCGTCCCGTGGTGCGGTTCCCGGCAACGGCGATGGCGACGAGCCGCCCGCCGTCTTTGAGCTGATCGAGCAGGCCCGACGCGACGGTCTCCACCGCGCCTTCGATCAGGATCGCGTCATAGGGTCCCTCGTCAGGCCATCCCTGATCGAGCGGCCCGTCCACGACAGTGACGTTGCCGGCGGAGAGGTCGGCAAGCCGCCGGATGGCGTCGTTGCGCAGATCCGGATCGCTCTCGAGGGCGACGACACGGGCGCCGAGCCCGGCCAGCAGGGCCGCCCCGTAGCCGGGACCAGCGCCGACAGCGAGCACGGACGCCCCAGACGCGACGTCGGCCGCCTGCACGAGCTTGGCGAGGACGCGCGCCGAAAGCAGTGCGCGGCGCGTCCCGCCATGGGTGGCCGGCGTCAGCGGCACGGACCCATCCATATAGGCCAGCGCGCGCAGGCGCTCCGGCACGAAAAGCTCGCGCGGAAGATCGAGCATGGCGCGGATGATGCGCCGGTCGGTCACGTCGCTGGGCCGCACCTGCGATTCGACCATGTTCTTGCGCTGCGTCGCGTAATCCACCCTGTCCTCCCGAATGCCGTCTCGCGCGACCATACCCAAAGTCCCGCCCCGAGGCCACATCCCGCAATGCCGCTCCCCTGCCCTTCGCCTCGCCCCCAAGGATGGGCCCCTTGGGCCAGGCGGCGTCCCGCTATCCGCGCGCTTGTGCGAGGCTTTATGTGTATGATAGATGGCTGCGCACGCGCCGATCCGGCGCGCTCGGCCGTTCGATCACGGACCGAGGCCCAGAGGCGGGCATCGCGCCCCGGGCAAAAGGATCCCAGAGGCCACGTGGCGGAGTGGTGACGCAGCGGACTGCAAATCCGCGTACCCCGGTTCAATTCCGGGCGTGGCCTCCATACCTTCTCTTGAAATCGCTTATCTTTCCTCGGTTGTGTATGCGTCAGGTGCGTATGTAGCGCCGTTGCCGAGGGGACAAATCGGGGGACATCGGGTTCTCGACGCGTTCCCGTCAATTCATCCGCTGGATGACGTGCAGCATCAGGGACCACCCGAACCGGAACGCGGCCACGAAGAGCAACGCCCAGGCGGCCCGGCACGCCCACGTCATCACCGCTTCAAGGCTGACAGAATGGCCTCCACCGCGAACTCCGCCACCCGGTCGCTCGCGACGTTGGCCAGGATCGCGGCCGCCCACAGCGCCGCCAGGATAGCCGCGCGCCGCATCTGCCCGGTAAGCGCGTCCAGGTCCTTCCGCAGGGACGCCAGCCCAACCTCGACCCGTTTCAGGCGGGTAAGGAATTTGCCGAGCTCCAGGCCCGCCAGGAAAGAAGGCTCGTGCATCGTGCATGGTCCTGCCTCTTAGGAGGTTTTCGGCTCGGGGGACGCAGGGACCTGGCACGGAGCCGGCTTGTAGACCGTCTCCGTGCCCTTGATGATGGTATCGATGCGGGAGGACTGGGCCGCAATTTGCCTTTGTGTCTCACAGGTGTCTTTTCGTGACGGGGAAATGTGCCCGATGCTCTCGGCGGTCGAGGCCGCGCTAGTCACGATAGTTGGGGTTTCGCAGCCCGCTAGAGGCAGGATTAAGAGACTTGCGGCCGGCAGAGCCAGCTTTCGATGTGACTTCGGCATTGCTGCGCTCCACGTTTGCGAGCGCGCGACCTTCTCCGCGGCCCTCGGCATTCCAGATCCGAACGCGATCCCACGCCACTAACGCCACTACGAGGGCGAGTCCGGCCCCAATCGGGACCAGGCGCGCCGCGAACCATGCCATGATCATGCAGCTCTCCATTGTGCGAGCCGCGCCTTGAGCCGGTCCCAGAACACGATGCTCAAAACCCATGCGCCAATGCTGGCGGCGATCACCGGATGCCCGGCCGCCCACCCGCCGATGTCGGCAATCGTCTGGCCGAAGGTCTTCCAGGCTGAAATCGCCGTGAGATCGGGTGGAGCCGGGATGGACGAGGGCGGAACCGAGACGGCATCGACCGCGAGGCCCGTGGCAACGCTGGTGCCGACGACAACGGCCGGCTTGGATGTGGCGGCCGTCTTGGCTGCCTCTGCAACTTTGGTCGATGTCGGGAGCGCATCTTCAGGGTACGCCGTGCGGGATAATTCAAAATGGGGGGTATCGCGCGTCTTCCAGTCCCCGCCCCAGACGATCGGGATCTTGAGCTCCGCCGACGCGGCCTTGAACGCCTTGGCGATCCCTTCCATGTCCGGCATGTCGTACTTAAAATCGTCGGCGTCCACGACATCGACGGCCATGCCGTTGAGGTGACGAGAATTGAGCGTCCAGCTCTTGCCGGCCGCCTTGAGCTTCTTCTGACGCTCGAGGTTGCGAAGCCCCTCCGTCACGACGAAGGGAACCGGCGACAACTCCGCCGCCCGCTCGACCACGCGCACTAGGTCGGGATGAACCCCGACAAGGTTCTTCCTGCTCCGATCATTCAGGGGCATTGTCATCCTCTCGCCGGAAATGAGGGGTAAGGATTGGCCATGGAGCCATTTGCATTTGTCGTATGCGCGCAACTCTGCCTGATCCAGCCGCCCACCCAGGGGCAGCCGCGCGACGTGTGCATCGCGCGCATGGAGGCAAGCCTGAAGGCGTCTCCGGAGACTCGCGTCTGGTGCGAGTCCCTTGACGTGCCCTATGGCGAGATCATTGACCCCACTGGCCAATTCAAGACGCGCATCCCGCCGTGGGCAGATCCGCGCCGAGGCCACGCTAACGCCGAGTGATGAGGCGTCCCCATCGATCGTCAGGGAAAACCGGATCGACGTCCGGCACCTCTATTGGGATCTGCTCCCTCATCCGGGGTGGAATCTGCTCGCGAGGGACGCCGCGATAAAGCTGGTCGTTGTGGAACCGCTGCCAGAACTCATCATCAGGGGATTCCGGTGGCCAAAGCCGCCGGGGACCGAGAGGCGTCGGCGGACCGAAGGGGTTTCCAAGCATCCCTTCTTGACCGAGAAGCCCCTTCAGTTCTGGCCGCTGCGGCTCAGGCCCGAGCAATCCCCCTGGCCCTGATCCGCGATCGAGGACGTCACGATCTTCGGGCGCGAGCAAAGCGCGCGCGAGGCGCGTCGTGTCAACCGGCGTTGGCATTGAGCTCCCGCTCCGCCGTTTCCGAAATGCTGAGGACCGCTCGCTCGATGATGGCGAACCGGCGCACGAGCTCGTCGAGCGTCTGTGCCATGGTCTGGTTGACCCGCTCCTGCTCGATCGTCCGATCCTCGAGACGCTGGCGCGTTTCCGTGAGCGCGTCCGCAAGCTGGACGAAGATCCCGTAGAGCGGCGAGAGGTCCACGTCGCCACCGTCCGGACGTGCCGGCGGTTCCACGGCGGGGAGCGCCGCGATCTGGCTCCCGCCGTAACTGGTCTCCACATTCACCGGCTTGATGCCCTGGGCCCGCAGAAGAGCCGCGTGGGCGTCTGTGAACGTCGCCGCGCCGACGGGCCCGTACTGACGCGCGAACTCGTCCAGGGGGACGTTGTGCGAGATCGAGATTTTCATGGCCTCTCCACCTATTCCGTGGCGAGCTCGAGATAGAACGACCAGCAGGTGCGGTTTTGCGAGGCCGACGCCATTGAGCAGGCGATGTCGGAGGGCGCATTGCCCTCCCCGAAAAATTTCCAGCGCACGGCCATGTTGTTCACGCCGTAAATCGTCTCATCGTCAGGGGCAGGGCTGAAATCTCGCTGGCTGTTGCTGCTCCAAGACGCCCCGAGGTTCATATAGTTCGCGACAGCAAGAAGAGGCCGCGTCCCGGACGCCGATGTAATCGTGCGGCTTATCAGGCCCGACGATGCGTTGGTCCCGCCGTTGTCTTGAACGGTCACGCCCGTGATCTTCTTGCTGCCGCGGAACACCATGACGGCCAGGGCCGACCCAGGATTGACGTTGCTCGTGAACGACATGCTCGAAAGAGACGTGCCGCCTTCGGTGCCGGCGGCAATCTTGTAGCCCATCGCGACGTGGAAATAATAGGTCGTGCCGCTGATATTGACCGGGAGCGCGACGGACGTGCTCGGGAAGATTTTCGTGAAGCCCGAGGGAACCGTTGACGCGACGATGGAGGTCTTGATCGCCATGTTGGCAAAGAGGATCAGATCCCCTTCCTGAACGTTTGCGGGAACGGTGATGCTGCTCTTGTCGCTGTTGCCTCCGCCGTCCACGAACGCGAAGCCGCTGAGCGACGAATTTCCGGCAAAAAAGCCGCCCATTCCCGGAAGGCACGTCATCCCTTGGCCCTCTTCGCCGCCACGACGAAATGCCCGGCCCCAAGACAGAGGATCGAGAACAGATACCATCGCCCGCTATCGCAATCCGAGACCACGGGCACCTCGCCAAGGTACTGGTTCGCCCACGTGATGGTGCGGTCCGTCGTGTCGCTGCCTTGCACAAGGAGGTATCGCATCGTGCCGACCTGGCCATTGGTCGGGTTGCCGATCAATCGATCGCCGGCGGCGGTCAGCGTAAAGTAGTATCCGGCGTCCCAATCGATCGCTACCGTCCCTTGATCCGTCAGCGCAACGGGCGCACACGCGCTTTCGATGCCGTCGGCCGTGACGACCTTGTTCGAGGCGCAGGCGCGGATGTTGGCCGCACTTGCCTTGTCGACCGCAACGTCATCGGCATTGACGACGATCCCGGTCCCCTGACCGACCGCGAGCGTACGGTTCTCCGTCAGATCGCCGCCGCCGGTGAGGCCATTGCCGGCCGTGATCGTGCGCGCGGCCAGCGCGAGCCCGTTGATGATCTTGGCCTTGAGGTTCGAATAGACCGTGCCGCGCATGCCGTTGGAGGCCGACGCATCGGTGAACGGGAAGATGTCTCCGTCCGCAAGATCCGTCTCCGCCGTGAGGTCTGCGCCGTTCCGGTAGTATCGGCCGTCACCGGTCTGCCGGTTGAGCGCGTGGGAATCGGCCGTCGCGTTAGCGAGATTGGTGATCTTCTTGTTGTTCCACGGGATGTCGCCCGAGATATTCGACTGCCCGTCGCGGGTGATGCAGTTGGAGAGCCCAGCGGCGATGCCGTCGAACTCGTCGTCCATTCGATCACTGCGGATCTGGATGCCGTTGGCCCTGTCAGTTTGCCAACTAAAAAGCCTCAGGAACGTGCCGCTTCCATTATAAGACAATTGACCCTCCTATCAGGTGCGCAAATCAGATACGCGCAGGGGATGAGCCCTTTCGAAAACGCACTCTGGCAAGCGCTCGGCGCGCTCACCGCACTTGTACTGATGCTGATTTGGATGTGGATCAGCGGATAGGCTGGCCATCCCGGTAACGCGGACCACTGCCGCCTCGCAGTGGCTCGTCTTGGTTCAACGGGCCCATCAATGCGGATGCCATGCCGCGCACGTAGTTGGAACGCTGCTGCGGGGCCTGCGCCCTGCGCCGCAATATCTGGATCACCTGTTCGTCCAGGCCCTCTGCGGCGGGACGCATGCCTCTTTCAAGAATGGCATTCGCGGTTGCTGGGGTTAACCCAGAGAAGCGGTTACCGATTCTAGAAAGTGCATTCAGAACAGGCTCGAGCCGGCCTGATGCCAACTGCGTTGCCATAACCGCAGCGCGCATCGGCTCGCCCGCCTCTGATGCCGTCTGGAGGTTCCGGTCTGTCTTCGATCCCCCTTGCACCTCCTTGCGGAGGTCTGACTTTCTGGCTTCACGGACAAGCATCCGCTGGAACTGCCGGCGGGCGCCATTCGTCGGAAAAATTGCCTCCATGCGCATCTGGATATCGGGCGACCCGAAAAGACTTTCGGTGCGGTCGCGCGTGACATTGCCTTGACGAATGCGCCCAGCGAGTGCTCTAGCGGCGCCAAGCCGCCACATGTCCGCCTCGGAGACGGACATGCGTTGCAGCATGGGGGCAATTTCCTCTGTATGCATGCGCAAGGCGTTTTCGAAACCGTCTTCCGCTGCGTTCGCAAGGGCGCTTTCACCGGCGTAGTTATCCAATGCGTGCCGGTATGACGGATTATCCATCGCGCTGAGAAGATCACGCTTAACCGTCTGAAGCGTGTTCACATCCCAGCCGGCTTGCGGTCGGTTCCCTGAGGCTTGCGCACGTCGCGCCGCCTGGATCTGAGAATCGAGCTCGAGTTTGACGTTATGAAGCTGGCGTGTGCGGTTCTCCAGCCCAATCGCCTGCCCCCTGTTGGCGAGGTTACGTGCCGTCAAAGCGTGTAATTCGCGCATGATAGGGCGTGCGAGCACTGCGCGCAGTTCGCGGGTCATCGGCGTTTCAACAGAGAACGCTCTGTCGAAGTTGGCGCGCGCGGCTTGGCGGCGCCTTGCTATGATGTCGCCAACGGTCTCCGCGTACTCGCGCGGATCACGCAGCGATCTCGCCATCTCGCGCTCTATGCGCTGCCACTGGAAATTCTGTCGCTGATCGAGCCGGAGGTTGAACCTCTGAACATTCTCATTCGGCATGTTGTTTGCCTGCCGCATAAGTCGACGAGTGTTCTCGCCGCCCAAGTCGGATAGCATCATTGTCGGATCGTCTGCGGCCGCGGCAGCACGTGCGTTCACTCTTCTGGTAGCGGCGGCGATCTCTGCAGGCGTAGCGCTAGCGCCAACGTCGCGCGCCATCGCCTCTGCAAACTTCTCTGCCGCCACGCCTCTTGAGTCAGTATAGCCTCTCAACGGCTGGCTCAAGCGACGCGCCAGCGCGCCGCCTGCGTCTACGGCGGGCGTAAGGGCTCCGCCAAGGATGGCACCGCCGATGGCGCCCTTCCCTGTCTCCGCCAATGTCCCAGAAACGTCCCCCTCCGTAAGGTCTGCGTTCGAGTGCCCCAGCCCATGCGTTCCGCCCATCCTCGCGCCCTGGCTGGCGCCCTGGGCGATGCGACCGGTGAGGGTTGCCGCTGCCGCCTCGGGCGCGACACCAACAGCCGACATGAGCCCGCGACCGACCGTCCCGCTCCGCGCGGCCAAGCCTGCGGCACCAAACGGCAGGGCCAATCCGGCGGGCGGTCGCCTTCAATCAGCACGCGGTCAAGCTCGGATACTCCAGCATGGATGAAGGCTGGCTCTGTGGCTGGTTCGCGAACGCAATCGAACACTCTAACGATGTCCGGCACTGGAGATCCCAGCCACAGACAAGGCCCGCTACCGGAGTCCTTCCGAAGCCCAGGGACACGCCATGACCACCCAGGACAGGAGGGAGGGGCATTGAGCGACCTGCTCATTTCCG
>NZ_DAITQL010000049.1:0-32387 GCF_036833075.1 Hyphomicrobium sp.
GCCTCGCGGTCGAGCTTGTTGATGAAGGTGACGATCGGGATGTCGCGCAGGCGGCAGATCTCGAACAGCTTGCGCGTCCGGGCCTCGATGCCGCGCGCCGCGTCGATCACCATGATTGCGCTGTCGACGGCGGTCAGCGTGCGATAGGTATCGTCCGAGAAGTCCTCGTGGCCCGGCGTGTCGAGCAGGTTGAAGACGGCGCCGCCATACTCGAACGTCATGACGGAGGTGGCAACCGAGATGCCGCGCGCCTTCTCGATGGCCATCCAGTCCGAGCGCGTGGCACGGCCGTCCTTCTTCGCCTTGACCTGCCCGGCGAGCTGGATCGCGCCACCGAACAAGAGCAGCTTCTCGGTCAGCGTCGTCTTGCCGGCGTCGGGGTGCGAGATGATCGCGAACGTGCGCCGGCGCGCGATCTCGTCCGCCAGCTTGAGGTTGGCGGGTGCGGCCGGTTTGGATGTGGGCGGCGTGGGCTGCTCCGCGGCCGCCTCCGCCAGGGTTTCGTCGCTCATGATCCTGTCCGGGATGTCATTTTGCGGGGTCTATAGCACCGTTTGGCCGGAAAGCGAGAATTCCTCTTTTGCCCGTGCAGGGAGTGGCAAGCCTATTTCATCGCGATGAGGCGATCTCGCAGGCGTGTTTGAACACCGGCCTCCGCCGGTGTGACGGAAAAGCTTGGGCAATCCGGTCTCCAACTAAGGAACGTCATCCCGGCGCAGGCCGGGATCCAGACACGTCTTACAGGATGCGATGCACCTTCCGCGCGACCTACGCCAGCTCCGCGAGCAGGCACTTAAGGATGCCGTAGTCGAAGCGGCCGTCGAGGGCCGCGTGGGCGGGGCCGAGCTTGCCGCTGTCGAGGGTGCCGAGGCGCTCGAAGACGGCGTGGATCTCGTCCACGTCCGAGGGATCGAGGTCGAGCACGGCGTCGGCCGTGATGACGCCGGCCTCGATGGCTTCCGCGAAGTGCGTATAGATGGTCGAGACATCGAGGTTGCGCTCGGTCGCGATGTCGTCGGGCACAACGCCGGCGAGGTGCAGCGCCAGCGTCTGGTTGACCGTTGACGACAGCCGGTTGTCGAGGCCGGCGTTGGGCGCAAAGCGCGCGATGGTCTCCAGGAACGCCGTGCCGTAGCGTTTGATCTTGCTGGCGCCGAGACCGGTGATGCCATGCAGACCGTCCTCGTCGGAGGGACGCTGGGTCGCGAGCTCCACCAGCGTCTTGTCGTGGCAGATGACGTAGGGCGGCAGCTTGGCGTCCGTCGCGAGCCGTAGACGCAGCGCCTTCAGCGCGTCATAGAGCGGCCGGTCGGCGGCATCGACCTTGCTCGCCTCGGCGGCGGCGCCTTTCGCCTTGCCCTTCTTCTCGCGCGGCGGGGCGAGGCGGAGCATGAAGGTCTCCTCGCCGCGCAGCAGCGGGCGCGCCTTCTCGGTGAGGTGCACCGTGCCGTGACCCTCTTCGTCGGAAGCGAGGTAGCTGAGGGCCGTCAGTTGCCGGAAGAGGCTGCGCCAGACGGTCGCGTCCGTATCCTTGCCGATGCCCCAGACCGACAGCCGGTCGTGGCCGTTGCGGCAGGCGCGCTCGTTGTCCTTGCCGGCGAGCACGTCGATCAGATAGCCGACGCCGAAGCGCTGCCCGGTCCGGTAGACGGCCGAGAGGGCCATGCGGGCGAGCGTCGTTCCATCCGTGGTCTTGGGCGGGGCGAGGCAGTTGTCGCAGTTTCCGCATGCGTTTTCGCTCGCCTCTCCGAAGTAGGCGAGCAGGAGCTGGCGGCGGCAGGTGACGGCCTCGCAGAGGCCGACGAGCGCGTCGAGCTTCTGGCGCTGGGTGCGCTTGAAGAGCTCGGAGCCTTCGCTTTGCGCGATCCACTGCGTCTGCTGGATGATGTCCTGCATGCCGTAGGCGAGCCAGGCGTCCGCGGGCTCGCCGTCGCGTCCGGCGCGGCCCGTCTCCTGGTAGTAGGCTTCCATCGAGCGCGGCAGGTTCAGATGTGCGACGAAGCGCACGTCGGGCTTGTCGATGCCCATGCCGAAGGCGATGGTCGCCACCATGACGATGGCGTCCTCTTTCAGAAAACGCTCCTGCGCCTTGCGGCGGATCTCGGGATCGAGGCCGGCGTGATAGGCGAGTGCGGTGCGGCCCTTGCGCGTGAGCCACTCGGCCGTCTCCTCGACCGACTTGCGCGACAGGCAGTAGACGATGCCGGCGTCGTTCGGGTGCTCGGCGGAGAGAAAATTCCAGAGCCGCTCGCGGGCGCTCATGGAGCCCATTTCTGCGATCGTGTAGCGGATGTTGGGACGGTCGAAGCTGGCGACGAAGCGGCGGGCGTTCTCGAGGCTGAGCTCGGTGGCGATCTCCTCGCGCGTGCGGTCGTCGGCCGTTGCGGTGAGCGCGATGCGCGGGATCGCGGGGAAGCGCTCGGCGAGCACCTTGAGCTGGCGGTACTCGGGACGGAAGTCGTGGCCCCACTGGGAGACGCAGTGGGCTTCGTCGATGGCGAAGAGAGCGATGGTCGTGCGTTCGAGAAGGCGCAGCGTGCGCTCCTGCACGAGGCGCTCCGGCGCGACGTAGAGGAGGTCGAGTTCCCCCGCCACGAGCTGTCGCTCGATCGCGTCCTGCTTGTTGCGGTCCTGCGAGGAATTGAGGAAGGCGGCGCGCACGCCGGCGTCCTTCAGCGCGTCGACCTGGTCCTGCATGAGCGCGATCAGCGGCGAGACGACGAGGCCGGTGCCGGGGCGAACGAGCGCTGGGATCTGGTAGCAGAGCGACTTGCCGCCGCCGGTCGGCATCAGGGCCAGCACGTCGCCGCCCGCGATCAGCGTCTCGATGATGTCGGCCTGGTGGGGGCGGAAGCGCGCGTAGCCGAACACCTCCTCCAGCACGTGCTGGGCCTCGGCAAGGCTCGGCACGGGGGCGAGAGGCAGGAGGGAGGCAGATTTCCGCAAGGCGGCGGGCGGCATCGAATCATCCTGTGCCGCGTGCGGCGCTCGGCCGGACGGGCAGGTTCAGTCTGTCTTGCGGACGCTAGCGCGATTCTGCGGCCCCGGTGCGATGCGGCGTGAGTGCAACTCGTCATTTTGCCTGGATTATCGAAGCGCTCCGGCGTATGTCGCGCCGTATCCAGAACGGCCCGGCTGCCGTAGACTTGCGGTGCGTCAGGGGCCTCGTTTCACCCCACCCTCCGCGGCGCCACTCGCCGGGAGGGGGGCGGCCCCAATATGCCGAATAAGGCCGCTGGGCTCCTGGCGTTTCCCTGGTGCAGTGATTTCAAGACGCCGGCTTGCGGGTCTTCGGCTGGACGACCTCCCCGTCCTCCTTGGTGAATTCGCTGATGTCGGGGTTGGGCAGGATCTCGAGGACCGTTTCCGAGGGGCGGCAGAGGCGCGTGCCGAGCGGCGTCACCACGATCGGGCGGTTGATCAGGATCGGGTGCGCGAGCATGGCGTCGATCAGCTCGTCGTCGGTCCATTTCGGATTGTCGAGATCGAGCGCGTCGTAGGGCGTGCCCTTGCGGCGCAGGAGATCGCGCGGGGTGAGCCCGAGGTCGCGCAGCAGGCCGACGAGCGTTTCGCGGCTCGGCGGCGTCTTCAGGTATTCGATGACGGCCGGCTCCTCGCCGCTCTGGCGGATCATGGCGAGCGTGTTGCGGGAGGTGCCGCAGTGCGGATTGTGGTAGATGGTGATGCGCGCCATAGCGGTTCTCCGAAGCTCCGGCTCCCTGCATAGCACGAAAGCGCCGGCGCTCACGTGCGCCGGCCCTTGCCTTGCGGCCCCTGTTGCGGAGATCACTGCCGCAGAGGCTATGTCGCGAAGAGCAGTGTCGCAGAAAATCAGGCGCGTGCGAGCTTGGCGGCGATTTCGGCGACGTGCTTGCCCTGGAAGCGCGCGCCGGCAAGCTCGTTCGCGCTCGGCTGGCGCGAGCCGTCGCCGGCCGCGATCGTCGTGGCGCCATAGGGCGAGCCGCCGCTCATTTCCGAAACCGTCATCTGGCCCTGGAAAGAATAGGGCAGCCCGACGAGCACCATGCCCTGGTGCAGGAGCACCGTGTGGGTGGCGAGGATCGTGCTCTCCTGTCCGCCGTGCTGGGTTGCGGTCGAGGTGAACACCGAGCCGACCTTGCCGATCAGCTTGCCCTGGACCCAGAGGCCGCCGGTCTGATCCAGGAAGTTCTTCATCTGCGCGGCCATGTTGCCGAAGCGGGTT
Source organism: Hyphomicrobium sp. (assembly GCF_036833075.1). Lineage (GTDB taxonomy): Bacteria > Pseudomonadota > Alphaproteobacteria > Rhizobiales > Hyphomicrobiaceae > Hyphomicrobium_C. Next base: position 4,205 of record NZ_DAITQL010000049.1, read on the forward strand.
GGCGTGCCGACGATGATGGCGTCATAGCCGGGCAGTTCGTCCACGGTCGCGATGGGCGCCGGCTGGTTGCGCTTGAAGCCGCTCTTCTCGGCGACCTCGGGCGGCACGAGTTCGGGAACGCGCTTGATGACGGCTTCGGCGCCGGCTTCGCGGACGCCTTCGGCAACCGCCTCCGCCATGCGCTCGATGTGGCCGTAGCTCGAATAGTAGAGGATCAGGACTTTGGTCATGGATGTGGCCTTTGGGTTGGCTTCGGTTTCAGCGTGAGCAGGAACGCGCCGGAGGGAGCCCGCGTTCTCTCCTCCTGTGCGAGGTCGTCAGGCGCCGAGGTCTGGGGCGACGCGCGTCAGCGCCTCTGCCGCTCGATAGAGAGAAAATGTCACCGGCAACCATGAGAACCAATATTGCTCATTTGAAATACACCGGTGCCAAAACGTCTCCAATGAAAAGGCCCGCCGCCGGTGCGGGCGGGCCTTTCGGTCAGTGTCACGCGGCCTTGGCGTCGAGGGCCGGATAGTCCGTGTAGCCCTCGGCTCCGCCGCCGTAGAACGTCGCCGGCTGGGGCTCGTTCAATGGAGCATTGTGCTCGAGGCGCTGGACGAGGTCCGGGTTGGCGATGAAGAGCTTGCCGAAGGCGATCAGATCGGCCGCACCGCTCTCGACAGCCCGGATGGCGGAGGCGCGGTCGTAGCCGTTGTTGGCGAGATAGGCGCCCTTGAAGAGCTTGCGGAAGACGCCGAGGTCGGCGCCGGGCGGCAGCGCGCGCGAGACGCCCGTGTCGCCCTCGATGATGTGCACGTAGCCGAGGCCAGCGTCGTTGGCGCGTGCGATGGCGGCCGAGAACGTGGCCATCGGATCGCTGTCGGACATGTCGGAGAACGTCGAGAACGGGCTGAACCTCACGCCGACGCGGGTCGCCGGGAAGACGGAGGTCAAGGCGGCAAGAACCTCGGCCAGCAGGCGCGTGCGGTTCTCGATGCTGCCGCCGTAGCGATCGGTGCGCGTGTTGGAGCCGTCGCGAAGGAATTGATCGATGAGATAGCCGTTGGCCCCGTGCAGCTCAACGCCGTCGAAGCCGGCGGCCTTGGCGTTCTCGGCCGCCTTGCGAAAGTCATCCACCACGCGCTCGACCTCGGACGTTTCGAGGGCGCGCGGCGGGGAGGCGTCGGCGAAGCCCGCGGGCGTGAACGTCTTCGTGCGGGCGGTGATGGCGGAGGGCGCGACGGGGGCCTGTCCATCCGGCTGCAACGACGTGTGCGAGACGCGGCCGACGTGCCAGAGCTGCGCGAAGATGCGGCCGCCCTTGGCATGCACGGCCTCGGTCACCTTCGTCCATCCGGCCACCTGCCGGGGGCTGTAGATGCCGGGGGTCTGGATGTAGCCTTTGCCCTCGGGCGAGATCTGCGTGCCCTCGCTGATGATCAGTCCGGCGGTGGCGCGCTGAGCGTAGTATTCGACGATCAGCGGATTGGGGACGTCGCCGTCCGGGGTGGCGCGGTTGCGCGTCAGCGGCGCCATGACGATGCGGTTCGGAAGCGTCAGGGTGCCGAGCGTCAGCGGCGTGAAAAGCTTGTCGGACATGAAGGACTCCGGCTCGAGGGGCTGGATGGCATGAGGATGGATGAAGTCCGGACCGAAGGCGCCCAAGATGTCGCAGCCGCCTCGGATCCGGGTCTTCGCATGCCGTTACGGCGCGATCTTCCGGCCGGATCATCGTGGAGCCTCCCGGGATCGCTGGCGATCGGGTCGGTCGGTTGCCGGATGGCGGCGGAGGCGCATACTATTCGGCCGGTTGCCTCGTGGAACCGGGCGGCGCGCGTGTCCGTTCGCGAAAAGGCTGGAAGATGGATGATGCGATGTCGGACGTGAGCCTTGCCTTGGAAGGCGGAGCTCCGCCTCATGCCACCTCCGAGGTCGGTGCGTCGCGCGACGTGGCGGCCATCGCACGCCGATGGCTCGATCGGTTCGGAACCATCGCCCTTGCGACGGTGATCCGAACCTGGGGATCCTCGCCGGTTCCGGTCGGCGGACAGCTCGTCGTCGGGCCCGAGGAGCGGTTCGAGGGCTCGGTCTCGGGCGGCTGCGTCGAGGCGGCGGTGATCACGGAGGCCGCCGAGGTCATGCAAACGGGACGGCCGAAGGTGCTCGCCTATGGCATCGGCGACGAGACTGCCTGGCGCGTCGGCCTGCCCTGCGGCGGGCGGATCGAAATCTTCGTCGAGCGGCTTTCGGCGGAGGATGCGTCCTATCTCGACGCCGTGATCGCGGCGCGGGTGACGCGCTCGCTGCTGGTCGTCGAGACCGATCTCGCGAGCGGACGGCGCGTGTATGGTGGCGATCTCGCGGCCCACGACGCGGAGACCGCCGGCCGGCTGTCGCGCGGGGACTGCGTGCTCGCGGAGGGTCCCGACGGACGACTCTTCCTGCAGGCGCTGGTTGCGCCCGTGCACATGATCCTCGTCGGCGCGGGCCATGTGGCGCAGGTGCTCGCCGATCTCGCGCAGCGCGTCGGCTATCAGGCGACGGTGATCGATCCGCGGACCGCGTTCGCGTCGGAGAGCCGCTTCCGCGGCGTCCCTTTGCGGCAGGACTGGCCGGAGACCGCGCTCCCGGCGCTGGGGCTCGATTCCCGTACGGCGGTGATCGCGCTCGCGCACGATGCGCGCCTCGACGACGAGACGTTGCCGCTCGCCGTGCGCTCCCCCGCCTTCTACGTGGGCGCGCTCGGATCCCGGCGGACGCACGAGAAGCGCATGGCGCGGCTTCGCCACGCTGGCCTCACCGAAACCGAGATCGCGCGCATCGATGCGCCGGTCGGGCTTCCGATCGGCGCCAGGGGCCCCGCGGAGATCGCCGTTTCCATTCTGGGCGCCGTCATCAAGGCGGAGCGCGGAGCCTGACATGAGCGCGACCTCTGAGCGTCGGCTCGGTGCGGTGCTGCTCGCCGGCGGCGCGTCGCGGCGGTTCGGGGCGGACAACAAGCTTCTCGCGGAGGTCGGCGGGCAGCCGATCGTCGCCAGGGTTGCGCGCGAGATCGTCGCCGGCGGCGTCGACGAGCTTGTCGTCGTAACCGGCGCGGAGCACGATGCGTACGTCTCGGCGCTGTCGGACCTGCCCGTGCGGCTGGTGGCCAACGACCGCTGGAGCGACGGCATCGGCAGCTCCATTGCCGCCGGCGTGCGGGCGCTGTCGGCAACCCCGGAAGGCGCCTTCGTCGTTCCGGGAGATCTGCCGAACCTCGAGGCTGGCGTGTTCCGCCGGCTCAGCGCGTCGTTCGCCGCGGCCGATGGCCGGTGCGTGATCGTGCCGGTCACCGCCCAAGGGGCGCAGCGCAACCCCGTGCTCTGGCCGAGATCGCTGTTCCCCGGGCTCGCGGCGCTCACCGGCGCCAGGGGCGGCAAGGCGTTGCTCGACACGCTGGGCGACCGCCGCATCGATGTGGCGTTCGACAATGAGCGCCTGTTTGCGGACATCGACACGCCGGAAGAATATACGCGCCTCATCGCGGGAGATTGATGGTGACTGTCATCGATCGGTCGCACCGGCCCGGCCGCGGAGCGGACGCAACCTCTCTCCTTCGCGTCTCCGGTCTGCGCAAGTCCTACGCCACGCCGCAGGGGCGGCTTCCGGTGCTGGGCGGCGTCGATCTCACTCTGGCCGCGGGGGAGAGCCTTGCGCTGCTGGGCGAGTCGGGAAGCGGCAAGAGCACGATTCTCCACCTGATCGGCGGCCTCGACGAGGCGGACGGCGGCGAGATCGTGCTCGACGGCGTGCGGATAACGGGTCTCGCGGATGCCGAACGGGCCGCGTTGAGGCGTGAGCGGATCGGCATCGTCTTCCAGCAGTTCAATCTCGTGCCGAGCCTTTCGGTCGCCGACAATCTGGCGTTTCAGGCGCGTCTCGCCGGCCGTTTCGACGCCGTCTGGCATGGCGAGCTCATGGGGCGGCTCGGGCTCGCCGGGCTCGCGCGGCGCTACCCGGAGCAGTTGTCGGGCGGCCAGCAGCAGCGCGTCGCCATCGGGCGGGCGCTCGCGGTCCGCCCGCGTCTCCTGATCGCCGACGAGCCGACCGGCAACCTGGACGAGGCGACGGGCGACGAGGTGCTGGCGCTGGCGCTGGATCTCGTGCGGCGCACGGAATGCGGGTTTCTCATGGCGACGCACAGCACGCGGCTCGCGCGCCGGCTCGACCGGCAGGTCACGCTTGCGTCCGGCGTCCTGGTGGCGCCGTGACGCAGGCCTTCTGGATCCTCGTCACGCTGCTCAGCCATTGGCGGCGCCATCCCCTGAACCTCGCGACCCTCGTCGTCGGGCTCGCCGTTGCGACCGCGCTGTGGAGCGGCGTGCAGGCGCTCAACGGCCAGGCGCGCGCGAGCTACGACCGGGCCGCGGCAGTGTTCGGCGAGACGGGCGCGGCGAGCATCGTGCCGGCACAAGGCGCGTTCATCACGCAGGATGACTACGTCGCACTCAGGCGTGCCGGATGGAAAGTGTCGCCCGTGCTCGAGGGCACGGTGCGGGTCGGAGCGGCATCCTATCGGCTCATCGGCGTCGAGCCGCTGACGGTGCCCAAGGGCTCGCCGGCAGCCGGGTTTCAGACAGGACGTGACCTCGAAGCCTTCCTCACGGCCCCGGGGGAGACGCTGCTGGCGCCCGAAACGCTCGCCGAGCTCGGAGTGGCGGCCGGCGCCACGCCGCTTACCGATCGCAGACGCGCGTTGCCGCCACTCGTCGCCGCGGACGGCGTCGCGCCGGGCCTGCTCGTCGTCGATATCGGCGCGGCGCAATCGATCCTCGGACGGACCGGCGAGCTTTCGCGTCTCGTTGCGGGAGAGGGCGAGCTCGGCGAGGGACGCATGTTTCCGAATGGTCTCGAAGACCGGCTCAAGATCGAGACGTCGGAGGCAGGCGGCGATCTGGCGCGGCTCACGGAGAGCTTTCACCTCAACCTCACGGCGTTCGGCCTGCTGGCCTTCATCGTCGGGCTCTTCATCGTGCATGCCTCGATCGGCCTTGCGTTCGAGCAGCGGCTCGGAACGCTACGCACGCTGCGCGCGGTCGGCGCGCCGCTCCGCCTCCTGATCGGCGCGCTGGTCGGCGAGATGGTGCTTTTGGCGCTGATCGCGGGGGCCATCGGCATGGTCTGCGGCTACCTCATCGCCGCGGCGTTGCTGCCGGATGTGGCGGCGAGCCTCGACGGCCTCTATGGCGCGCACGTGAGCGGGCAACTCGCGCTCGAGGCGCGCTGGTGGGTGTCGGGGCTCGGCATGGCGCTCGCGGGCGCGCTCGCCGCTTCGGCGGCGAGCCTCGCCAAGGTGGCGCGCCTGCCGGTGCTGTCGGTGGCGAAGCCGCTGGCATGGCGGGATGCCGAGCGAACGCAGCTTTGGCGGCAGGGCGTCTCTGCCGTGGTCGCGCTGGCGGCCGGGCTGCTCGCCTTCGTTGCCGGCCGCGGGCTGGTCGGCGGCTTCATCGTCATCGCGGGCGTTCTGCTCGGCGCGGCGCTTCTCCTGCCGCTCGCACTCGCCTGGCTGCTCAGGATCGGAGAACGCACCGCGCAGGGCGCGCTTGCGCAGTGGTTCTGGGCCGACATGCGGTTGCAGCTTTCGGGGCTGTCGCTCGCGCTCATGGCACTGCTGCTCGCGCTGTCCGCCAACGTCGGTGTGGGGACGATGGTCGAAGGGTTCCGCGAGACGTTCACGCACTGGCTCGACGAGCGGCTCAACTCCGACATCTATTTCGACGCCGCGAGCGCGGCCGACGGAGCGCGGATCACCGCGTGGCTCGAGGAGCGGCCCGAGGTCGCCGCAGTTCTGCCAGTGTGGCGCACCGAGACGCGCATCGCGGAGTGGCCGGTCGAAGTCAACGGCGTGCGCGATCATGCGACGTATCGGCAGCATTTCACGCTGTTGTCGGCGGCGCCGGACGCCTGGGACAAGGTGCGCGACGGCGCTGGCGCGCTCGTGAGTGAGCAGCTTGCGCGACGGACGGGGGTCGGCCTCGGCGACCGGATCGCGATCCCGGCGGCGCAAGGTGCGTGGGACCTGCCGGTCGTCGGCATCTATCCGGATTACGGCAATCCGAAAGGACAGGTCCGCGTCAACGCCGATCATCTCCTGCGCCACTGGCCCGAGGCCCGCCGCACGAGCTTCAGCCTCCGCGTCGCGCCGGGCGAGGTGGACCGGCTGATGCAGGCGATGCAGTCGCAATTCGGCCCGGCGCTGGCGCGCATCGTCGATCAAGCCGCGCTCAAAGCCACCTCGACGCGCATCTTCGAAAAGACGTTCGCGGTCACGGGCGCGCTCAATACGCTGACGCTGGCTGTGTCCGGCATCGCGCTGTTCGCAAGCCTGTTGACGCTGAGCGGGGTCAGGCTCGCCCAGATCGCGCCCGTGTGGGCGCTCGGCGTGCCGCGGCGGCGGCTTATAGATCTCGAGATCGGCAAGCTTCTCGCGCTGGCCGCCGTTACCGCGCTGCTCGCCGTTCCGCTCGGGCTCGTGCTCGCGTGGTGTCTGGTCGCCATCGTCAACGTGCAGGCGTTCGGGTGGCGGCTGCCGTTCCATGTGTTTCCCGCGCAGTGGGGCGTGGTTTTCGGTCTCGCCCTGGGGACGGCATTCCTCGCCGCCGTCGTTCCGGCGCTGCGTCTCGGCAAGACTGCGCCGCAGGACTTGCTCAAGGTCTTCGCCGATGAGCGCTAGAAACATCGTTGCCGCCATGGTCGTGACGGCCCTGGCCCTGATCGGCGGCCGCGGGCTCGCGGGAGGCTTCGCGGGCCTCGGCGAGGAGGCGGCGGGCTTCGCACCCGTCATGCCGGGACGGACGATCGCGTTCCCGCAGGATTTCGGCCCCCATCCCGACTTCCGCATCGAGTGGTGGTACGTGACCGCGAATCTCTCCGACGCGGCGGGCACGGCCTACGGCGTGCAGTGGACCTTGTTCCGTCAGGCGCTTGCGCCCGGTGGCGCGCGCGAGGGCTTCGGCAACCAGCAGGTCTGGATGGGGCATGCCGCCGTCACCACCGCCGGCGCACACCGCTTTTCCGAGACGCTTGCGCGCGGCGGCATCGGGCAGGCGGGCGTGACCGCGGTACCCTTCAAGGCGTGGATCGACGACTGGTCGTTCGCTGAGGTCGGCGGCGGGGAGGGGCTCGCATCGGCAACCCTTTCGGCGTCGGGCGCCGATTTCTCCTATGCGCTCTCACTCAAAAGCCGCCGCGCGCCGGTGCTGCAGGGAGACCATGGCTACAGCCGCAAATCGGAGCGCGGGCAGGCGTCCTACTACTACAGCCAGCCGTTTTTCGAGGTCTCGGGAACGCTGACGATCGCAGGACGCGCCGTCGATGTGACCGGTCAGGCGTGGATGGACCGCGAATGGAGCAGCCAGCCGCTTGCATCCGACCAGAGGGGCTGGGACTGGTTCTCGCTGCATCTGCCGGCCGGCGACAAGCTGATGCTGTTCCAGCTCCGCGGCGAGAGAGGCGCGCCGTTCCGCTCGGGAAGCTGGATCGGCGCCGACGGCTCTGTCACAGCGCTCGCGAGCGACGACATCGTGCTGACGCCAGGCGAGCCGCGCGAGGTCGCCGGCCGGCGCCTGCCGGTTGCCTGGACGGTCGAGGTCAAGAGCCGGGGGCTCAGGATCACGACCACGCCGCTCAACCCGGCAAGCTGGATGGGAACGGTCTTTCCCTATTGGGAGGGCCCGATCAGGTTCCACGGCTCGCACGCGGGTGTGGGCTATCTCGAGATGGCGGGATATTGAGCGCGCTCGCCGTCCGGCCGGAAAGCGGGCGGAGCCGCCCCGGGGGGAGAGCGGCTCCGCTTCCCCGGTGCGTGGGGGTGGGTGGGGAAGGCACCGGGATGGGGAAAATCAGGCGGCAGGAAGGATGCGGATCGCCGTGCGATGTCCGTGCTGCTCGCGATAGAGAATGCGTACCTGCTCGCCCCGGCGCAGACCCAAACCCATGAGGCGCGGATCGTAGCGATAGACCTGGTTGCGCACCGTCAGGTGCTGGCGCTTCGGGCTCAGATGCTCGATCCGTCCCGTGATTTCATGGGCAAAGCTCGCAGTGGCGGCCGCGCCTGCGGCGGCGGTCGCTGCGAGGGTCATGCCGGCAACTCTCCTTACAACTCTCATGCTACGAATTCCTCGTCCCGGTCCGCGGACCTTGCGCGTTCGCCGCGTCTGTGGGGCCTTGTATGGGCCTCTCAGATTTCCTCTTCCTGACCTGCGCCATACGGATTCGTAAGATCGCCGATCGTCGTCACGCGGCAGCCGCGCTGGGGAACGTGATGGCCACGCTGAGACCGGGCTCGCGATCGTCGAGCGCGATCTCGGCATCGTGCAATTCGGCGATGGCGGCGACGAGGGCGAGCCCCAATCCGCTGCCCGGCGTCGAGCGCGCGCGCTCCAGCCTGTAAAGGCGGCGGAACACCTTCTCGCGCTCGGGCTCGGGGATGCCGGGGCCGTCGTCGGTCAGCTCGGCGCGAAAGCCGCCCGGCGCCTCATGCAGCGCGAGGCCGATGTGCGTCCCCCGCGGGCAATGGCGGATGGCGTTCTCGATCAGGTTGGCGAAGAGCTGGATCAGCAGCTCGCGGTCGCCTTTGATGAGGGCGGCCTTTCCGCGGCCATCGATCCACGCCAGTTGATGGCCGGCGTCCTCCGCGACGGCCGCGTAGACGTCCGCCACGTCCTCCAGCACGGAGCCGAGGTCGATGCTGGCGAAACGCGCTCTGCGCGCGCCGGCCTCGATCTGCGTGATGCGCAGGAGGGCGTCGAACGTCTCCATCATCGCGTCGAGGTCGCCGAGCGCGTCCTCGACGGCCGCGCGGAAATCGCCGAGCGACTTGGCGCTGCGGCGCGCGATGTCGAGGCGCTGGCGCAGGCGCCCCACCGGCTTCTTCAGATCGTGGGCGATGTCGGACGAGGACTGGTTGACGCTTTCGATGAGCTTCTGGAGCTGGTCGAGCGTGTGGTTGACCTGGGCGCCGACGTGATCGATGTCGTCGCCGGAGCCGGACATGGGAACGCGGGCCTCGATGGTCCCGGCGGAGACGGCCGACAGGGTCTTGGCGAACGCGTCGATGCGGTGCTGCGTGCGCCGGGCGATGAACGTGCCGCAGAGCGCGCCGAGAAGCGTGGTGGCGATGAGGCCGATGCCCAGCACCTCGAGCAGAAACGCCTGCGTGCGCCTGAGCTCGCGGTTGGAGCTGCCGACGAGCAGGCGCCCCTCGGAGACGGGCTGCCAGACGGCCTGGAATCGATCGTCCGGCTCGCCGTTGGTCCAGTCGGCCTCGATGTCGGACCGCTTGAGCTCGAGCCACGTGTCGGACGGCTTGATGCCGTTGACGTTGCCCGCCACGTGGCGTCCCGCCGCGTCGACCAGCTCGATGATGAAATCCGTGTCGCGGACGGAGCCACCCTCTCCCGTCACGGCGGCGGTGAGATCGTCGAAGCCCTTCTGGCGGTCGATGGCCAGGAGTGAGTCCATGGTCTCCCGCGTGCGGCCGCGGATCTGCTCGCTGAGGCGCGTCGTGATGCCGAAGAAGAGGATGGCGAAGAGGGCGATGACCGTGATCGCGAACAGGGCCGTGAAGGTCGCGGCCAATCGAACGGGAGTGCGTTTCAGCACGGGGGCCAGCCTCGCTACGGACGCTCGTGCAGGCTGTAGCCGGCGCCGCGGATGGTGTGGATCAGCTCGGTCGCGAAGGGCTTGTCGATCTTCGTCCTGAGCCGCGAGATGTGCGTCTCGACGACGCTCGTCTTGGGATCGAAATGGAAGCTCCACACGCGCTCGAGCAGCATGGTGCGGGTGACGACGCGCCCCTTGTTGCGCATCAGGACCTCGAGGAGGCGGAACTCGCGCGGCTGCAGATCGATCTCGACGCCGCCGCGGCAGACCTTGCGGGTGATGAGGTCGAGCGCCAGATCGCCGACCTTGAGGCGAGTCTCCTCGCCCTTGAGATGCGGGCGGCGGGCGAGCGCGTTGAGACGCGCGAGGAGCTCCGAGAAGGAAAACGGCTTCACGAGATAGTCGTCGCCCCCCGCCTCGAGCCCGTCGACGCGGTCGTCCACGCCGCCAAGCGCCGTGAGGAAGAGGATCGGCGCCTTGCGCCCCGCGCGGCGCAGGGACTTGACGATCTGAAGGCCTTCTTGCCCTGGGAGCATGCGGTCGATGATCAGCACGTCGTAGTCGTCGGCCATGGCGCGCGCCAGGCCGTCGCAGCCATCGGCGAGGTGGTCAATCGTGTGCCCCTCCTCCTCGAGGCCCTTGACGATGTAGGCGGAGGTGTCGGGGTCGTCTTCGACCAGCAGCACGCGCATGGCGGGTCTCATCCTGAGGGATTAATGCCTCCGTAGCAGGACTCGAAGCATACGCGCGAGAGATGTTCGCCCGCTTACCGGCGCATTACGGTTTGGTAAGGCCGGGACGGGTCGGTCAGGCGAGGGACTCGCGGACGGCGAGCGGCTCGGGCGCCTCGATGTCGGCGTCGTGCTCGCGCGGGCGGTGCTCGGCGGCGATGACGAGGTAGACGGCCGGCAGGATGAAGAGCGTGAACAGGGTTCCGATCGCCATGCCGGTGACGAGCATGATGCCGATGCTGTTGCGCGCCTCCGCTCCGGCCCCCGTCACGAAGACCAGCGGCAGATGGCCGAACACGGTGGCTGCGGTGGTCATCAGGATGGGCCTGAGCCGGGTCTTCGCGCCTTCGCGGATGGCCGCCAGCTTGTCGAGGCCCTGGCGCTGCAACTCGTTGGCGAAGGCGACGATGAGGATACCGTTCTTGGCGATCAGGCCGACGAGTGTGATGAGCCCGATCTGGCTGTAGATGTTGATGGTCGTGAAGCCGAGGAACGTGAAGACGAGGGCGGCGGTGAGCGCCAGCGGCACGGAGCCGAGCAGCACGACGAGCGGGTCGCGGAAGCTGCCGAACTGGGCGACGAGCACCAGATAGATGAGCAGGATGGCGAAGCCGAGCGTGCCCGCGAGCGTCGCGCCTTCCTGGCGGATCTGGCGGGATTCGCCAGCGTAGTCGATCGTGTAGTCGGCGGGCAGGATGCTCCGCGCGGCGGCTTCGAGGGTCTCGAGCGCCGTGCCCTTGGTGATGCCCGGCATCACGCCGCCGTAGACGCGGAAGCTGTCGGCCTGCTGGAAGCGGGCGAGCGTGCGCGGTGCCGTCTTCGTCTCGAGGCTCGCGAGCGCGGAGACCGGCACCTGCTTTCCGTCGCGGGTGCGGATCTTGTAGTCGAGGAGGCGCTCGGCGACCGCGCGGTCGGCGAGGTTGACCTGGGGGATGACCTTGTAGGCGCGGCCCTCCCGCGTGAAGCGGTTCACGTAGTTGCCGGAGATCAGGATGCCGAGCTGGCGCCCGACGTCGGCAAGGTCGAGGCCGAGGTCGGCCACGCGCTCGCGGTGCACGGTCACGATCACCTGCGGCAGATCAATCTTGAGGTCGGTGTCGGCGAACATGAACTGGCCGCTGGCAAAGGCGGCGTCGACGAGCTTGCCGGCGTACTCGGCCATCTGCTCGGGCGTGCCGGGACCCTTGAGCACCAGCTCCACGTCGTAATTGCCGGCGCCGGGGAGAGCCGGCGGCAGGACCGGGAAGATCTGCAGCTCCTTGATCTTCGAGACGGCGCCGAAAATTTCCGGCTGAATGTCGTGGGCCGGGCGCGTGCGGTCGTGCCAGTTCTTCAGGAGATAGCCGCCGAAGCCGGTGGCGGGGAACACGATCTCGAACATGGCCTCATATTCGGGCAGCGCCTTGCCGATGGCCTGAACCTTGTCCATGTGCCCGGCGGTGTAGGCGAGCGAGGCGTCCGGCGCCGAGTTGACGATCAGCAGCACGAAGCCCTCGTCCTCGACCGGCGCCAGCTCCTGCGAGGAGAACATATAGAGCGGCACGGCGAGCAGGCAGAGAAAGGCGCCGAACGCGATCGTCTGTGCGCGGAGGTGGAGGATCACGTCGAGCGCGCGGCCATAGGCGACCGAGAGGCGGTCGAGGCTCCGGTGGACGAAGCGGGCATAGCCGTTCTCGTGGCCGCCCTCCGAAACCGAATAGGCGCTCATGATCGGCGACAGCGTGACGGCGACGAAACCCGAGACGATGACGGCGATGGCGAGCGTGAAGGCGAATTCCTTGAACAGCACGCCGGTCAGCCCGTCGAGGAATCCGATCGGCGCATAGACCGCGGCCAGCGTGATGGTCATGGCGATGATCGGCGTGAAGAGCTGGCGTGTCGAGACGAGGGCGGCCTTGGTGCGGCTCATGCCGGTCTGCATGAGGCGCGTCACGTTCTCGACAACGACGATAGCGTCGTCGACGACGATGCCGACCGAAAGCACGACGGCGAGCAGCGTCAGGAGGTTGAGCGAGAAGCCCATGGCCATCATGGCCGCGGCGGCGCCGATCAGCGAGATCGGGATGGTGACGAGCGGCACCAGCGCGCTGCGCCAGGAGCCCAGGAACAGGAACACGATGATGCCGACGATGAGCACCGTCTCGGCGAAGGTCTTGCCGATCTCCTTGAGCGAGTTCTCCATATAGACCGTGCCGTCGTAGGCGAGGCCGATCTCGGTGCCCGGCGGCAGGTCCTTGCGGATGGCCTCGAGCTCGGCGCGGAGCGCATAAGCGACCGCGATCTCGTTGGTGCCGGGGAGCGGCCAGACGGAGAGGTAGACCGCATCCTTGCCGTTGTGACGGACGTTGGCCGTCTCCTCCTCGGCGCCGAGCTCGACGCGGCCGAGGTCGGAAATGCGCACGATGTGCTTGCCGTCCTCGCGCACGATGAGGCGCTCGAACTCCTCCGGGCTCTTGAGGTCTGTGTTCGCGAGCAGGTCGACCTGCACCTGGCTGCCCTTGGTGCGCCCCACGGCGGCGAGGAAGTTGTTGCGGGTCAGCGCCGCCTCGACATCGGCCGCTCCGAGGCCGAAGGCAGCAAGGCGTTCCGCATCGAGCCAGATGCGCATGGCCTGCGGGCGCGCGCCCTCGAGGCCGACGCGCTGCACGTCGGGGATGGTGGAAAGACGCGGCTGGATGTTGCGCGAGAGGTAGTCGGTGATCTCGGGTGGCGTCAGCGTTTCGGAGGTGACGCTGACGTAGAAGGTCGCGTATGGCCGATCGGCGCGCTGCACCTCGATGACCGGGCTTTCGATCTCCTGCGGCAACTCGCTGCGGATCTGGTCCATGCGGTTGCCGACCTCGGCAAGGGCGACCGTGCTCGGATGGTTGAGCTTCAGCCGTGCGGTCACGGTGCTGACGCCGGCCACGCTCGAGGATTCCACGTAGTCGATACCCGTGATCGAGGAGACGGCGCGCTCGACCGGCGTCGTCACGAAGCCGCGGATGCTCTCCGCGGAGGCGCCGATGTAGACCGTCGTGATGACGATCGACGAGCTCTCGATGCGCGGGTACTGCTGGATCGGCAGCTGCGTGATCGCGCGCAATCCGATCAGCACCAGCGCCAGGTTGACGACGACGGCGATGACGGGGCGCCGGACGAAGATCTCGATCGCGCGCATGGGCCGGCCCTTCAGTTGATGCCGGCTTCCGCCGCGGGGACGGCGGCCGTATCGGTCTCCACCAGCAGGCCCTCGCGCAGCTTGAAGGACCCCGAGGCGGCCACCAGTTCGCCGGCCGTCAGCCCCTCGTGGACCGCGATGTCGTTGCCCTGCACGACGCCGGTGATGACGGCGCGCGAGCGCGCGCGCAACTTGCCGCTTTCGTCGACGAGCACGAAAACGTGCTGGCCCGCCGGCGAGCGCCGGACGGCCGCAAGGGGGATCAGCACCGTCGGCTGGGGCGAGGATGTCGGAACGGTCACGTCCACGAATGTGCCCGGGCGCAATGTTTCGCCAAAGCCCCTGGCCACGGCGCGGAAACGCACGGCGCGGCTCCCTGCGTCGGCGCTGTTGTCCTCGGCCACGATCTCGGCCTTGGCCTCTCCGCCCGGAACGGCCGACCCGCTCAGCGTGATGCGCGTTCCGGTGCGGACCGCGGAGGCGTCGTCCTGTGGCAGGGAGAAGTCGACGTAGGCATCCTCGGCGATGCCCTGCAGCGTCACGATCAGGGTGCCCGCGTCGAGGTAGGCGCCGGGTTGCCAGTCGGTAATGCCGACGCGGGCGCGGAAGGGCGCCACGATCCGCTTCTTGTCGACGATCACCGCGAGATTTTGCGCGCGCGCCATGGCGGCGGCGTGTTCCTCGCGCGAGCGGTCGAGTTCCTGCGGGTTGAAGGCGGCGCTGTTGCGCAGGCCCTCGCGGCGCTCGAGCGTGAGCTTGGCGAGGCGTGCGTCGGCCTCGGCGGCGGCGAGCGCGGCCTCCTCCTGGCGCGCGTCGAGTTGGACGAGCAGCGCGCCCTCCTCGACGCTCTCGCCGGACGTGAAGCCGACCTTGGCGATGACGCCTGCGATCTCGTTCTTGAGATCGACCTGCCGGAGCGCGATCACCGAGCCGATGGCGCGCGTCGAGGTCGACCATTCGCCGTCGCGGGCGCGCACCGACACCACCGCCTCGACGGGCTCGGGCGTCGCCTGGGAGGCCGCCGTCGCGGCCTCGATCTCATTGTACTTGTAGAACCCAAGCGCACCCGCGATGCCACCGATGGCAAGGATCACGGCCAGCCAGGCTCCTGCACGCCTCAGCATGTCTCCCTCGGGCATTGTTCCGTGTCGACAACCGAAAAATCGGGTTTTCGTGTGGCGGAGGACGGTCCCGGACGGCCTTAGGACGCCCCGGGGCGCCTATGTCACCTGCGGCAGGCCTGCGGATCGTCTGGCGTCCCATCGAAGGCGCGCTGCGCTCCTCCACCCGACATCGTCATCGGATTTCTGGGTTCGTGCGCCCTACTTCCGACGGCGGCCTGCGCAGGGTCAAGCGATACCTCAAACAAGGTTTCCCTGGACGTGCGATTTCTTCTGGGAAATGACGCCGTGTGGCAACTTTGCCCGAATTGTCACCGGTTTCCGAGGCGGAGCGGCCCCTGGGCGGCCTGTGCGTTCAGTCCGCCGCCGGACGGACTGCGATGCGGATGGTCTCCGTGTCGGCTCCGCTGAGCTGGATCGTGAGCGGGCCGGCCCCGACCTCGAAGCGCACGCTCTTTCTCGCCACTGGGCACCCCATCGCGCCGGTGTGGGCGGTGGCCTCGAGCGGCTTGCCGTTCTGGACGACGTCGATCCAGGCGTGGGCCGACAGCGTCACCTGGACGTGCGCGGCCTCCGCCGTCTCCACGTTTACGAAACCGCCGAACGTTTTTGCGTCCCCGGCCTTGGGCGTGCGGGTCGGCTTCGCGGGGAAGGCCACCTCGGAGGTGGGTTTCAGCGCCAGCTCGACGGCCTTATCGTCGGGCAGGCGCGCGAGCGTGGCCCCCGATGCCGCCTTCTCGGCCTCAGCCGCCCGCATCCAGCCCATCTCGGTCTCGAGCGGCCAGAGGAATTCGCACGTCTCCGCGTTCGCAGCGGGGGCGTTTGCGGCAGGAGCGTCTTGGGCGTACGCCGGTACGGCGGCGAGGCCTGCTGTGAGGACGATGGCGGCGATCAGGTGGCGTTTCATGTCACTCCACTCCGACCATGACGTCGGAGGCCTTGATGATGGCGGTGGCGTCCTTGCCGACGGCGAGCTTCAGCTCGTCGACGGCTTCGTTGGTGATCGACGCCGTCACGACCGCGCCGCCGATGTCGATTGAGACATGCGATGTGGTGGCGCCTTTCTTCACGTCGACGATCTTGCCCTTCAACATGTTGCGTGCGCTGATCTTCATGGCCGTCTTCCTTCCTTTGCCTAGCGTCAGCTTCCTGAATAAACGCTAGGCGCCGGTCTGGATAGATGGCAGTTCAGAACCTCACGCGCGCGTTGGCGAAGAACTGGCGCCCCGGTTCCGGGAAGCCTTCGGCGAGGGCGTAGTCCTCGTCGAACATATTTGTTACGCCGATGGACGCGGAGGCGTTCTCCGTGAACTTGTATTCGGCCTGGATGTTGGCGAGCGCATAGCTGCCGGTCTCGATATAGGTGCGCGTCCTGCCGCTCGTCACGATGCTGTAACGGTCGGACGCGAGTGCGAGGCTCGGCGTGATGGTGAAGTTCGGCATCGCCTGCCAGGCGAGGTAGAGGAACGCCTCATGATCCGGTGTGCCTTCGGGCTTGGTGCCGGGCGTGACGTAGTCGTACTCGCGCTGGAGGTAGGTATAGTTGCCGCCGACGCGCAGTCCCGGCGCGATGTCCCAGTCGACCGAGACCTCGAAGCCGTAGTGCTCGCCGCTGACGTTCTGAAGCTGGCCGCTGACAGAACCCGAGCCCGTGATGATGTAGGCCTGCTGGATCGCGTCCTTCAGATCCGAGTAGAAGATGGCGCCCGATACGCGCGCTTGATTGAACAGCGTCTCGCTTGCGCCGATCTCGTAGTTGGTCGCGCGCTCGGGTGCGAGATCCGGATTGGGCGTCTGATAGCCGAAGCGTGTGCTGTAGCGCTCGAACACGGTGGCGAAGCGCGTGCGGCTCGAGACGGTGGCATGGAAATCGCCCGTCTCCGAGTAGCGGTAGATGGCGCCGCCCTGGTAGTTCCAGGCGTCGGCGTCCGTCACCTCTTTCTTGACGATGGCGGCAGCGACGGAGTCGAAGTCTTCCGCGACTTTGACGTCCTGGTAGTCGTAGCTCACGCCGGCGATGAAATCGAGACGCTTGGAGGCGTGGAATGTGTTCTCGGCGGCGAAGGACCACGTGTCCTCGACGTTGGACTGCCAGGGCTCCCGGAATGCGATCGTATCGGGCTGGTTGATGTTGCGCTCGCTGTGGTCGTCGCGCCTGTAGTGGATCGCCGCCTTGAGCGTATTCATCGGAATGAGCTCGGTGCCCATCTCGACGAAGCCTCCGTAGGCGAAGTCGTCATAGTCGCTGTCGAATGCGTAGGGGCGCGTCTGAAGGTCGAAATCTGCGTTGTCGAACGAGCTCAGGCGGTTCTCGAAGGTGTTGTAGTAGACGTTTGTCTTCACGTACGAGGTTTGGCTGATCTGGGTTTTCGAAAGCCAGGACAGGCTCTGGATATCCCACCACGGCCATTGCCAATAGCGCTGCGTCTGAAGCTGCTCCTTGGCGACGTGCAGGGGTGCGTTCTTCTCGCCGCTCTGGGTCGTGTAGTTGATCGAATACTCGTCCGTGGCGTTCGGCGTCAGACCGACCTTGGCGTTGATGCGCCAGTCGCGGAAGTCGGATCCGTCGCGGTCTCCGCCGGTCTCGTATGGGAACGTCGGGTCGAACGGTACGGACTGATACGGTCTGAAATCATCCGAGAGGTTGAACTGGTCCTGGTCGACGATGTTGCCGGAGATCTGGGCGTAGTAGCCCTTCTGGCGCGTGCCGGCGTAGGCGTAGCTGCTCCACTGGTTCATGTCGCTGACATCGCCGTTCATTACGAGGCCGGCGCGGCCTTCGAGCTCGATCTCCTTGGTCGGCTTGCGGCTCACCATATTGATGGCGCCGCCCATGCCGCCGGGGCCGTTCAGCACCGAGACATAGCCCTTCTGGATCTGAATCTCGGCGAGGTCGGGCGTCAGGAAGCGGTTCATGTCGAGGCGGTTGTCGGCCGGCAGGTAGATGCGCACGCCGTCGATGGAGAGCGGCACGCGGAAGCGATCGAAGCCGCGCACGAAGATGTCGCCCTCGTTGCGCCGGCCGCCGGCGGAGTGGGATGTCACGCCGGGCGCGATCTCGACCGCGTTGCGCAGCGACTGCTTGTTAAAAGTCCACATCGCCTCGTTGGTGATCGTCGAGCCGCCGATCAGGTCGATCTGGCCGAGCGTGAACGGAGCGACGACCGGGCCTTCGGCGATCACGGTGCCCGGAATGTCGGATGCGCCGGACTGAGCCGAGACGCCGCTGCCCGAGGATGTTGTCTGCCGCTTCGCCTTTCGGCGCGGAGGCTCGGAAGGCGCTTGCACGACGACGGGAGGAAGAGGCGTCGCCTCGTCGGCGGTGACATCGCCGCCCGGAGTGGCGGTGCTGACATCCTGCGCACCGGCCGAGGTGGCCGCGACGCAGAGACCGGCTGCCGTGACGGCCGCGAAAACATATCTGGACATCTCTTCCCCCAACGTCTGACAGCCGTCCTGCGGCTGTGTTCCCCCGGTGGATATATCTATACGAATATAGCGAACGACAAGTGCAAAAATACATCAGGTAGTTGATGTTTTCAGTGGAAGTCGCGGCTCTTGATCGGAAGCGGCGCCGGAGTGGTGTCGGGAGCGCCGATTGTTTCCAGGCCGAGACGATCTGCATCGCGCAAGCGCGCGAGCGCACCCGTGAGATCGATGAAACTTTCGGCGAGCACGTGGACGACCTTGCCGGCACGCTGCAGACGGCCGCGAACGAGCAGGAAGCGCGCCGACATGATCGTGCGGCGATTGCGGGCAAAGACCTTCGGCCAGACGATGATGTTGGCGATGCCCGTCTCGTCCTCGAGCGTGAGGAAGACGACCTTCTTCCCGCCGGGCATCTGACGGATGAGAACGAGGCCGGAAACGCCGATTTTCTGAGCGTCTCGCGTGAGGGTCGGCTTGCGCAGGTCGGCGTTCGGCGTCACGCCATCCCGTTCGAGGCGCTGACGGAAGAACGACACAGGGTGCGCCTTCAATGACAGGCCTGTTGTCACGTAATCCTCCGCCACGTGCTCGGAGAGCGGCATCGCGGGCAAGGCGATCTTGGGCTCGGGGAAGAGTTCGTCGCCGACGCGCATGTCAAAGAGGGGAAGCGTGCCGTTGCCCGGAATGCGTGCCTTGCGCTTTTCCCGCGTTTCTCCCGTTCCGCTTGATAGACCGATCGTCGTCAGGCGACGGGCCGACCAGAGTGCCGCGCGGCGGTCGAGGCCCATGGAGCGGAAGGCGTCGGCGGCGGCCAGACGCTCTATCGCGCCACGCGAGACGCCTCCGACAGCGGCGAGACGCTCCAGGCTCGCATAGCCGTTACCGCGGGCAGCGACGAGCGCCTCCATCTCTTTCTCGGAGAGGCCTTCGATCTGACGCAGGCCTAGGCGCACCGCGAAGCGGTGGGGGCCTTGGTCCGCGGGCTCCAGCGTGCAGTCCCAGTCGCTGAAGTTGACGTCGGCCTCGCGCACCTCGACGCCGTGCTCGCGCGCGTCGCGCACGAGCTGGGCCGGCTGGTAGAAGCCCATGGGCTGGCTGTTCAGGATGGCGGCGCAGAAGACATCCGGATAGTGGCACTTGATCCAGGCCGAGGCGTAGACGAGCAGCGCGAAGCTCGCCGCGTGGCTCTCGGGGAAACCGTACTCACCGAAGCCCTCGATCTGGCCGAAGCAGCGTTCGACGAACTCGGGATCGTAGCCGCGGTCGGTCATGTTCTCGATGAACGTCTTGCGGTAGATCTGCACGTTGCCGTTGTGGCGGAAGGTAGCCATGGAACGGCGAAGGCCGTCGGCCTCGTCGGGAGTGAACTTCGCCGCCGTGATGGCGATCTGCATCGCCTGCTCCTGGAACAGCGGTACGCCGCGCGTGCGTTCCAGCACCTCCTTTAACTCATCCTCTTTGCCATGCTTCGGCGACGGAGAGGGATAGACGATCGTTTTCGGATCCTGGTCGCGCCGCTGCAGATAGGGATGCACCATATTGCCCTGGATCGGGCCGGGGCGGACGATCGCAACCTCAATGACGAGATCGTAGAACTCCTTCGGCCGGAGCCGCGGGAGCATGGACATCTGCGCCCGGCTCTCGACCTGGAATACGCCGATCGAGTCGGCGTGGCTCAGCATCTCGTAGACCCCGTCGGCGTCAGGGGTGCCATCGCCCGGGATGGTCGCGAGCGTGAGCGGACGCTTGTAATACGTCGTCAGGAGATTGAAGCCGCGCCTCAGGAGGCTCAGCATGCCGAGCGCGAGCACGTCGACCTTCATCAGGCCAAGCGTGTCGATGTCGTCCTTGTCCCACTCGATGAAGGTCCGTTTCTCCATGGCGGCGTTGGCGATGGGCACGGTCTCGTCGAGGCGCCGCCTGGTCAGAATGAAGCCGCCGACGTGCTGGGAGAGATGGCGCGGAAAGCCAAGAAGCTCGCGCGCGAGCAGGATCGACTGGCGGATCTGCGGATTCTCCGGATCGAAGCCCGCCTCGCGGATGTGCGTGTCGGGCAGGCCATCGGCGTGGCTGCCCCAGACCGTCCTGGCGAGCGCGGCGGTGACATCCGGCGTGAGGCCCATGGCCTTGCCAACCTCGCGGATGGCGCGGCGCGAGCGGTAATGGATGACGGTGGCGCAGATAGCGGCGTATTCGCGGCCGTAGCGCTCGTAGACGTATTGGATCACCTCCTCGCGCCGCTCGTGCTCGAAATCGACATCGATGTCGGGCGGCTCGTTGCGTCGCTCGGAGATGAAGCGTGAGAAGAGAAGCTGAATATTCTTCTCCGTGGGATTGACCGAGGTGATGCCGAGGCAGAAGCAAACGACGCTGTTGGCGGCAGAGCCCCGGCCCTGGCAGAGGATCTCTTTGCGGCGCGCGTAGCGGACCACATCGTGGACGGTGAGGAAGTAGCGCGCGTACGTGAGCTTGGCGATGAGCGCCAGCTCCTCGCGGACCTGCTTTTCGACTTTCTCGGGAATGCCGCCCGGATAGCGGTCACGGGCACCCTGCCACGTCAGATCCTCGAGATGCTGTTGGGCGCTCTTGCCGGGCGGCACGGGCTCGTCGGGATACTCGTTCTTGAGATCGTCGAGCTTGAAGCGGATGGCATCGGCGATCTCGATGGTGCGCGCAATGGCATCGGGGAAGGCGGCAAACAGGCGCGCCATCTCGGCGGGCGGCTTCAGGTGGCGCTCGGCGTTGGCGGCGAGGCGGAAGCCGGCCTCGTGGATCGTGCACCTCTCGCGGATGCAGGTGACGACGTCGGCGAGCGCACGGCGCGCGGGCGTGTGGTAGTGCACGTCGTTGACGGCGACCAGGGGCGTGCCGGCGCGCTTGCCGAGCTCGTCGAGCGTGCCGAGGCGGCGCGGCTCGTCGCCGCGGTAGCCGTGGATGCCGGCGAGATAGCTGCGTCCGGGGGCGGCACGTGCGAGCCGTTCGAGGCGCCGGGTGAAGAGGGCCGTGAGATCCTCGGGCGGGAGCGCGATGAGGATCTGCCCCTCCGCCGCCCCGAGGATGTCCTCGAAGGTGAGACGGCAGTCCGTGTGCTCCTTGTGCGGCACCTTGCGCTTGCCCATGGTCAGGAGGCGGCAGAGGCGGGCGTAGGCTTCGCGGTCGATCGGGTAGGCGAGCACCTCGAGGCCGTCGACGGTGACGAGGCGCACGCCGACGATCAATTTCAGGGCGACCTTGTTCTTCTTCCAGGCCTCGAAGGCCCGGACGATGCCGGCGAAGCTGTTGCGGTCGGCAATGGCGAGGGCGGAGAGGCCGAGGGCTTCGGCGGCCAGCACGATCTCGCCGGGATGCGAGGCCCCGCGCAGGAACGAGAAGTTGGTGGTGACGGCCAGCTCGGCATAGCGGGTCATGGGCTCTCTTTCCGGAGAAGTGCACGTTCCCCTCCCCATCTCGCCGAAGGCCAGTCGTCGACTCGATGCAGGGAGGGGTCAGGGGTGGGGGGAGTCCCGACGGCTGCAGTTCTGGGTTCCCACCCTCCTAGCCTCCCCCACGTCATGTCGGAGACATGCCTTCGGCATGTCATGTCAGAGACATGCCTTCGGCATGATGAGGGAGGGACCGCGTTGTGCATGTGGTGGACTTCTCTCATGCGAACATCCCGTGCACGAACCAGCGCGGCGCCGCCGTCTCGCGGCCCGGGATACCCTCGCGATAGAGCCAGAGCCGGCGGCCGGCGTCGTCCTCGACCAGGTAGTAATCGCGGGCCGGCTGTGCCGTCCGCGAGCGCCACCACTCGGCGGCGATGCGCTCGGGGCCTTCGGCATGGGCGATCATGTGCAGCCTGCCGCGCCAGCGCACACGCTGGGGCGGCCCGTCCGGCATGAGCGCGATGACGTCTGCGGGCTCGGCACGCGGAAGAAGCAGCGGCGGGCGCGTCCCTTTGATCGGCGGCCAGATCGCGACTTCGTCTGATGTCTCCGTTCGTTTTTCGCTGCGCTCGGGCCAATGGCTGTCGACGGGGACCAGATGGCGCACGCTGTCCGGGCCCAAGCGTAGGCGCAACGCATCCAGCAGCCCGATGCAGCGCTGGGTGCGCTCGGTTTCCTCGGAGGCTGCGGTGAGCGCCTGCTGGCGCGGGCTCATCCTTTCGGCGACGATGACGGCGAGGCTCAGGGTCTCGAAGCCGAAGCCGGCTTCGAGGAGGCGCGCGAGGCGCTCGAGCTTGAGGCCGATCAGGCGGGCGACATGGGCCGGGCTCTGCGTCGGCAGCGTGCAGCCCACGTCCAGCCTCTGCGCGGCGCCGTCGACGCGGTAGAGCGAGAGCCGCAGGTACCTCGCCCCGACGCCGTCGGCTTCGAGCTTCGGGACGAGATCCTGCATGAGGCGTGTCGCGACAGCGATAATCGCATCCTCGGTGCTGATGGGCTCCAGCAGCGACCGCGTCTTGATGTAGGCCGGAGGCGGGGCGAGGAGGGCCAGCGGTTCGGGTGCACGTCCGAGCGCCTGATCGAGGCGGCGCAGGACGTTCCGCTCGAAGCGGGACGCGAAGGGTGCACGCGGCTTGCCGATCAGGTCGCCGATGCGCTTGAAGCCGAGGCGGCGCAGGGTGAGGGCGGTTTCGGGGGCGAGGCGAAGGCCCTCGATGGAGAGCGGCGCCAGCGCCTGGCTCTCCGCGCCGGCGGGCACGATCGGCAGCGCCTCGCGGGCGGCGTGCGAGAGGGCCCAGGCGGCGCCGGCCGTTTCCGCCATGGCGAGACGGGCCGGCAGGCCGAACGCCTCGATGCGGCGTGCGAGATCGGCGAGCAGCCTGTCCTCGCCGCCCAGGAGGTGCGTGGCGCCCGCAACATCGAGAAAGAAACCGTCCGCTCCGTTCTCCGCCGTGAAGGGCGCGACGGAGGGCGTATAGCGCGTGGCCCATCGCGCCAGGCGGACGAGGGCCTTTTCGTCCGCGGCGGGGTCCCAGATACGAACCTGCAGGGCGCCGATGCGTGCGCGCGCATCGGCCAGTGCCTCGCCGGCGGCGAGGCCACAGGCCTGTGCGGCCGGATTGCATGCGACGATGCGCGGCGCGTCCGTTCCGTCGGCGAGCACCAGGGGCGCGCGGGGATCGACGGGCTGGCCCGATGGCCTACGCTGCTCCGCTGCGAGCCAGCGGTGCACCGGCCATTGGGGCAGCCAGACCGAAACGATGCGTGGCATGGTCGAACTCCACGTTCCACTCTCGGGGACATCCGTTGCGGCAGCGCTCGAGCGCCACGTGCCATCGCCAGCCGGAGAGCATGCCGAAGCGGTCGTGGGCCCCGCGTGACGCGCCGATGCGCCAGCGTGTCGTCGCCGTGACGACGCTCTCGCCGCCCGCTCTCAGGAGGAGAAGCGGCAGCCTCGCATCGCGGGCGGCATGCAGCAGCCGCTGGCTTGCCTTGAGGTCGAGCCTGCCGCCGAGCGCGGCTGCGACGGCTGCGGGGCCGCGCGCGCGCACCGCCTCCTCGGTGGCCCATAGGGCTTCGGTCTCGTTCGCGGTCTCGACCAGGATCAGGCGCGACGGGTCGAGGCCCAGGCCGGCGAGGCCGTGCCCATGCGGTGCGCCGCACCGGGCGAGCTTCCGCGATGCGAGGATGAGAAGAAGAGGCGCGCGACCCGGCATGCGGGCGAGGAGGGCCAGCAGAAAGCCGAAGGCGGCGGGGAGGTCGGCGTCGCTTGCGGCGGCGATCTCGTGCACGGCGCCGAAGACGAGCCCTCCCTGCGGGAGATGCTCATCGAGCGCGGGAAGGCCGAAGGATAGATAGCCGTCTCCGTCGTCCGCGAGGCCCTCCATGCGGGCCAGGCGGCGGCGGAGATCTGCCACGATCTCGGCGCGGCTGGGTCGAGATCCCGGGGTCTCGGACGACATGCAAGTCTGCTCCCGGCGGGCCAAACGGATACCGGGAGAGAATAGAACAAAATAAGAACATTGCAAGAGGCAGGGAGGCGCCCCGCGCTCACTACGCCGTTTGGAGCGCGTGGGGAATATGGCCATGAAAAAACGATCGGAGCCGCGGCGGCTCCGATCGTTCCGATCTGGCGAACGACAGGCTGTCGGGTGCCCGTCAGGCGGCGTCGGGGCGATAGGCGCCGGGCGGGATCATGCCGACCACGTAGGCCAGATGCAGGGCGTCGAGCTGGGCCCAGAGTACGTTGCACTTGAAGCGCACGGCATCGACGCAGGCTTCCTGAAGCGCGCGTGTGCCCGCGTACTGCTTGACGAACTCGAGCGCAAAGGTGGCATCGCGCGGGGCCTGCGAGAGGCGGCGCTTGAAATAGGCCATGACGTCGTCGTTGACGAAGTCGTAGTTGGCGAGCATGCCGGCGATGCGCTCGCGGTGGATCGAGGGGGCGAACAGCTCGGTCAGCGAGGACGCGGCGGCCACGACGAGGGGCTGCTCGACGACGAAGCGCACGTAAGCCTCCACCGCGAAGCGCGTTGCGGGCAAGGCCCCCTGCATGCTGGTGACGTACTCGCGGTCAAGGCCCAGGCAGTCGGTGAGCACGAGCCAGCGCTCGATGCCGCCGTGCTCGTCCGGAAGGACGCCATCGTGATCCTGGATGCGGTGGATCCACTCGCGACGCAGCGCGCGGTCGTGCGTGCGGCTCATGAAGGCGGCATCCTTGCGCGGGATCGCCTCCTGGTAGCAGTAGCGGTTCAGCGCCCAGGCGGAGACCTGCCCTTTGCTCAGCTTGCCGCCGTGCAGGAGCTTATGGAAGGGGTGCAGGTCGTGGTAGCGCTCGGGGCCGACGGCGCGCAGTTGCGCCTCGAATTCGCCCGGGCTCCAGGGCGCGCTCTCGGCTTCGATCTTTCTTACGAACTCGTTCATCGTGGAACCTTTCGTCGGATGTTGGGCTGAATGAGATCGAGCATGTCGGCCGCCGAGCCTTGCCGGCGCGCGGAGCTGGCGGCTTGATCGCGCTCAAGGGACCGCATCACAGGTCGTTCAAAGCCTTGTGTGGTCTGATCTTCGTCACACGCTCGTGTGATGATCGAGAAATTCGCCATATCAAGCGGCCTGCTCCCGAGCGAATTTCTCGATCTCGATCACACGAGAAAGTCCATGATTCTAGTGTCCCTTATGATTCCGAAGGTCGCTATGGGACCTAGCCGCAAACTCAAGCGAACTTCGGAATCGGGACACTAGGAGCGTCGCATGCAGGGAAAGCCCGTCATTGTCGTCGGCCACACGGCGCTGGACCGCGTCTACCGGATCGATGCCTTTCCCACCAGGCCGACCAAGGTCAGCGCGCGGGACCACCGCGAGGAAGGCGGCGGGTCGGCGGCCAACGCGGCGGCGGCGATCGCGGTGCTCGGCGGCCGGGCGGCCCTCTGGAGCCGTGTCGGCGACGACGACACGGGGACCAAGGCGCTGCGCGCTCTCGAGCGGTCCGGCGTCGACATCGACGGCGTGAAGCGATGCGCAGGCGCCAGGACGCCCACGGCGGCCGTCATCGTCGACGCCAAGGGCGAGCGGCTGGTGGTGAGCGAGGACGATCACGTGATGCCGATGGACGCGGGCTGGCTGCCGCTCGCTGGGATCGCATCGGCAGGCGCCGTCCTCAGCGATCTCTCCTGGCTCGAAGGAACGCGCGCAGCCTTCGCGGCCGCGCGTGCGGAAGGCGTTCCGACGCTGATCGATGTCGATCTCGGCGGCAGTATCTTGTTCGAGCGCGTGGCCGACCTCACGGACTACGCGATCTTCTCGGCGCCGGCGTTCGAGACGTTCGTCGTCGGCGCCGATGACGAGGCGCGTTTCGATGCGCTGATCGCCAGGGGTGCGCGGCATGCGGGCGTCACGCGCGGCGCGCGCGGGTATGCCTGGAAGACGCGCGACGGATCGCTCGGGATGCAGCCCGCGTTCAAGGTGCCGGTGGTCGATACGACCGGCGCGGGCGACGCGTTCCACGGGATCTTCGCGCTCGGCGTGGCGTCCGGCCTAGCGGATGCGGCGTGCGCCCTGGCGGCGTCCGCGGCCGCGGCGCTCAAATGCCGGCGCCTCGGCGCACGCGCCGGCTTGCCGACCGCGATGGAGCTCGACGCGTTCCTGCTCGAACAGGCCGGCGAGGGGCTGCCTCGGGGTTTGCTCGCGGACGAGCGGCTGGCCTCGTGATGGGGCAGCTCAGAGCGTTTCCGTTTCAGGGGGAAACAGCGGTTCGGTATGCGAAGCGTGTCTGGACACCGACCCCTGGCCTTCGCCGGGGCAGGATTCGCCGGAGTGACAAGCGGACCGCGATCGGCCTGTAACCAAATGACGTCATCCCGGCGCAGGCCGGGATCCAGTCTCGCCTGAAACCGGGGCAGCGTTTCTAAGCGGCCGGCCGTGTCTGGACTCCGGCCTTCGCCGGAGTGACGTTGAGTTTAGACTGCCGCCTCTCACACCGTCATCGGCATCATGACGGAGCCATGCTCCGCATGGACGGCCGGGATCCGGACACGCCGATTGGGCGCACGGCCATGCGTCCACCCAAGCTGGACCCTAGAACTTGTTCAGATCTTATGGACTCGAAGCGTCATTTCCCTTCCCCTTGTGGGGAGGGGTTAGGGGCGGGGGTCCCCTACGGCTGATGGTCACAAATGGGGAGAAAAGCGCGCCAACCGCGTCCGCATGATCTGAACATGCTCTAGCCCGCCCGCTCGACGGCGCCGATGAGCGCGCTCTCGAACACGCGCCGACCGTCGGTCCCGCCGAGCGCCGGCTCGTAGAGCCGTTCCGGATGCGGCATCATGCCGAGAATGCGGCCCGTGGGGTCCGCGATCGCCGCGATGTTGCGCTGGGCGCCGTTGGGGCTGCTCTCGGCCGAGACGTTGCCCTCCACATCCGAATAGCGCAGCACCACCCGGCCCTCGCCCTCGAGCCGGTCCAGCGTCTCGCTGTCGGCGAAATAGTTGCCTTCCGCATGCGCGATGGGCATGCGGACGACCTCGCCCTTGCGATAGCAGGTCGTGAAGAAGGTGGTGTTGTTCTCGACCTTGAGAGGGACATCGCGGCAGATGAAGTGCAGCGACCGGTTGCGCATCAGGACGCCGGGCAGGAGCCCAGCTTCACAGAGGATCTGGAACCCGTTGCAGATGCCGAGCACGGGCGTGCCCTTCTTCGCCTTCTCGACCACGTCGCGCATGATGGGCGAGTGCGCCGCCATGGCCCCGCAACGCAGATAGTCGCCGTAGGAGAAGCCGCCCGGCAGCACGATGAGGTCCGAGGCCGGCACGCTGGCATCGCCATGCCAGACCATCGTGGCCGGAGTTCCCGTGACGGCCTCGAGCGCCGTCTTCACGTCGCGGTCGCAGTTCGACCCCGGAAAGACGATGACGGAAGCGCGCAGCATGGGGTCGGTCTCCTGTTCCTGTCAGGGTGCGAGCGGAGGGCGGTCCGCCTTCCGGCGCTCGACCTCGATCCGGGATGCGTTGGTGAGCGCCGTGTCGGCGGATTTCATATCTGCCATGAGAAGGGAGAACTGGCTCGGGTCGCCGTAGCCGCAGCCCTTGCTGTCCGCCGTCCAGACCTCGGCCACCTGTTTGCGCCGCGTGCGGAGGGTGACGGCGGGATGTGCGGGGTGGCCGGGCCGGGTGAACGCGATGCGGGCGATCCACCGCTCGGGCGCCGAAAGTGTCGCGATGTCGTAGCCGTCCTCCTCCGTCCATTGCGCGTCGGGAAGCCCCTCGGCCGTCGCCTTGAGACCGTCGAACCCTCGCACGCAATTGAGCGCCGGAGGGCTTGTCGCCTGCGCGGCCGCGACAGCGGGAATAATGACGCCGATCAGCAACGCGGCCGTCCGGGCGCACGGCATGGTTAGGGCGCCAGCTCGTAGCTGTAGTTCTCGATCACGGTATTGGCCAAGAGATCGCGGCACATCCGGTCCACCGCCTCGCGCGCCTTGTCCTCGCTCATGCCCGCGACATCGACCTCGATGTACTTGCCCTGGCGCACGTCGTTGACGCCCGTAAAGCCGAGCGCGCCGAGCGCATTCTGGATGGCCTTGCCCTGCGGATCGAGGACACCGGATTTGAGCGTGATCTTGATGCGGGCTTTCATGTTTCCTCGGCAGTGAGGCAGTGAGGCAGTGAGGCAGTGAGGCAGTGAGGCAGTGAGGCAGTG
>NZ_DAITQL010000050.1:0-31715 GCF_036833075.1 Hyphomicrobium sp.
CGCCGGAGGAGATCTTCTTCGGCTTCGGCGACTGCCAGGACCGGCTCAACAAGCTCATCCAGCAGCGCGCAACGCTCAAGGTCTCGGTCGATACGGGCGCCGAGGTCGCCGAGCGTCTGGTGTCGCTCGTGCGCGAGCTCAAGAAGCACCGGACGGGGTGAGAGCGCATTCGAGCGGCATGCTCCGCTCAAAGCCTTCGCTCAGGAGCGCGCACCGCCGAGTTCATCGAAGAGGATCGAGAAGGTCGAGCCCTTGCCGACCACGCTCGAGATCCTGAGGTCGCCGCGGTGGCGTAGCACGATGTGCTTGACGATGGCGAGGCCAAGCCCGGTGCCACCCTTCTCGCGGCTCGTCTGGGCGTTGGTGCGGTAGAAGCGCTCCGTGAGACGCGGCAAATGCTCCGGCGCAATGCCGGGCCCGTCGTCGGCGACCGCGATCAGGGCCCGCGGCAGCGGCGGCGAGCCGTCGAGCACGCGCGATACGGCAATCTCGACAGTTCCACCCTCGCGTCCGTACTTGATGGCGTTGTGCACGAGGTTCTGCAGCACCTGGACGATCTCGTCGCGATCGCCGCGGATATGGATCGGACTGTCGCTCTTCGTCACGGAAATCCTGATCGCCGAGGCGGCCCCCACCGGCTCAAGGGCCTGAGCGACATACGACGCCACCTCGTTGAGATCGACCCTGCCGCGCGGCGGAAGGTGGACGCGTGTCTCGACGCGGCTCAACGAGAGCATGTCGTCGATCAGGCGCGTCATGCGCGTCGCCTGGCTCGCCATGATGTCGAGGAAGCGTATCCGGGCCTCGGGATCATCGCGCGCGGGGCCCTGCAGCGTCTCGACGAAACCGCGGAGCGAGGCGAGCGGCGTGCGCAGCTCGTGGCTGGCGTTGGCGATGAAATCGGCACGCATCTGAGCGAGCTTGTCCTGCTCGGTCAGGTCGCGGAAGGAGACGATCAGGAACGGCAGCCCGCGCCGGATCTCCCGTCCGCCGAGCCGGGAGATGGTGGCGGAAATGCGCCGCTCCACCGGTACGCGCTCGAAGAGATCAACGACGACCTCGCCGCTCAAGGTCACGGCCTTCTCCACCGCGGCATTCAGCTCGGGATTGCGCGAGAGCTGGCTCAACGGCTGGCCGATGCGGGCCTGGGGGAGGAGCTCATAGAGGCGGGCGTTGAAATGCATGACGTTGAAATTGTAGTCGAGCGCGACCGCCGCATCGGGCACGGCGTCGAGCAGCATGCGCCAGCTCTCCTGCTCACGCCTCGCGCCGTTACCGTCGGAGCGCATGGGCTCGGGCAGTGCGGCATCCGACGTCTCGTCATCTCCGTCGGCATCGCCTCCCGGAGATCCCGCCGCGACGATCAACGCCATCATCAGGAAGCCGGCGACGGCGAGCCATCCGGACAAGCCTCCGGCCAGCGAAAGCCCGGCGAACAGGGCCGCCGTCGCGGCAAGGGCACGCACGCGGAGGCGCAGCCGGCCGCCCGCCGCGCGAAGGGCGGCCAGGATACGGTCCGACCGCGATCCGATCGCGGACGCTGCGCGGGAGAGCGGCTGGGGGTCCGTCATGGGCCCGCATACTGCCTCGATCTGCATCGTGCCCTCAACTCTCGCGATGACGCGCCCCGAGCCGTCAGACGATAGGGTTTCTGCCCGGGCTCCCACGTGGGATCCGCACCGGTCTCGAAGTGTCTTTCGGATCGACAACACTTGTGTGACAGTTCATCGAGGGACCGGCGGCGGGATTAACCAGAACAAGGACCGAGGGGACCGCGATGGGTGAGGGAAAGAGCGACGCGACCGCAAAAGCCCGGAAGGCGGATCCGCCGGGCGCGAGCCTCCGCTATCCCGATTTCGATCTCGACAATCCGAAGTTTCCGGCCGAGATCGAGGCGCGCGCGCTCGGGTCGGGCGGCTACCCCTACGACAAGAAGCTCAAGCGCGAACCCTACGAGGAGCAGCTTCAGCTTCTACAACTCGAATTCATCAAACTGCAGACCCATGCCGAAACGGCCGGCGAACGCATCGTCGTCCTCTTCGAGGGGCGCGACACGTCGGGCAAGGGCGGGTGCATCTCGCGCATCCTCGAGCGCATCAACCCTCGCCATTCGCGCTCGATCGCGCTTTCGAAGCCGACCGAGGCCGAGCGCGGGCAATGGTACTTCCAACGCTATATCGTCCACCTGCCGACCCGGGGCGACATGGTCCTGTTCGACCGCAGCTGGTACAACCGTGCGGGTGTCGAGCGCGTCATGGGGTTCTGCACCGAGGACGAGACGGCGCGCTTCCTGCGCGATGCGCCGGAGTTCGAGGCGCTGCTCGTGCGCGACAACATCCGCTTCTTCAAGATCTATCTCACGGTCGGCCGCGAGATGCAGCTCAAGCGCTTCCACGAGCGCCGTCACGACCCGTTCAAGCAGTGGAAGGTCACCGACATCGACATCGCCGCGATCGGCCGGTACGACGACTACACGCGTGCGGAAGCCGACATGCTGCGGTTCACGCACACGGCCGCGAGCCCGTGGACCGTGATCAACGCCAACGACCAGCGGCGCGCACGCCTCGAAGCGATGCGCGTGCTGCTCACCGCCCTCGACTATGCCGGCAAGGACGCGAAAGCCATCGGGGCGATCGATCCCAACCTCACGATGTCGGGGGCGGACTACCTCGCCCGCATCAACGGCAAAAGCTGACGGCTCCGCCGGCCGCGCGCCCGAAACGGGAGCGGCCGGCGGAGCGATTCACGTGAGACACGGGACCCACCGCGCGAACACGGCGGCCTCCCGGCGTCAGGGCAGGCGGCAACCCGACGTGAAGAACCCATAGAGCCATGCCGTGGCGGCGCCGAAGACGGCCCCGAGCACCAGCACCGGCCAGAGCGTCGTGACGTCGACAGTCGCGAACGGCTGCTGGCCGTGGACGAGCGGAAGCGCAACCAGCGTCCCGATGACCGCCGTACCGACCAGACCGAGGATCGCCCCGCGCACGGTCATCGATCCCTTCGGCACGCTGCCGAGGATGAGTCCGAAAATCGCACCCCAGAGGCCGCCCCAGGCGGCATCTGCGATGATCTGCGGCGAGCCGGTGATCAGGGACGGCTCCATCGACCACGGCACACGCGTTGCGTAACCATTGTTGAGCAACCAGAGACTAACCCCCTCGTGAACCAGCAGATACGCGATGACGCCGGCAACAAAGCCCAGCACCAAGCTCTTGAGCAAACTTCCCATCTTTTTTCTCCCCTCCGTTGCCGGGTTTCCGGCGTTGCAGCTTGTTTTTCCGGCAGTATGGCGCGGTTCGCAGGTGCTTGGAAAGGGCGCACACTGAGAGCCGCCGCACAGACTTCTGATGGTATATTCTAATTTCTTCAATCTTTGATTGTTATTCTGCAGGGAGCGACACCTCGGGAGCATCCCACCCATGCCGACTGTCAGCGTCGAGAGGCTGCCGGTACGCCTCCTCCGTCTCGGCCTCCTCGGTTTCGATCACCTGCAAATCGTCTTTCGCGGCCCGGACGCGCACGACGGCCCCCAGGACGACTGGCTCGTCATCGAGGGGCTCCGCGAGCCGCACGGCGCCGACGTGCGGCTCGCGGTGGAGGGCTGGCAGGGCGGCACGACCCTGTCGGAGGCCAATGGCGGGCTCGCCGGCGCCGAGCTCGAGCGCCGGATCGGGACCAGCCTCAGCCGCGGCGCGCACGATATCGCGGACGGCGGCGCGGCGATGTCGCTCTGGGCGCGGCTGGTGTCATTCGCCGCTGACATCGAGGCGCAGGCGTTTCCCTACATCCCGCTCTCGCTGCCGGGCTCGCCGGTGCCGACGATCAACTCCGCGTCGCTCGTCGCCTCGCTGCTGCATCACGCGGGCCTCAGCATCGCCGACGCGTTGCCGTCGGGCCTGCGTCTTTCGCCGGGGCTGGCGACGCTGCTCGGCACCCGCGGCGACGACACGCTCGGAGCGCGAGACGGGTTCACGACGCTGGTCGGCGGGGCGGGCGACGACGTGCTCACGGGGAGTGCGGACGCGAGCGCCATCGACAAGCTTTACGGCGGATCCGGGAACGACACCTTGCGCTGGTCGCCCGGCGTGAACATCCTGCATGGGGGACAGCCGGGCCTAGCCTACGAGGACGACGGGTACGACACCGTCGACTATTCCGGCGCGGGAGCGATCCGGATCGATGCACTGCCACCCGGCGCCCCGCATCTTCAGCCCGATTTCGTCGTCACCCACGACGGCGGCAGGGACTATCTGTTCTCGATCGAGGAGATCCTGTGGGATGCGGCGCACGACCACGTGACGCTCGGAGACGGCGTCGGCCTCGCTCCGTTCGATCTCGTGTCGGGGGGATAGCCGGCGGCGTGTGCCGCATGACATGCTGGGGAACGAGCGAGCACGCCATGAACGCAGGACTTGCCGTCATGCGCCTCGCGGGGGGCGCGATCCTCTCCGCTCTCCTCGCGGCGGCGGCAGCGGCCGAGCCCTGCGCGCTCGCGGCAGGCCCCTCACATGCGGTCGTGCGCGCACTCGACGGCGAGACGCTGCTGCTCGACGACGGCCAGGAGGTCCGCCTGATTGGCGCGCTGGCACCGAAGCCGGACGTGCTCGGGGCGGATGCGGCCGACTGGCCGCCAGCCCGCGAGGCGCTCGACGCGCTGCAACGGCTCATCCACGACCGCACGGTCATGCTTCGCTTCGAGGGACGGCGGCGTGATCGGTACGGGCGCACGCTCGCGCAGGTCTTCGTCTCCGACGGCGGCGGCGATTTCTGGCTGCAGGAGCGGCTGCTTCTCGAGGGCTACGCCCGCGCCTACACGCTCCCCGGCAACACGGCCTGTCTTGGCACGCTGCTCGAAGCGGAGGCTCAGGCGCGGGCTGTCGAGCGGGGCCTGTGGCGGCGCGACACGTACCGCGTGCGCACGGCCGACGACGTAGACGGGCTTCTCAAGGCCGTCGGCCGCTTCGTGCTCGTCGAGGGGCGGGTGGCCGGAGTCACGCGTGCGCAAACGACAACGTATATCAACTTCGGTGCCGACTGGCGTCGCGACTTCACGGCGAGCCTTGCGACCTCCACTGTCACGCGCAGCGCCGACGGCGCGACGCGGGTCGATGCTCTTTCGGGAAAGCGGGTTCGCGTGCGCGGCTGGATCGAGCGGCGCAACGGGCCGATGATCGTGCTCGGATCGCTCGATGAGATCGAGCTGCTGGACGAAGCGAACAGCGCTCCGCAGCCGTAACGCGCAACGGCGGCCATGGTCGGATGCTGGTGGCGATGCGGCAGCGTGCCTGGATCCCGGCCTTCGCCGGGATGACGTTATAGGTGTGGAACGCGGCAGTCTAAACTCAACGTCACTCCGGCGAAGGCCGGAGTCCAGATACGTCGAAGTTTTGGCGCTGCCCGCGTCCATGCAGACCGAGGAAAATAAAAACACCCCGCTGAGCAATCAGCGGGGTGTTGCGTTTCATCCTGATTTGGCGTCTCAGGCGGCGCGCATGTCGGCGGGGTCGGCCCCCTCGGCCAGGCGGCGGCCACGAGCGCTCTTCGAGAGCACGTCAGTGATGCGCTGGACCGCGCCGCGCTCGTCGAGCTTCTCGACGGCCGCGATCTCGCGCGCCATGCGATCGAGCGCGTCCTCATAGAGCTGGCGCTCGGAGTAGGATTGCTCGGGCTGGGCCTCGGAGCGGTAGAGATCGCGCACGACCTCGGCGATCGAGACGAGATCGCCGGAATTGATCTTGGCGACATACTCCTGCGCGCGGCGGCTCCACATGGTGCGCTTCACGCGTGCACGACCCTTCAGCGTGTCCATCGCCTTCTTGACGATGCCGTCGTCGGCGAGCTTGCGCATGCCGACGCTCTCGAGCTTGCCGGTCGGAACACGCAGCGTCAGCTTCTCCTTGTCGAAGGTGATGACAAAGAGCTCGAGCGACATGCCGGCGATCTCCTGCTCCTCGATGCCGACGATGCGGCCGACACCATGAGCCGGATAGACGATGAACTCGTTGGTCTTGAAGCCGTGGCGCTGGCTGACCGACTTCTTCTGGGCGCTCTGGTGGGTATTCTGAGCGGTCATGATCTGGCGCGCCGCCGCCGTCTTCTCGGCGATGTCCTTCGGCGTCGACGGCTGGACGGGAGCGGTGAGCTTCTGGCCGCCCGCCGTCTTGGCCAGCGCGGCCGCGGCGCGCGCAGGCGTCACGGCGACATGGCCCGGACGAACGGGACCCGGACGAATGGCGCCAGCAGGGCGCACGGACGCAGCCGCCTTGGGCTGAGCCGGCTTCGCAGCAGCCGGGGCTGCGGCAGCAACGGCGGCCGGCTTCCTAGCCTCGGGCGCCTTGGCGGCGGGTTTCGCGGCAACAGGCGCTTTCGCAGGCTTGGCAACGGCGGGCTTGACAGCGATCGGCTTCCGGGCATGACTTGACGATACGGCCACCGGCTTCTTCGTGCCGGCCTTGGCAACGACGGTCTTGGTCTTTGAAGGCCGGGGAGCGGTCTTGGACGCGGCAGGCTTCGACGTCCGAGCCTTTACATGCGCCTTGTTCTTCTGAGCCATCGACTTCTCACTCTCTCGTTCACATCCCATCCGACCCCGGATTGAGCCGGTCTTACCCGATCTCACGCGCACGCGGGTCTTGTGGCAGCCCGCCCGTGCGGTCACACGTAAACCCGGTTCGTCGGCACGTCACCTTTGCCGGCGTCCAGGACCTCCCACCATGTCGGGTTGCCGATCAGAAATAGCTACCCGCACCTGCTTCGGACAATACGACACACACGCTTCAAATAGTTACCCGGACGACACACTGCAACATCCCGCTACGAACCTCACTCAAGTCCGTGGCCGGTGGTACTGTGTTTGTCCGTCGTGTGTTCCTGTTCAGTTTCAGTTTGCCCGAGGATTACTCGTAACACAAATTTCATGAAAATTGAAGTGGTAGCGGGAATGGTGGTGATCCAGCGCTTAAAGAACTTGCTTAAGTCTTCACTTCGGTGCGTTGCATATAAATGCTCGTGAGACCTTCCGGCGGGAAGTCGACAATCAGTCGCCTTGGCCCGGCTCAGAAGAAAAATATTTCTCAAACTTGCCTGATTCGTCCTTGTACTGGTCGGCGTCGGGAGGAGCAGGTTTTTTCGAAGTAATGTTGGGCCATTTATCTGCATAGTCCCGATTAAGCTCGAGCCAACGCTCGAGACCGGGCTCGGTGTCCGGCTTGATGGCCTCAGCCGGGCATTCCGGCTCGCAGACCCCGCAATCGATGCACTCGTCGGGATGGATGACGAGCATGTTCTCGCCCTCGTAGAAACAATCCACCGGACACACTTCCACGCAGTCCGTGTACTTGCATTTGATGCACTTGTCGTTGACGACGTAGGTCATGAAGGTGCGTCCCAAGTCCCTCTGCGGATCAAACGGGTTGGCCCAGGGGTGTGCCAAATGCAGGACACCATAGCAAGGCTCCGCAACGTCACAGCGCCGCCGGCACCGGCCGCTCACCCGCCGCGTTTCAGATCCTCGATCCGGCGGCGATCGCGCTTCGTCGGACGGCCGGCACCCGATGCACGTCCGGCCCAGGCGGCCGGCGCGCCACTCTCCAGGCTACGCTCGGGCGGCGGAGTCAGATCCTCATAGAGGCGCTGTGCCTCGACGGCCGGCCCGTGCCTGGCGCCGATGGCGGCCACCCGCACCACCCGGACCGTGCGCGCGAGGCGGGAGGTGATCACATCGCCGACCTTGACCAACTGGCTCGCCTTCTCGGCCCTGACGCGGTTGACCTTGATCTTGCCCTCCGTCACGGCGTGAGCGGCGAGCGTGCGCGATTTGGCCAGGCGGGCGAACCAAAGCCATTTGTCGAGACGCTGGGAGGTCTCGGGCTTCGGGTCGGTCCCGACGGGCGTCGTCATGAAGGGTTCTTCTCGCGGGCCTGCTTGGCGAGGGCATCCCGGAGAGCGCCGAGCTGCGCGAACGGCGAATCGGGATCGACGCCGCCTTTCTTCGGCGGCGCGGCGGAGTGGATCGCGGGCCCGGGGCGGCGCTTGTCGTCGCGCCGGTCGTCGCGATGGCGCCCCTGGCGCTGGCGGTTGCGGTCGAACTCGCGCTCGCCGCGCTCGCGCCCCCGATCGCGATGGCCGGCGCCGTGGCGCGGCTTCTCGGCCGGTGCCGCCGCGTCCGCCGGCCGCTGCGGCTCCGCATGCGGCTGCCCGCCGGCTGCTGTCGCCGCATCGGCCGCGACGGAGCTTCCCGCCTCGGCCGGCTTGGGCCCCCCGTTGCGATGCCGGCCGTGCCGGCGGTTTCTGCCAGCTCCGTCGCGGCGTTCGCCATCGTGGCGTCCCTCGCGCCTGCCTGCGCCCGCGCGGTCCTCGCTCCGGTGGCGCCTCGGGCGCCAGATCTCGATGACGATCGTCTCGGGTGCGGCCGTCGGGGCAGCCGCCTCTCCTCCCTCCTCCTGGTGGGGAGCGCCGGGGAGGGCAGAGTCCCCACCGTCGGCCGTTGGGGTTTCCCCTTTCCCGACCTCTCCCACGTCATGTTGGAGACATGCCTCCGGCATGATGGGGGAGGAGTCCGGTTGTGCGGAGGCTTGCGGCGTGGTTTCGGCCGCTGGCATGTCGGCAGAGGCGGCTGGGGCTTCCGCTGCCGGCGTTGCGGCAACGCCTGCCGACGCGGGCTCCGTCGGCGCAGGCGTCATCGGCTTTACGGCCGGCTCCGCCGGTTTCGGCATCGTCTTGCGATCCAACCAGAAGCCCAGCGCCTTCAGCACGTTCGACAGCTCGTCGGGCGAGCAGCCGAGGATCGACATCATCTCCGGCGTGACGACGAAGCCGCCGTCCCCGGTCGATCCCTTGGGCGGCGGCGTTGCGTTGTCCGGGTTCGCGCGCCAGGCGAGCAAGGGGCGGATCAGATCTGCCAGGCGCTCGAGAATGTCGAGGCGCACGGCGCGCGGGCCGCAGACGTGAAATCCGTAGGCGCGATAGAGGTCCTCCGGCGTCGCGGGCTGAACCGGAGCGGAGGTGAGGCCCGCGCGCGGCAGCTCGGGCGGCGTGTCCGAGGCGATGCCGCGGGCGGACGCGTTCTTCAAGGTCCAGAGCGTGGCGGAGAGCTCGGCGGGAGCAGGCTTCAGGAGCGCGGGGAAGTAGATGTTGAAGGCGCCGAAGCGTACGCCGTACTTGCGCAACTGCGCGCGCGCCTCCTGGTCGAGGCTCTTCATCATGTCGGCGATCAGCTCGCGCTTCAGCATGCCGAAGCTCTCGGTCAGGCGGAAGGCGATGCCGCGGGCGAGGCCCGTCACGTCCTCGGCCCTGGCGATCTCGACGAGCGGCTTCAGACGCTCGGCGATGACCTCGTCGCGCCACGCCTCGAGACGCGCCTGGATCTTCTCGCGGTCGGGTCCGGACAGATGCTCATCGGCGAGCAGCGCGACCTGCGGCTTCAACGGATCGTCAGCGGGCTGGAACTCGGCGATCTCCTCGTCCCGCCACAGCACGCGTCCGGACCGCGACAGCCTGAAGGCGTCGGCCTTGGCGGCGGCCACGCGGCGCGCGCGCATGCCGAGCTCGCGCGAGAGCACGTGGGCTGCGGCGCTGCGGGCGGCCTTGCCGTGAATGCCTTCGGCCTGGGTCTCGGGCGAGAAGCGGAAGCCGCTCAGGCGCCCCACGAAGTGGTTCTCGACGGTGATCGCGCCGTCCTCGGCGATCTCGGCCGAGAGCTCCTCCTTGTCGCGCAGCCCCTTCATGAGGGCGCTCGTACGGCGATCGACGAAACGCTGCGTCAACTGCTCGTGAAGGGCGTCCGAGAGGCTATCCTCGATGGCGCGGGTGCGACCCTGCCAATGGACAGGATCCTTCAGCCAATCGGCGCGGTTCGACACGAAGGTCCAGGTGCGGATGTGGGCGATGCGGTTGGCGAGGGTGTCGATGTCGCCGTCCGTGCGGTCGGCAAAGGCGACCTGCTTGGCGAACCAATCCTCGGGGACGCGGCCCTCGGGGCTCATCAGGTAGCCGTAGAGCGTGCCGATGAGCTCGGCGTGGCTCTGCGACGAGATCTTGCGGTAGTCGGGAAGCTGGCAGACCTCCCACAGGCGCTGCACGGCGGCCTGGCCCGACGCCTGCCTGGCGATCTCGCGGTCGGTGGCGAGCGTCTCGAGCGCGATCACGTCGTCGGCCATGCGGGCGCGGGTGAGGCGCGGCTCGTTCGGCATCTCGCGCAGGCTGTCGCGCAGACGATCGAGCGTCGCAAAATCGAGACGGCGGTTGCGCCATTGCAGCACGCGCACGTTGTCGAAGGTGTGCGTCTCGAGGCGCTCGACGAGATCGGCCTCGAAGGGCTCGCAGTTGCCCGTCACGCCGAACGTGCCGTCGTTCATGTGGCGACCGGCGCGGCCGGCGATCTGGCCGATCTCGCCCGGCGTGAGGTTGCGGAAGCTCTGGCCGTCGAACTTGCGCACGGCGGAGAAGGCCACGTGGTCGACGTCGAGGTTGAGGCCCATGCCGATGGCGTCGGTCGCGACCAGGAAATCAACGTCGCCGGACTGGTAGAGGGCGACCTGGGCGTTGCGCGTGCGGGGCGACAGCGCGCCGAGCACGACCGCTGTGCCGCCGCGCTGTCGGCGGATCAGCTCGGCGATGGCGTAGACCTCGTTCGCCGAGAACGCGACGACGGCCGAACGGCCGGGAAGCCGCGTGATCTTCTTCTCGCCGGCATAGGTCAGGCGCGAGAGGCGCGGGCGCGAGATGAAGTTGGCGCCGGGGATCAGGTCCTGGATCGCCTCGCGCATGGTCTGCGCACCCAGGAGCAGCGTCTCGGCGCGGCCGCGCGCATGGAGCAGCCGGTCGGTGAAAACGTGGCCGCGCTCGGGGTCGGCGGCGAGCTGGATCTCGTCGATGGCAAGGAAGTCCACGTCCACGTCGCGGGGCATGGCCTCGACGGTGGCGACCCAGTAGCGGGCGCGCTCCGGCTTGATCTTCTCCTCGCCGGTGATGAGGGCGACCTTGTCGGCACCGATGCGGGCGGCGATCTTGTCGTAGACCTCCCGCGCCAGGAGACGCAACGGCAGGCCGATCATGCCGCTTTCGTGGCCGAGCATGCGCTCGATGGCGAGATGCGTCTTACCGGTATTGGTGGGGCCGAGAACCGCGGTCACATTGCGAATGCGCGTTTCCAGATCGCTGGCCATACGCGAGGTCTCCAATAACAAAAGCGCACTTGGCATTGCATTGGAGGGGGTGCGAGATCAAGGCTTTTCGTCCGGCCCTCGCGCAGTGAGCGGCTTCGGGCGCCGGGGACGCCGCGCATCCGACGCCGGCGGGAAAAGCGCGTCCCGACCGGTCTCCGTCCTGATGCTCGAAAAGCGGGAGGCCCCAGGGTCGATCGACGGTCAATCGACCGATGCCACCCGGCCGCGCTCAAGCACCTGGATGTTCACGCGGTCGAGGTCGATGCGGGCCGTGCCGATGGCGGTCGGGACGGCCACCGACTGCGGCAGCATGAGCTTGGCCGCCGGCACCAGGCGGAACACGATCTCGATGTCGTTCGACGCGGCAAGCTGGCGCGTGTCGTCGGTGGGCCGGTAGCCGGCGATCGGCGTGTATTTGACGCGGCAGACGATCGCCGTCTCCGTCGGGATGCCCGCCACCGGCTCCTTGCGGACGAAGCGCAGCGCGATATCGAACCGCTGCTTGCCATCGAAGATGGCGAACGTGCGGCCGCAGGGGCTCGGCGCATCACTATGGGTGATCGCCAGGATCGCGCTCAAGGGATCGAACACCCCCTTGAGATGGTCCGGCGCAAGCGGCACGGTATCGGGTGCCTCGACCGTGACCGGCAGCACGGACAGGCGATCGACGCCGTCCTTGCCGAAGCCCATGGCGACGGAGCCGTCGCGGACCGTGCTTTCATAGTCGAAGCGGAAATCGGCGGGGACGAGCGCGTTCGGCTTCAGCGCGCCGGTGGAATGGGTGACGCCTTTCCATCTGAAGACGCCGAGCAGCGCCGAGATGTCGACATCCGTATCGAGCGTGTACCGAGTGCGCCCGACGTCGGACTTGAAGTTGAACGTGCCCAGATCGAAGCCGTTGAGCGTGATCTTGTAGCCGGCGTCGACCCGAACCGGCGCCACACCCGTCGCCGGCAGGGGCGAAGCGGCGGCAAAGGGCGATAGGGGGGCGAGCGCGGCGAGGGCCGCAAGGCCGAGGGCGGCTCCGCACACTGAGACGCGACGCGAGACTTGGAACATCTTTACTACTCACCCCACTGCTCGTCCTCGCTCTCGCGAGGCGGGCAAACGCTGGATCGGCTCAGGATCGCCGGACGGGCGCAGTCTGCCTTCCCGACGTTTAACAATTCGCTCCACCAAGCGCCGCCCTGGTACAACCCTTTCTGCCGCCAATCCACAAACAAACCGTTTCCATCCGGACCGGTTCCCGGCTCCATGTGGCCCACTTCCCTCGCTCAAACCGCCCGGGGCCGACTTGACGCCTGGAACACGGCTCGCGTATAGAGTGCGCCAACGGTCCCGCCGATCCCGGTCTGCGGGGCCATTCTCATTGATTTCCCCGTGATTTCGGGTCTGCTTTCGGGCAGACGGTCGGTCGTGGGGTGGAAGAGCCAAGGATTTTCGAGATGACCAGGCGCTGTGAGTTGACGGGCAAGCTGCCCCTTTCCGGTAATATCCGCAGCCACGCCGAGAACGCCACGCGGCGCAAGTTCCGCCCCAACCTTGTCAACGTCACGCTGATCAGCGAGGCGCTCGGGCGGCAGGTGAAGCTGCGCATCAGCGCGCATGCGCTGAAGTCCGTCGAGCATCGCGGCGGCCTCGACGCGTTCCTCGCCAAGGCCAAGGCGGAGGATCTCTCGCCCGAGTGCCAGAAGCTCAAGCGTGAGATCGCCAAGGCCAAGGCCGAAGCGGCGGCTTAAGGCTCCCGCGCCTCGACGCCGAGCAAATTCAGGCATGCGCCCGCCGGGTCCCGGCGCGGCGCATGTTTTCGTTTGCGGGGAGCGCGCGCCACGAATTGCGGTGGCGAAGCAGATACGCGACCGGGCATGGCGAGGGTCCCCGCCATGCCCGGATCGGGTTTACGCCCGCCCGGCGGGCGGAGCGGTTTGGCGCGCGGCTAGCGCGCCACCAATCTCAATATGAAGATGACAATCAATGCACCGATGGTTGCGTTGATGATGTCCCCCAGCAACCCGCCACCGATGTAGAGGCCGAGCCGCGGCAGGAGCCATCCCGCGACGACCGCGCCGATGATCCCGAGCACGACATTGCCGACCAGGCCGAAGCCGCCGCCGGCAATGATCTGACCGGCCAACCAGCCGGCGATCGCGCCAATAATGAGCCAAATGATGATGCCTTCCAAAGCCATGAGTCTTCCCTCCGTTGAAAAATACGCAGGTGGCACGCTTCAGTTGCTCATTCACCTCCGCCGGTCCGCCCCGTTCTCGCGGCATGCCCGACACCGCGACGTTACTTGAGTTCGCGCGCTGCCGAAACATGGCGTGTGTGCATCTGCTCACTTTCGCCCCTTGGCCGGCGGCCGGCCACGGCGGGCTTCTTAAGCCCCGTGGGCGCACTTCGGACTCACGCCCCGACGCGACCTGGGGTAGGGTCGCGATCGTCCGAGGGGTGTCCCGCCTGAGCGCGGGGCTGAGATGGCGAGGCCGAACCCTTAGAACCTGATCCGGATCATGCCGGCGAAGGGACGGAACCTCGATACGTCGCGTGCGACGTCCGCCCTCGCGTCATTCCGGATCGCTCAGGCTTCTGGCAGGAGGATCCCCCATGACTGCGCCGACCCATCCGAAGGCTCCCGAGGCTGCTCCCGACACCGTCACCACGGGACCGATCGCAGGCTCGCGCAAGGTCTACGCCCCCGTGCGGGGGCATGCCGATATCCGGGTTCCGTTCCGCGAGATCGTCCTCTCCGATCCCGGGGAGGCGCCGGTGCGCGCCTACGATCCCTCCGGCCCCTACACTGAGGCCGACACGCGGATCGACCTCGCCGCCGGACTGGCGCGGGTGCGCGAAGGCTGGATCGCGAGGCGCGGCTTCGAGGCGATCGCGGGCCGCCCCGTCAAGCCCGAGGACAACGGCGGCGTCGGTGCGGGGCGCCTCGTGCCGCCGTGCCCGGCCGAGCGCAGCCTGCGCGCCGGAAAACCGGGCCAGCTCGTGACGCAGCTCGAGTTCGCGCGCGCCGGCCTCATCACCGAGGAGATGATCTACGCCGCCCATCGCGAAAACCTCGCCCGCGAGGCGGCGCTTGACGGCGCGCGCGAGCGCCTCGGCGACGGCGAGCGCTTCGGAGCGGCGATCCCCGAGCACGTGACACCCGAGTTCGTGCGCGACGAGATCGCGCGCGGGCGCGCCATCCTTCCGGCTAACATCAACCACCCCGAGCTCGAGCCGATGCTTATCGGCCGCAACTTCCTCGTCAAGGTCAACGCCAACATCGGCAACTCGGCGGTCACCTCCGGCGCCGCCGAGGAGGTCGAGAAGATGGTGTGGGCGATCCGATGGGGCGCCGATACCGTCATGGACCTTTCGACGGGACGCAACATCCACAACATCCGCTCCTGGATCCTGCGCAATGCGCCGGTGCCGATCGGCACGGTGCCGATCTATCAGGCGCTCGAGAAGGTGGACGGCGATCCCGTCAAGCTCGACTGGGAGGTGTTCCGCGACACGCTGATCGAGCAGGCGGAGCAGGGCGTCGACTATTTCACCATCCATGCCGGCGTGCGGCTCGCCTACGTACCGCTGACCGCGAACCGCGTCACCGGCATCGTCTCGCGCGGCGGATCGATCATGGCGCGCTGGTGTCTCGCCCATCACAGGGAGAGCTTCCTCTACGAGCACTTCGAGGACATTTGCGACATCGCGCGCCGCTACGACGTGTCGTTCTCGCTCGGCGACGGCCTGCGCCCGGGCTCCATCGCGGACGCCAACGACCGGGCGCAGTTCGCCGAGCGCGAGACGCTGGGCGAGCTGACCAAGATCGCCTGGGACAAGGGCTGCCAGGTGATGATCGAAGGCCCCGGCCACGTGCCGATGCACAAGATCAAGGAGAACATGGAGAAGCAGCTCAGCGCATGCGGAGAAGCGCCGTTCTATACGCTGGGGCCGCTCACGACCGACATCGCGCCGGGCTACGACCACATCACGAGCGGCATCGGCGCAGCGATGATCGGTTGGTACGGCACGGCGATGCTCTGCTACGTGACGCCCAAGGAGCACCTGGGCCTCCCGAACCGCGACGACGTCAAGACCGGCGTGATCACCTATCGCATCGCGGCGCATGCCGCCGATCTCGCCAAGGGGCATCCGGCCGCCAAGGTGCGCGACGATGCGCTCTCGCGCGCTCGCTTCGATTTCCGCTGGGAGGACCAGTTCAACCTATCGCTCGACCCCGACACGGCGCGCCGCTTCCACGACGAGACGCTGCCCAAGGACGCGCACAAGGTCGCGCATTTCTGCTCCATGTGCGGGCCGAAGTTCTGCTCAATGAAGATCACGCAGGACCTGCGCAAAGAGGCCGAGACGCTGGCGGGCATGGACGCGAAATCGCAGGAGTTCCTGGAGCAGGGCGGTCGCCTCTATGTGCCGGCGGCGGAGTGAGGCGACGCAGCCCCGTCTCCGCAAGGGCGCTATGCGTCGTCTGCCCTGACGTCGTGCCACTCGGGATGTCGATCGAACTGCGCCTCGACATAGGAGCAGACGGGCACGATCTTGAAGCCAGACCGGCGCGCGTCCTCGACCATGTGCTCGACGAGCGCCAAGGCGGCTCCGGTGC
The DNA here is from genome assembly GCF_036833075.1 of Hyphomicrobium sp. Lineage (GTDB taxonomy): Bacteria > Pseudomonadota > Alphaproteobacteria > Rhizobiales > Hyphomicrobiaceae > Hyphomicrobium_C. The sequence continues at coordinate 15,781 of NZ_DAITQL010000050.1, forward strand.
CGCGCAGCGTACCCGGCGCGCCGGTGTGGTCGGCGCTGATGCGGCCGGCGCCGCGCACGGCGAAGGTGAGCTCCGCCTCTCCCGGCTTTCCGGCGACGGTGGCGACGTAGCGGCCGCCGTGGGCGGTTTCCTCCTTGCGGACGGTTACGGCATTCATGAGGTCCTCCTTCGAAATCTGAGCGCGGCGGCCCGTTGACGCCTCGCGCGACGGAATGATACCCATTCTTTGTATACGCAATGGTTTCAGAAGCCTTGTGGTTCAATCGGGGAGTGCTGCGAGAGCAAAAACGGCTCGCTCCGAACAAGGGGGTCGGCGACGGACCGTCGCCAAATATCAGAGGATAACGGACAATGAGCTGCTGCGCGCATGAGCATGACGGAGACTGTGGCGACATGAGCAGGCGGGGGATGCTTGGCCTCTCCGGGCTAGGGCTCGGGTTGGGCCTGGCATCGCTCTACGGTTTCTCCACCTCGGCCGAGGCGCAGGTGCTCACCAGCGAGATGCGCGCTGCGCTCACGCCTCAGCAGATCGTCGATCACATCCTCGAAGGCAACCGGCGTTTCGTTGCCGGCACGCCGAAATCGCGAGACTGGCTCGCTGAGCAGAAGGGCACGGCGCAAGGCCAGCATCCGGCAGCCATCTTCCTGAGCTGCGTCGACAGCCGTGCGCCCGTGGAAGTGGTCTGCGACTTCGGGATCGGACAAGCATTCAACGCCCGCGTCGCCGGCAACGCCGTCAACGACGACATCCTGGGGTCGATGGAGTTCGCCACGGCCGTTGCCGGCGCCAAGGTGGTGATGGTGATGGGGCACACCGCCTGCGGCGCGATCAAGGGCGCGATCGACGGTGCGCGGCTCGGCAATCTCACGCTCCTTCTCGCGCGCTTCCAGAACGCGATCCAGGAGACCGAGTTCTCGGGCGAGCGCACCGGGTCGAACCCGGCCTTCGTCGACGCGGTGGCGAAGACCCATGTCACGATGTCGCTCGATCTCATCCGCGAACGGTCCCCGGTACTGCGCGACCTCGAGCGGGACGGCAAGATCAAGATCGTCGGCGCCATGTACGATCTCGAGTCGGGTCAGGTCGCTCTGGTCTGAAGGTCTCCGTCCAGAGCCCGTGTCTGCAAGCCGCGTTCCATAACGGAGCGCGGCTTTGCGCCATCGGGCACGATCGCATAGCGCGACGCCCCCACGGTATTGATCCATCTCAAGAGGCGCGCCCCTCACACGCACTAACGTCAATCGTGCGAGCAGCAGCCAAGAGGAGATCCATGTCCAACACCCCTCATACCCTCGCCGAGGAATTCCCCGACCAGACCGAGACGATCCACAAGCTCAAGACCTCCGACGCGCACTTTGCGCGCCTGCTTGTGGCGTATGACGACATCAACGACCAGATCCACTTGGCCGAAACCAACGTCAAGCCGATGGATCAGTTCGCCGAAGAGGATTTGCGAAAGCGCCGTCTCAAGATCAAGGACGCCATCGGAGAAGCTTTGGCGGCCGCAAAATGATCGACGGCCGGATCCACGACATTATGAAACGAGCCGCTGCCTCCGGCAGCGGCGCAAAGGGCTAATCGCGCTTTTTAAAAGGTTGTGGGCTGCCGTCTATTTTTCATCTCTATTCCCAATTGATATAAAATAGGCGATCCGAACGGCGGACGCATTGCGTCGAATAGAATATGCGTCGTCATTAAGATAAATTCTATTGCCGCCATCTTTTGCGCGCCCATATCAGGGCTTTCATTTGTAACATTCTTTCTTCCTACCCGAGCCCGTTTGGGCGACGCGTCGCGCGCGGACATCGGCGTGCGGCACGGGGTGTTTCATCCAAAAATGACGGCTTGTTGGAACCGGTCTTTTCCCTTACACCAAAAGCAGATCCTTCCGGTGAGTGCTTCGTCCGATGTCCCTCTCTGTCATCACCTACGACAGAATTCTCTCAATCATTGGCGAAGTGGTGCGGGTGGCCCTGCCCCCGCAGGTCCGCATGGACCCTAACGGCCCGCGCTACGGAGATCTCGCGGTCGTGCGGGAGGGAGAAGGCGAGGCGCGCCTCGCGCAGGTGGTGAAGCTCGATCCGGGAGAGGCTTCGCTGCAGGTGTTCGGCGGCGCGCAGGGCCTGTCGACGCGCGCCTGCGTGCAATTCCTGGGGCATCCTCCGCGGGTGGCGTTCTCGGGCAATATCATGGGCCGGGTCTTTACCGGCGCCGGTGCCGTGGCCGACGGTGGGCCTCCTTTGAGCCAGGAGCCGCAGGTCGAGATCGGCGGCCCCTCGGCCAATCCCGCGCGGCGCGCGCTCGCCTCGCGCATGATCCGCACCGACGTGCCGATGATCGACGTCTTCAACTCGCTGGTGGAAAGCCAGAAGATCCCGATCTTCTCGACGGCGGGCGAACCTCATAACACGCTGCTTGCCCGCATCGGCGTGCAGGCGGACGCAGACGTGGTGGTGTTCGGGGGCCTGGGGCTCACCTTCGACGATTACTGGCGCTTCCGCGCCACCTTCGAGGATGCAGGCGTCTTTGCGCGCACGGTCATGTTCGTCAACCAGGCTGCCGATCCGCCGCTCGAGCGCCTGCTGGTGCCGGACATGGCACTCGCGGTTGCCGAGAAATTCGCGATCGAGGAGAAGAAGCGCGTCCTCGTCCTGCTCACCGATATGACCGCCTTCGCCGACGCTCTCAAGGAGGTCGGCGTCGCAATGGAGCGCGTGCCGTCCAACCGCGGCTATCTGGGGGATCTCTATTCCCAGCTCGCCCGGCGCTACGAGAAGGCGGCCGTCTTCCACGGCGCGGGCTCCGTCACCATCCTCTCCGTGACCACCATGCCGGGCGGGGACGTGACCCATCCGGTGCCCGACAACACCGGATACATCACCGAAGGGCAGTTCTACCTGCGCGACGGCTTCATCGATCCTTTCGGCTCGCTCTCGCGCCTCAAGCAGCATGTCATCGGCAAGGAGACCCGCGAGGATCACTCCGCGGTCATGAACACCATGATCCGGTTCTATGCCGGCGCGCGCGATGCCGAGCGCAAGCAGGCCATGGCCTTCGAGCTCTCCGATTACGATCTGCGTCTCCTGCGCTACGGCGCGCTCTTCAAGACGCGCTTCATGGACATCACGACCTCCATTCCCTTGGAGGCCGCGCTCGACCTCGGCTGGAAGACCATGGCCGAATGCTTCTCGCCGGAGGAGCTGCTGGTGCGCCAGAACCTCATCGACACGTATTACCCGGCGCAGGCGGCCTGACCGCCATGATTGATGCGCACGTCCCGCTCAGCAAGTCCGAGCTCACGCGACAGAAGGACAGCCTCGCCTCCTACCGACGCTATCTGCCGGCGCTCGACTTGAAGCGCCAGCAGCTCATGGCCGAGCGCAACAAGGCCCGCGTCGAGGTGCGCCAGCACGAAGAGGCCGCTGCCGCGGCCATCGAGGCGGCCGGCGCGGCGCTGCCCATGCTCGCCGACGACCGGATCGGACTCGACGGCCTGGCCCGGCTCACGTCGGCACGCCTCGGCACACAGAACGTGGCGGGCGTAACGCTGCCGGTGCTGGAGGATGTGGAGATCGAAGTTGCGCCCTACGGCCTGCTCACGCGGCCGCATTGGGTGGACGCGGTCGTGGCTGAGCTCAAGGCAGCGATCCGCCTCAGAGTGGAGGCGGAGATCGCCCGCCGCCGGATCACCATCCTCGACAAGGCGATGACGCGCGTGACCCAGCGCACCAACCTGTTCGAGAAAATTCTCATTCCCCAGACCGAGCGCAACATCCGCCGCATCCTGGTCTACCTGGGCGACGCCGAGCGCGCGGGCGTGGTGGCGGCCAAGCTCTCCAAGCGCAAGCGCGCGCTGGAGGCCGCCTGATGGGCATCGTGCCGCTCAAACGCGCGACCCTCTGCGGTATCGTGAGCGAGAAGGCTGAGGTGCTCGCCGGCCTTCAGTCCCTCGGCGTCATGCACCTGGTCGCGTTGCGGGAGGCCGGGCCGCTCGCCGTCCACGATCCGACGGCGCAACGCCGGGTCGAGACCGCCTGCCGCCACCTCGATGACGCGCCCCGGTCGGCGCGCGCCTTCGCGCTCGACGCGCCGTTCGAACTCGCTCCCCTGGTCGGCAGGATCCTGGACAATCGGGCCCACCTCAAGGCCCTGCGCGACCGCGACGACGAACTCCAGGCGCGGATCGAGGCGCTCGAGCCGTGGGGCGACATCGTCTTCCCGCCGCTCGACGAGATGGGCGGCCAGCGCCTCTGGTTCTACCTGCTTCCCGCGAAAGAGCGTGCCGCGCTCGGTAAGCTGACGCTGCCCTGGCAGATCGTGGACCGGACGGGGAACCTGCTGCACGTGGTGGTGATCGCTCCCGACGAGCCGCCGCCGGAGCTTCTCCCCGTCGCCCGGGTGCCGGCCGGCGCCGTGCCGCGCAGCGCGCTGAAGCGCGAGCGCGACGAGACGCTGATCGCCATCGAGCAGGCGGAAGCGGAGCGGGTCGAGCTGACGCGCTGGCGCCCCCAGCTCGCCCTGCATCTCGCCGCCGCCGCCGACAGCAGGGATCTCGAGAGCGCCGCCTCGCAGACCATCGACCGAGACAACGTTTTCGCCGCGCAGGGCTGGGTGCCGGCCGACGATGTGCGCCGGCTCGAGGACTTCGCCGCGGCGCACGGGCTCGCCCTGCTCATCGAGGAGCCCAGCGCGGAGGATCGTCCTCCGACCCTGCTCGCCCCGCCGGAGAAGGCTCAGAGCGGCGCGGAGCTGACGCGCTTCTACAAGACCCCAGCCTATCGCGCCTGGGATCCGAGCCTGGTGGTGTTCGGCTCCTTTGCGCTCTTCTTTGCGATGATCCTCGGAGACGCGGGCTATGCGGCGGTGATCGCCGTCGCCACGGCCGTGTTCTGGCGGCGGCTCGGGCGGAGCCCCGAGGGGCGGAGCGGCCGCATCCTGCTCGCAACCATCGCCGCAATGGCGATCGTCTATGGCGTCGCCTGCGGCTCCTATTTCGGCCTGAGGCCACCGAAGGACAGCGTGCTCGCCACCCTCGCGGTCGTCGACGTGCACAACTTCGATGCCATGATGGCGCTGTCGATCTGCGTCGGCGCGCTCCACATCACCATCGCCCTCGCCGCGCTCGCCTGGAAGGGCCACAGCCGCAGCCAGGTCGTCACGTCGATTGGCTGGATTGTTACGATCTGGTCGGGGATCGGGCTGTGGCTCGTCGAGGACGACACCGGCAAGATGCTCGCAACGGCCGGCCTCGTCGCCGGGCCCGCCCTCGTGGTGGCCGGCGCCATGATGCAGGAGGCGGCCGGGCCGCGCCGGCTCATGGAGCGCATCGGCTCCGGGGCACTGGCGCTCAGCGGCATCACCAAGCTGTTCGGCGACGTGCTGAGCTATCTCAGGCTGTTCGCCCTGGGGCTCGCCAGCGCCTCCCTCGCCACCACCTTCAACGCGCTGGCTGCAGATGTGCACGCCGCCAAGCCGGGAGTCGGGGTGCTGTTCGCCATCCTGATCCTCGCCTTCGGCCACGGCATCAATTTCCTGCTCGGGCTGATGAGCGGCGTGGTGCACGGACTGCGGCTCAACTTCATCGAGTTCTTCAGCTGGGGTCTCGCGGAAGAAGGCACCCCCTTCTCGGTCTTCGCCCGGCGCGCACCTTCGCATGACGCGACGCAACCTTCATCGCAAGAGGCACAAGCATGAACGAATTCCTTATCACGCTCGGCTGGCTCGGCGTGTTCGCGCCGATGGGCTTCGGCGCGCTCGGCAGCGCGATCGGCGTCGCGATCGCCGGTCAGGCGGCCATCGGGGCGATGCTGGAAGCCGAAAGCGGCTATGGACGCTATATCGGCGTCTCCGTCATCCCCTCCTCGAACGTCATCTACGGCATCGTAGTGATGTTCTCGCTGCAGCAGCCCATCACGGCCGACAATGCGGGTGCCCTGTTCGGCATCGGCTCGGTGACGGCGCTGGTGCTGTTGTTGACGGCGATATGGCAGGGCCGCGCCTGCGCCAGCGCCATCGCCGCCTCCAAGAGCAAGCCAGAGATCTTCGGCCTCAGCCTCGCCCCGGCGGCGGTGGTGGAAGGCTTTGCGGTCTTCACCTTCGTCTTCGCCCTCGTGCTCGCACGCACCATCTGATCCGGGAGACGGTCATGAGCGACCATCAGGCTGCCTCGCAAGCCTCGAAGGGCGTCGAGACGCTCATCTCACGCCTACGCGACGAAGGTGTCGCCTCCGGGCGGCGCGAGGCCGAGCGCCTCGTCAGCGAAGCCGAGACGCATGCGCGCGAAATCCTGGCGAAGGCGGACGCGTCGTCCAAGGCGCAGGTGACGAGCGCGGCGGAGGAAGCCGCGGCGCTGCGCCGGGCGGGTGAGGAGGCGCTCAGGATCGCTGCCCGCGACGCCGTTCTCGAATTGAAGGAGCATCTGGCCCGCCGGTTCGCCGACGAGGTGGGCAAGGTCGTCTCCGGCACGCTGCGCGACGAGGAGATGCTGAAGCACCTTATCCTGGCGGTCGCCGGGCGGGCGCGCACCGAGGGCGAGGCGGACAAGTCCAACAGCGTCGAGGTGGAATTGCCGCGCGCGGTGGTGGGCCTCGATGATCTGCGCCGCAATCCCGAGGAGCTCAAGGCCGGCTCGCTCACCCATTTCGTCGCCGCCTCGGCCGCCGGGATGCTCCGGGAGGGCGTGGTCTTCACCCGCGCCGAGGGAGACGACAGCGGCATCCGCCTGAAGCTGCTCGACCGTGGCGTCAGCATCGACCTCACCGACAAGGCGGTGGCGCATCTGCTTCTCGCCCACCTGCAGCCCCGCTTCCGGGCCCTGCTCGAAGGCGTCGTCAAATGATCGGCGGGCCACGCGAGCCCTACATCATGCTGATGGCGAGCCTGCCGTCGCTCGGACCGCTGCTTGGAAGCCAAACGCCGGCCATCAGCGCGACGCGGCTCGAGGCACGGCTCGGCCTGCTGACGCCCGAAGACCGCGCCACCCTGGAGGCTCTTCGCTCGGGCTTCGCCTGGAGCAGGCTCAAGTTGGGAGAGGATGATGCGACCTTCCTCGATCGCATCGACGGCCTGATGGCGCGGCTCGACAGCCCGTCGCTCAAGGCCGTGCTGCACGACCGGCTGCAATTGCGCACCATCATCGCAGCTTTGCGCCGCCGCGCGGCCGGGGAGGAGGCGCCTGCCGCAGACCTGCGCTGGGGCTACGGCGGCATCGTCGAGACCATCCGCAACAACTGGTCGGAGCCGAATTTCGGCCTGGGCCGCACCTTCCCCTGGATCGCCGCCGCCCGCGCGAAGCTCGAAGCCGGCGATGCGATGGGGCTTGAGCGGCTTGTGCTGCAAGCCGCCTGGGATTCGGCCGATCGGCATGGAGAGGGTCATCTCTTCGATTTCGAGGCGGTCGCCCTCTACTTCATCCGGTGGGCGCTCGCGGACCGCTGGGCTCGTTACGACGTGGCCATCGCCACACGTCGCTTCGAGGCTCTGCTCGACGCGGCGACCGCAGACGCCCTTACTTCGATCGAGAGCCCCCCATGAGTGCCGACGTCACCGCCTCCATCATCGCCGTCCAGGAAGACATTGTTCGCCTGCGCCTCGCCGATCCCGAGAAGGGCCGGCTGATGAAGAACGAGGTCGTCTATATCCGTCCCGCCCGCGAGCCACAGCAGCGCCTCAAGGCCGAGGTGCTGCGGGTCATGGGGGCAGAGGCGGACGCGCAGGTCTATGAGAGCACCGTCGGCATCGGCCTCGGCGACGGAGTCGAGCAGACCGGGCTCCTCCTGTCGGTGCGACTCGGACCGGGGCTCCTCGGCCAGGTCTACGACGGGCTCCAGAACCCGCTCGAGGCCCTGGCGCAGGGTCATGGCGTCTTCCTGCCCAAGGGCGTGGCCGCGCCCGGCCTCGACCCGCAGGCCCGATGGGCCTTCTCCGCCACCCGCAAGGTGGGCGAGCGGGTCCGCGCCGGCGACACGCTCGGCACCGTGCCCGAGGGACCGATCCTGCATAAGATCATGGTGCCCTTCGACCTCGACGAGGATTGGACGGTGGACTGGATCCGCGAAGGCTCGATGACCGTCGACGAGCCCGCGGCACGTCTGAAGGCCCCGAACGGGGCGGTGCGCACCGTCACGCTCGCCCAGCCCTGGCCGGTGCGCCGGGCCCTGCCGCGGCGGCTTCTGGACAAGGGCTACTCCACACGGCTCTATCCATCCGAACCGATGGTGACCACCCAGCGCATCATCGACGCCTTCTTCCCGGTGGTTCAGGGCGGAGCGGCCTGCATTCCCGGACCCTTCGGCGCCGGCAAGACCGTGCTGCTCAATCTCATCGCCCGCCATTCGGACGTCGACGTGGTGGTGCTGGTGGCCTGCGGCGAGCGCGCGGGCGAGGTGGTGGAGACCATCACCGATTTCCCGCGCCTCAAGGATCCGAAGACCGGCCGATCGCTGATGGACCGCACGATCATCGTCTGCAACACGTCCTCCATGCCGGTCGCGTCGCGCGAGGCGTCCATCTATACCGGGATCACCCTCTGCGAATATTACCGCCAGATGGGACTACGCACGCTGATGATCGCCGACAGCTCGTCGCGTTGGGCGCAGGCCATGCGCGAGACCTCGGGGCGGCTCGAGGAAATCCCCGGAGAGGAGGCCTTCCCCGCCTATCTCGACAGCGCCATCAAGGGTGTCTACGAGCGCGCGGGCGTGCTTAAGACCAATGACGGATCCGTGGGCGCCTTCACGCTCATCGGCGCCGTCTCGCCGGCCGGCGGCAATTTCGAGGAGCCCGTCACCCAGTCGACGCTGGCGGCGGTCAAATGCTTCCTCGGGCTCTCCTATGATCGGGCTTACAAGCGCTTCTATCCCGCCATCGATCCCCTGACCTCCTGGTCGCGCTACCGCAAGCAGATCGATTCCTGGGTCACCGAGCACATGGGCGCCGACTGGAGCGCGCGGATCGACGAGATGATCGACCTCCTCAACCGCGGCGAGGACATTCACCGCATGGAGCAGGTCGCGGGCGAGGACGGCGTCAGCCTCGAGGATTTCGCGGTCATGGAGGCGGCGAAGTTCCTGGACATGGTGTTCCTTCAGCAGGATGCCTTCGACGCGGTGGACAGCTCCATGTCCCTCGAACGGCAGAAGCAGCTCTTCGACCGGGTCTACGCCATCGTCACCAGCCGATACCGCTTCGCGGACAAGGAGGCGGCGCGCAACTTCTTCACGCGCATGACCGGATTGTTCAAGAACCTCAACTATGCCGCGCCCGAGTCTCCGGATTTCGAGCGGTTCGCCGGCGAGATCGACGCCCTCAGCGCCAGTGTTCCGGTGACGTGACGCCCGGGGGCGCAGGCCCCGGTGCGCACACGCCCGTCCTGAAGGAAGAGAACCATGGAAACACCCGGCGGGCTCAACCTCGCCGCCACCATCGGTCAGCTCGCCGGTGGACTCGCGCTGTTTCTGTTCGGCCTCCAATTGCTTACCGAGGCGCTGAAGCAACTGGCCGGTGCGCGGCTCGAGACCGTCCTCGGCGAGCTCAGCGCCAACCGCTTCCGCGGCGTTCTGGCGGGGGCGGGCGTGACCGCGCTGCTCAACTCCTCCACCATCACGACGGTGCTGATGGTGGGCTTCGTCTCGGCCGGCCTGATGACGCTCGGCCAAACGGTGCCCATGATCATGGGCGCCAACGTCGGCTCAACCCTCACCGCGCAGATCATCGCCTTCGACGTCTCCCGCCTCGTGCCCTTCATGCTGGCGTTCGGCTTCCTCGCCCACGCCTTCGCGAAGCAGGAGACCTTGCGGCTCGCGGGCCGGACGCTGCTCGGGCTCGGGCTCCTGTTCCTCGGCATCCAGTTCATGGGCGACGCAACGAGACCGCTACGCACCTTCCAGCCCTTCATCGACGCCATGCAGGAGATGCGGAGCCCCTGGATCGGCATCCTGGCGGGCGCCCTGTTCACAGCCGTGGTGCAGAGCTCGGCTGCAACGCTCGCCATCATCATCGCGCTCGGCAGTCAGGGGCTGATGCCGCTCGAGGCGGGCATCGCGCTCATCCTCGGCGCGAACGTCGGCACGTGCGGGACGGCGCTTCTGGCCGCCATCGGCAAGCCGGCAGTGGCGTTGCAGGTCGGCATCGTGCACCTCTTGTTCAATGTCTTCGGGGTGCTGATGCTCGTCTTCATCATTCCCCAGTTCGCGGATTTCGTGCGCGCCGTGTCACCCGTGGCCCCGGAGCTCGACGGCGTGGCGCGGCTCGCGGCGGAGACGCCACGCCAGGTCGCGAACGCGCATACCATCTTCAGCGTAGCGAGCACCCTGGCGCTCATCTGGTTCGCCAGCCCCATCGCGCGGCTCGCCGAGTGGCTCGTTCCCGCGAAACCGGCCGAGCGCGAGACCTTCGCGCCGCAATTCCTCGACGAGGCCGCGTTGGAGGTTCCGGCGCTGGCCGTGCAGCGTGCGCGCCTCGAACTGCAACGGCTCGGCACCCAGATTGTCGACCTGGTGCGCGCGAGCGCCAGCGTGGCCGTGCGCGGCAACGTGCAGGACGTCGCGTCTCTCGTACAGCGCAACAATCAGACCGAGCGGCTCACGACCGACATCCTCACCTATATCGGCCGGATCGGATCAGAATCGCATTCCGAAGGGGAGGGCGCCGTCATGACCGCGCTCGTCCGCCTCACGACGACCCTCGAGAGCGTGGACCAGATCGCCATGACACACATGGTGTCCGTCGCCGAGCGACGCCTTGCCGGCGGGACCGACCTCAAGCTTCTGCACGACGAGACGACCTGGGCCTTCGGCAAGGCCGTCTTTGCCCTGCTGGATGAGGCTGTTCACCTGATCGAGGATCATCAGCCCGAGGCGATCGCGCGACTTCTGGAAAATCGGAAGGAGATCGAGACGCTGGCGGCCGCGGCCCGCCAGAGCGTGTTGGCGCGTCTGCGCCTCGATAACCAGCGCGACGTGCTGAGCTTCCGGCTCGCGAGCGACATGATCGACCTTTTCGAGGGGCTGGCCCACTACGCCGGCGTGATCGCGCAGTCGACACGCGATTTGTAGAGAGAAGCGGGAGAGAATGCCGCCGACGTGCGCTCGCGCTGGTGGCTCGACCTGAGAGGAGCCCGGGATATTGACGTGATTGAGTGGAGGATATGGCGCGCCGGGGCGGATGAAGATGAGAACTTCGGGTCCAAGGTAGACCTAAGGGTCTTCCGCTAGGCCGAGAAAGCAGGCCAGAGACTGCCTCTCTCGTCCCAACACCAAAGGGAGCCGCACGAGTGGTCCGTTATACCCACTTGCGCTGCTCCCCAGGAAACGCCGTCATTCATACGGACAGAAACAGGCCCGCAAGGGCTATCGCGAACAGGCCCGCAAGGGCTATCGCGCCGCCTGCGACTCTCGAAGCTGCGCCGCGTGTCGCGAGTCCGGCGCTAAAACCCTTACCAGCTGCGATCCCGGTGAGATGCAGAATTCCAGTAGCGGTTAGAAAACCCAGAGCGTAACTCGCGCCCGACGCGTCGAGCGGCATCTCAGATCCATGCGCATAACCGTGGAAGACCGCAAAAAAGCCGGCGACCCCCATAGCGGCGGCGATCGGCAATGGCAACTGCAGCGCGACCACCAATCCTAGTGCGACGACAGACAGCGAGATGCCGAGTTCGACAAAGGGTAACTGGATTCCCCCGATCGCGAGCGCCGCTCCACCTGCCATCATGGCCAGGAAGCAAGCCGGCACCATCCAGAGTGCGCGGCCGCCCAACATTGCGGCTAATATGCCGACCGCCACCATCGCTAGCATATGATCGGCACCTCCGATCGGATGCATGAACCCGTGCATCAGACCGTGAGTCTCGCCATGACCTACGTGCGCCAGCGCTGGAGCTGCAGACGCCACGATTAAAAAACCGGCGATTGCCGAACGAACGACCGAACGATTTGTCATGGGATTTCACTTCATAACTTTGTTGCGATGACCGAGATGCCCCTCGGCAACGAGGGTGCCGAGAACGTCCAGCACAACGCGGCACGCAAGCTGTGCGGTGTTGTCGTTGACGTCATACGGCGGAGAAACTTCTACGACCTCCATGCCGCACAGGCCTTCGCGGGCGATGGTGTGGATCATTTCGAATGCTTCACGTGGAAGAAGGCCGCCAGGTTCCGGCGAGCCGGTCCCGGGTGCGAATCCGGGGTCGATCGAGTCAATGTCGAAGGATAGGTACACGGCTTTGCAGCCTTCCCACGCCATCTCCAATGCGATCTCGGCGACCCTCTGCGGACCGTGCTTCTGCACATCGTGCATTGTAAGCACGCTCGTGCCGCGTCGTTTGGCGACTGCTGTTCCCGGGCGATTGCCGTACCATCCGCCAATGCCGATCTGGACCAGATTTTTCGGATGGCAGTTGGACAACCCGACATCATGCATATGGCTGTGGTCGCGATGCGTGCCGTGAGTGCCTTCGTGCGTGGTCCAGAACCACGGAGTGGTGTGCATGCGCTCATCCATATCCTTTTCCTGGATATCAATGTGCCGGTCGATATGAATTATGCCCACGTTGCCGTCGATATGGGGCGCGATCCCGCGCACATTGGGGAACCCGAGGCTGTGATCACCGCCGCAGATGATCGGGAAAACACCAGACGTGTAGATATGAGACACCGCCTTCGTTACCTGATCGAAAGTTTTCTCGATGTTGCCTGGAATTACGAAAATGTCGCCGGCATCACAGAGATCAAGTTCCTCGTAGATGTCTACGCCGCCGTCGAACCAATAGCCGTCGTAGAGCGCGGAAATCCGACGCACGGCCTGCGGGCCGAAACGCGTTCCCGGCCGATACGTCGTTGCTGAATCGAACGGTGCGCCGACGAAGGCCGCTTCATAATTGCCAATTTTGCGAATGTCCTCGCAATAGGGCGCCTTCATGAAGGTATTGATGCCGGCAAAGGCCGGCTGATGGCCTCGGCTGAACAAAGAGATGTTCCGGTCGATGACGGAGTCAGCGGCTTCCAGTCCGAACTGGAGGGATTGCTTGACCTCCTCATCCTGCTTCCGCTGCGAGATGCGCGAAAGCGTCTCCATCGTCTTTGCACCGTGGGTATCTTCCCGCTTCACACCGTGAACTGAGTGGCGGTGTGTATGCGTGTGGCCATGATCGTGGCCGTGATCGTCTCTCTTGCCTGCCATCAACGTAACCTTGGTCGCTGCTGCACTGAGGTAGGATGATAGGCGCGAGCGCAGTGATTAAAACTCCCAAAGGCCTCATGATGAGCATTGACTCTGTCAATGTTCGGCAGAGAAACTGTCTCTTGCACGACGTTGAGGGATCTGTACGCTCTTGCGCGGAGTGGGCGTACGGTCCCGCCCTGTGCCCCCTCTGGAGCGTGCATGAGAATGCGTCAGAAGTTCTGCCTCGACCTCGACTGGAATCTCTTGAAGATCTTCCACGGCATCGTCGAGGCAAATGGTGTGACATCCGCAGCGAACGCGCTGTGGCGCAAGCAATCCACGATCAGTCTGGCGCTACAGAGGCTCGAGCGGCATCTCGGGAAGAAGCTCTGCCGCCGAGGGCCTGCGGGGTTTGAGCTGACAGACGAAGGCCGAATTCTGTACGAATGCGTGAGCGAGGTTTATGCCAAGCTCGACAGGATTCCCGACAGCCTCGACAACGCATCGCAGGAACTTCGCGGTCGGCTTCGGCTGCGCACCATTAGCAACTTCGTGAGCACGAAATTCGACAAGCTGCTGGTCGCATTCAGAGCGCGGTGTCCGCTTGTCGAGTTGCAAATCGAGGTGGCCACCTGGGAAACGATTTCACTCGCGGTCCTACGCAATGAGGTTGATATCGGCATTGCGCCCGTACACGCAAGATATTCAGAACTTCTGTATGAGTTCCTTACCCGGGAAGTACACCTCGTCTACTGCGGGAAGAGCCACCATCTGTTTGGAGTATCGCTGGATGCGGTGAAAGCCCTGTCCAACGAACCCCTCATCCTTACTGGTGCCGACGAACCGGACAGCCTGACCCACTACCGTCTGCGCCACGGGCTTGGAAAACGCGTCGCAGCATCGACTCCTAACCTCGAAGAAGCAAGGCGACTCGCAGTTCTGGGATTGGGCATCTGTTTGCTACCCGAGCGAATGGCGGCGGCCGATGTACGGAAGGGCAACCTCTGGCCGCTCACATCGAAATCACTTGCCACCGGATGCGATATCTATGCTATCTCGAACCGCAATGCGCCCAAGCGGCTCGTGACTGAAATCTTCATGGAAGAAGTAAGGCGAAAGGCCATCCGCCCCGTCGCGGAAGCGGCCTGCTCAGAAAAAGACGCCTTCTTAGCCCGCGATGTTGCAGCGGGCGACGTGGTTGCAAAAGCGAAATAATCGCGGTGCACCGCGCGCATATTGTTGCGCTTCAATGTTCCCTCTCCCTTAAGCATCAAATTGCTCAATGCAATAAATAGCCGCTCGGGAAGTTTTTCCGTCGCAGCCGTATGATCTCCTACAAACTGGGATTTGGCATCTCGGAAGTCGAGAAGCCGAGCCTCGGAAATAAAGAAACTTATACTGGGAGGTGGGGATGTCGGAGACAGCTTTATCATCTGTCCAAGACGCACCAATAGACGCGGGCACTATGCGCCGCACGTTAAACTGGACTCACGCATTCTGGATCGCGTCAGGCACGCCAGTGCTTGTGCTATTCTCGATAGGAGCGGTGGCATCAGCGGCGGGTAATATCTCGGCGGGCATTTGGATCCTGTCGATGTTCATCGGCTTCGTTCAGTGTTTTACATATGCTGAGATCTCGGGGCTTTTTCCGAAAAAGTCCGGCGGAGCATCCGTCTATGGTGCCGTTGCTTGGGTGCCGTACGGTAAGATGCTGGGGCCGATCTCCGTCTGGGCAAATTGGTTTTCCTGGTCCCCGGTGCTCGCTATTGGCTCTGGTCTGGCGGCTGGTTACGTCCTCAACCTGCTTTTTCCCGCCGATTCTTTGATCAGGACTTGGCAGGTCACGCTGTTCGATCTCTCCTTCATCAAGGAGGGCGTCGTCGTTCGGCTCAACGCTACGTTTTTCCTTGGCTTGGCGTTGATGCTGACGGTCTTCACCATCCAGCATCGTGGAATATTGAAAGCGGCGCGCGTGCAGATGATCATCGCGATCGCCGTTCTATTGCCGCTTCTTTTGGTCGGCATCGTGCCGTTACTCACCGGGGACATCCAAACACAGAACTTCACGCCGTTCGTTCCGCTCACTATCGACGCGGCCGGCAAGCCTGTGCACGGGGCATGGGACATGGTGGGAATGACCACGCTTATGGCGTGTCTTTTGCTCGCGGCGTGGTCGACCTACCCTTTTGAAACAGCTGTTTGCTACGTGAGCGAGTTCAAGAACCTCGGGTACGACACGGTTCGAGCACTCGTCTATTCCGGCCTGCTATGCATCCTGTTCTTCACGCTTGTTCCGGTTGCCTTCCAAGGATACCTCGGCCTCGACGGCCTTCTCGATCCAGGAATTTACGACGGCACCGGCGTGGGTCAGGTCATGGTCAGGATGGTCGGTGCAGGCCCGGTTTTAGGCAATGTCATTATCGCGACACTGACTCTTTCAATTTGTCTTGTCGTGATGACGGCGATGGCAGGCTCCTCGCGCACGCTCTACCAAGGCTCGCATGACGGTTGGCTGCCGAAATATCTCTCCCGCGTGAATACCCACGGAGCGCCGGTAGCGGCTATGTGGACGGATCTCGCGGTCAACACCGTACTGCTGTCAATCTCGGACTATGTATTCCTCATCGTCCTTGCGAACACGACGTACATGATTTTTGTGTTTCTCAATCTGCAGGCCGGTTGGCTGCATAGGATTGATAGGCCCAACCAGGAACGGCCGTACTGAACCGCCCCGGGTTTGCCGGAGGCTCCAACTCTTGAGAGACTGGAGCCATGA
>NZ_DAITQL010000051.1:0-29694 GCF_036833075.1 Hyphomicrobium sp.
TGAAGAAGCTGCAGCCGCAGATGGAGCAGCTTCGCGAGCGCTACAAGGACGACAAGGCCAAGCAGCAGCAGGAGCTGATGGCGCTCTACCAGAAGGAGAAGATCAATCCGCTGGCCGGCTGCCTGCCGATCCTGGTGCAGATCCCGGTCTTCTTTGCCCTCTACAAGGTGCTGTTCGTCTCGATCGACATGCGGCATGCGCCGTTCTTCGGCTGGATCCGCGACCTCTCGGCAGCGGACCCGACGTCGATCTTCAACCTGTTCGGCCTCCTGCCGTTCGCGGTGCCGGAGTTCCTGCACATCGGCGCGTGGCCGATCATCATGGGCCTCACGATGTGGGTCCAGATGCAGCTCAACCCGCCGCAGCCGGATCCGATCCAGCAGCAGATCTTCTCGTTCATGCCGCTGCTGTTCACGTTCCTGCTCGCAGCATTCCCGGCCGGCCTCGTCATCTACTGGGCCTGGAACAACGTGCTGTCGATCGCGCAGCAGTCGTACATCTCGCACAAGCAGGGCGCGGACTTCCATCTCCTCGACAACATCAAGCGCACGTTGGCGCCGATCGGGCGCCTGCTCGGTCTCAGCAAGACCTCATCCAAGACCGAAACCAAGTGATGACCGGCGCGGCTCTCTTCAGCCCCGAGGATCTCGCGGCGGGGGAGCGGCTCGTCGCCAGGCCCTGGCGCTTCGTCAAGGGCGTGGTGGCGCTCGACGGGCTGCCGGCGGACGGATGGTGCGAGGTCGCCTTCGCCGGACGCTCCAACGTCGGCAAGTCGAGCCTCATCAACGCCATGGTGCGCAACGGCTCTCTGGCGCGCACCTCCAACACGCCGGGGCGCACGCAGGAGCTCAACTTCTTCGCGCCGGCGGACGATCCGCTCTATCTCGTCGACATGCCGGGCTATGGATTCGCCAAGGCACCGAAGGACAAGGTCGAGACGTGGACGGCGCTGATCCGCGCCTATCTCGCCGGCCGGCCGACGTTGCGCCGCGCGTTCGTTCTCGTCGACAGCCGGCACGGGATCAAGCCGCCCGACCGCGAGATCATGACAATGCTCGACACGACCGCGGTCCCCTACCAGATCGTGCTGACGAAGGCCGACAAGATCAACGTGCCGGCGCTCGACGCCGTCTTTGCGGCGACGGGCCAGGCGATCAAGAACCATCCGGCCGCGTTTCCGATAGTGCTCGCGACGTCGTCCGAGACCGGAGCCGGCATTCCGGAGCTGCGCGCGACGCTGGCGGCGCTGCTCAGGGATTGAGGCGCAGGGGGCTGCCTGGCGAAGCCGCAAACAGCGCTCGTTTCGCTTTCCCCTACCCATTCATCACCGCGCCAGCCTACTCTTGCGCCGCGGACGTATCTGGATTGCCAGACGGCGAAGCTCGCGCGCGGCTCAGCCGCCGAGATGCTTGGCGATCAGGAGCTGTGCGATGACCCAACCGGTCTCGCCGAACTTGGCCAGGAGGCCGCCGATCACGGCCGCGGCGATCCAGCCGATCCAGCGGGCGGCGGTGCGCGCGTAGTTGATCGACACCTTGACGTCCACGATCTGGTCCGGCAACGCGGTCTCCGCCGTCATGCCGTCGGCGCCGACGGTGCGCGCCGAGACGATCAGCTGCAACGGACGCCGGCCGCGCGCGCGCGGCGTGACCGTCCAGCGCCAGCTCGCGAAGTCGTCGCTGCCGAAGCCGAGCACGTTCTCGATCCATTGCGTCTCGGGCGAGCGGTTCTCGATCGTGAACCCGCCGTCGGGCGCGCGCAGGCGCACCGACATCGCCTTCGTGACCACGACCTCATGGCGGAAGGCCGCGCCGCCGCCCTGCAGGCCTTCCGCCAGCGCCTTGACGTCGGCGCGCGCGATGCGGGCCTCGGCCACGACCGGCACGCCAACGCGCATGCGCCGCGGGATGTTCTCGATGAGCTGGCCGGATTCGATCAGCGGCCACGAGCCGACGAAGGGGCCGGACGGCGCGGCGCGGCGGCGGTCCGCGGGCGGGCTGGCGTTGCCCGTTGCGGCGGGGGCCGGCGTGGCGGAGGCAGGCGTGTGCCAGCGTGTGCCGGCGGCCGTATTCGGCGGTGGTTGCGGCTCGGATGGCGGGAGGGGATGAGCGCCCGTCCCGGGGGGCGAAGAGGGGATCGGCCATGACGCGGCATCCCGCTCATGACGGGGGGCCGGGACGGCGCCGGGGCGCTCGGCCGTGAGCGAGGGGAGGCCGTCCGAGGGGTGCTCGGCGGCGTGTTCCGATGCCGGGGGCTCGCGCTCGAACGGCGGCTCGCGGGGAGCCATCGGCGCCGGCTGCGGCGGGCCGCCGAGATCGGGATAGTTGGTGCGCGTGAGCGGTGATGGCGGTCTCTCCGGCCGCTCTGCCTCATCCGGGCGTTCCATGTCGGGCTGCCCCATGTCCGGACGCCCCATGTCCGGATGTCCAACGTCCGGATGCTCCACGTCGGCGCGTCCCATGTCCGTTGGGCGCGGCTGCAGCCGCTCGCGGGCCGAAGCCAGGATTTCCTCGGTGCTCGCCGGGCGGGTCAGATCGGGAGGCGGGGGCGCTCCGAAGTCGGGTCTTGGACGCGGCTCGGCCTCCTCGCGCTCGGGCTCGTGGTCCGGCTGCGGCGGTGGTGCGGGATATGAAGGGGGCGGCGGCGCAGGGCGCGGAGGGGCCGGTGCCGGATGGGGCGTGGCTGGTGCCGGTTGTGGCGGCTGGGGCGCAGGGGGAGCTGCGCGCTGGAGCGCCCGGATCGCCTCCTCGAAGGTCAGACCCTGCACGCGCAGCAGGTGGGCGGCCGCGCTCTTGCCGTCGCCGACGATGGCGGCCAGCACGATGGCGCCGTTGATCTCGCGCCGGCGGCCCTGTTTCGCGGCTGCGGCCGCCGCCTCGAGGATGCGGCGCAGGTCGGCCGAGATGGCGACGGTCTGGCCGCCCTCGGGATCGATATGGTCCTCGGAGCGGCCGAGGAACTCGGAAACCTCGGCGGTGAGCCGCGCGAGATCGATGTGGCTGGACTTGAGGACGACGGTCGCCTCCGGGTCCTCGGCGAGGGCGAGCAGCAGATGCTCCAGCGTCACCTCGCGGTGCGACTGGGCCGTCGCATAGTCGGCGGCACGGGTCAGTGTCGCCGTCAGATAGGGCGACATGGGAATTCTGCCGAGATCGTCGACGATCATGGTCGTCATCCAGGTTCCTCTCGAGGCCACCCCGCCTCTCGGGACGCGGGTCCGGTCCGGACCCCGCGCTCCCGCGTCGTGGTCGAATCTCTCTTGCGGGATATGACGTTATGATGAGGGTCGCGGCTAGGTTGAACCGCAAAGCCCGAGAACTCAACGGGTAATCTTGGCGCGCGAATGTGTGGGAATTCCGTTGAGCGGACACTCCACAGGTTATATGTGCTCGCCGTGGCGGTTGGGGCCCCTGAGCGCTCCGCCGCCTGAGTGACGTCCGTCCAACCGCGGCAGCAGGGATCGCAAGGCATCATGGCGAAGGCGACCGACACGTCCGGGGCAGCCCAGGGCAAGATCGATCCGAAGGAGATTTCAGCCCACGTGCAGGCGCGCATCCTGGCGGAAGCGCTGCCCAACATGCTGCGCTACGACGAGCAGACCGTGGTCATCAAGTTCGGCGGCCATGCCATGGGCGATGCAGCCCTCTCGGATGCCTTCGCCAAGGATATCGTCTATCTCAAGCAATCGGGCGTGAACCCCATCGTCGTGCACGGCGGCGGGCCGCAGATCGCCACCATGCTCAAAAAGCTCGAGATCACGTCCGAGTTCGTCAACGGGCTGCGCGTCACCGACAAGCCGACCGTCGAGGTGGTCGAGATGGTGCTCGCCGGGCGCATCAACAAGGACATCGTGTCGGCGATCAACAGGCAGGGCGGCAAGGCCGTCGGCATCTGCGGAAAGGATGCCAACCTGATGATCGCGCGCAAGATCACGCAGATGCCGGATCCCGTCAGCAGCGAGATGAAGGATGTCGATATCGGCTATGTCGGCGATCCGCTGCACGTCAATCCCCACATCGTCGACGTGATTTCGAAGTCGGACCTCATTCCGGTCATCGCGCCGATCGGCCTCTCGACCGAGGGGGAGACCCTCAACATCAATGCCGATACGTTCGCCTCCGCACTCGCCGCGCGGATGCAGGCCAAGCGCCTGCTTCTGCTCACGGACGTCGAAGGCGTGCTCGACAAGGACGGCCGCCTGATCGCCGACCTCACGATCGGGGAAGCGCAGGAGCTGATCCGCAACGGCACCATCACCGGCGGCATGATCCCCAAGATCGAGGGCTGCATCGAGGTGGTGGAGGCCGGCGTCGAGGCCGTCGTCATCATCAATGGAAAGGTGCCGCACAGCGTGCTGCTCGAGCTCCTTACCGATCACGGCGCGGGCACCCTTGTCGGCCGGCGCAAGCCAAAGCCGAAGCCGGGCGCATGAGATGAGCGCAGAGCGCAAGATCACGGCCGATCGGGCAGCGCCCAGGCTTCTTGCGCCGCGCGCGGGCGCTCCGGCGCGCGGGTTTGCGCGGACCGATGCCTGGATCTTCGATCTCGACAACACGCTCTATCCCGCCGAGTGCAACCTCTTCGCCCAGGTCGATCACCGCATGGGCGCGTTCGTTGCCCGCTACCTCGGCGTGCCGTATGCGCACGCCCGGCACCTGCAGAAGACCTACTATCGCCAGTTCGGAACGACGCTCGCCGGCCTGATGGCGGTGCACAAGCTCGATCCGGCGGAATTCCTGGCCTACGTGCACGACATCGATCTCTCGGTGGTCAGGGAGGCGCCGGCGCTTCGCGCTGCGGTGGCGGCGCTCCCGGGGCGGCGGCTAATCTATACGAACGGCTCGCGGCGCCATGCGGAGCGGGTCGCCGACAAGCTCGGCGTGCTCGATCTCTTCGAGGATATCTGCGATATCGCGGCCTGCGATTACGTGCCCAAGCCCGAGGCGGACGCGTTCCGACGCATGATCCGCCGTCACGGCGTGGCGGCGGAGACGGCCGCCATGTTCGAGGACATGCCGATGAACCTCGCCGCACCGCACGACCTCGGCATGACGACGGTGCTCGTGCATTCGGGCTATATCGATCACCCGATCCAGGAGCAGATGAAGAGCTGGACCGAGCTGCCCGACCATATCCACCATATGACGCTGGATCTGACAGGGTTCCTTGAAATGCGTCGCGATGCGGCCCACAAATCGATGGACCTCGAAGAAGGAGAAGCACCTGATGCGTGAAACGACAGAGGCCGCCGGCCCATCCCACCCCATGATCGTGAGTCGCCGGTCGGCCATCGCTCTCAGCGGTGCGACCATTGCCGGCGTCTCCGCCCTGGCTGCCACGTCCGCCACGGTGCTGGCGCAGGATCCGCACGCCGACCACAGCCCTCACGACCATGAGGGCCACGACCCTGCCGGTCATGACCACGGCGGCCACAAGCCCGACACGCAGCATCAGGCCGTGATCGACAGCGCGATGGACTGCGTTGCGAAAGCCGAAGCCTGCGTCGCCCACTGTATCGCCTCGCTGGCGAAGGGCGATACGTCGCTCGCCGAATGCCTCAAAAGCGTCCTCGCGATGATGCCGATGTGCGCGGCCGTCGCCCGCCTGGCCGCGCTCGATGCGCCGCGGCTCAAGGACGTCGCCAAGCTCTGCGCCGACATCTGTGCCGATTGCGAGAAGGTGTGCCGAAAACACGAAGCCCATCACGCCGTGTGCAAGGCGTGCGCCGACTCCTGCGCTCGCTTCGTCAAGGAAAGCCGCAAGCTCACCGACGCCTGACGCGGCCTCCTTCACCGACGCCAGACCTGCTGGGAGAGCCCATCACCCCTGCTTCTCCCAGCGGCCGCTGTCGGACTGGCGCCAGTAGGTGACGGCGCAGTCGGCAGCCTTGGCGGCTTTCCATTGCGCGCGCGCCTTGGCGGTCGCCTCGGGGTCGCGGCCGTCGAACAGGCAGACGATGCGCACGAAGCCGGTGAAGACGCTCATCTCCGCACCATCGACGAGGAAGCGCACGCCGGCGCCGTTCGGCGTTTCGTCTCCCGTGGTGAGATAGACCGGCTGGCGGACGGGATCGCCGTCGCGCGCGGTGCCGTGCGGGAGAAAGCTCGCGTCGCTGTAGGTCCAGAGCGCAAGGTCGAGGGCTTCGAGCCGTTCGGCGCTGCCGGATTGCACGACCGCGCGCCAGCCGCGCTCCAACGTGCGCTCGAGCAACGCCGGCAACACCCGCTCGAGCGGCGTGCGCTCGAGGTGGTAGAACAGCACTTCCGTGGTGGTGTCGGCCATGGAGCGTCTCCCGATGCGCCGCAACCTAGACCATGATGCCTATCAGCATGAAGTGCGATTCATCGGTCTCATCGAAGAGAGAGCGTGATCCCGATTCAATCAAAAACGATCACGCTATAGCGGGCAACGACCGGCCCCGCGATGCCATGCAAACGCACCGTGCATCCGGAAATGTTTCCCTAGGGGGCTTGATGTTATCGAGACGCTCGCCTATCTGTGCAAGTCCGGTGCGGCGCCATCTTGGGTGACGCCCGTGCGGGCGGTGACGTTCAGCAGCATCTTCGGGTTCGCTGCCGGACTCCCGCCCGCTGCGATTCTGGTTCCCGCTGCGATCAGCGCCGCTTGAGATACTTCCTCGGCACCAGCCCCGCATCGACGAGCGCGTCGAAGCATCCCTTGCTCAGGTTGCCTCGCTTGCCTGCGAGCTCGATGCAGTTGCGCAGGGCAGCCGAGCCGACCTTGTAGGCCGGACAGTGGGTGTTGTAATCGGCCCGGCAGGCGTTCTCCACCTTCTTGCTATAGGCTGCCGCCTCGACGGTGAGCATGGCCAGCACGGCAGCCGCCGTCGCCAGCGGCCATGCGAGGCGCGCAACGGTGTTTTCGGGGGCGAGGCAAGAGGCCTTGGACATCACGCAATCCTTTTTTTGTTTCTCGACGCTCTCGATCGGCATGATCCCCGGCCGCGAGCGTATCTTTTCACGTACGGCAGCACCAGACGGTTTCATCTCAGGGCTCTGTTGTCTGGTGCGCTGCGTTATCCGCGGCACTCTTTTGTCTGACGTGCCGCTTATCCGCGGCGCTTGGGCGCGAACGGATTGTCGCCGCCGCGCAGGTTCAAGCGGATCGGGACCCCCGGCAGGTCGAACGTGTTGCGCAGACTGTTGAGAAGGTATTTCTGATAGGTCTTGGGCAGCGCGTCGGGGCGCGAGCAGAAGGCGACGAATGTCGGCGGGCGCGTCGACGGCTGGGTCATGTAGCGGATCTTGAGACGGCGGCCGGAGGGCGCGGGCGGCGCGTGGCGCGCGAGCGCCTCCCCCAGCCAGCGGTTCAGCTCATGGGTCGGAACGCGCCGGTTCCAGACCTCGGAGGCGGTGACGATCGCGCGCAGAAGCTTGTCGAGGCCCTTCTCGCTCGCGGCCGAGATCGGGATCACGGCGACGCCCGGAACCTGTGCCAGGCCCTCGGCGATCTTCCGCAGAAGCTCCTTCAGAGCCTGCTGCTTGCTCTCGACGAGGTCCCACTTGTTGAGGGCGATGACGATGGCGCGGCCTTCCTCCGTCACGAGGTCGCCGATGCTCAGGTCCTGGTGCTCGATGCCGCGCTCGGCGTCGAGCAGCAGCACGACGACCTCGGCGAAGCGGATGGCGCGCACGGTGTCGCTGGTGGAGAGCTTCTCGGCGAGCTCGGTCACCTTGGCCTTGCGGCGCAGGCCCGCGGTGTCGAACAGCCGGATGGTGCGGCCCTGCCAGGCGATGTCGCTCGCCACGGTGTCGCGCGTCAGCCCCGGCTCGGGACCCGTGATCATGCGATCCTCGCCGAGGATGGCGTTGACGAGCGTCGACTTGCCGGCGTTGGGACGGCCGACGATGGCGACGCGCAGAGGCCGCTCGGTGGCGCCGGTGTCCTCCTCGCTCTCGGATCCGCCGTCGCCGGGCTTCGCCCTCGGCTTCGGCTTGAGGCCGAGGGCGGCTAGCGCGTCGCGCTCGAGATCGCCAAGGCCGAGGCCGTGCTCGGCCGAAATGGCAACCGGCTCGCCGAGCCCGAGCTTGAAGGCTTCGTAGAAGCCCTCGTCCGAGGAGCGGCCTTCGCACTTGTTGGCGATCAGCACGACGGGGCGGCCCGATGCGCGCACGGTGCGCGCGAACGTCTCGTCGGTCGCGGTCACGCCGTCGCGCGCGTCGATGACGAACAGCACGAGGTCGGCGAGCCCGATGGCAGCTTCCGTCTGCTGGCGCATGCGATCGGCGATCGAGCCCTTCGCGGCAACCTCGAGGCCGGCGGTGTCGATGATGGTGATCGGATGGCCGCCAAGCTCCGCCTCGCCCTCCTTGCGGTCGCGCGTGAGCCCCGGCAAGTCGGAGACGAGCGCGGCGCGCGTGCCGGTCAGACGGTTGAACAGGGTCGACTTGCCCACGTTGGGGCGGCCGACGATGGCGATCTTGGGGGTCATCTCGTTTGCTCGCGTTAACGGCGGCTTATGGCCCGAATTCCGCGGAAATGCAAAGCGCGGTCCCCTCCCCCTTGTGGGGAGGGGTTAGGGGTGGGGGAAACCCCTACGGCTGATGGTCTGCAATCCCCCCCTCCTAGCCTCCCCCACAAGGGGGGAGGAACAGGTAGCGTGAATCACGCCGACCGCGTCCGTATGATTTGAACATGCGCTAGTGTCCCCCACGTCATGTCGGAGACATGCCTTCGGCATGATGGGGGAGGACAGGGTGGTGTGCATTCCCGAGGGCACTAGCGAATGTCCTTAACGGTTGCGGCTGGCGACGAAGCGGGCGGCCTCGATCAGCGTTCCGGCGCGGGGCCCGAAGGGGCGCAGCGCGTCGACCGCGGCCTGCTCGACGCGCCGCAGCTCCGCGCGCGCCGCCTCGACCCCCATCAGCGACACCAACGTGGCCTTGCCCGCCGCCGCATCCTTGCTCACCGCCTTGCCGACGGTCTCCGCGTCGCCTTCGGCGTCCAGGAGGTCGTCGGCGATCTGGAAGGCCAGGCCGAGCGTCGTGCCGTAGTCGCGCACGGCGCGACGCTCAGCTGCGTCCGCGCGCCCCAGGATGGCACCGGCTTCGGCCGAGAACGTGATCAAGGCGCCGGTCTTCAGCCGTTGCAGGCGGCGGATCTCCGCGAGCGTCAGCGGCGCGGAGCGGGTGAGGCGCTCGGCTTCGAGGTCGAGCGCCTGCCCGCCGACCATGCCGTTCGGTCCGGCGGCTTTTGCGAGGCCCGCGATCAGCTCCAGCCGAACCCCGGCGTCCGGATGCGTGGCTGGCCCGCTCAGGATCTCGAAGGCGACCGTCAGCAGCGCATCGCCGGCGAGGATGGCGGTCCATTCGTCGAAGGCTTTCCACACCGTCGGCTGTCCGCGGCGCAGCGCATCGTTGTCCATGGCCGGAAGATCGTCGTGCGCCAGCGAATAGCAATGCACGCATTCGACGGCGGCCGCCGTCTCCAGAGCTTCGCTCTCGGACAGCCCGAAAAGAGCCGCACTCTCGACGACAAGAAATGGACGGAACCTTTTTCCGCCCCCGAGCGTCGCATGGCCGATGGCGTCCGTTAACCGACGGGAGGGCGGACCATCCTCTTCAGATGGCTCTTTTTTTGCGCACAGGAGCGCATCCAGACGGTTGTCCGTTAGCCGTCTGATCCAATCGAGCCTTTGCGCGAATGTCATTGAGGAAGTACCTAGACTTATCTTTGGGGCGTGGCGTGTGGCGCGGGATATAGCATTCGTGGCGGATAAGGACATCCGGGAGGACATCGGGGCACCCGAGGAGGTGCCGCCCTCCGACGGCTCCCGCTCGGAGGGGGGGCCTGCAACACGAGATCCCGAGCGCTCCGTGACCACCGACGACGCGCCGTCCACCTCCGCTCTCGTTTCCGAGCGCGACAATCCGTTGCGCGACGGGGCCTCGCCTGAGCATGACGTGACATCCTCGCCCGTCGACGTGCCTCAGGCGGACGCTTCCGATGCCGGCGAAGCGGATGCGACGGCCGCGGCGGCTCTTCCCGCCGATCCCAATCCCAATCCTGTCAATCCCGATCTTTGGCGTACGGCGATTGCCGATGCCCTGGCTGAAGCGCCGTCGGCCGGTCCGCCGCCGTCCGCCGAGGGCCCGGCCGCCGACCACGCGTGCGTCTCCGCAACGGTGCGAGACACGCCTTCCCACGACGCGTCCACAGGCGAAGCGCCCGCCGACGAGGCGCCTGCGGGCGAAGCGGACCGCGCCCTGTTCACGACGGCGGCGCAGGGTCTCTTTCGCCCGCCCGACATCGAGGAGGAGCCGCATCTCATCACGATCGGACGCCGTTTCGATTCCTCGGCTTGCGTTTTGCGTCCGGTTGCGCCCGACATCGCGCCGCGTCCGGAGCCGGCCCTCGCGCCCCGCTCCCGGTGGCAGGCGAGCCCTTGGGGCGCCCGCCTGCGGACGGTCGTGCGCTACGTCGCCTATGCGGCCGGCGGCTATCTCGCGCTCGTGCTGATGCTCATCCCGCTCTTCCGCTTCGTCAATCCGCCGGGCTCGATGCTGATGCTGACGCAGGTCCTCACCGGGACGCAGATCGACCGCACGTGGGTGCCGCTCGAATCCATCTCCCGCAATCTGGTGCGGGCCGTGATCGTGTCGGAGGACGGACGCTTCTGCGAGCACAGCGGCATCGATACGGCCGCCATCCGGGAGGCCATCGAGCGCGCGTCGCGCGGCACGCCGCGCGGGGCCAGCACCATCTCCATGCAGGTGATCAAGAACCTCTTCCTCTGGAATGCGAAAAGCTACGTGCGCAAGGTGATCGAGATCCCGCTCACCCTCTACATGGAGCTCGTCTGGCCCAAGAGCCGGATCCTCGAGGTCTATCTCAATATTGCGGAGTGGGGTCCCGGCGTGTTCGGCGCCGAGGCGGCGGCGCGGCATCATTTCGGCAAACCGGCCGCGCGGCTCGGTGAGCGGGAGGCGGCGCTTCTGGCGGCCGTGCTGCCCAATCCCGTCTTGCGCAATGCGGGCGCGCCGAGCCAGCTCACCTCCGCCAAGGCGCGCGTCGTCCAATCCCGCGTGCGCGCGTACGGGGCGGTGGCCTCGTGCGTGGCCTCTCAGGCGGCGGCGCCGCCCGTGGCCGCCCCGGCGACGGTCGGGCGGCCACGGACGCTGCGCAAAGCGGCGCCGCCCAAGGCGGCGGCGCCGAAGCCCCAGGTCCGCAAGAAGGCGCCCGCGGCCGACGACTGGGCCCCCACGCTCAATTTCGGGCCGCCTTGAGATCCGCGGAAGTGTGTGCTTTTTCCACGGCTTGCTGCCTGCCCAAAATGATCTGGCGCCGGTCGGCGTTTGCCGCTATAAGGCCGCGATCTTTGGTTTTGGAGCCTGCGGCGGCCGATCGAGCGGTCAGCCGCCGGGATGGGCCAAAGCCGGGCCCTCACCCATTCACACCACCGAGACCTTCCGCGCGCCCGTGTGCGGCGCTGCGATCATTGGAGTTAACCCATGGCTGTTCCAAGGAAAAAGACCTCGCCCATGAAGAAGGGGCAGCGTCAGTCGCACGATGCGCTGTCGGCGCCGGCCTATGTCGAGGACAAGGAGAGCGGCGAGCGCCGCCGTCCGCACCACATCGATCTCAAGACCGGCAAGTATCGCGGCCGTCAGATTCTCGCGCCGAAGTCCGACGCGTGAGACGGCGGCCGGGATCGTCATCGATCCGGCCTCTTCTGCCTGTAGCCAGATGAACGACGGTTCCCCGGTGGGAGCCGTCGTTTTGCTTGTCGTCCCTCGCAATCTCTCGGAGGATGGAGTACGAGGCTGACGCTTGGCCATCAGGAGAGACCGCCCATGTCACTGAGAGCTATCCCGTTCACGTTCCTTGTCTTCGTTCTCTACAACGTCCTCATTCTCTTCTCGGGCTCGTCGAGCGTCGAGGCGGGAGATGGCGCGGCGGCGGCGCGCGAGCTGCTCGCGGGCGAAATCTTCAGCGTTCCCATGATCAGCGGTGCGCATTGGGCGTTTACCTGGGGCGACCTGGTGCTCGTCGTGGCGCTGGTCGTGCTGTTCATCGAGCTTCTCAAGGCGACCTACACCTCCACGTCCTCGCTGATTGACCATGGCCTGTCGATGCTCATCTTCATCGCGGCGCTGGTCGAGTTCATCATCGTTCCGCAGGCGGCAACGTCGGTCTTCTTCCTGGTACTGGTCTCGTTCCTGATCGATGTCATTGCTGGATTCACCATCGGCATCCGCGTTGCACGCCGCGACATCGGGTTCGGCAACTCCGACCTCTAAGCCTCATCCAAATCGGAACCGCGCTTCGGACCGAGAAAAACCGAAGCGGGGTGTCTTCCGTCCAGTACCGTCGCGGCGCCCGGTCCCCTTCGGGGATCGCGCGTCGCGATTTGCTGCGTCAGGGTCGAATGTCTGATAGGATCCCGGGATCGGGCGCTCCGGAATGGCAGCCGGAGCTAGCTCACGTCCGAATTTTTTGGGTCCGCAGATGGCTTGCCCTCGAATTGGATCCCTTCCGGCGGATCCGATGTCGCGTCCTGCAACGGACGCCCCGTCGCTCGCTGGGGCGATGCGGCGGCGCCCGCCCGTCAATGGGCGTGCGTGCGGTCGATCGGACTAGGTCATGACCTGGGCCGTGTCGGATCCCGATCCCGCTTTGCTCAACCGGATCCGGCTCTTCGAAGCGCTCGGCGCCGCGTTGCGCCGGAGCGAGCGCACGCAGCGGCCCGCGGGTCTGCTCGCCGTCTCGGTCAATGCGCTGGGGGCCGTCAACACGCAGCTCGGTGTCGATGTCGGCGACGACATCATCGCCGCGGCGGGCCGCCTCCTGAAATCGAGCCTCAAGGAGGCCGATACCATCGGGCGGTATGGGTCGAACGCCTTTGCGATCATCATCGACGACTGCGATCCGGCTGCGCTGCGTGATACGGCGGAACGGTTGATCGCGCTGGTCGGAGCCGCGACCCTCTCGACCTCCGCAGGCCCCATGGCGGCCACGATCTCGGCCGGCGGGGTCGTCATTCCGTTGCATGCTCACACCGTCAGCGCCGCCATCCAAGGCGCGCTCAATGCCCTCGAGCTTGCAAAGCAGCCTCCCGGAGCCTTTGTCGCCTACACGCCGGAGCTCGCAGCGGAGCGTGCGCTCCTGCGCGAGCAGGCCGTCTCGAGCTCGGTGATGGGGGCGATCGAGGACGGGCGCATGCTGCTCATGCTGCAGCCCGTCGTCCGGACGCGCGATCACACGGTTGCCTTCTACGAGGGGCTTCTTCGGCTGCGCCGGCAAGATGGCGTCATGATCCCGGCCTCGGACTTCATCGAGGATACGGAAAAGCTGGGCCTCGTGCGGCTGGTCGACAGGCGGGCGCTCGAGCTCGGACTGGCGCTGCTCGCGGAGAGCCGGGGGCTCAACCTTTCCGTCAACATCTCCAGCCTGACGGTGGGCGATGAGGACTGGATCGCGGTCCTGCAGGCTTTCGCGCGGGGCCGGCCCGACATTCCCGCACGCCTGATCGTCGAGATGACGGAAACGGCGATGATCCACGACTTCGACGGGGCGGCCGTTTTCTTCGGCCGCTTGCGCGGCCTCGGATGCCGGATCGCCATCGACGATTTCGGCGCGGGCTATACGTCGTTCCGGCACTTGCGGCTGCTCACCGTCGACATGCTCAAGATCGACGGCGGGCTCATCGCCAACCTGGCGCGGGATGCGCAGGCGCGCGTGCTCGTCAAAGCGATGATCGAGATGGCGACCGGGCTCGGGCTCGAGACGGTCGCGGAGTGGGTGAGCGACGAAGCGAGCGCCGCGTTCCTTGCAGAGACCGGCGTCACCTACCTTCAGGGGTTCCTCTACGGACACCCCGCGCCCGTCGAAGAACTCAAGGAAAAAGGGGCGCTCTGAGGTGCGTCCCTACTCGCGGTCTTTGGCGAGGCGGTCGATGCGTTCCTGCATGACGGTCAGCTGGGCTTTGAGCTCGTCGATCTCGCCCTTGGGCGCTTCCGCGCCTGCGGAGGACGGCTGCGCCGCCGCGTCAGGGATCTTGCCCTGTTTTGCCGCGCCGCCGAAGGACGTCCACATCGCCATCGCCTGCTCGAACATCGCCATGTTCTTGCGCGCCTGGTCCTGGTAGGCCTCGAAGGCGGCCGCGGGGTTGGCGAAGGCGCTCGCGAACATGGAGCGGAACTTCTCCTGCTCCTTGACGAGGTTCTCGAGGCTGAACTGGAGGTAGCTCGGCACCATGGTGCCGATGTTGTCGTCGTAGAAACGGATGAGCTGGCGCAGGAACGGGATGGGAAGAAGCGTCTGCCCGCCCTCGCGGCTCTCCTGCTCGACGATAATCTGAGTGAGAACGGCATGCGTAAGGTCGTCGCCGGATTTGGCGTCGTAGACTACGAAATCCTTGTCGTTGCGAACCATCTGCGCCAAGTCGTCCAGCGTCACGTAGGTGCTGGTCTCGGTATTGTAGAGGCGCCGGTTGGCGTACTTCTTGATGACGACCGCCTCTTTCTTGTCGGCTTGTACGTCAGATTTGTTGAGCATTGGCTGAGCCATCAAACTAACCTCGTTGCACTGCGGCATCGTAGCACAGGCTTTGCGTGGGCGGCCAGAGCTAACTGCATAGCTGCCAAGCCAACTTCCCAGCCAAGAGCCAAGTTGCGGGCAGCGTTCAGCACCTGCTATCGTAATTTGGGGTCGTGCCTTTGATGCATATCAAAAGCAGGGCCCCGCTCAAGGCGAAGAAACGCCACTGATTGCCCCGAGGAGGAAGCACGTATGAGTGCGGATAGCACGACCATTGTCATTGCCAGCGCTGCCAGAACGCCCGTCGGATCGTTCAACGGATCGCTCGCCAGCCTGCCCGCCCACGAGCTTGGCAAAGTCGCCATCACCGCCGCCCTCGCGCGCGCCGGCGTGCAGCCCGGCGACGTGTCCGAGGTCATCCTCGGACAGGTTCTCACGGCCGCTCAGGGCCAGGGCCCGGCCCGCCAGGCTTCAGTCGCGGCTGGCATTCCTGTCGATGCGCCGGCCTGGAGCGTGAACCAGATCTGCGGCTCGGGCCTCCGGGCGGTGGCGCTCGGCGCCCAGCAGATCCAGAGCGGCGATGCCACCATCGTCGTCGCGGGCGGACAGGAGAGCATGAGCCGCTCCGCGCATGCGTCCCATATGCGCGACGGCACGAAGATGGGCGACGTCAAGTTCGTCGACACTATGGTCAAGGACGGGCTGTGGGATGCGTTCAACAACTATCACATGGGGACCACGGCCGAGAACGTTGCCAAGCAGTGGCAGATCACGCGCGCCGAGCAGGATGCTTTCGCCGCCGCCTCGCAGAACAAGGCCGAGGCCGCGCGCAAGGCCGGCAAGTTCAAGGACGAGATCGCCCCGGTCACGATCAAGGGCCGGAAGGGCGACGTGGTCGTTGACACCGACGAATACATCAAGGAGGGCGTGACGGCGGAGGGCATCTCCAAGCTCCGGCCCGCTTTCGATCCCAAAGAAGGCTCGGTGACCGCGGCCAACGCGTCCGGCATCAATGACGGCGCCGCCGCGGTGGTGCTGATGACGGCCGAGGAGGCCAAGAAGCGCGGCGTGAAGCCGCTCGCGCGCATCGTGTCGTGGGCGACGGCGGGCGTCGATCCGTCGATCATGGGCACGGGGCCGATCCCCGCCTCGAAGAAGGCGCTGGAGAAGGCCGGCTGGAAGATCGAGGATCTTGATCTCATTGAGGCCAACGAGGCGTTCGCCTCCCAGGCGATCTCGGTCAACAAGGGGCTCGGCTGGGATACCGACAAGGTCAACGTCAACGGCGGCGCGATCGCCATCGGCCATCCGATCGGGGCCTCGGGCGCGCGCATCCTGACGACGCTGCTCTACGAGATGCAGCGCCGCGATGCCAAGAAGGGTCTCGCCACGCTCTGCATCGGCGGCGGCATGGGTGTCGCCATGTGTCTCGCCCGCGACTGACGGCTTTCCGCTTCCTGCTCCCTCCCCACTCGCTTGGGGAGGGAGCTTCCCACCCATTTGCACTGTTACATTTTGCAGGCTCCCCGCATCGTGTGCTGGGCGCTAGGTCCTTCCCACAATCAAACAGAATCCGGCTCTAGGGAGATTTCACTCATGACGCGAGTCGCTGTGGTTACCGGGGGTACGCGGGGCATTGGCCACGCCATCTCCATCGCACTCAAGAACAAGGGTTATCGCGTCGCCGCGAATTACGCCGGAAACGACGCAGCCGCCCAGCAGTTCCAGGTCGAGACGGGAATTCCCGTCTACAAGTGGAACGTCGGCGACTACGACGCCTGCGCGAAGGGCGTCGCCGAAGTGACGAAGGCGCTGGGTCCGATCGATGTTCTGGTCAACAACGCCGGCATCACGCGCGACGCGATGCTGCACAAGATGACGCCGCAGCAGTGGCGCGAGGTGATTAGCGTCGACCTCGATTCCGTCTTCAACATGAGCCGCCTCGTCATCGACTCCATGCGCGCCCGCAATTTCGGCCGCATCATCAACATCTCGTCGATCAACGGCCGCAAGGGCCAGATGGGCCAGACCAACTACTCGGCCGCCAAGGCCGGCATGCACGGCTTCACCAAGGCGCTCGCTTTCGAGACGGCCGCCAAGGGCATCACCGTCAACACCATCGCGCCCGGCTACATCAACACCGAGATGGTCGCCGCCGTGCCGAAGGAAGTCATGGAGAGCAAAATCCTTCCGCAGATTCCGGTGGGCCGTGTCGGCGAGGCAGATGAGATCGCGCGCGCCGTGACCTTCGTGGCGGCAGACGAGGCGGGCTTCATCACGGGAGCGTGCTTCGACATCAACGGCGGCCATTACATCGCACTTTAATCTGCAAGGACCGTTGCTCTTACAGAAAGGCCGCGGAGGAAAATCCTCCGCGGCCTTCTCGTTTCGTGAGGCGCTGCGGATACGTGTCTGGGCACCAGCCTTCGCCGGTGTGACGTCGTGTTGAGGCAATCGGTGCGGATACAATCAAACGTCATCCCGGCGAAGGCCAGGATCCAGACACAGTGAAAAAAGAAGAAGCCGGCGGTCTCATCGAGACCGCCGGCTTCTTCTTCAGATCATTGCTTGCGTGCGGCTAGCCGCGGATGCGGGAGCGGACGATGCGTGGAAACTCCTCGTCGGCCTCGGCGCCGAACGGAGCGGCTTGACGCTGATCCTGCGCCGGCCAGCGGTCATTCTGCTGGGGTGGCGGTGCGCCATAGCCCTGCGGCGGCGGTGCGATCGGGCGTGATTGCGACGGTGGCGTCTTACTCGCCGCCGCGCGCTGCGAAGCCGGTGCGCCACCGAACCAGGCGTCGATCAGGTCGATCTCGTCCGCGGAGAGGTTGAGCCCCTGCTGACGGCACCGTGCCACCACGAAATTGCGGAAGCGGCTGGCGAACAGGTTGGCGGAGGCGCCCTGCTCGAACCAGGGATCGGGCTCGCCCACCACCTCGAGAACGAAGCGCACGTCGTCGCGCCGCACCTCGAGCCCCATGTCGCGTGCACGCTCGACGATGTTGGTCAGCGTCTGCTGGCCGGAGAGGTTGTTGGTCGTGATCTCTTCCGCCATCACCTCGAACAGGACGCGGTACTCGGGCGGCGCGAGCGGCGGGGCTTGGCACGCCTCGTGGATGCGCGCAATGGACTGCTGGATCTGCGAGGCGTGATCGGCCGATGCGCGCGCGGGCGGAGGCGCGCTCTGGCGCGGCGGACGGGCAGGCGCTTCGGGAGCCGGAGCCAAGGGCGTGCCGTAGCCCGGCGGCGGAGCATGCGCCGCCGGGGCCGCCGGCTCGGGGCTGCGCGCGGCGGGCGGCATGCCGATCGCGCGATCCGGGGGCGGCGCGAAGAAGCCGGACTGCCCATAGGCCTGCGGCTGGGGCTCCTGCCGGGGCGGAAGCGGCGTGCGGGCGGGCGCAGGCGGGGCGGCTTGCTCGCTCCGCTCCTCGCGCGGCGCATAGCGCGCCTCGTCGTAGCGGGGTGCCGGATGCTCCGCCCCACGCGGCGCATACGGAGGCTCGTACTCGGGACGGCGCTCACGCGCGTATTCGGTCCGGGGCTCCGCGGCGGGCGGCGGCGGGCTCGCCTCGAAGCGCTGCTCGTAACGCGGCTCGGCGGCCTCGGTGCGGCGCTCGCGCGGGATCTGCGGCTCGGAGCGGATCTCGGGACGCGCCTCGATCTCGCGCGCGATCTGGCGCGTCGGCTCGTAGGCGAAATACGGAGGCTGGTCGGTGAGCTTGATGTCCTTCGGCAGCGCGCGCGCCAGGAGATCGCGGAAGCTCCCGGCGCCGGCCCAGCCGGATCCGACCGTCTTCTCATGGCCGAGGGCGCGCACGGCGCGGTCGGCCAGCGATTCGAGCGGCACGGGCTGGCCGGCGGAGCGTACGCTGCCGACCACCTCGGCGACGATCGACTTTTGCATTCCTTCGAGGTCGGCAGTCGTCGGCTCGCGCAACGCGCCGCCCGACTTCACCTCCTGGTCGACGCGGCCTTCGAGCAGCAAGGCGATAAGGTCGGCCTCGCGGACCTCGCCGTCGCTGATCGCGGTATAGGGCTGGGCCGTGTGGTCGTTGGCGAACACGACCGTGCGACGGGCGTGGGCGCGCAGGCGATGCAGGACGGGCGTGAAGTCGGCGTCTCCCGACAGCAGGATGAACTCGTCGAAGCGCGTCTCGTGGTTCAGCACGTCGCGCACGTCCATCACCATGCGGATGTCGGCGGAGTTCTTGAGCTGCGCCGTCAGCGGCGGGCAATCGACGACCTCGAAGCCCGCGCGCAGGAAGTGATGGCGCACGAACGGAAACGAGTTCATGTCGGTCGAGTTGTCGCTCGCGTTGCGGCGGGGAACGGGATTGCCGTAGCAGCGGCTCATGATGATGCGGCGCGGCAGCGTGAAGCTCGCGCCGTTGGTCGGCGTGATCAGCCGGCCGCTCTCGATCTCGCGCAGCCACAGCCCGGCGTCCTTGGCGAACCGCTTGGCCGCTTCCTCGTTCTTTCGCTTCAGCGACAGGTAGATGTTGTCGTAATCGACGAATACCGTACTGAGAACAGTCCCGGCGGACTCGACCTTCATATTTGCAACCCCCGCTGCGCGCACGCTTTTCTCGAATGGCTCGCACTCTTAACGAGTCGTGTTTGAGCGGCAAGCGCAGGGGGGACCCGGTCCCCAGGAATTGCTCGAAGGTGGTTCAATAACAAAGTACTTAGCGGGTTTTGCTCCGCCAATCAGTGGTGGAAAACTCAGGCGCCGGTCCTGCGGTCGTCGTTTTGACGGTCGAGCCTTGCCCTCTGAGGCGCGACGCGCTGCGAAAGCCCGCACGTGCTTCAGAAGCGGTTCTTGCGCTCGCGCAGGGCGGCAAAAACTTTCCAGTCCGGTCCGTCCGGCAGGTTCACATGGGCGCGGATGGCGGGCGTCGCCGCGCGCAGGAACACGTTGGTTTCGTGCTCGAGGTCGACGCGGGTCGGAAGGGTCGGCCGGCCGTCCCTGCGCGCGGCCTCGGCCTCGGCGAGACGCTCGGCAAGGCGTGCGTTGCCGGGCTCGATGGTGGCGCCGAACTTGCCGTTCGACACCGTGTACTCGTGCCCGCAGTAAAGGTGTGTCTCGGGCGGGAGGGCGGCGATCTTCTGCAGGGACGCCCACATCATCTCCGCCGTGCCTTCGAGGACCCGTCCGCAGCCCATCGCAAAAAGCGTGTCGCCAACGAAGGCGACGCCGGCCGCGGGGATCCAATAGGCGATGTGCCCCATGGTGTGCCCCGGCGTGTCGAGGACTTTCGCCTCGAGGCTGCCGAGGTGCAACGAGCAGGGCTCCGCGACGCCGGCGTCGAGGCCCGGAATGCGGACGGATTCGGCGCTGGGGCCTATGACCGTGCACTGCGTCTCGCTCTTGAGGGCCGGGATGCCCGCCGTATGATCGGCGTGGTGGTGGGTGACGAGAATGTGGGTGAGCGTCCAGCCCCGCTCGTCGAGCGCGCGTTTGACTGCGCCGGCGTCCGGCGCATCGATCGACAGCGTGACGCCCTCTTCCGCATCGTGGACAAGGACGCCATAATTGTCCTTGAGGCAGGGGAATTGATGAATTTCGGGTTGGGCCATGGTGCGCCGTGACCCGCCCGCTCCAGTGCCGACGGGATCCAAACCGGAAGCTAGCCGCGCGCCCTTGCCATTTCAATGCCGGCCGGGCGAAATGTACCCGCAAAACCTCCGGACCTCCTGAGCGCATGCATCTCGATGTCGTCACGCTGAGGGATTTTTACGCAACGCCGCTCGGCCAGATCGCCCGGCGGCTTCTGGCGCGCCGTATCCGGTCCCACTGGGGCTCGGTCGTGGGCGAAACGATTGCAAGCCTCGGGTTCGGCACGCCCTTCCTCGGGCCTTATCGGAGCGAGGCGCTCTCTCTCGGTGCGCTGATGCCCGCCCGCCAGGGCGTCCTCGTGTGGCCTTCGACGACGCCCGTCCTGTCGACGCTGGTCGAGGAGGATCAGCTTCCCTTGCGCGACAACTCCGTCGACCGCCTCCTCGTCGTGCACTGCCTCGAGGTGACGGAGCAGGCGATGCCGCTGCTTCGCGAGCTGTGGCGCGTGTTGAAGCCGGAGGGACGCCTCCTGGTTGTGGTCCCCAACCGGCGCGGCCTGTGGGCGCACGTCGACACGACGCCGTTCGGATACGGCAGTCCCTTCAGCCGCTCGCAACTCGAGCATCTGCTGCACCAATGCCTCTTCACGCCGACGACGTTCGACAGTGCGCTCCATCTGCCGCCGTTCGACCGCGGCATCGTCGTGCGCTCGGCCGCGGCGTGGGAGCGTGTGGGGAGCCGGCTCTCGCCGGGGCTCGGCGGCGTTCTGCTGGTCGAGGCGCGCAAGGAGATGGTGGCGCCGGTCAGGGGCAAGCCCGCGCGCGCGAAAGCGCTGCGGGTGCTGATGCCGATCCGGTGAACGCCCTCTTCGTCGCGCGCGGTTCGCTCGAAGCGCGACAAGACGCGGCCCGTTTAGAGCATGATCATTCTTGATTGAATCGGGATCACGCTCTCTCTTTGATAAGATTGATGAGTCACACTTCAGGCTGATGGGCCTGAAGTGATTATGGTCTAGAGAGTTTCCGTTTCAGATGGAAACAGCGGTTCGACATGCGCAAGCCCGTCTGGACTCCGGCCTTCGCCGGAGTGACGTTGAGTTTGCGTAGCCCGCCTGCATACAAATGACGTCATCCCGGCATCATGGCGGAGCCATGCTCCGCATGGACGGCCGGGATCCAGACACGCCAATTGCTCGCATGACCATGTTTCCACCGAAGTCGGAACGACTCTAAGCGCGGCGGCGGAGCTTGAAGACCGCTTTCTCGCCGAACAGGTTCTGCAGCGACAGAGAGGTCCGGATCGGCAGGCGCTTGCCCTGGCTGTTGAAGGCCACCGCCTCCTCGACCTCGGCATCGACGAGCGCCACCAGGTCCACGAAGTCCTTGATGGTGCAGAGATGCGCATCCGCCGTCGCATACCAGGGCTCGGGCAGGTTCGGCGTCACGGGCATGCGGCCCGTGAGCAGCAACGCGGCCCGAACGCGCCAGTGCCCGAAGTTCGGGAACGAGACGATGGCGTGCTTGCCGATGCGGAGCAGGTTGGCGAGCACCGTCTTCGGATCGCGCGTCGCCTGGATGGTGAGGGACAGGATCGCGAAGTCGAACGCCCCGTCGGGATAGTCCTTGAGGTCGCTGTCCGCATCGCCCTGGATGACGGAGAGGCCGCTCTTCACGCACAGGTTCACCTTCTCGCGCGAGAGCTCGACGCCGCGCCCGTCGACGCCTTTCGTCTCGGCAAGGAGCTTCAGGAGCGCGCCGTCGCCGCAGCCGACGTCGAGTACGCGCGAACCCGGCGTCACCATCTCCGCGATCAGGAGGTGGTCGGCGCGCTGCTGGCCGGCAACTGCTTTCTGCATCAGGCGAGCCCCCGCTTGGCCGCTGCCGCGCCGAGGAAGCCGCGGACCGTGGCGTGAAACTCCGGCTCCTCGAGCAGGAAGGCGTCGTGGCCTTTGTCGCTCTCGATCTCGACGAACGACACGTTGGCTGCCACCGCATTCAGGGCGTTGACGATGACCTTGCTGTCCCGCGTCGGATAGAGCCAGTCGCTCGTGAAGGAAACGACGCAGAACTGCGTCGCGGTGCCGACGAAGGCGTTGGCGAGCTTGCCGCCGTGCGCGGTCTCGAGGTCGAAGTAGTCCATCGCGCGCGTGATGTAGAGATAGCTGTTGGCGTCGAAGCGATCGACGAACGTCGAGCCCTGGTGACGCAGGTAGCTCTCGATCTTGAAGTCGGCGTCGAACGAGAACGAGCGGGCGGCGCGATCCTGAAGATTGCGGCCGAACTTTCCCTGCAGGGCCTCTTCGGAGAGATAGGTGATGTGGGCTGCCATGCGCGCGACCGAGAGGCCGTTCTTCGGGACGACGCCGGCATCGTAGTAGTTGCCGCCGCGCCAGTCGGGATCGGCCATCACGGCCTGGCGCCCGACCTCGTGGAAGGCGATGTTCTGCGCCGAATGCCAGGGGGCGGCCGCGATCGGAACGGCGGTTGCCACGCGCTTTTTCTGCCGGGCCGCCCATTCGAGCACCTGCATGCCGCCCATGGAGCCACCGATCACCGAGAAGAGCTCGTCGATGCCGAGATGGTCGATGAGGCGCACCTGTGCGTCGACCATGTCGCCGATGGTGATCACGGGAAAGTCGAGGCCGTAGGGCTTGCCCGTCTTCGGGTTCAGCGACGCAGGTCCCGTGGACCCCATGCAGCCGCCCAAAATGTTCGGGCAGACGACGAAGAAGCGGTCCGTATCGATGGGCTTGCCGGGGCCGATCATCGTCTCCCACCAGCCGGGCTTGCCGGTGATGGGGTGGTGGCTCGCGGCGTACTGGTCTCCGGTCAGCGCGTGGCAGACGAGGATGGCGTTGGATTTCCGGGCGTTGAGCGTGCCGTATGTCTCGTAGGCAATCGTAAGGGGCGCGAGGAGCTGGCCGGATTCGAGCTGCAAGGGCGCGTCGTTGGGAAAGACGACGCAAGGGCTCGAAGGGTTCAATGTCTCGGAGCGGTGCGGGGTGCTCGCGGCGGCTTGCGCCTGACCCCGGTCCTGGTCTCCGGACGCCGCGATGGACGTGGCCATGCATCCTGCTCCCGGCCCGCGTCTCGCGGGCGTTCGACACCGGCCCCAAGACCGGGCCACCGATATGCTTCGGGTGCACGACGGCCCATTTAGCGAGTTGTTTTACGTGGCTGCAAGCCGGCCGGCCAAATCACCACGACGGAAAACGAGCCCTCAATATCGGAGCTCCGCTGCCGCGGTCAAGGCCGCTCCGCGCCGCAGGCTGGATCATGCGGCCCAAATCCCGTCATTCCGCTCCCTCCTGCTCTCCGGTTGGCGCCCCGGTTAACGGGCCTTCAAGGGCTTTGCGGCCATGCTGAAAGGCCGGCGGGCAGCGATGCTTGCTCCCCCGCCCGTGCGCGTCCGCGGCGAGGTTCCGAAAGCCACACCCGGGGCGCGAAATGCCGCCCCACGTCGACAGGCTCCCGCACCTAGGTTAATGTAGCGCCATGAAAACTCTCGGTCTTGTCAAAATCGCCATGGTGGCGGCTCTGCTCGGGCTGCCTGTCGCGCCGGCTCCGGTTCTGGCTCAGCAGCCGGGCGTCAAGGAGAAGCCGCTCCGCGGCGTCGTGCGTCCCAAGCCGCGCCGCGGCGGATACTCCTATAAGTATCTGCAAGGCACGAACACGCGCCGGTTCACCGATCCGACGTACGGCAGCCAGACGAACTCCGGGCCGTTCGACAGCGGATTCTTCTTCAACTCGCCGACGCTCGGGCGCAACGGCGGCGATAGCCCCTACATGAACTGATCCAGGTTTCCGGCGGGCAGGATTCGATCGCCGCGGCCTTGAGGCCGGTGGTGTCGCGTTGCGATGTCAGGTCGTGGCGTCGATGGAGAAATAGACGCTGGCGGACCCCTGCCACTTGCCGCCGCCGGGCGCCGTGATGGTGGCGGAAAATACCATATAGCCCTGCAGATAGTTGAAGCTCTGCCAGAGCTCGGGCAGCGGCAGGAACTTGAACGCTACCGTTTTGCAGGCATCGTCGAACCTGACGTATTCGAGGAGCTGGCGATAGGAGGCCTCCACCTCGCAGGCGAAGGTGTCGGACGGTGTCCCGGGCGCGTAGGTGACCGTGATCGCCCCTTCCAGCGGGCTCGGCGCGCTCTTGACGAACTTGAACGATTTCGCCGACGGCTCAAAACTCCGGACGTCGAGGTTCGCCTCCGAGCCCGAGCGCGCTTGCGTGAAGACGCTGCCGGCGACATAGGCGAGCGCGATGCCGACCGCGACGCCGGCCAGGAACACCAGCGCATCGCGTACGAGCGAGCGGGCGGGGGCGGGCTCCCTCGCGGGGGCACGGTGCGCCGCCGGATCGGGCTCGAGGACTGCCGGCCGGGCCGGATGCCTCCCGAAACGCGCATTCTGCTCCGACAGGATGTAGGAGGCGGCTTCGTCGAATGCGGCGAGGGCCGCCATGCGGCCGCGCTCGTCGTAGACGGGATTGGCGAGAAGCTGCTGCCACAGCGCGTTGCGCTCGAGATGGATCAACTGATCGAGCTGCGCGGCATCCCGCACGGACGCGGCCGCGATCCTGTCTCTCAAGTAATCGTAATAGGTGGTCATGCCGTCGTCGATCCAGCCGAAGGCGCAATCTCGATCCGTGCCGCACGGAGGGTGCGGCCGTCGTGGCGAGCAAACGCAGGAATTACGACGGAACTTTGCGCACACTGCGGGTCCCGGTCAAACGTGGCAGTTGGCCGCTCGCGATCGCGCTCGGCGGCTCCCCCGCGCCCGAGGGCGCGGTAAAAACATTCGGCATGCGTTCCATTTCTTCTTAAAAATAAATCATTTGCAGGATATTTTTCTGGTTCTTTGCCTGTTTCACCGTTAAATCCCGATTGTTTTGTGTTTCATTTGTTTCTCTCCTAATTATTTTTCTGCGAACCCAATGGGTTTGAGAGTGGAAAAACAATCAGGAGCTTTTTCAAATGAAGACGGCTTGCATTGCGTTTGCGGCAGCTTTGGCGTTGGCAACGACGGTTCCGGCAGAGGCCGGCGGCCGCGGCGGGGCCAGCGGAGGGCACGGTGGCCACGGATCCAATCACGGACAGCAGGGCAGTGCGAACAGCGTCTCCCCGATCGCCGGCGCCAAAGCCAGCGCGCAGGTGGCGGCCAAGCTCAACGTGCTCAATATCGTCAAGGTCAAGGCGGGCGTCGGCCTGGGCCTTGGTCTCGGCGGCCGCTGAGGCCGACACGCTGAGGCCGGGTGGCAGGCGATTCTTCCGCCTGCCTCTCTCAGTGCGTTGCCGCATAGGTCAATCCTACGGAGGCCGTCACGGCCTCCGTGCCCACGCGGCCGAAGCTGGTGGCATAGTCGAGGTAGCCGAGCCGTCCGGTGAGGGACACGGTATCGAGGAGCGGCACCTCACCGTAGAGCGCGACTTCGAGCTTCTCGTCGGCGCGCGCGAGATCGGACAGATTGAGATGGTCGTAGGTCCGCGAGGTGCGGGAAGCGGCCAGCGTCAGCGTTCCCTTTCCGGCTGTGAGCGTCAGCCCAGCGACGGCGACGGCCTCATAAGCTACGCTCGCGATCAGGAAATCCGTTTCCTCGAACCCGTAACGAACGGCGGCAAAGCCCTTGATGCCGTCCGCGAGCGTCAAGTCGCCTTCGACGGCGTAGGCGTTCTTCCAGGCGCTCTCGAACGCGTCGTCGCTGTAGGTGCGCCACAACGGCATGTAGAGGGCGCTGAGGGAGCCTTGTGCGCCGGTGTAGCGAAGGCCGAGCAGCGGAAACAGTGAGACGTTTCCGCGCCGGATGCCGAAATCGTCGA
The DNA here is from genome assembly GCF_036833075.1 of Hyphomicrobium sp. Taxonomy (GTDB): domain Bacteria; phylum Pseudomonadota; class Alphaproteobacteria; order Rhizobiales; family Hyphomicrobiaceae; genus Hyphomicrobium_C. Next base: position 25,875 of record NZ_DAITQL010000051.1, read on the forward strand.
AACGGTCGAGGTAATGCTTGTGGTCGATGCCGGCGCCGATCTCCATGTCGATCCGGTCGGTCAGCGTCAGGCGGAGGCCGAGCGACGCTCTCGACGAGATGCGGTCGCGGTCGTCCTGGTTGTGGAAGGGTTGGAAGCCGTCGGGGATGTCGTCGAAATCGAGGAGCGCAGTCTCCGCTTTCACGTACGGCCTGGCCTTGCCGGCGGTCCAGGCGTGCGTGACGGAGAGGCTGGCCTCGGTCAGCCGCTCCTCGACGTCGCGTGTCTTCGCGAAGGCAAAGGTCACGAGCGTCTGCTGTCCGCTCCAATCCCGGGTCAACGATGCGCTCGCGGCCAACGACTGCTCGTAGGCCGCGTCGAAGGCGGTGTAGAGGCGGTCGGAGAGGTTCACGCTCACGTCCAGTTGTCCGAGCCCGGTGGCGCGCGAGGTCGCGTAGCCCAAGGCGCGATCCAGGAAGGCGCTCGGCTGCTCGCTGAGCGTCGGGCCGGCGTTCGAGGTTCCCCCGGCCCCCGTTGCGACGACCACCGCCGAGGTCGCGGCGCCGTCCTCGGCGGTGCGGCCCTTCAAAGGAGGCGCCGACGGCGGCAGGTGGCTGGTGCCAATTCCGTCCGCGGCGGCGGGCGAAGCCGAAACGAGACCCATCAGGAGCGCGCGGGGGACAATCCGCCGAAACCCGCCTTGCGATGCCTTCACTGCTCCGATCCTCGAAAGCATGCCTGCGCCGTTGGATAGCGGTTTGCTTTTGTTCTCAATTTTTGGTTGAGCATCTGTGCTTTGCTACTAATGGTTGGTAAAGAGCGCTGTCTTGCCGTCTCCGATCCGTCCCAGGGTGCCGGGTGCAAGTCTCTCGCGGCGCTTAAACCTTTGCGCTTTCTCGAAGCCCTCGGTATCACGGGGCCTCGCCGCCGCCCGAACGGCCGCTCCCGCACCGTCGGCCCCTTGGAAGCTCCCTCAGATGGCTCCGCTCGCTCCGAAACCCCGTCCCGGCGTGCTCGACATCGAAGCCTATGTCCCGGGCGAGAGCCGTGTTCCGGGCGGGATCACGCCGATCAAGCTCTCGTCGAACGAGACCCCGCTGGGGCCGAGCCCCAAGGCGCGCGCTGCGTTCACGGCCGCCGGCGCCGAGCTCGAGCGCTATCCCGACGGCCAGGCGACGGCGCTCCGGCAGGCCGTCGCGCGGCGCTTCGGGCTCAATCCGGACCGTATCGTCTGCGGCGCGGGCTCGGACGAGCTCATCAGCCTCATCGCACACGCCTATCTAGGACCCGGCGACGAGGGGCTCTTCACCGAGCACGGCTTCCTGCTCTACCGCATCGTCGTGCTGGCGGCGGGGGCTGTGCCCGTCGTCGCGCCGGAGACCGGCTACAGGGCCGACGTGGATGCGATCCTGGCGCGCGTCACGGCGCGCACGCGGATCGTGTTCCTCGCCAACCCGAACAATCCGACCGGCACCTATCTCAGCATCGAGGAGGTGCGCCGGCTGCGCGCCGCGTTGCCTGGAGACGTGCTCTTGCTGCTCGATGCGGCCTACGCCGAATACGTGCGCCGCAACGACTACGAAGCGGGTCTCGAGCTGGTCGCCACCACCGAGAACACGGTGATGACGCGCACCTTCTCCAAGATCTTCGGGCTCGCGGGGTTGCGCATCGGCTGGGCCTACTGCCCGGAGGCGATCGCTGATGCCCTCAACCGCATTCGCGGGCCGTTCAACCTATCCACGCCGTCGATCGCGGCGGGGGCGGCGGCCATGGACGACTGGACGCATATCGAGGCGTCGGTGCGCCACAACGACCAGTGGCTGCCCTGGCTCACGAGCGAGATCGAGGCACTCGGTCTTTCCGTGACGCCGAGCGTCGCCAACTTCATCCTCGTGCATTTCCCATCTGCGCCGGGCCGCGATGCGGCGGCGTGCGACGCGTTCCTCAAGGCGCGCGGCATCATCGTGCGTCGCGTCGTGGGTTATGGGCTTCCCGGCGCGCTGCGCATCACCATCGGCACGGATGTGGAGAATCGCAAGGTCGTGGACGCGCTCAAAGCCTTCGTCGGAGCGCGCGCATGAGCGACCGGAAAAGCAAACCGATGTTCGAGCGCATTGCGCTGATTGGAATCGGGCTCATCGGCTCGTCGATCAGCCACGCCGCGCGCCGGGCGGGGCTTGCGGGCGAGATCGTCGGCTCGGCGCGCACGCCCGCCACCCTTGAGACGGCGATGCGGCTTGGGCTCATCGAGCAGGGCTTCGTCACGGCCGCGGAGGCGGCGGACGGAGCGGATCTCGTGATCCTCTGCACGCCGGTCGGGCTCTGCGGGCCGATCGCCAAGGAGATCGCGCGCAGCCTCAAGCCGGGCGCGATCCTGACCGACGTCGGATCGGTCAAGGCGGCCATCGTCAACGACGTCAGCCCGCATGTGCCGAAGGGCGTGCATTTCATCGCCGGACATCCGATCGCGGGCACGGAGCAGTCGGGGCCGGAATCGGGCTTCGCCGAGCTCTTCGACGGGCGCTGGTGCATCCTGACGCCGGGCCCGGACGCCGACGCGGCGGCGGTCGAAAAGCTCACGGCATTCTGGCAGGCGCTCGGCTCGAAGGTCGAGATCATGACGCCCGAGCACCACGACCTCGTGCTCGCGATCACGAGCCACGTGCCGCATCTCATCGCCTACAACATCGTCAACACAGCCGCCCATCTCGAGCGCGTGACGGACAGCGAGGTGATCAAGTTCTCGGCCGGCGGCTTCCGCGACTTCACGCGCATCGCCGCCTCGGACCCGACCATGTGGCGCGACGTGTTCCTCAACAACAAGGACGCGGTGCTCGACATGCTGGGGCGTTTCACCGAGGATCTCACCATGCTGCAGCGGGCGATCCGGTTCGGCGACGGCGAGACGCTGCACCGGCTCTTCACCGAGGCGCGCGCCATCCGCCGCGGCATCGTCCAGGCCGGGCAGGATACCGCGGCGCCCGACTTCGGCCGCGCCCATGGGGCGGCCGAGACCGGCGCGGGCGCGATCGCCAAGAAACGCTGAAAGAGAGCGCGGTCCCGCATGCCTGTCGCCCCGGCCGAGACGTGGATCTTCGGCTACGGGTCGCTGATGTGGAACCCGGGCTTTCTCTTCGCCGAAATGCGCCCTGCGCGCCTCACGGGCTATCACCGCGCCTTTTGCATCTATTCGGTCCACTACCGCGGCACGCCCCGCCAGCCGGGGCTGGTGCTGGGACTCGACCGGGGCGGCGTCTGCGACGGCATCGCGTTCCGCATCGCGCCGGAGCGGCAGGCGGAGACGCTGGCCTACCTGCGCCGGCGCGAGCTGATCTACGGGGTCTATCGCGAGGCGCTGGCGCCGGTCGCTCTCGCCCACGGCGGCGATGAAGCGCCCCGAACCGTGCGGGCGGTGACCTATATCGCCGAGCGCGCCCATCCGGCCTACGCCGGCTCACTGCCACTCTTGCGCGAGGCGCGCCTGATCCGGCGCTCCGCCGGGGAGGGCGGCACCAATCTCGACTATCTCGCGAGCACGCTCCGGCACCTCAGGACGCTTGGCATTTCGGAGCCGCGCCTCGAGAGGACCGCGACGCTCGTCGGCGCCCTGGCGGTGCGTGGCGGGGGCGCGCCGCCCGGCGGGCGCTCTCCGACGGAGGCGCTGACACGGGCCTGGGCGGCGCGCGGGTTTGCGACGCCTCGCACCGCGCGGGACAACCGCTTCGGCTTTCGCGCCAAGCGCGACTGATCCTTGCCAAGGCGGGGCGCTTCGCGCAGATTGGCCCCCGTGGGATGGGAATGGAGTCTCCCGACAACCGCCGCAAGGCTGATGGCTCCTACC
>NZ_DAITQL010000052.1:0-29497 GCF_036833075.1 Hyphomicrobium sp.
CTGGTCGGCCTTGGAGTTTCATCCAAGGATACTGCGTAACGGGCACCTTCACACTTGACGCGCCCATGACACGAGTTGCCTCGCATCCGGCGCATCATGGTGATGGCTTGAAACGCAGTTTCGCCAGAGTCTCGTCCGGTCTCACATGCCCCGAAAGACATGGAAGACCTCGCCAGGACTCCGCCGCCTGCGCTTCTCTTCCTTCAAATTTGACTTGTCAAAGAGCAATCCGACGACAAAACATCGGCCGATCGGTTAGACCGGCTTTTCAAGACAACGAGTTTCCTACCGGGTGGCCCGGCTGGAAACCACATGTTATCGAGAGAGCAATGCCCGTCGAGGGCGGCGAAGCACTGTGTGCCCCGCGACAAGGACCAAATAAATACAAAACTAACGCCCCTGTCAACACCAACCTCACGTCGGCCCAAATTTATTTGATAAGACACTGACAAAAAACGATTTTATTTTGAATCGCGCCCTCCGGAAGCCGGTCCGGGCACCCGTCATCCACAGCTCCTGTCGCTGCACTGCGGCACAAGCAGCGTCCATCCCACAATCCTGCCGCCATCAGAGCGCCAGTTTTATGCAGGAAATTGAAGCTTGCACGTTTGCGCCGAAAAGCCAGTGCGCGCATGGGGGACCCGGCCGCTCAGCCGGGATATGAGGAGCGACGGCCCTGCTTTTAAGGGGCCTCGGGAGGGGAACGCGAGACCGTGATCGATCATCGACGTCACGCCCCGATTGCACGTTGCAGATCGGTGTCCGTGGGGCATGATCGCGGCCGCACGCCCGCGCTCTACCGCGGCGCCAAGGCCGGCGGCGCGCGCGATATGTATGCCATCGACCACGCCGAGCCCCTGCGCGAAGGGCGCTTCCGCTGGCTGATGAGCACCTGCCTCGCCGCAGCGGTCGGCGGCATCTCGATCCTCGTGGTCATTTTCGGATCCGCCGAGAAGCAGGAGGCGGAGGCGGGCCTGATGCCGGCCCTCGAGCGCCTGCGCGCCAGCACCGAGGCGCCGCCCCTCGAAGCCATGCTGCGCCACGACGACGGCCTCCGCTGGGCCGTTCCGAAGGTCGACCGGCTCCAGGTGACGACCGGCGCCAAATCGACACGCTTCATCATCCACGAAACGCTGCGCCAGCGTCGCGGGGGACGCGAGTACATCTACGCCAAGCCCTACGTGCGGCTGGTGACCCGCCTCGCCCCCGTGCCGTCGAACGCGACCGAACAGATTCCGCCCTTCAACCCGTTCAAGCTCTATGCGGACAACAAGCCGATCGGAGACGACGGCGACGACGGCGCCTCGCCCGGCGCAGGAGCCACTGACGTCTCCATCCGCGTGCTCGACCTCCTGAACGGCGTGCTGCCGATCGAAGATGGCCAGAGCGTTGCCGACGACGAGGTGGCCGAGATCGTCAACCGCTTTACCGGCGCCGACACGGCCGCTCCCGGCGCAGCGCTCCCCGCGCTCGCCGGAACCGACACCGGCCTCGACGAGACCCTCGGCTCCGATGCCGACACCGGCGGAAAAGCCCAAGCGGCCACGGATCCCAACACCACGGTCCTTGCCAAGGCGGGCGAGGAAGGCGGCTCGAGCGACATCGACGTCATGAAGCCTGTCGTCAAGACGGTGCGCGAGGGCCAGAAGCTGCCCGAGGTTCTGGTGGAAGCCGGAGCCCCCGCCTGGCAGGCGCGCGAGATGATCGAGGCCATGAAGCCGGTCTTCCCGGAAAAATCCGTTGCCGCCGGACAAGAGGTCCACATCGCGTTGCAGCCGTCGCTGACGCAGAACCGCATGGAGCCGGTCCGCTTCTCCATCTTCGACGAGGGCCATGCGCACAAGGTGACGGTGACGCGCAACGCGTCGGGCGAGTTCGTCGCCAGCGCCCGCCCGCTCGATGACGACGCCCTGATAAGGCTTGCGATGAGCGATGCCGGCGCGCCGCAGACGTCGAGCCTTTATGCGGCGTTCTACTACGCTTCGCTGACCGAGAGCGTCCCGGCGGAGACCATCCAGCAGATCCTGCGCATTCACGCCTATGAAACCGACTTTCGCCGCCGGCTGAGATCGGGCGACACCTGCGAGATGTTCTTCGACCTGAAGGATGAAGGCGGCGCTGACGGCCCGCCAGGCGAGCTTCTCTACACGTCGATCACCACGGGCAACGAGACCCGCCGCTATTATCGCTTCCGCACGCCCGACGGCCAGGTGGACTACTACGACGCCAGCGGCAACAACGCGAAGAAGTTCCTGAACAGGCGGCCCGTGCGCGCCGACGATCTCCGCCTCACGTCGGGCTTCGGCCTGCGCCGCCATCCGCTCCTCGGCGAATACAAGATGCACACCGGCATCGACTGGGCCGCCCCCCCGGGCACGCCCATCATGGCCGCCGGCAACGGCGTGATCGAGGAATCCGGCCGCAAGGGCTACAACGGCAACTACATCCGCATCCGCCATGCGAACGGCTATCAGACCGCCTATAGCCACATGTCGCGTTTCGCGCCGGGCGCGACCCCCGGCGTCAAGGTGCGGCAGGGCCAGATCATCGGCTACATCGGCACGACCGGCCTGTCGTCGGGACCGCACCTGCACTTCGAGGTCCTGGTCAACAACCAGTTCGTGAACCCGCTTTCGATCGAGGTCCCGCGCGAGCGTCAGCTCACTGGCAAGGATCTCGCCGCGTTCACGAAAGAGCGCAACCACATCGACGAGCTGATGCGCCGCGCGCCCGTCATGACGGCCAGCAAGTAGCGCCTTATCCCTCCCCTGAAGGGTGTATTGCGGCATTGACGGCGCCGCGTCCCTTGCACGAGGTTCCTGCCGACACAGCGAATTTGGATGCTTGCGTGGGGGCCGGCACCCACGCCAATTTCCGCTTGCTGGACGTCGAATGATTGCCTTCGGCGCATCCAAGCTGGGGCACGAATTCGCAACAGCTTTTGGAAGGCGAGAAAGCAAAGTGCCCTCCCCCGCTTTTGGGAGAGGGCGCTGCCTGTTGCCCGCCGTCGGCCGCCAGTTACGCGGCCGCTTTCACCTGCACGCCATTGAGTGTCAGCGCGCCGTCTTTGACCGACACACGCACCGTGTCGCCGTCCTTGACCGTGCCGCGCAGGATCTCCTCGGCAAGCGGATCCTGTACGCTCTTCTGGATCACCCGCTTCAGAGGCCGCGCACCGTAGATCGGATCGTAGCCCTTGTTGGCGATCCACGTCCGCGCCTGATCGTCGAGCTCGAGCGTGATCTTGCGGTCGGCGATGAGCTGCTGCAGCCGCTTGATCTGGATGTCGACGATCGACGCCATCGCCTCGCGCTTCAACCGGTGGAACACGACGATCTCGTCGATGCGGTTGATGAACTCAGGACGGAAGTGGCGGCGCACGGCATCCATGACGAGACCGTACGCTTCCTCCTCGCTCATCACCTTGTCCTTGTCGCCCGGCGCGCCGAATCCCATCGGCTGGCGCGGATCGGCAAGGTACTCGGCCCCGAGGTTCGAGGTCATGATGATCAGCGTGTTCTTGAAGTCGACCGTCCGGCCCTGCCCGTCCGTCAAGCGCCCGTCGTCGAGCACCTGCAGCAGCACGTTGAACACGTCCGGATGCGCCTTCTCGATCTCGTCGAACAGGATCACCTGGTAGGGCCGGCGCCTGACGGCCTCCGTCAGCGCGCCGCCCTCCTCGTAGCCGACGTAGCCCGGAGGTGCGCCGATAAGCCGCGACACGGAGTGCTTCTCCATGTACTCGCTCATGTCGATGCGCACGAGCGCGCTCTCGTCGTCGAACAGGAACGCCGCCAGCGCCTTCGTCAGCTCCGTCTTGCCGACGCCGGTCGGCCCGAGGAACATGAACGAGCCGATCGGCCGGTTCGGATCCTGCAGGCCCGCACGCGCACGCCTGACTGCCGTCGCCACCGCCTTGACGGCCTCCGGCTGCCCGACGACGCGGCGCTCGAGCGCCTGCTCCATCTGCAAGAGCTTGTCGCGCTCGCCTTCGAGCATCTTGTCGACCGGAATGCCCGTCCAGCGCGAGACCACGCCCGCGATCTGCGCCGGCGTCACCGCCTCCTCGACCATCACGCCCTTGGCGCCTTCGCTCTCCTCGATCGCCTTGAGCTTGCGCTCGAGCTCGGGAATGACCGCGTGCGCCAGCTCGCCGGCCCGCGCATAGTCGCCCTTGCGCTGCGACTGCGTGAGCTCGGTGCGCTTCTTGTCGAGCTCCTCCTTCACCTTCTGCGCCGAGCCGAGCTTGTCCTTCTCGGACTGCCAGCGCTCCGTCAACAGGCGTGACTTTTCCTCGAGCTCGGCAATCGTCTTCTCGAGCTTGACGAGCCGGTCTTTAGACGCCGTATCCGTCTCCTTCTTGAGCGCCTCACGCTCGATCTTGGCCTGCATCAGGTCGCGATCGATGGCGTCCAGCTCCTCGGGCTTGGAGTCCACCTGCATGCGCAGCCGCGACGCCGCCTCGTCGACGAGGTCGATGGCCTTGTCGGGCAGGAAGCGGTCGGTGATGTAGCGGTTCGAGAGTTGCGCCGCCGCAACGAGGGCCGAATCCGTGATGCGCACGCCGTGATGCAGCTCGTACTTCTCCTTCAGGCCGCGCAGGATCGAGATCGTGTCCTCGACCGAGGGCTGGTCGACGAACACCGGCTGGAAGCGCCGCGCGAGCGCCGCGTCCTTCTCGATGTGCTTCTTGTACTCGTCGAGCGTGGTCGCGCCGACGCAGTGCAATTCGCCGCGCGCCAGCGCCGGCTTCAGGAGATTGCCGGCATCCATCGCGCCTTCCGCCTTGCCGGCGCCAACGATGGTATGCAGCTCGTCGATGAAAAGGATGATGCGCCCTTCCTCGGCCGTGACCTCGTTGAGCACGCTCTTCAGGCGCTCCTCGAACTCGCCGCGGAACTTCGCGCCCGCGATCAGCGAGCCCATGTCGAGCGCGAGCAGCTTCTTGTCCTTGAGGCTCTCCGGAACGTCGCCCTGCACGATGCGCTGCGCCAGGCCCTCGGCGATCGCCGTCTTGCCGACGCCGGGCTCGCCGATCAGCACAGGGTTGTTCTTCGTGCGCCGCGAGAGCACCTGGATGGTGCGGCGGATCTCCTCGTCGCGCCCGATCACGGGGTCGAGCTTGCCGTTGGCGGCCGCCTCCGTGAAGTCGCGCGTGTAGCGTTTCAGCGCCTCGAAGCTCTGCTCGGCCGACGCGCTGTCCGCGGTCCGCCCCTTGCGGATCTCGTTGATGGCCGCGTTGAGCCGCTCCGGCGTGACGCCCGCCTCAGCCAGGATCTTTCCGGCTTCCGAGCCCTTCTCGAGCGCCAGCGCAAGCAGCAGCCGCTCGACCGTGACATACTTGTCACCGGCCTTCTCGGCGATCTTCTCGGCACTGTCGAACACGCGCGCCAATTCGGGCGCCAGATAGAGCTGACCGGCCCCGCCGCCCGAGACCTTGGGACGCTTGGCGAGCAACCGCTCGACGGCCGCGAGCGCAGCCTTGGCGTCGCCGCCGGCGCGCGCGATCAAGCCGGACGCTGCACCTTCGTTGTCTTCGAGAAGCACCTTGAGCAGATGCTCAGGCGCGAATTGCTGATGTCCCTCTCGGATCGCGAGGCTCTGCGCAGACTGCACAAACCCCTTGGCGCGATCGGTATACTTTTCAAAATCCATGACCATTAACCTCCTCAGCGCGCTTCGCCGCCCTTCGACCGTGCGTCCCAGCCGGGTCAATCCCCGTTCGGGAGCACGCTCGCGACAAACACAGGCACGAGCCGAAACGCCGTCTTGAATAAATCACCCTGCGGCCGCAACCGAGCCCGTTCGGCACTCGGCTGTAGCCGGCTGAACGAGATATAGGGCTGCCCGACACCGGAAAAAGGGGCGGAGCTCGCGCCATTTCAGAAAGCCGGATGGGCCGAGCAGCAACAGGCGCTCGAACGCGCGCGTGCGAGGCGGGGACGGGGCTGTTTCGCTATCCCGTCGAGCGGCTCCCGCCCGAGGCGCGAGAGGCGCTTCCCCGTTACGGCCTCGGGTCCGCTCGACCGGGCTGGGGCATCGAGACCGGCATTGAGACCGAGGCGGCGCCCCCGCAAAGCGGCAGCGCGCCATTGGCGGCACGCGCAATGACAAAAGGCCGCAGATCGCTCCGCAGCCTTCAGGTGTGCCAATCGATTTCAGAATGAAAACAAAGGCGCCTGGACCATGAACACTTCAGACCCTATCAGCCTGAAGTGTGGAAAATAGGTCTCATCAAAGAGAGAGCGTAATCCCGACGCTCTAGTCACCGCTGCCCTCGACAGCCGGGGTCGGGGCGGCTGCAGCCTCGTCGTCGCTTGCGGCCGTCTCACGACGCGGGCGGCGCACGGGACGGCGCAGGAACTCGGGCTGCTCGTGATGCGGAACCGCCGTCCGCTCGCGACGCGGCGGCTGCGCCTCCAGCCCGACGTCAGGCTGCGGCGCGCGATCCGGACGATCGGCGCGATCGATCCGTTCGGGCCTTTCGTAGCGCTCCTGCCGGTCGCCGCGCTGGAAGCGCTCGCCGCGGTCCCGATCGCCGCGATCACGATTATGGAACGGACGCCCGCCGCCTTCGAAGCGTTGCCCCTCGGGGCGCTGATGCCCGCCTTCGCTGCGCGCCGGAGGGGAATAGAGCTGCTGCGGCTGGCCCTCGGCGCCGAACTCGTCCTCGCTGAAATCGTCGCCCATGGCGACCGGCTCGCCGAAGCCCGGAGGGCGCGGACGCCCCGCTCCGTTCTGGATGTCGCCGCCGCCCTGCGCCATCTGCTGCTCGCGGAACGCCATGATGATGCGGTTGTAGTGCTCGGCGTGCTGGAGATAGTTCTCGGCCAGCACCGGATCGCCCGACGACTGCGCATCCCGCGCCAGCGCGATGTATTTCTCGGCGATATGAGCGGGAGTACCGCGCAGCTTGACGTCCGGCCCCGTACTTTCGAAGCTGCGCGTCAGCGGGTTCTGGCCCTTGCGGTTCTGATTGTTGTTATTGTTGTTGTTACGGCCGCGTCCTCTGCGGTTCTGCTGTCCCTGCCTCATGGGCTCCATTCTCGACAAGTTGTAGAAAACGTCTGCTGGCGCACGCATACCAAGCACGCAAGCTCAAATCCCTCGCAGCTCCCTCGGCCACGCTCCGCTCGACCACGATCCCGGAGGTCCAACCGACCGAGCCGGAACCGTGTATCGCGTCAAAGACCTCGGACCGGTTTCCCGGCGCGCCCGAAAACCCCCGTTCGGATAACGACCGCGACACGACGCCCGCGACGAAGCAGCGTGTGCCCAGCGATCGGGTTCATGCGGACCCCCGCGTCCGCCACCCAGATCCATCTCTTTTTACGTGCTCGAACGACAGCAGCATATGTCCGAAAGGGAGGAGCGTGAGTGCGATGGGCGCTCTGGGTCGCTGTCGGGAGCCCTTCAAATGGGCACCGCTGACGGCTCTCGTCCGCCTGTGTCGCACTTCATCATGCGCGAAAGGATGACAGCCAAGTGAACGGATGGACTGCCGTCAAAAACAAGCGACGCATGAGGCTAAACTTTCTAAATCCTACATTAGACCCGGCGCGAACCAAATCCAAGCGTTTTTAGCGTCATGGCTAACGATGTGTCCGAGCTGCAACACATCGGACATGCTGGCCCAGATCCGTCCAGCATCTGATCTCCATGACACCCGTTCCGGCGGCAGCACGGCGGAAAAGCGATTCGACCGCTGCCGCCTGTCCTGCGCCCACTTCCACCAGCGTCCATCCCCCCGGCACCACCACGGCCGGGAGACCCGCGGCGAGCGCGCGGTAGAACGCCAGGCCGTCCGGCCCGCCGTCGAGCGCGCCCACCGGATCGAAATCCCGGACCTCGGGCGCGAGTTCCGCGATCTCCGCGGACGGGATGTAGGGCGGGTTCGAAACCACGAGATCGAACGGCCCGTCCACGCCCTCGAGGAGATGCCGGTTGAGGAACGTCGCGCGGGAGAGGACGCCGAGCCGCTCCGCATTGTCGCGCGCAACGGCGAGCGCATCGTCGCTGACGTCCGTCCCGACGCCGGTCGCCTGCGGAAACTCGGCAAGCAGCGTGACGATGAGCGCCCCCGAGCCCGTTCCCACGTCGAGGATGCGGATCGGCGCCGTGCGCCAGCCTTCGCGGTTCGCCAGTTCGAGCGCCGCCTCGATCACGGTCTCCGTGCAGGGCCGCGGATCGAGCGTTGCCGGCGTGATGCGGAACGTGCGGCCGTAGAACCCGCGCGTGCCCAGAATGCGCGACACCGGCTCGTGCGCCATGCGTCGGCGCGCGAGCTCCTGAAGCCGGCCTCCCTCGGCCTCGGTGAGCTGGCGGTCCGGCGCCCGCACCAGATCCGTCGCGGAGATGCCGAGCGCCGCGATGAGCAAGAGCCGCGCATCCCGAACGGCTCCGTCGATGCCAGCGGCCCCGAGGAGGCGCCCGAGAGAAGCTTGCGCCTCGCGCGCCGCTAGCCCGGCGAACGGCACGATGGCCGCGCGGGCCGCCTCAGGCGCCATGGCGTTCCATCTCGGCCAGCGCCGAAGCCTGATGCTCGGCGATAAGCGGATCGATGATCTCGTCGAGGCCGACGCCTTCCATGACGCGGTCGATGTTGTGCAGCGTCAGGTTGATCCGGTGATCGGTCACGCGTCCCTGCGGGAAGTTGTAGGTCCTGATACGCTGCGAGCGGTCGCCCGATCCCACCTGGCTCTTGCGCGCCTGACTGCGCGCGCTGTCGGCCCGCTCGCGCTCGAGCTCGAACAGCCGCGAGCGCAGCACCTGCATGGCGAGGCGGCGGTTCTGGTGCTGGCTCTTCTCCGCGGAGACGACGATGATTCCCGTCGGGAGATGCGTGATGCGCACCGCGCTGTCCGTCTTGTTGACGTGCTGACCGCCCGCGCCGCCGGCGCGCATCGTATCGATGCGGATGTCCTGGTCCTTGATGTCGATGTCGATGTCCTCGGCCTCGGGCAGCACCGCGACCGTCGCCGCCGAGGTATGGATGCGCCCGCCGCTCTCGGTCGCCGGGATGCGCTGCACGCGATGCACGCCGCTCTCGTACTTGAGCCGCGCGAACACGCCGCGGCCGGTGATGGAGGCCACCACCTCCTTGTAGCCGCCGAGATCGCTCTCCGACATCGAGATAATCTCCGTCGACCACCCCTTGCTGTCGGCATAGCGCTGGTACATGCGGAAGAGGTCGGCGGCGAACAGCGCCGCCTCGTCGCCCCCGGTGCCCGCCCGCACCTCGAGGATGGCGCTCTTCTCGTCCGCCGCATCCTTTGGCAGAAGCAGGATGCGCAGCGTCTGCGCCATCTCCTCGATCCGCGGGCCGATGGCGGTGAGCTCCTCCCGCGCCATCTCGGCCATCGTCTTGTCCTGCGACGGATCGTTGACGAGCGCCTCGAGGTCGCTCTGCTCCTTTTCGGCCGCCTCCAGCTCCCGCACCGCCGCGATCAGCGGCTGCAGATCGGAGAACTCCTTGGAGAGCTTCACGAACGTCGCCTGCGCCGGGCCCTGGTTGAGCTCGGCCTGAATGGTCTCGAAGCGCTCGACAAGCCGCGCGAGCTTTTCTTTTGGGATGACGCTCATGGGTCTTCGGGATGTGGAGGTGGTTGCGTTTTATATCTCGATACCGTTGCGCACGGCAAAATCCTCGATATCCGGCCTCAGGTTTCCGCTGCGCCCCACGAGCAGCTCGTCGAGCAGCTTGGTGATCGCCTTCGCCTCGAGCGAACGGATCATGGCCTTCACCGGCCCGATCGAGGCGGGCGCCATCGACAGCGACCGGAACCCGAGCCCGATCAGCGCCATGGCCTCGATCGGCCGCCCCGCCATCTCGCCACAGAGCGTGAGCGGCGTCCGGTGCCTGCGGCAGGCGCGGGCGAGCTGCTTCAACGCCCTGAGAGACGCCACCGACAGCACGTCGAACCGGTTCACCACGCGCGAGTTCGACCGGTCGGCGGCGAACAAGAACTGAATGAGATCGTTGCTGCCGACCGATACGAAGTCGACGCGCGGCAAGAGCTCGTCGAGCTCGAACAGCACGCTCGGCACCTCGATCATGGCGCCGATCAGGAGCCTGCCCGGCGCCGCCCACCCGCGCCGGACGGCGAGATCGCGCTCCTTGTCGATCAGCACCTTGATCTCGTCCATCTCGGTCGCGACGGACACCATGGGAATCATAACGCGCAATTCGCGCCCCGCCGCAGCGCGGAGCAGCGCCCGGATCTGCATGCGGAACAGCGCCGGCCGGTCGAGCGACATGCGCACCGCGCGCCACCCGATGGCGGGGTTCTCCTCCGGCACGTGCGGCAGGTAGGGCAGCACTTTGTCGCCGCCGATGTCGAGGGAGCGGAACACCACCGTCTTGCCGCCGGCCTCGTTCAGCACCGCCTCGTAGGCCTGCGTCTGCCGCTCCACGCGCGGCAGGCTGTGCGAGAGCATGAACATGAGCTCGGTGCGGAAAAGCCCGATGCCGTCGCTGCCCGATTCCTTGATATGCGCCATGTCCGCCAGCAGGCCGGCGTTGATCTGCAGCGTGACCTCCTCGCCGTCCCGGGTGACGGCGGGCAGGTCGCGCAGGGCCTCGTAGTGCTTCTGGCGCCGCGCGCGGAAGCGCACCTTGTCCGTATAGGCGGAAACGACCTCCGTGGACGGGCGGACGTGCACCTCGCCGATGACGCCATCGACGATGATCGCATCCCCGGCCGTCACGCGCTCGACGATCCCTTCCGCCTGGCCGACCGCCGGGATCCCCAGCGCCTTGGCGACGATGGCGACGTGGCTCTGCCCGCTTCCGTGCTCGATGACGAGGCCGCGCAGTTTGGTGCGGTCGTAATCGATCAGCTCCGCAGGCCCCATGGCCCGCGCGACCAGAATGGTGTCGGCCGGCATCTCCTGTGAATCGAGCGGCCCCATGGGCACGCCGGCGAGAATCCTGAGCAGGCGATCGGAGAGATCGTCCAGATCCCGCTGCCGCTCGCGCCAGAAGGGATCGGGCTGCTTCAGCATGCGCGCGCGCGTGCCGTTCTTGACGCGCTCCACGGCCGCATCCGCCGTGAGACCGCTCTGCACCGCCTCGCGCAGCCGACGCTCCCAGCCCCGGTCATGCGCGAACATCCGGTAAGCCTCGAGCACGTCGCGGTGATCGCCGGCCCCCGACAGCAGCTCGTGGCTCAGGATGTCGTCGAGCGACGTCTTGAGCTCATGCATCGCCTCGTCGAGCCTCCGGAGCTCCGCCGCCGGATCGTCGGCCATGAGTTTGGTGACGACGATGCGCGGCTCATGCAGCATCACATGCCCGAGCGCGATGCCGTCCGAGATCGGCTCGCCCGTGACGACGCGCGACAGCTCGATCGTCGATCCGACGCCGGAGACCGCGCCCGAGACGAGATGCTCCGCGACGACCATCGCCGTCGCCTGCATCACCTCGACGTCCTCGTCGGAGTACTCCTTGACCGTCCGGTTCTGCACGACCAGCACGCCGAGCACCTGTCCGCTGCGCTGGATCGGCACCGCCAGGAGCGAATGGTAGACCTCCTCGCCCGTCTCCGGCCGGTAGGAGAACGCCGGGTGCTTGGCCGCGTCCGGCTCGTTGATCGGCACGCCGAGCTCGGCGCACCGGCCGACGAGGCCCTCGCCCTTCTTGAGCATCGTGGCGTGCACCGAGGTCGGGTTGAGGCCCTCGCTCGCGAACAGCTCGAGCGATCCGTCCTGGCGGCGCAGGTAGATCGAGCACACATCGGCGACCATGACGCCGGCGATCTGGCGCACGATCTTGTCGAGACGCTCCTGCCCATCGGACGGCTCGCCCATGATGTCGCGCAGCCGGCGCATGATGACACGCAGCGCCGGCTCGGAGGGCATCACACGGGGCTCATCGCCGCGTCTCGAGTGCATGTGCAATTGGCCGTAAAAAGTTCCACAAGCCCCTCGGTAAGGACGGGGTCATGCGCCGTTATACGTTAAATTGAGCGCGAATACGGAAATGCCGCGCGAAAAGCGATAGCTTGGTCTTAACGACCGTTTTGCGACCGCTAAGCCGCATCGAGACCGTATATGGTGTGCAGTGTACGGACAGCGAGCTCCGCATAGGCCGCATCGATCAACACGCTGATCTTGATCTCGGAAGTCGAGATCGCGAGGATATTGATCCCCTTCTCCGACAGGGCCTTGAACATTTGCGCCGCAACACCGGCGTGACTGCGCATGCCGATGCCGATCACCGAGATCTTGGCCACGTCCGCCGAGCTCTTGAGCTCGAAGTTGCCGATGTCGGCGCGCGCCGCCTTGAGCACCTCGAGCGCGCGCGCGAGCTCCGCGGCCTGTACCGTGAAGGTCAGGTCCGTATGGTGCCCGTCGGCGGCGACGTTCTGCACGATCATGTCGACGTTGATCGACGCGTCGGCGAGCGGCCCGAAAATGCGCGCCGCGATGCCGGGCTTATCCTCGACCTTGAGCATGGTGATTTTCGCCTCGTCCCGGGCGTAGGCGATGCCGCTGACGACTTGCGTTTCCATGATCTCATCCTCGCCGCAAACGATTGTGCCGATATTCTCAAGGTTGCCGGCCCGGACCGGCGCCATGTCCTCCGGCTTGACGAAGCTCGAAAGCACGCGCGTCTTCAACTGATTGACCATGGCCAGCTCGACCGAGCGCGTCTGCAGCACCTTGGAGCCCGAGGACGCCATCTCGAGCATCTCCTCGTAGCTGACCTTCGGCAGCCGCCGGGCCTTGGCGACGATGCGAGGGTCGGTCGTATAGACGCCATCCACGTCGGTGTAGATGTCGCAGACATCGGCCTTGAGCGCGACGGCGACGGCAACCGCGCTCGTATCCGATCCCCCGCGCCCCAGGGTTGCGACGCGCCGCGTGCCTGGCTCGATGCCCTGGAAGCCGGTGATAACCGCCACCTCGCCCTGATCGAGCGAGCGCCTCAGATCCTCGCCGGAAATGCCGGCGATGCGCGCGGCCCCATGCGCCGTATTGGTTTCGATGGGCACCTGCCAGCCCTGCCACGAGCGCGCCTTGACACCCATCGACTGCAGCACGATGGCCGTCAATCCCGCCGTGACCTGCTCGCCCGAGGCCACGACCGCATCGTACTCGCGCTTGTCGGCCAGCGGCGACGCCTCGTTCACCCAGGCCACGAGCTGGTTCGTCGCGCCCGCCATGGCCGAGACGACCACGGCCACCTTGTTGCCGGCATCGACCTCGCGCTTGACGTGGCGCGCGACGTTCTTGATGCGCTCGACGTCGGCGACCGAGGTCCCACCGAATTTCATCACGACAACAGCCATGGCCTAGACCGCCTTGATCCCGGTGTGGCAGAAAACCCGTTACTGTAGGAAATCGCGTATGGAAGGGCGCTTCCGGCGGCGGCCGGCCACGGCCAGGACCCGCCGTGCGCGCCCCGTGATCGGCCCTCGTTTCGGCCGTTCTATTACCGGGAACATCGCGCCGCCGCAACTGCGTTCCGCAACATTGACAATTGTGCCTCGCCTGTCACGTTGCCGCCATGAACGAAAGCCCCGACCACGCCCCAGCCGACCGCCGCAACGCCGGCCCAAGCAACCTCGACCCGACCGAGGTCGAGCGCTTCCAGGCGCTCGCCAGGGCCTGGTGGGACCCGACCGGCAAGTTCCGCCCGCTGCATCAGATCGGCCCGACCCGGCTGACCTTCGTGCGCGACGAGCTTGCGCGCCATTTCGGCCGCGAGACCGGCGGGCTTCGCCCTCTGAAGGATCTGTCTGTCCTGGACGTCGGCTGCGGCGGCGGATTGATGTCCGAGCCCTTAGCGCGCCTCGGTGCCCGCGTCACCGGCATCGACCCGGGCGAGAAGAACATCGCCATCGCCCGCGGACACGCCGAGCCGCAGGGCCTCGCGATCGACTATCGCGTGACCACGGTCGAGGCACTGTCCGCGGAAGGCGCCCGCTACGACGCGGTGGTGTGCCTGGAGGTGGTCGAGCACGTGCCCGATGTCGCCGCCTTCGTAGCCGCCTGCGCCGGCCTCGTCCGCCCCGGCGGCATGCTGATCCTCTCGACCATCAACCGCACGATGAAGTCCTACGCGCTCGCCATCGTCGCCGCCGAGTACATGCTCGGGTGGCTGCCGCGCGGCACGCACCAGTGGGACCGCTTCGTGACGCCGGACGAGCTCACCCGCCACACCGCGGCCGCCGGTCTCGCCGCGCCGCGCCTCATGGGCTTCGTCTATAACCCGTTGCGCGACGCCTGGAGCCTATCCCCGGATACCGGCGTCAACTATCTGCTCTCCGCCACCAAGCCGGACGCCTGACCCGCTCGCAAAATTTTTCCAGGGACATGGCGATTTTCGCAAAACGCATCCGCGTCATACCGTCCCGCGCCCGCATTTCTGGAAAATTACCAGCCGAATGGCGCTCTGATGCGGGTTATCGCGCTTGACGCGTTTCCGTTTTCCTTCCTATAGCTGCGCTGCTCGCGCGAACCAAAAAATCGGCAGGCCCTTCTTCCTTCGGAGAGAATCGCTCCTGAGGACACGGGTGGCTAACGCGGGGCGAAGAAGGGGACGATTGATGTTGAACGAGCCACGCCGCCCTGGCCGGCACTTCCTGCAGATTCCCGGCCCGACTCCCATACCCGAGCGCGTCATCGCCGCCATGGCGCGCCAGATTCTCGATCACCGCGGCCCCGAATTCCAGAAGCTCGGCAAGCGTGTCCTCGCGGGCGTGAAGGGCCTGTTCAAGACCGATGGCCACGTCATCATCTACCCGTCGTCCGGCACCGGCGCATGGGAATCCGCATTGACCAACACGCTCTCGCCCGGCGACCGCGTGCTGATGGTCGAGACCGGCCAGTTCGCCGTGCTCTGGAAGCAGATGGCGGATCGCCTGGGCCTCCACGCCGAGATGATCGAAACCGACTGGCGCATCGGCGCCGACGCGAACGAGATCGAAGCCCGTCTGCGCAAGGACAAGGACAAGGCGATCAAGGCCGTCTGCGTGGTCCACAACGAGACGTCGACCGGCTGCATGACGCGCCTCGACGAGGTGCGCCGTGCGCTCGATGCCGCCAAGCATCCCGCCCTGCTGATGACCGATTCGATCTCGGGCCTCGCCGCGGCCGATCTGCGCCACGACGAATGGCGCATCGACGTCACCGTCGCCGGCTCCCAGAAGGGCCTGATGATGCCGCCCGGCCTGTCGTTCACGGCGATCTCCGAGAAGGCGCTCGCCGCCTCGAAGACCGCGACGCTGCCGCGCTGCTATTTCTCCTGGGACGACATGCTGGCCTTCAACGCCGACGGCTGGTTCCCCTACACGCCGGCAACCGGCCTGCTCTACGGTCTCGACGAGTCGATCCGCCTCATCAACGAGGAAGGCTTCGAGAACGTGCTCGCCCGCCACGCGCGTCTGGGTGAAGCGGTTCGCGCCGCCGTGCGCGCTTGGGGCCTTGAGGTCAACTGCCGCGAGGCGAAGTACGACAGCCCCGCCGTCACCACGGTCCTGATGCCCGACGGGCATAACGCCGACGCCTTCCGCAAGCTCGTGCTCGAGACCTTCAACATGTCGCTCGGCACCGGCTTGAACAGGCTGGCCGGGAAGGCCTTCCGCATCGCGCACCTGGGCGACACCAACGAGCTCACCGTGCTCGGCGCGTTGACCGGCGTCGAGATGGCCCTCGAGCTCGCCGGCGTCCCGCACAGGAAGGGCGGCGTGCAGTCGGCGATGGCCTGCATCGCCGACAGCGCCAAGCCCGCGACCGCCAAGGCGGCCTAAGCGCTGAGCTTCGCCAACCCTCAAAAAACAACCATGGCCGCCTCAAGGGCGGCCATGGTGTTTGAGGGAGCCGCGGGTCTCACCACTTGCTCTTCGGCTTCGTCCCCACTCCATGGCCGGGCTTGAGGCGGCCATCCAGGGGCAACTGGCTCCGACCTCCGCCTTTTCTTCCGCGCAGCTTCGCCACGACAGAGCTTTGCTTGAGCGCCGGCGAGTGAAACCCCGGATAGCGGGTCGGTCCCCGCCATGGTGGGTGTAAAAAGCGAGCGTGTCAGACCTTGCGGCCGAGCTGCTCCATCGCCGTGCGGACCTCGGGCGTGAATGCGCCGTCGATTGGCCCCGTGTAGGCGCCGGCGTCGCGCAGCACCTCCTGCACCCACTTACGGTCGGCTTCCGACAGCACGTTCGGGTTGCGCATCAGCTCCGAGACGAGATACGTGTCGCCGAGCTTGAGCGACTTCACGATCCAGGACGCCGCCTCCGTGTCGCTCTTCGCCACGCCCTTGCCGGCGCGATAGAGGATGCCGAGGTTGAACGTCGCCACCGCGTTGCCGAGCTCGGCCGCCCGTCGCACCTCGTCCGCCACGCGTGCATTAAGCCGGAACGCTTCCTCCTCGTTCTTCGGCACGCCGCGGCCCTGCTCGTATTTGTCGGCCAGCCATGACGTGGCCTCGCTAAGCCCCTTGTCGGAGGCCGCCTGCAAGAGCCGCACCGCCTCCCCGTCGTCCTGCTTGACGCCGCGCCCCGCCTCGTAGAGCAGCGCAAGCCGGTGCATGGCGAACACGTGCCCTTTGTCGACGGCTGCCCGATACCAGCGCGCCGCCTCGGCGTAATCCTGCGTGACGCCGCGCCCGCCCTCATAGAGGGTCCCGAGATTGGTCATGGCCGCGTCCTGGCCGCCGTCCGCCGCCTTGCGGAACCATCGCGCCGCCAGCGCCTCGTCCTTGGGGATCCCGATGCCGTCCTTCGCGAACAGCGCATATCGCGTCATCGAGGCCAGGTGCCCGCCCTCTGCCGCCTGGAGCGCAAAGGACGCCGCCTTGCCCGGAGCTTTCTCTCCGAACACGTGCCCCTGCGCATAGAAGCGCCCGAGGCTCGCCGCCGCGCCCACGTTCCCCGCCCCGGCGCGCGCGACGAGCAACCGTTCGAGATCCCGGGCGCCGGCGCTGACGCGCCGCACGGTCACGCTGGTTTCCCGCCCCGGAGCAAGGTCCCGCAGGGCCTCGGTCACCGCATCGGAACCCGCGACGGCACGGCCATCGACCGCCACGATGATGTCGCCCGCGATGAGGCCCGCGCCACCGGCCGCAGCCGCGCCGGTCTCCGTCACCAACGCGCCGCGCACCGCGCCGAGATCGAGCGCCCCGGCCAGATCGGCGTCGACCGTCACGGCCTTGACGCCGAGCGAAGCCTGCGGCGACCCGTCCGTCGGGGCGCGTCCGGGCGTCACCTTGAGCGTGAGCGGCGCCGCAGGACCGACGCCGGAGACGGCCTCGGCGGCCTTGGGCGGCGTGGGAGCGTCAGTCGATGACGTCTCCGTTGGCACGCCGGTCGCCGCATCTGGCGTGCCGCTCGGCGCGAGAAGCCCTGTCAGCGGCGTCCACCGCGGGCCTTCGGCGTTCGCGGTCCCCCCGCAAGCCAGAGCCGCAAGCAGCAGGGTCGTGAATATGAGTGACGGCCGCACCGGATGCCCCCTCTTCTCTGAGCCGCCGGCCCGACTCACGCCTTCGGCGCCTCGACGAACAGCTCGCTCGAGAAGTAGCGTTCCGCGCACGAGGGCGCGAACGTGACGATCGTCTTGCCGCTCATATCGGCGCGCTTGGCGATTTCGAGCGAGGCCGCGACGTTGGCGCCGGTCGAGATGCCGCCCGGAATGCCCTCGAGCTTTGCGAGCGCGCGTGCCGTATCGAAAGCCTGATCGTTCGAGACCGTCACCACCTCGTCGATGAACGAGGTATCGAGCACCTTGGGCACGAAGCCGGCACCGATCCCCTGGATCTTGTGCGGACCACGCGCGCCTTTGGACAGCACCGGGCTTCCGTCGGGCTCGACCGCGACGATCTTGAGCGACGGCTTGCGCGCCTTGAGCGCGCGCCCGCACCCCGTCAGCGTGCCGCCGGTGCCGACGCCGATCACCAGCACGTCGACCTTGCCCTGGGTATCGTTCCAGATCTCCTCGGCGGTCGTCTTCTCGTGCACGAGCGGATTGGCCGGATTCTCGAACTGGCTCGGCTGCACCGCCCCCGGCATTTCCGCCAGGATCTGGTTTGCCTTGTCGATGGCGCCGGGCATGCCGCCCGCGGCCGGCGTCAGGACGAGCTCCGCGCCGAGATGCGCGAGGATCTTCCGCCGCTCGATGGACATGGATTCCGGCATCACCAGCATCAGCTTGTAGCCTCGCGCGGCGGCCACGAACGCGAGCCCGATCCCCGTGTTGCCCGACGTCGGCTCGACCAGCACCGTCTTGCCCGGCGTGATCTTGCCTTCAGCTTCGAGCACATCGACCATGGCGACGCCGATGCGGTCCTTGACCGAGGACAGCGGGTTGAAGAACTCGAGTTTGATGAGCACGTCGGCCACTGCGCCGGCGTCTTTGGCCATGCGCCGGATGCGGACCAGCGGCGTGTGCCCGATCGTCTCGGTGATATCTCCGTAGACCCGTCCACGCCCCCAGCTCTTGGTCGCCGTCAGGGTTTTGATCTCGCTGGCATCGGTCGTCATCGCTCTGGTCCGCCCTTGATTTGTCGTGCTGTTTTCTGGAATTTCTTTTCGCACATTTTTTTCTGCATCCAAAGGGCCCCTGACGGAAATCTGCTGCCGCAGAGACCTCGCATGCATCCCGGCAGAAGAAGTTATTTCTTTGATTTTATTAATTTTTTATAATTTTTCTTCTTGGCCGATGTCTGCGGCAACGTCGCGACACGGGTCGAGCCGAAGCCGCCGTCCCCGCGCCGCGTGACGCCGATCGCGCGTGCTTCGATCAACGCCGCCCGCGTGACCGGCGCCACGACGAGCTGCGCGATTCGCTCCCCCCGGCGCACCGTGAAGGGAGCATCACCGAGATTGACGAGGATGACCTTCACCTCGCCGCGATAGTCGGAATCGATGGTGCCCGGACTGTTGAGCACCGTGACGCCATGCTTCAGCGCCAACCCCGAGCGCGGCCGCACCTGGCCTTCGAACCCGGCCGGAAGCGCCATCGCGAGCCCGGTCGGGATCAGCGCCCGCGTCCCGGGAGCCATCACCACCGCCTCTCCGGCACCGACCGCCGCCAGGAGATCGAGCCCGGCCGCCGCGTCAGACTGATAGGCCGGCAGCGGCAGTCCCTTGCCATGAGCTAGCACCACGACGCGGACGCGCGTTCCCGTCTTCACCGCACGCGCACCCGTCATGGACCGGCCTCGCCTTCGGCCGGGCGGCACGACGGACTGCAGGCGTCGGAGAAAGCAGTCGTCATGGGCATTACACCGTGTCCCGGCTCAGAAAGGCCCCGGCGCGCCGCAGCAGGGCGTCCGCCACCTCGGACTTGTCCAGGTCCGGCCAGTCCTCGACGCCGTCGGCCGTGAGGACATGCACCCGGTTGCGGTCGGCGCCGAACACGCCCGACGCCTCTGAGACGTCGTTGGCGACGATCCAGTCCGCGCCTTTCGCTTTGCGCTTGGCCGCGGCCTGCGCCACCACGTCCTGCGTCTCGGCCGCAAAGCCGATCACGAGCGTCGGCCGCCGGGGCCCGCGCTTGGCGATGGCGCGCAGGATGTCGGGATTTTCGACGAGCTCGAGCGCGGGGGGCGGCGCCCCCGCCGCCTTTTTGATCTTGCCGTTGCCTGGCGCCGCCACGCGCCAGTCGGCGACCGCGGCGGCAAAAATCGCGACATCCGCTGGCAGGGCGGCTTCCACCGCCGCCAGCAT
This sequence comes from Hyphomicrobium sp., assembly GCF_036833075.1. GTDB lineage: Bacteria > Pseudomonadota > Alphaproteobacteria > Rhizobiales > Hyphomicrobiaceae > Hyphomicrobium_C. The sequence goes on from NZ_DAITQL010000052.1 coordinate 19,665, forward strand.
CTCGCGCGCGGTCTCGACATGGCGCACCTCGACGCCCGCCGGGTCGGCGATCTCAACCGGCCCCGAGACGAGCGTCACCCGCGCCCCGAGCCGATACGCCGCCGCGGCGATGGCATGGCCCTGCTTCCCCGAGGAGCGGTTGGCGATATAGCGAACGGGATCGATCGGCTCGTGCGTGGGCCCGCTCGTCACCAGCACATGCCGGCCGGCCAGGAGCAGCGAGCACGCCGCCGGGCGGGCCGTCCGCGTGTCGGACACGGCAAGAAACCCGAAGCCGCCTTCGCGCGCCCCGGCGCCGAGCAGCGTTTCGATCCGCGCGACGAGCTCTGCGACCTCCGCCATGCGCCCGACGCCAGCCTCGCCCTTCTCCGCCATCTCGCCCGCATTGGGACCAATGACGTGCACGCTGTCCGCTGCGAGCAGCGCGACATTGCGCCGGGTCGCCCGATGGCTCCACATGGCGGGATTCATGGCCGGCGCGACCAGCACGGGCGCCCGTGTCGCGAGCAGCACCGCCGTCGCAAGATCGTCGGCGTGCCCCTGCGCCATGCGCGCCAGGAGATCGGCGGTCGCAGGCGCCACGACAACGAGATCGGCGTCGCGCGCGAGGCGGATGTGGCCGATCTCGCGCTCGCCCTCGAGGTCGAGGAGATCCGTCGCCACGCGCGCATTGCTGACCGCGCCGACCGCAAGCGGCGTGACGAAGGCCTGCGCCGCCTTGGTCATCACGCACCTGACGGCGATCCCCCGCTCGCCGAGGCGGCGGATGAGGTCGAGGCATTTGTAGGCGGCGATGCCGCCGCCGATGATCAGGAGAACGCGCTTCATGGGATCTCGCGCCTGGAGCCTCGGTTGGTCACGGATTTCAACGCGGCCGGCATGGATCCAGGGGTCCGCGGCCCGGCCGGCGCCGCAATTGCGGCCAGCCCATAGCATACTATCCATGATACCATGAAACGCGCTCCGCCCGTCCGCGGAGCAGAAGCCGATGGTTACCGATGACGCTCCCGTCGCTGGAAGGTCGCGTGAGACGCCTGATCGTGCCGCTGGCCACCCTGGTGGCGGCCTGTACGCTGTCATCCCCTGTCTCCTCCAACACCATCGCCGAATGCTTCAGCGACAACAACGCGCGGCGCATCACCGCCTGCACCGAGCTGATCGAAAGCCCGAACCTGGACGCCGGCACCAAGAGCCTCGCCTACGCCATGCGTGCGCTCGCCCTGTCGCTCGAGGGCGCCCTGGCGCAGGCGTTGCCTGACTATGACCAAGCGATCGCGCTTGATCCGTCCTCGGCCATGGCTCTCAACAACCGCGCCTGGGTTCTCTACAAGCTCGACCGCCACGCCGAGGGCACGAGCGACGTCGAGCGCTCGCTCAAGCTCTCGCCGTCGAGCCCGCACGCGCACGATACCCGCGCCCACATCCGCCAGGCGCTCGGCGAGCGCGCAGGGGCGTTGCGCGATTACGAGCAGGCCATGCGCTTCGGCGGCGAGCCTCTCGTCAAGCTCTACCAGTGCGGCCTCGAGGCCCAGGGGATCTACCGGGGCCCGATCGACGGCCTCTACACGCGCGACGTTCGCCGCGCGTTCGAGATCTGCGTCGGCTCGCCCACCTGCGACCCGCTTCCCGCCGACGAGGAGTGCCGCGCCGCGACGTCGTAGCGCGCCGAAGCGTCACTCATCGGCCTCATCGACGGCTTGCACAGGTTCCACGCAGCCCTTTGGATTTATTCCCGAGCAATCCGGGAGCGCAGAGGCTCCACGCTAGACATTGGTTGAACATCGCCAGCCTTTTCGCGCTGCATTCGCCGAAAGGCGAATAGACGCGGGAAACCAGTTCCTGATTTTTCTCGCGCAGGGGCAGCGAGCTGATCGACGAGGCGAACTTCGTCGACGCCGTGTTCTTGGGCCCCCGGATCCGCTTCGCGGGCTCCTGCAGCCGAGAGAGGACGAGGCCGAATGAGCGATACGGTCCACGGCTTCGGCAAGGGAAGCATCTCGCTGCACTGGGCCGTCGCCGCCGGCATCGTCGGCATGATCGCGTTCGGCATGGTGATCGGCGCCATGCCGAGCGGCCCCGGCAAGACAGCCTGGATCCAGGTCCACAAGTCGTTCGGCGTGCTGGTCGGCGCGCTGGCACTCGTGCGCCTGGTCTGGCGCCTGCGGCAGGGCTTTCCCGAGCCGGCCGGCCCCATGTCGCTGGCGGAGGCGCGCGCGGCGCGCCACACGCACGTTGCGCTGCTGGCGCTCACCGTCGTCATGCCGCTGAGCGGCATGCTCAAGTCCGTGACCTATGCGCGTCCGGTCGAGGTTTTCGGCGTGTCGGTGCTGCCGCAGCTGCTCGCCGAGAAGCATGTCGCCTCCAACGAGGTGGCCTCCTGGGTGCACGCGACGTGCGGCTGGCTCCTGGCCGTGCTGGTCGTCGTGCACGTGTGCGGCGCGCTGAAGCATCACCTTTGGGACCGCGACCCCACGCTACGCCGCATGCTGCGATCCTTCCCGGACCGCTGAGCGCACGTCCGCCCGTGCGCTTCGGCCGCCGCAATTCCGTCGCAGGCTGAGCTGTCGCCGCTAGGGCTCCGGCACCAGCCCCGTGAGCTTCCACGTGCCGTCGACGAATCCCAGCTCCGCCGTCAGCTCGGGCTTCGGCGCATCCGCATCGCGCGCGACGCCGATTGAGAGGCCGAGCGGTCCCTTGAACGAGAAATGCTTGATGTTGCCGAGCCCGTAGGTCGGTTTCGCGCCGCTCTTGGCAGGCAGAAGATCGGCCGCAGGCGTCTGGGCCGCCGGCCCCGTCGCGCCGCCGCCGCCCAGAACCTTGCGCGTGTCGATGCCGAGCTTGCCGGCAATCTGCTCGATCCCACTCGGTGACCCACTGCCCGCACCGCCCTCGGGCCGGATCATGAACGTGGCGAGCCCCGGCGCCTCGGCGGCGCGTTCGAGCACCACCCCCTCGAGCGCTTCCTTGAAGCTCTTTCCGCTCGCATGGATGCGGATCAGCATCTCGGGCGTGACGAACGCCGAGAGTACGCCGTCCACGATGTGCGGCTCGACGCTCGTCTTGAGCGAGTCGGCGAGTGCGCCGCCCGCGGGGCCCGCCTTGCGGAGGGCATCCGTGACGATCTGGTCCACCTTCGCCGTGACGGCCGGCTTGAGAGAGGCGCGCACGCTCGGAAAATCGATCTTGGCATTAAGCCCCTCGACGTTCTGCGCATCGAGCGAGGTCCGGATCGCGTAGCTGGCCTGGATGGGCCAGGCGACATAGAATCCAAGGAGGGCGATGATGCCCACGAGACCGATGGACCTCATCTTGAGCAGGCGCGTAACGGACGGCCCCCGAGCTCGGCTCATGCAACGCTCCCCTTGCGATCGTTCAGTAAGCGTCCGGAACCGCGGATGCCGGCTCCGGCGAGAAACGCGACAGAACCCGGGCTAACCCCGGTAGTGCGAGTACTGCCCTTTCGGACGGAAACGCTCGAGGTACATCGGCACGATGGCCCCGATCGACTGCGGCACAGCCACGCCGAGCCCTGTGAGCGTCCGACTCTCCGCCTGCGCCGCCGCGCTCACGACGTTGTCCGCCTGCAGCAGCCGGACCTGATCGACGGTCAGCGGGCGCAAGGCGTTCGGCAGCGGCCAGGTCAGAAGCGCCTGCAGTTTGGCGAGCCAGAACGTCAACGAGAGGAAGCCGCGCTTGCGGCCCGCATACGCGAGCGTCCGCTCCAGAAGCTCGCGGAACGTCAGCACGTCCGGTCCGCCGAGTTCGTAGACAGCGCCCGGCGCGCCCGCGCCTCCCGCCGCCGCGGCAACCGCAGCCCCGACGTCTCCGACGAACACCGGCTGGAACCGCGTGCGCCCTCCGCCGATCAGCGGCAGCACGGGCGAAACCTGCGCCATGGCGGCGAAGCGGTTGAAAAACGCATCCTCCGGACCGAACACGATCGAGGGGCGCAGGATCACCGCTCCCGGGAATTCCTCAAGCACGGCCGCCTCGCCGCGCGCTTTCGTCTGCGCATAGCGCGCCGGCGACGATTCCGAGGCTCCGATGGCCGAGATGTGGATGAAGCGCTCCGCACCCGCCTCCCGCGCCGCACGGGCCACCGCACGCGCGCCATCCACGTGCACGGCCTCAAACGTCTGGCGCCCCGAGCTGGTGAGCACCCCCACCGCATTGATGACGACGTGAGCCCCCTCGACAGCCCTCAGCACCGAATCGGGAAAGCGCAGGTTCGCCTGCACCGGCTGGACTTGGCCCACATCGCCCATCGGCTGCAGGAAACCGGCGAGATCGGGGCGGCGACACGCGGCCCGGACCCGGTAGTCGTCCTTGGCCAGCGCCCGCACCGCGTACCGGCCGATGAAGCCCGATCCGCCGAGGATCGTCACAATCTGGTTTTTTCCGCGCTGCTCCGCCATGCCGCTCGTTCCCCGCCCTGCGTTCCGCACACGAGAACGCCCCCGTAGAAGATAATGACGCGCCGCCGTCTGACCATGCGTACGATCAACGGCGAGCTCCGCACCCCTGACGATCTAGCCCAAGGGCCCGAACCCGGCCAGCCCCAATGTCGTCGCGCGGTCTCGCGCCGTCCTGCCTTTCGCACCGCAATTGACAAGACGGGCCACTCCCCGTAACTCAATGCGCCCGCAGGCTTGCCGGCTTGCCCAGATGGCGGAATTGGTAGACGCACTAGTTTCAGGTACTAGCGCCGCGAGGCGTGGAGGTTCGAGTCCTCTTCTGGGCACCACGGCAACGCATCAAGATACTGATGCTGCAGCCTGATTTTCTCTCCCGTTGCGAAGCGACGCGGACACGGCGAGCCGAGACGGCACCAATCTTTACAGCACACTGAACCGCGCCCCGTGCCTGACCTTTCGGCATGAGCTCCCAGCTGATGCCGTGAGAGGAGCGCACCGCATCGACAGCGAGCCGAGGTGATCGTGAAGGACGTGTTCAGTGAGGTGTCCGGTGGGGGCGATGGTCTCCAGTCTCTGACGGCACCTGTTCATCATGAGATTGAATGGTTCGGGCTGTCATCTTTTCCGCCGTCCCGCCCCTTTGTCTCCCGTCGGACGTCGCGTCCACTGCCCTCTCGGTTTCAGTTCCGTCGTCAGGTAATCGATGAAGGCCCGGCTCTTTTTCGGGATGAGGCGACCGGGCGGGAGCACCGTATACACCCCTCCATCACCCTTGACCGTCCAGCCGCTGAGGAGCTCGACCAGCTTGCCCTCATGCAGCGACGTCCCCACCAGCCAATCGGGGGCAAGAACGATCCCCGCCCCATCCACCGCCGCCGCCAACGCCGCTTCCGAGTTGTCGGTGATGAACCTGCAGACTGGCCGGACGAGCTTTCGTTTTGCGCCAGACTGCAACCGCCAGTCGGGCCACGATGAGTTGCCGGTAAAGCCCACACAGGCGAACCGAGGCAAGTCCTCAGGCCGCTTCGGCGTTCCGGCGGTTCTCAGATAGTTCGGAGACGCAGCCAGCAACATCCGGTGGCCGCCTATGCGCCGGGATTGTAGCGAGCTGCTCGGCAGAACGCCCACTCTGACGGCGACGTCGAAGCCCTCGGCGACCAGATCAACGATCCGGTCCGAGAAGCGGAGATCGACGCGGATGTGCTCATACTGTCTCAAAAAACCCGCGATAAGGGGGGCCAGCCACAGCCGTCCGAAAGTCACCGGCGCAGATACGCGAAGCAGACCCTGCGGCGCTGCCGCCTTTTCGGTGACCTCTATATTCGCTGCCGACAGCTCTTCAAGGATGATCTGCACCCTCTTGAGGTAGCTCTCTCCCGCCTCTGTGACCGCCACGCGCCGTGTCGTGCGGACCAGCAAGCGCACACCCAGCCTCGCCTCCAACTGGCTGACGCGCCGCGAGATCACCGATGCATCGCGCTCGATCCTCTTGGCTGCCGCCGCAAAGCCCCCAAGCTCGGCCACGGCAGCGAACGCCTCGATTTCCTCAAGTCCGCCGCGATCCAATTCCTGCATTTTCTGCACGGGTTAAATGGCCTGAGTGACGATTATCAAAGGCTTCGTAGGGTTTATCCATGGCGTCGTCAACGCGATGCAAAGGAGACGCGCCCATGAAGACTTTCGTTTCTATCGGCACCGGCCCCGGTATGGGCTTCGCGACCGCCGAGCGATTTGCCAAGGAAGGGTACGCGGTCGTTCTCGCCGCCCGCAATGCCGAGAAGGTTCGGGACCTTGCCGAAGAACTCTCGGGCAAAGGATTGAAAGCAGAAGCCGCGACGGTTGACACATCGAATGCGGCAAGCGTCGAGGCGCTGATCGCCAACGTGAAGCGGCGGCACGGTTCGGTGGATGTCGTCCACTACAATGCGGCTTCAATGCGCCAAGAAAAAATCGGCGACCAGCCGACCGACACGTTCGCATTGGACTTGGCAACCAACATCGGCGGCGCGCAGGCTGCAGCGAAAGCGGCTGAGAAGGCGATGGCCGGGCAGGGATCGGGCAGCCTTCTGCTGACGGGGGGCGGCTTTGCCCTTGCGCCCTCCGCCGACTACATCTCCCTCAGCATCGGCAAGGCTGGCATCCGCGCGCTCGCCCTCGGCCTGTTCGATGACTTCAAGGCCAAGGGCATTCACGTCGGCACCGTCACGGTTGCCGCTTGGGTCTCGCCCGGCTCGGATCACGCAGCCGCTGTTGCCGAGCATTTCTGGAAGCTCCACAACGAGGATCCCGGCGCTTGGACGAACGAGATCCAGTACAGCTGAGCACTGACCCACGCGCCGAGCCGCGGAATGCCCGGTGGCTCGGCGGGTGCGCCGCCACGCTGTCGGTGTTTGGGATCTAAACCGCAAAGCCTCGGGAAAAAGTCGCACGCAATTCTACCATGACAACGCGTCATCCGCCGCGCCATGAGCGTCCAGCAGTGCCAAATCGATCGGAGATCGCTCATGAGATATCTCGTTGCCGCCGCCCTGATCGCCATCGCGCCCTGCAGTGGGGCCTATGCCGACTGCAAAGCCGAGGTCGATCAGGCATTCTCGAAGCTGCGGGAAAGCAAGGGCTTCCGGCTCGAAACCAAGATCGTCAACGAGCAGCAGGGCACGCTGAACATGACGGTCGACTATCAGCTTCCCGACCGCATGCATCAGCGGGTCTCGCTCGGCGATTCTCCTCAGACGATGGAAACGATCGCCATCGGCAACAAGGTCTGGTCGAACCAGGGACAGGGCTGGACCGAAGTGCCGGCCAACTTCGCCGAGGCGATCTCCCAGCAGCTCAAAGAGTCGGTGGGCGAACCGTCGAAGAGCAAGCTCGCCTACGAATGCCTGGGCGAGACGACGTTCGAGGGAAAGCCCTATCTCGCCTACAAGGCCGTTCTGTCCCCCGTCGCCGAGGAAGCCGTCAAGGGCAATCGGGCCAAGCCGGCTGAGACCGCCGGCACACAGACCCTCTATATCGACAAAGTCTCAGGGCTGCCGGTGCGCAACGTCGTGACAAAGGATGACGGCTCGGACAAGCGGCTGTTCGACGGCACCTTCAGCCTGCCCGACGATCTCCGCATCGAGGCGCCGGGCTGATCTCGCTTCAATCCATGCCACGGCGGCCCGACGGGCCAGGAAGGTGGTGGATCGCGATCCGCATCAGCTCCGGAAGGCTGCGCGCGCCGAGCTTCATCTTGATCTGCGATGTCGTGTTGGCGACCGTCTTGTAGCTGATGTTCAGCTCCTCGGCGATCATGCCGTACGACTTCCCCTCGGCGATCAACGCGAGCGTCTGCAGCTCGCGCACCGTCAACGCCTGCAGCGGGCTCGCGTTGAGGCGCGTCTCGCTGAACGCAATCTCGGATGCGACCTCGTGGCTGAGATAGGGCCTGCCGGAACGCACGGTGTTGAAGGCTCTCAGGAACTCCTCGGACGGGGCGTCCTTGAGGAGGTAGCCGGTGGCGCCCGCCTCGAGCGCGCGGCGAATGATCATGGGATCGCTGTGCATGCTGAGCACGAGGATCGGCGTCCTCTTGTCGTGAAGCCTGAGGCGGCGCACGAACGAGAGACCGCCGAGCGCCGCCGTCTTGATGGAAAGATCAACGACGACGACGTGCGGGCGGTGTGCGCGATACTGCCGGTAGGCGTCGGCCAGGCCGCTGGCTTGCAGCACGCGCGCGAACTCCGCTTCCTCGAGCATGCGCGCGCAGGCCTGCAAGACGAACGGGTGATCGTCGATGATGAGCACGCGGAGCGGTTCGGTGCCTTGCGTCATGGGAAGTGCCATCGGTGGTGTCCGTCCTTGAAAGTGATCACGACTTCGACCCGTAGCGGGCCTTGAGGGTTGCGATAGCCTCCGAATGCGCGACGCCCGTGGCGCGGAGGTTGAAATAGTGCTGGCTGATGGCGCCGAAGCCTTCGGTCTGCCCGAGCTTCGCGCCGATGCCGGTCAGATCGTCGAGAATGCGCACGGCGGTCTCGGAAATTCCGATCTGCCGGAGCATCTCGGAAACCTGCACGGAGCGATTTGCGATCATGCGCTCATTTTCGCGGTAGCGCGCGTGCGCCTCGGAAAGCCGGGCTGCGATACGCTGCACCTCGGGATCGCCGATGGACCGCGGCTTGTCCTCGCCACGGCTCGCAAGCCATTGCGCAGGGCTGATCGGGGCCGACACATCGAGCCAGTCGATGCGATGCGCGCCCGCACCGTCATGCCCAGCGTCCCGACGCTCGCCGGAGCGCGGGGCATCGTCTCCGCATCCCGCGAGACCGACGCTCATCAGGCAGCCGAGCGCAAACGCCGTCGATCGCGCAAGGCACACGGAGCGCATACCGATGGGAAGATCGTGCAGCACGGTCTTTCGGGTCTCCCTTGCGATCAAACGTGGCGCGAGATGATTTCCGCGTCGTGCATGACACCTGAGACACCACAAGATGACTTATCGGAGCGATCACAATGACGTTACATAGTTACGTTTTTTCCCGTAACCCGGACGAACCCGGCCCGTTTGCAAATTTGTCCCGCCGATCTCTGCCAGTCGGACTAGAGACCACATCGTTTATCGCCGTCTAGCGTGCCCTTGCGGATCGAGATGCATGACCGAGCAGGGCGGAACAAGCCTTTGGCGGTCAAGCGATCGGAACCGTTGCCGCGACGGCGCCCGGACCTAACCGGACGCCATCGCAGCAGTGGAGGCGGGCTTGGCGATCGGACCGCGCTTTTGCGCGGTATTTCGCTCGGAAAGCCGCCTCGGCCTTGGGATGGATAACGCGAGGTTTTGGGAATGATGAAGCACCTGGGTAAGGGGCTGTTGGCGGGCGCGTCCTGCGTTGCGCTCACAGTCGCCATGGCATCGGCTTCGTTCGCCAACGACAAGCTCGTCGAGCTGTCGAAGAGCAACGAAAACTGGGTTATGCCTGGCAAGAACTACAGCTCGCAGAACTATAGCCCCAATACGCAAATCAACACCGAGAACGTGAAGCAGCTCCGCGCTGCCTGGTCGTTCTCGACGGGTCTGCTGCACGGGCATGAAGGCACGCCCCTCGTCGTGAACGGCGTCATGTACGTCCATACGTCGTTCCCGAACCACACGTTTGCACTCGATCTCAACGATCCCGGCCATATCCTGTGGCAGCACAAGCCGAAGCAGGATCCGGCCGCCCGCTCTGTGGCCTGTTGCGACCTCGTCAACCGCGGCCTCGCCTACTGGCCGGGCGACGGCACGGTGCCCGCGCTCATCATCAAGACCCAGCTCGACGGCCATCTCGTCGCTCTCAATGCCGCGACCGGCGAGGAATACTGGAAGGTCGAGAACGGCGACATCAAGGTCGGCCAGACGCTGACCCAGGCGCCGTACGTGATCAAGGATCTGGCTCTCGT
>NZ_DAITQL010000053.1:0-27026 GCF_036833075.1 Hyphomicrobium sp.
CGCCCGTCCCTTGCCGCGCCCACGTCTCGCCGCCGCGCCGGCGCCACCGACACCGAAGCCGGTTCCACCGCCCGCTCCGGCTCCGCCGGCGCCGAAACCCCCACCGCCGGCGACGCCGCCGAGCGCCGCGCCCGCCGCTGCGGAAAGCGACCCGGCAGCCCTCGACGCGCTGCTTGCGCGCGCCAAAGCCTATCGCCCGCTCGCCGCCTATCTTCTGGCCGAGATCCTGAAGAGCGTGCCGGACGCCGCCGTCCTGCCGCGCGACGGATACGTCGTCTTCCGCCGCGGCAACGTCGATTTCGCTTTGCTCGCTCTCAGCGCCCGCGAACTGCGTCTCGCGCTGGCCCTCGATGGCTCGCCGCCGGATACGGCGCTCGCGCCGGCCAAACTGCCGGGTCTGCGCGGCGCACCGGCCGTAACGCACATGGCGGTGCTGACCGACGCCCGCCAGGTGACGCCGGCGCTCCTGGCGGCCGTCGCACGGGCCGCTGCGGGCGGTTAGCGCCTTCCAGGCCAGCGGTGCGGCAAGCCGGCAACATCGATTTGCCCGAATTGCGCCGCTTGATGCGACCCGTTCGAGGAGGCTCGCTTGACGACATCCGTTCGCCCGACCGCACCCCAGAGGACGCTCGCGCTCGTGGCCGCCGTCGCGCTGCTCGCGGGGCCTGCCGGAGCGCAGTCCGCCGCCACCAAGGACGGCATTGGCGACCTGATCCGCAACGGCGATCCGGCCGCCCAGGCGGCCCCTCGCGCCGCGCCCGCCGATCCGCGCGAGGGCGATCCGTCCTACGAGCAGGCGCGCGCACTGATGCGCGCCATCGACAGCATCCTGAACACGGTGGCCGAGCAGCGCGCCGAAGCCAAGAAGCTGCCCGCCAAGGACGAGTTCCTGGTCACGCCGCTTTGGACGGAAACGCGCGAGGACCGCGAGGACCGCATCCGCAAGCTTCTCGACGCGACGCTCGCCATCGTCACGGACGCGCCCGTCGTCGAGGTGCAGAAGCGCATCGAGCAGCACCGCCGCAACATCCGCGACCTCGAGGCGAGCATCGTCACGCTCAAGGAGAAGCAGATCACGGCGCCCAAGGACGCCATGCTGCCCGGCGTCCTGACCGACACGGTCGACAGCCTCGACGCGAAGATCGCCGACTACAAAGGACGCATCGCCGGCAACGAGGCGGCCATCGCCGCGGCCAAGGCCGAGATCGCCGACGCGCTCATCAAGTCCGGTGTCGACCTGGCCCCGGACCAACTCGATCTCTTGCTCGGCGGCGTGCTCTCGGGCGACCTCGTGCGCCTCGTTGCGACGTTCCACGCCGCAAAGCTCATCGACGGCCAGCTCGCCAAGCTCATGACCGCCACCGCCGAGAACCCGGGCGCGGCCCGCAAGTATTTCGCCATGCACGCAGCCCTGTTCGCGTTGCTGGTGCACGCGCAGGATTCGACCATCGCGAAGATCGACACGCAATACATGCCGAAGCTGGATGCGATCCTGAAGGACATCGCAGCCGCCAAGGCCCGCACGCTCGAGCTGATGCGCGCCGAGAACCGCCCCGACCAGAAGCGCGCCCTCGACGCGAACCGCGACAGCCAGAAGCTCGCCGAGGAGGCCGCCAGGGGCTACCGCCGCTACCTCGCCCAGCAGCGCGAGCAGATCGTCGCTGCGCGCGCGCGCGCCGTCCACGATCTTCGCATCGCCGACAACACGTTCGACACCGTGGAGGCGAGCCTCGAGCTGCGCACCCTGATGCGCGACAGCTCGACGTCGTTCGAGGCCATCCAGAAGCTCGAAGCCCCGACCTTCGAGCAGATCTTCAAGAACGAGGAGCTGCGCCGCGAGTTCGAGAACCTGACCCGCAAGCTCGACGCACCGACGAGCTGACCGACGACGAGCTAAGGCGCCTTACACCGACCGCCTGCCGAACCAGACGCGCATGAGCGCGCGCCAGCGCCGCCCCCAGCTCACCGCCTCGTCCGACAGCGCGTCCAGGAAATCCGAGAGCCGCCGCGATTTGACGACAGTGTAGAGCGTCAGCAGCGCCGTCGGCACGAACACCGCGAGGAACGCCAGGACGCGCCACCACACGGGCTCCTGCGTCCAGTCGAACAGGTTCATGCCGATGAACCCCGTCGTCACCGTGCCGACGAGACCGAACGTCGTCACCACCGTGAGCCGCACCACGGTGTCGTTCTGCTTGCGCATCGCCTCGACCTCGAGGAAGTTGCCCATGTCCTGCAGCTCCTCGCGCACCTCGCCATAGAGCGCATCGAGTTGCAGATGGCGGCGCGTCATGTCGAACAGCTCGCGCACCTGCGCCTGATGCGAGATGTCGTGGAACCAGTAGCGGTGGGCGAAGCGCAGGAAATTCTCGTGCGCGTTGCGGATGTCGCGGCGGAAGGTGCGGTTGGCCTTCGCGTCGGTGATGTCGAGCCGGCTGACCGCGCTCACGAGCCGGTCGGAGAACATGAGCAGCGACGCCTTCTGGAAATGCGCGATGAGAAACATCAGGAAATGCTGATGGCGGAAACGCGAGAGAATGCCACTCTCGAGGTCCGCGAAGAAGGGGTCCGAGGCATCCCCGGTGACGATGAACGTGTCGCCTGAGGCGTGGAAGCGCACGTTCGAGGTGTTCCCGCCCCGGCCCGTCATGAAATTGCGGTCGTAGCAGTAGCGCGTCTCGAAATCCGAAAGATAGGCGTCGGAATAGGGAAGCGCCGTGTTCTCGCCGGCCTCGTTGCCGAGCGCCAGCCGGATCGAATCCGACCGCGACAGCGTCTCCGCGCGGTCCAGCGCCAGATACGCCATGTAGGGCATGCGGTAGTATTCGAGCTGCCGGTAACGCACGTGGCCCTTCGCGTCCGCATGGTAGAGCACCAGCGGCGACATCAGGAACTCCCAGTGCGCCGCCGTCGTGGGGGCCCGGTGGCGGCAGACGAAGGACAGGAACTTCTCGCGGTTCTCATAGTCGGACTGGACGAGCAGTTGCCCGTCGGCGTCGAGCCATTCGACCTTCCACGGGCAATGGCCGCCGCGGCCGTCGCCCTCCTCCCAGTAGGCCGGATAGGCGCGCCCGAAACGGAACATCACGCTCTGGGCCGCGGAGAGCGTGATGTCGTCGGTCCAGACCTCGAGCGCCAGGATGGCGATGTCGATGTCGTAGAAGAAATAGAGATCGATGTGGGCGATGTTGAGCGTGATCGGTGCCCCGCCCTTGTCGAGGGTCACGCGCGCGGCCGCGATGTCCGTGCGGCGCATGACGCGGATCGGGCTCTCGCCGTAGACCTTGCGCACCGAGCGCCCGAGCCCCTGGCCGTAGAGAAAGCGCTGCACCGGCGGCAGGAACGTCACGAACTCGTTGTAGTGGCGCGTCTGGAACTCCTGCGGGTCCCCAAACTCGTCGTCCACCTCGCGCCAGGGATTATCGGGGCCCGGCGTCTCGAGCTGCTCCCAATGGTCCTGCAGCGGCGCGCTTTCATCGAGGGGCAGGAGATAGACCGGCCACAGCAGGATTTGGCGCAGGTGCTTGACGCGCTTGTCTTGATCCATGGCGACCGGCTTTTTTGGCTTGACCCTTCTCTCTCCGTGATAATCACGCCCGCCGGCCCGCCCGCAAGCGACAAAATTCGACCCGCCGCCATCAAAGTGTCATGTGGGCGGGGGGCTCAGAACAGAATGAGCGAAGCAAGCCCCAGGAACGCGAAGAACCCCACGCAGTCGGTGATCATCGAGACGAACACGCCGGACGCGGGCGCAGGGTCGAGCTTGAGCCTGTCGAGCGCCAGCGGAATGAGAATTCCGGCCAGCGCCGCCGCCAGGAGGTTGACGATCATGGCCGTTCCGATCACCGCCCCGAGCCGGCTCGAGCCGAACCACAGGAAGACGATGAGCGCCATGATAGCCGACAGCACGAGCCCGTTCAGAAGTCCCACCATGGTTTCGCGCGAGATGATCCGCGGCGCGTTGGCGGCGCCGAGCTTGTTGGTCGCGAGCGCGCGCACGGTGACGGTCATGGTCTGCGTCCCGGCGTTGCCGCCGATCGAGGCGACTACCGGCATCAGCACGGCGAGCGCCACCATCTGCTCGATGGTCGCATCGAATATCTTGATGACGAACGATGCCAGCACCGCCGTCCCGAGGTTGACGATCAGCCAGGGCACGCGGCTTTTCGCCGTCTGAACGACGCTGTCGCCGATGCTTTCGTCGCCGACGCCGCCGAGCGCCCTCATGTCCTCGTCGGCCTCGTCCTGGATCACCTCCACCACGTCGTCGACGGTGATCACGCCCACGAGCTTGCCGTGCTCGTCGATGACCGGCGCGCTGATGAGGTTGTAGCGCTCGAACTGGCGCGCCACTTCCTCCTGGTCCGCCGTCGCCAGCACCGTATCGAGATCGGCCTCCATGATGTCCGAGACCGGCACGTCCTTTTTTGTGCGCAAAAGCCGCGAAAGGTCGACGCTGCCCACGACGCGAAACGCGGGATCGACGACAAAGATCTCGGAGAAGGTCTCGGGCAGGTCGTCCGTCTCGCGCGCATGCTCGATGACCTGGCCGACGGTCCAATAGGGCGCCACGGCGACGAAGTCGCTCTGCATGAGGCGGCCGGCGGAATCCTCCGGATATTCGAGCTGACGCTCGAGGGCTGCGCGCTCGCCCTTGGGCAACTGCGCGAGGATCTCCTCGCGGTCCTCTTCCTCGAGGTTCTCGATCAGGTAGGCCGCGTCGTCCGTGTCAAGCTCGGTGACGGCCTTGGCCAGGAGCTCGTTGGGCAAAGCCTCCGAGAGCTGGTCGCGAACCGCCTCGTCGATCTCCGACAGCACATCGTAGTTGAAGGCCGGTCCCAGCGCGTGGATGAGGGCGACGCGATGCTCGGGCGACAGGAGTTCTATGACGTCGGCGAGGTCGCGGGGGTGCAGGCCGATGACGAGATTGGCTGCTGTGGCACTGTCTCCGTCGTGCAACGCGATCGCGACATCGCGCACGAGATCGGCCACGCTGATGGCGTCGGCTTCCGGAGCCGGCGGATGCTCGTCCAAGCCTGTCATCGAAGCTCCAAGAAGCGCAAAATCGGGCCGCGCGCCGGCCCGTCGTCCGCCAAAACGGCCGCCCCGCCTGACGCGAGACCGGGAGCCCTTTTGCGCCACGGCCTAGCACAGCCGTCATATCTGCGACACTGCGTTCCGGCAAAAAAAGCAGGCCCGCAAGCGGGGTTGCATTTTAGTTACAAACTCTTTTACGAACCGTGCTTCAATGACGAGCTTCGATGACAGAGGGCCCGTCCCCGAGGCGCATACCTCGAGGGCGGCAGAGGAGACGACCGAATGAGCGCCAGTCGGTGCACTTGGCTGGCCTTGGGCGCAGCGATGATCCTGAGCGTCGGGGCCGCAGCGGCCACCGATGCGGCGCGCGCGGAAACGGGCACCGGCGTCCATGCGCCCGACCCGTCCTCGGCTCTCGGCCAGGGCTGGCGCTCGCCTACGGTAAGCCCCGCGGCTGGCGCCGAGATCGGGCTCAAGTCCGCGGCCCATTGTGGCGCCGGGGCGGACGTTCTCGGCGTCTCCCGCGTGGTCGAGATCGACACGACGACGGGTCCCGAGTTCGGCGAGCAGTACCACAAGACGGAGCCCAAGTTCCTGGAGCCCGGCGAGGTCGTGCTGACCTTCGACGACGGCCCCATGCGCCGCTATACGCTGCCGATCCTCGACGCCCTCGACGAGCAGTGCGTCAAGGCGACCTTCTTCTCGGTCGGCCGCATGGCGATCTCCGACCCGGCGACCCTCCGGGAAGTGGCGCGGCGCGGCCATACCATCGGCACGCACACCTGGTCGCACAAGAACCTGGCCACCTTGAGCGCCGCTGCCATGAAGCGCGAATTCGAGCTCGGGTTCTCCGCCGTGGCCGCCGCCGCCGGCACGCCGATCGCCCCCTTCTTCCGCTTCCCCTACCTCGCCCACAGCAAGTCCACGCGCGACTACATCCGCAGCCGCGGCGTCGGCACCTTCGGCATCCACGTCGATTCCAAGGATTTCCGCACCAAGAGCCCCGGCGTCGTGCTGCGCAACGTGCTCGCCCAGCTCGAGCACAGCAAAAAGGGCATCCTGCTGTTCCACGACATCCAGCCGTCGACGGCCGGCGCGCTCTCGAGCCTGCTCGAGGAGCTCAAGGCGCGCGGCTTCAAGGTCGTGCACATGGTCGCCAAGGACGCCCCCATCACGCTTCCGGAATACGACGCTATCGCCGAGAAGGCTCTGAAGGCCAAATCGGTCGCAGCCGCCAGCTCGCCTCTCGCCGAGCGCGCCGCCACCTGGCCCGTCTCGGGCGCACCCGACGCACCGCCCGCCGCAGCGCCCGCACCGAAGAAGCCCGTGCGCAACGGCGCGCAACCGGCGAAGCCGTTCGACTGGGCCAATCCCTCGAACGATCCCTGGCAGCTCAAGGCGTTCGGTCACCAGTAGGCCCTGCCGCCGCAACCCGAGTCCCGCGATGAGAAAAATTGGGGCCGCAGCGACGATCGGTGTGCTGGTTGCGTTTGCATCGGGAGCCGCAGCCGGCGAATGCCCGAACCCGGAGAAGGCGCTCGGCGTCTCCCGCGTCATCGAGATCGACACGTCGGGCGGCCCGATCTTCGGCTCCGCGACCCGGCGCGAGAAGGAGCCGCGCTTCCTTGCCGAGAACGAGGTCGTACTGACCTTCGACGACGGCCCCGTGCCGAGGGTCACGGGTCCCATTCTCGACACGCTCGATCGGTTCTGCACCAAGGCGACGTTCTTCTCGGTGGGTGAGATGGCGCTCTCCTATCCGGCCATGACCAAGGAGGTGTTGGCGCGCGGCCACACGGTCGGCACGCACACGTGGTCGCACCCCAACAACCTTGCCCGCATGGACATCGAGAAGGCCAAGGACGAGATCGAGCGCGGCTTCGCCGCCGTCTCGCTCGCCGCCGCGACCGGCATCGCGCCCTTCTTCCGCTACCCGGGCCTCAACGACAGCGACGCCCTCCTGACGTATTTCCAGTCGCGCAGCATCGCGAGCTTCACGGTCGACGTCATCTCGAACGACAGTTTCATCTCGAGCCCCCAGCGCATCGCCGAGCGCACCCTGAAGCTCGCGGTCGCGCAAAAGGGCGGCATCCTCCTGTTCCACGATCTCAAGCGGCCGACCGCGAAGGCCCTGCCGGCGATTCTCGCCGGCCTCAAGGCCAAGGGCTTCAAGGTCGTCCACCTCGTCGCCAAGGCGCCGGTGGTTCCCCTTGCGACGCTCGACGCCGAGCTGCAGCCCGTCCTCGCCAGGGCGGCCTCGCGCGATGTGCCGCCGTTCCACGGGCCGATCCCCGGACCGATGACCGCGGACGGCGAGGCCTCGCCCGTGAGCAGGCTGGCGCCACCGGCGCGGACGCGGCTCGACGAAACACCGCCGGCGACAGCGCGGCAAGACAGCTCAGCCCCCCTGCGGCGAAGGTCCGCCGAGACCACCCGGAAGGCGCGCCCGCGCCGTCGCCCGGGCGCTTCGCCCGGGGCCTGATCTCCGTCCCGGAGAGGGGGATTGCCCGGTAGCTCCTGCCACATTTCGGGCGTAAGCTTGAAAAAGGTCGGTTCTCCGACGCGGCACCGGGATTTTCGACGGGTTTCCAAGGGCAGATGCGTTCCGTTTGGGGAAGAGCGGACGGCCCAAGGAGCAGGCCCGAGAGTTCGACCTGACATCCGGCGGCATGGATGACGCGCCGCCTGCTTGAGCCCGATGAACCTCGCTCGATATCGCCCCGCTGACGGACCGTCCTGGATAGGTGCCCGAGATGCTGAAAGTCTGGATCGCCTGCGCCCTCCTCGCCCTCGCGGGCGGCGGCGCGTTCTATGCGACCGACGGGCGGATCTGGGAGGCCATAAGGAGCGGCGATCTCGCCCTGCTGACGCAAGCCCCGCCCGCCGACGCGCATCCGGTCGCGGCGCGGCGCGCAGAGATCGCCAAGGACCGATCGGCTGAAAGAAACCGCGCGGCGAGCATCGCGGTGGAAGCCGCCACCGCAGTCGCGGCCACGTCGACCGAGGACTTGCGCGCCATCGGCACGCTGCAGTCGGACGAGGGCGTGCAGATCACCTCCGAGATCGCGGGACGCATCACCGCCATTCCGCTCTCCGAGGGAGCCCCCGTCGGCAGGGGAGACGTGATGGTGCAGCTCGACAGCGCCCTCGCCAACGCCGAGGTGGCTGACGCGCAGGCCCGCTACAATCTTGCAATCGGCAACCTCGGCCGCGCCAACTCGCTCGCGCGCTCCGGGAACGTCACCGAGCGCGCCCGCGATGAAGCCTCGACCAATGCCGAGACGACCCGCGCGGCCCTCGAGCTTGCCAGGGTGCGTCTCGACAAGCATACGATCCGCGCGCCCTTCGACGGCATCGCCGGCATCCGCAAGGTCTCGCCCGGCGCTTATGTCGAAGCCGGCGCCGCCATCGTCAATCTCGAGAAGATCGACACCCTGAAGATCGACTTCAAGCTGCCCGAGCTCTACCTGGCGCAGGTCAGAACGGGCCAGACCGTCGAGCTCTCCGTCGATGCGCTGCCGGGCCGGACGTTCATCGGCACTATCTATGCCATCGACCCGCACATCGACGTCAACGGCCGCGCGCTCAACATTCGCGCCCGCCTCGAAAACCCGGACCTCGTGCTCCGCCCGGGCCTTTTCGCGCGCATCCGCGTCAAGGGCCAGGTGAAGCGCAACGTGCTCGTCGTGCCCGAGGCAGCCATCGTGCCGCGCGGCGGCGACAAGATCGTCTACCTCGTGAGGGACGGCCAGGCCGTCGAGGTCAAGGTGACGCTCGGCAGCCGCAGTACGGGCCTGGTCGAGATTCTGGACGGGCTCTCCGAGGAGGCGATGGTCGTCACCGCCGGCCAGCAGAAGCTGAAAGACGGCAGCCCGGTCGAGATCGTAGCCGGCTCCGGCTCCGGCGCGCGGGGGACCTGATGGGCCTCTCCGAGCTCTGCATCCGCCGGCCGGTGTTTGCCACCGTTCTGAGCCTCGTCATCGTGCTGCTCGGCGTCGTGTCCTACATGCGCCTGACCGTCCGCGAATACCCGAACGTCGACGAGCCGGTCGTCTCGGTGCAGACGCGCTATCCCGGCGCCTCCGCCAAGATCATCGAATCGCAGGTCACGCAGATCCTCGAGGGCTCCATCGCCGGCATCCCCGGCATCGACGTGATCGACTCGCAAAGCCGTTCCGAGCAGAGCCGCATCAGCGTCCGCTTCCGCCCCGACGTCAACCAGGACGTGGCCGCCAGCGACGTGCGCGACCGCGTCTCGCGCGTGCGCGGCCGCCTTCCCGACGAGATCGACGAGCCGATCATCGCCAAGGTGGAAGCCGATGCCCAGCCGATCATGCTGCTGGTCTTCAACAGCCCCGTGCTCTCCCCGCTGGAGATCACCGACTATATCGACCGCTTCGTCATCGATCAGTTGAAGAACCTGAACGGCGTCGCCGATGTCACCATCTACGGCGAGCGCCGCTACGCCATGCGCATCTGGATCGACCGGGAGCGCCTCGCCGCCTTCGCCCTCACCGTCCAGGACATCGAAAGCGCGCTCCGGGCCCAGAACGTCGAGCTTCCCTCGGGCCGCATCGAAAGCGCCAACCGCGAGTTCAGCGTGCTGTCGCGCACCGGCCTCGTGACGCCCGAGGAGTTCCGCAACATCGTCATCAAGGTCTCCGGCAACCATCAGGTGAAGCTCGGAGAGGTGGCGCGCGTCGAGCTCGGCGCCTTCGACGAGCGGCGCGAGAGCCGCTTCGAGGGCGGCACCGCCATCGCCGTCGGCGTCATCAAGCAGGCCGTCGCCAACCCCCTCGACGTGTCGAAGGCCGTGCGCGCGCTGCTGCCGCGCATCAACCAGTCCATGCCGAACGGCATGCAGGCGCACGTCGCCAACGACGACTCGATCTTCATCGAGCGCTCGATCGAGGCCGTCTACCGCACCATCGGCGAGGCCATCCTTCTGGTGGTCCTCGTCATCATCTTCTTCCTGCGCTCGCCCCGCGCCTCCCTCATCCCGATCGTCACCATCCCGATCTCGCTCATTGCCACGTTCACGCTGATGCTCGCCTTCGGCTTCAGCGTCAACACGCTGACGCTGCTCGCCATGGTGCTCGCCATCGGCCTCGTCGTCGACGACGCCATCGTCGTCCTGGAGAACATCTACCGCCACATCGAGCACGGCATGAGGCCGATCGACGCCGCCTTGAAGGGCACCCGCGAGATCGGCTTCGCCGTCATCGCGATGACGCTGACGCTCGCGGCCGTCTACGCGCCCATCGCCTTCGCGCCGGGCAAGACGGGGCGGCTCTTCCTCGAGTTCGCACTGACGCTGGCCGGCGCGGTCATCATTTCGGGCTTCGTCGCCCTCACCCTGACGCCAATGATGTGCGCGCGCCTCCTGCGCCACAATCCGGCGCCGGGACGGCTCTTCCTCGCCATCGAAGGGCTGCTGAAGGGTCTCGAGCGGGGCTACCGGCGGCTTCTCCAGCTCTCCCTCCGCCACCGCCCGGCCGTGCTTCTCTTCGCCATCGCGGTCGCAGGATCCAGCGTCTATTTCTTCCAGAACCTCAAGTCCGAGCTCGCCCCCGTCGAGGACCGTGGCGTGATCCGCGTGCGCGGCACCGGCCCTGAAGGCGCGACGCTCGCCTACACCAGCCGCTACAGCGCCGAGGCCGACGCCATTCTCGCCGACGTGCCCGAGATCGCCTCGCGCCTCGTCATCAACGGCAACCCGGAAGTCTCGGGCTTCCTGATCTTCGCGCCGCTGAAGGACTGGAGCGAACGCACGCGCACGCAGCAGGAGATCACGCGCGAAATCAGCCCCAAGGTGCGCCGCATCGCCGGCGTCTTCGCGTTCGCGCCCAATCCGAACGCGTTCGGGCAGCGTGGCTCCTCGAAGCCCGTCGAGTTCGTCGTGCAGTCGTCCGGCACCTACGAGGAGTTGGAGAAGCTCTCGGACACGCTCCTCGCGGCCCTGGAAGGCTATCCCGGGCTCGAAAGCCTGGAGACCGACCTCAAGCTCAACACGCCCGAGTTCCGCATCGAGATGGACCGCGCCAAGGTGTCGGACCTGCGTCTCGATGTGAACGTCGTCGGCCGCACGCTCGAGACGCTCCTCGGCGGCCGCCAGGTGACGCGCTTCGAGATGAACGGCGAGCAGTACGACGTGATGGTGCAGCTCGACATTCCGGACCGCTCGACGCCGGCCGCACTCGACACCATCTTCCTGCGCTCGCCCTCGGGCGAGATGGTCCAGCTCTCCAACATCGTCAAAGTGGTCGAGAGCGTGGCGCCCAAGGAGCTGAAGCGCTTCAACCAGCTTCGCGCCGTCACCGTCTCCGGCACCATCGCGCCGGGCTATGCCCTGGGGGAGGTGCTGGACCACATCGAGCGCACCGTCGACCAGGTGCTGCCGCCGGACATCCAGACCGACGTCAACGGCCAGAGCCGCGACTACCGCGCGTCGAGCCAGAGCCTTGCCCTGGTGTTCGTGCTCGCCCTCGCGTTCATCTATCTCGTGCTCGCGGCGCAGTTCGAGAGCTTCCGCGACCCGCTGATCATCCTGCTGACGGTGCCGCTCTCCATGTGCGGCGCGCTCGGGACACTCTATCTCGTCGGCGGCTCGCTCAACGTCTATTCGCAGATCGGCCTCGTAACGCTGGTCGGCCTCATCACCAAGCACGGCATCCTGATCGTCGAGTTCGCCAACCAGCTCGAGGCCGACGGGAAGACGCGGATGGACGCCGTCGTCGAGGCGGCGAGCCTGCGCCTGCGTCCGATCCTGATGACCACGGGCGCCATGGTTCTCGGCGCCGTGCCGCTCGCCCTCGCCATGGGAGCGGGCGCGGAAAGCCGCCAGCAGATCGGCTGGGTCATCGTCGGCGGCATGAGCCTCGGCACGCTGTTGACGCTCTTCGTCGTGCCGACGGTCCTGAGCCTGATCGGCGCCTCGCGCCACGCCGCGGCCGAGCCCGGTGCTCAGCCGGCCGCCACTCCGGCCGAGTAAGCTCGACGACCGGCTTGTGAGTTAACAGCAGTCTAAGGCGCGAGGTCCTCGCCGGCCTTGATCAGCGTCGTCCGGGACGCCCAGGCGTCGGACGGAGGCGTGCCGTTCGCGACCGGCGCGCCCCTGCGCGAGCATCGCTGCGGCGCCATCGCGAGCCCTGCCCCGTAGATGGGGTCCGGGCCGGGCGGACCGAGATCGCGCGTCGACACGTGCCTGAGGAGATCCTGCTCCGTCTCTGCGGAGCGAACGCCGCCGATGTTCGCCGCCAGGATCGCCGTCACGAACGGCACCGCGAATGACGTGCCGGTCCGGTAGCCCTGCTTCGCGTCGGGCAGCGCCGTCAGGACATCGACGCCCGGTGCCGACACGTCGATGTAGGAGCCGCGGTTGGCGCTCTTGTAGTTCATGCCGTCGCGGTTGACGGCGGTGACCGCGATCACGTGCGGATAGGCAGCCGGATAGCTCGGCGCGGCGGTCGGCCCCATGTTGCCGGCGGCCGCAATGAACACCACGCCCTTCTTGCTCATGCGCTCGATGGCGGCACCCACGGCGCCGTCCTGCGGACCCGAGAAGCTCATGTTGACGATGTGGACATCGAGCTGGTCGAGCCAGTCAAGCGCCGAAAGCAGGCGCACCGTATCGGTCGACGCGTTGCCGTTGACGTCGCTGCGGAACGCGCTTGCGAGCAGGAACGTGGCGTCGGGCACCAGCCCCGGCGTCCCGCTCTGGGGGTTCCCGGCGAGCAGCGAAAGAACGGCCGTGCCATGCCAGTCGTAAGGCGAGGGTCGCTCGCCGCCCAGGAACTCGCCCTGAACGGACTTGAGCGACCGGAACGCCGGATGGCGGACGTCGAACGAGGTGTCGATCACCCCGATCCGGACATCTTTCGTACAGGAGCCCAGAGACGGGTTCCACTTGATGAGAGAGCCGCCGAAGCAGGTCTGCGCCGGGCACGGGTTGGCCGAGGCTGGGCTGATCTTGCGCGGGTCGAGCCCAGGCAGCGCGCTGGCCCCTTCGGTCTCGCCGAGCGTCCCCATGAAGATCGTGTAGGCGTGGTTGGGCGTCGAGGGCAGGAAGGGCAGCACCTTGTGGAGCTCCCGCTCCGCCTCGTCGCGCGTAAAGCCGCCAGGCGCGCGCAGACGGCGGACATTGGTGCCGGCCCCCTTGAGCTCGACCGGATCGCTGACGATGAAGCCGTGCGTCCTCGCCGTCTCGAGATCGACAGGCGAGATGTCCGAGATGATGAGCTCGTCCTTGCGCTCGTCGACGAACATCTTGGCCGGCATCTCGGCGCCGAGATCCCGTCCCGGGAAGGTACGCGGGTCGACCGGCGCCTGCATGGCCGTACGGGTGCCGCCACCATCGCCCCGGCCCTGGCCAGTATCCCTATCGCCGTCCGCACCCCGGCCCGGCTCTCCCTCCGGCTGGTCGGCTCCCCGCTTGAGCGCGTTGCGGCTCATCCCCAGATGGGAGGCCGGGACACGTAAGCCGTCGAGCGGCCTGGGCAGGCGGGTCACGGTATCGGCCGGATTTTCCTGCGCGGCGACGGCCAGTGGAGACCCCGGCGGAGGCTTCGCCGCCGCCCGCGCCTTCGCCGCCCTGGCGAGATCCTGCTCGCGCTTGCGAAGCATCCGCTCCCGAATGCGCTCGGCCCGCACCTGCTCCTTGTGCACCATCTGCTCGTGGTCGCGCTGAACACGCTCGAGCTCGTGCTGGCGTATCTTGGCGATGTCGCGCACGCTCCGCTCGGCGTCGGTCAGCTCCGTATCGGACGCATCGTCGTCCTGATCCGCCGGATCGTCGCCGTTCTTCCGGGAGCGCTTCCCGTCGCGCGTGTTGGATTGCTGCGCGTTGGCCTTGTTCATGGAGCGCACGGCTTGCTGCTGCTGGCGCGCCTGCTCCTTGGCACGGCGTTCCATTTCAGCCTGCTGCTTGCGGATCGCCGCCCAAAAAGCTGAGGAGTTGTAGCGCGAATTGTACTGGTTGCTCGATGAGGCAGCCAAGCCGGCATCGATCGGCGCAACCGCCACGAGAACGGCCGCAAGCCCGAGCGCAGCGGCTCCGCGCACGACAGCCTCGCGCTGTAGGCTCTTCGGGCGCCATATGGTCCGCCGACCGACGGACGCAGAGTGGCCGCCGCTACCGGCCATGGCCATGGCCCGCCGAGCGACCACAGCCGCACGCATTGCAGCAGCCCCCGCCGCGCCCCACTCCGCCGCACACCTCTCCGACGCGGAGTGCGGACGCCTCCACGATCCTTGTGAAGGAAATCGCCATTGAAGTTCCCCACCGTTAATGGCGCCGACGGAAAAACCGATATGCTCCCACCCGGCAAAAAACGGCGCCCCGACTATGGCGAAGAAAAGACCAGTTCGGAGTCCGAAATGAGGCGCGAAAGTCGCGGAAATGCGACTGCAAAGGCATGAAAGCCGAAAAAAGCCATCAGGCGCCCGATCCCGACAAAAAAAAGCGGGACCCAAGCCGGATCCCGCCCAAAATTTCGCTTCTTGGATCGCGGCGCGCCGCGCGTCAGGCCGCGGCGCTGCTGTCCTCGCCCGGGTTGCGCAGCACGTAGCCGCGGCCCCAGACGGTCTCGATGTAGTGCTGCCCGCCGGTCGCCACCTGCAGCTTCTTGCGCAGCTTGCAAATGAACACGTCGATGATCTTGAGTTCCGGCTCGTCCATGCCGCCGTAGAGATGATTGAGGAACATCTCCTTGGTGAGCGTCGTGCCCTTGCGCAGCGAGAGCAGCTCGAGCATCTGGTACTCTTTGCCGGTGAGGTGGACGCGCTGCCCGTTGACCTCAACCGTCTTGGTATCGAGGTTGACCCTGAGGTCGCCCGTCTCGATGACCGACTGTGCGTGCCCTTTCGAGCGACGCACGATGGCGTGAATGCGTGCGACGAGCTCATCCTTGTGAAACGGCTTCGTCATGTAGTCGTCGGCGCCGAACCCGAGGCCGCGCACTTTGTCCTCGATCTGAGCAAGTCCCGACAGGATCAGGATCGGCGTCTGGACCTTCGCCACGCGAAGCATCTTCAAGACCTCATAGCCGCTCATGTCCGGCAGATTGAGGTCGAGCAGAATGATGTCGTAGTCGTAGAGCTTGCCGAGATCCACGCCCTCTTCGCCGAGATCCGTGGTGTAGCAATTGAAACCCTCGGACTGGAGCATCAGCTCGATGCTTTGCGCCGTTGCGCTATCGTCCTCGATCAGAAGGACCCGCATGCTCATTCCCTTTTCCTTGCCCCGTCACAAGGCGCGTCGTTGAGTTAAAAGAACGCTACCGCCGCTTGGACAACCGAGTCCGAACTCTCATGACAAAAGTAACGATCAGAGGTTAACAAATCCTAATTTCCGTTTTGGAACGTGCCAACGCAGGAACGGCACGTTTTGGTCCACGCGCAGACGACAGAAACACGCCTCGCACCCCGAACAGCAGGAGCGCGCCCCGAGCCTAGACTGGATATGCGGACCTTCCCCCTTCGCGTGGCCGGTCCCGGACGGCAGTCCGGCGCGGACCGACACGAATCAAGAGGTAACAGAATTCGCCCGCTAGCCCTAGACCCGGAAAACAACTACAATTGCGGGGCAACGCAAAAACTTAGCAAGAATAGCCAATGCGTTGCTTTACCGCAACTTAATACGAGTAGGGCAGGGTAAACATTGAAGAGCGCGGGACCTGCCGTGACGCCCGAGCCGCCGTTTGGCCGGGTCGGCAGGCCGGGACACGGGAGCCCGCCTTCCCGAAGCATGGGATGGCACGCTTCTTGAGTGGCCGGAACCGAGTGTTGGTTGAGTAGGGGTACGGACGATGAAGGCAAGGGAAACAGCGCTGAGGCTGAAGCGCTTCGAAGTGGACGAAAAGGCCCGCAAAGTCTCCGATCTCGAGCTTATGATCCGCGAGTTTGAGACCATTGCGTCCGATCTCGATCGTCAGATCCAGGCCGAGGAGGACCGTACCGGGATCAAGGACGTCAGGCACTTCGCCTATTCGACCTTCGCCAAGTCGGCAGCCCTGCGCCGCGACAACCTGCGTGCGTCGATCGCCGGGCTCCGCGCGAAGCTTGAGGCCGCCCAGCAGGAGGTCGACGACGCCAAGCAGCAGCTCGAGCGCGCGGCCTCGGACCAGACCTCGCGCGACGCCGTGCGCTCTTCCCGCCGCCGTCACGATCGCCCGGCCGGGTTCGCCCTTCGCTGAGCCGCCGTCCCCGAAGCCTCTCCGGCCGCCCCCGGCCGAGCGGCGCAACGACTTGCGCTCGCCCCTTTCCCGTGCCAATCGCTCGACAGCGGGGGCGCATCCGCCTCCGGAGCAGCAAGGTCAGGGAGTTCGCCGCGTGCCGAGCCCGACGAGGCTCGCTGGCCCCGCGCCGGACACGGGACACATGAGACGGAAGCACCGCCCGTTCATTCTTGCCGCGCTGGCGGTCGCCGCGGCCGGCGCCGGATGCTCTGGCACGACGTCTCTCCCCACGCTGGATATCCCTGCCCCCGAGACGACAGCTGTTGCCGGCACCGATGCGGGCGTTCCGGGACCCGCGACGGCACTGCAGGGAGGAGGCCTGCTGCCGGAGGAGCTGGTTGCAGGCACACCCACCGAGGTCTATACGCGCGTTGCCCGGGGCGCCCTCACCTGCTGGTTCGGCGCGTCCGGCCCGCTGAAGGCCGCCTACATCTACCATGCCGAAGCGGAGCCTGCCTCGAAGGGCGGCGCATCCGAGATCAAGATCATGACCCGCGACTCGGCCGCGGCCGATCCTCGTGCGCTCAGGGCTTATCGTGTCGTCTTCGCGCCCTCAGAGGGCGGGACGAGGATCGAGATCGAGAACGCCCGCATGCAGGAGCCTCTGGCCACGCGCATGAGGCTCGATGTCAAACGCTGGGCGCGCGATGACGAGCCGGTCTGCGAAGACCCCGTCACCGCCGGCTGGTCCGCGGAGCAAGGGGTCCCCGCCGATCCGGCGAAGACGACGGGGAAAAAGAAAACGCCGTAGCAACCGGACGCCCGCCCGGCTGCAACGGCTTGCCTCACGCGCCGCGCCCGGCCCCGACGCGGGGTCGGTGCCTGTCACGACACGAAGCGACGACCGGGCTCAGCTCCGGTAGTCCTGGATCCGCGTCGCCCTGAGCCCCGGAAGGCCATGCTTGTCGATCGAGCGCTGCCAGGACAGGAATTCGTCCACGGTGAGCTTGTAGCGCTCGCAGGCTTCCTCGATGCTGATAAGCCCCCCGCGCACGGCCGCCACGACCTCCGCCTTGCGGCGGATGACCCAGCGTTTCGTATCCCGGGGCGGGAGATCGGCAACTGTCAGCGGACTCCCATCGGGGCCGATGACGTAGCGCACACGCGCTCTCATCTGATGTTCGGTCATGATACTCGATACTGCTACTGACCAGCCTTAAACCTAACCTATGTCTCTTAAACATAGCCTAAGCCATTGAGTGAACATACTATAAAACACTGTGCAAAATAACCCATCCTCCTGCGGTATGGTTGACGTGCATTACGCACTGGAACGGGGATTGCGCCCCCGGCGGCGGGCTGCCGACTTGCATACGGGAGGATCTGCCCTTTATCATACGCGACCGATGAGGCGGCGCGGTGTGCTGCGCCGCGCAATTTCCTTTGTATGGCCACCCGGCCCAACCGGCCGTCATCTGGCGACGAGATCGACACGTGGCATTGCCATTGCTTGAGACCCCGAACGGAGACGGAAGGACAAAGCGCGTCGTCGTCGCCATGTCCGGCGGGGTCGACTCGTCCGTGGTCGCGGGCCTCCTGGCCCGCGCGGGTCACGACGTCATCGGCATCACGCTGCAGCTCTACGATCACGGCGACGCCGTCGGCCGCAAGGGCGCCTGCTGCGCCGGCCAGGACGTCGAGGATGCCCGCCGCGTGGCGCAGACGCTCGGGATCCCCCACTACGTTCTCGACTACGAGCGGCGCTTCTCGGACGCGGTCATGAAGTCGTTCGCCGAGAGCTATGTCGCGGGCGAGACGCCCATTCCGTGCGTGACCTGCAATCAGACCATCAAGTTCCATGATCTCCTGGGAACCGCGCGCGAGCTCGGCGCGGACCTGCTCGCCACCGGCCACTACGTCCAGCGACGCGACACGGCCGGCAGGCCCGCGCTCTTCCGCGCCCGCGACGGCGACCGCGATCAGAGCTACTTCCTGTTCGCGACCACGCACGCGCAGCTTGCCGACCTCTGGTTTCCTCTCGGCGGCATGCTGAAGGGGGACGTGCGCGCGCTCGCCCAGGAATTCGGCCTCGTCGTCGCGGACAAGGCCGACAGCCAGGACATCTGCTTCGTCCCCCAGGGGCGCTACAGCGACGTCATCGAGCGCCTGAAGCCGGGCGCACTCCAGGCCGGCGACATCGTGCACATCGACGGGCGCCGCCTCGGCCGCCACGAGGGCATCGTCAATTACACGATTGGCCAGCGGCGCGGCTTGAAGATCGCATCCGCCGAGCCCCTCTACGTCCTTTCCCTCGACGCCGGGCGCAACGAGGTGGTGGTGGGACCACGTGACTTCTTGCGCACGCGCACCCTTGTTCTTAGAAACGTGAACTGGCTCGGCGACGGCGCCCTCGAGGACGCCGTTTCCGGCGGAGGAGCAGAGGTTTACGCTCGGATCAGGTCGTCGCAGGCTCCGCAGCCGGCAACGGTCTCCATCGGTACCGACGGGGCCGTGACGGTGGCGCTCCGCGACGGCGAGTTCGGCGCGGCCGCGGGACAGGCGTGCGTGCTTTATGCGGATGGCTCGGGCGAAGCGCGCGTGCTCGGCGGCGGCTGGATTGCACAGGCCACGAAGGCCGATACAATGACCTATTTGGAATCGCCCGCATGACGGCCAGCGATGGGAGCAGGCCCCGGAGGCCGGATCGGCCGTCGTCGATGGGCAGCAAGACACTTCGGTGGGGCAGTAAGCTTTCGGTGGGAGAGAAAAGCGTGCAAAACAGCAAGACCCAGATGAAGCCTCGCTTGCGTGTGGAGGATCTCGAGCGCGCGAACGGCCGCATCGTCGGCATCGGCCACATCGAGGAGGATGTGGTCAAGACCGCCTACCGCCGCTGGGCGCCGATCTACGACCATACGTTCGGTCGCGTCTCGACCGAGGGCCGCAAGCACGCAGCCCAGGTGATCAACGACAGCATCGCGACGGGCCGCGTGCTCGAGGTGGGCGTGGGGACGGGGCTCGCCCTTGCCGACTACGAGCGCCACCTCGAGGTGGTCGGCATCGATCTCTCGCCCGATATGCTGGACAAGGCGCGCGAGCGCGTCGCCAAGGAAGGGCTCGACCATGTGACCGGCCTCCACGAGATGGACGCCGGCGACCTGAAGTTCCCGGACGACTCGTTCGACATCGTGACGGCCATGTTCGTCATGACGGTCGTGCCGGATCCCGAGCGCGTCATGCGCGAACTGGCTCGCGTCACCAAGCCCGACGGCGAGGTCCTGATCGTCAACCACTTCAGCCAGACCGAAGGCGTTCGCGGCTGGGTCGAGCGGCGCATGGCGCCCTTCGCGGAGATCATCGGCTGGCGCTCGGTATTCGACCAGTCGCGGGTGATGGGATGCGACAACCTCATGCTGACCGAGCGCAAGGCGCTACGTCCCTGGGGCATCTTCACCATGATGCGCTTCAAGAAGAACGCAGAGCAGGACCGGAAGCCCATCGCGGCCGAATAGTTTGGGTTCTCCCCGCTCGCTCTCCCGGCGAGCAGAAAACGCAGGACGGCGCGGGCGGCGCTTGACGCGGGGCCTGCCGATTCCTATAGACCAGGGTCTTCGGCGGGATAGCTCAGGTGGTTAGAGCGAAGGTCTCATAATCCTTAGGTCGGCGGTTCGAGTCCGCCTCCCGCTACCAACTCTCTTCTCGAAATCCTCCCGCTCCAGCTCCGAAAAAACCGGAGGAAGAACCCGCCGCGCGAGGCTACGGCGGGCTCGCTCGTCTATTTGGCGTACTTCGCGCTGTTGTGCGTATCGGACCCGGATTCTCCGCTCGAGGCGCCGGACGCGGCGGACGACCAGTGGGCGGGGCCTTGAACGACGGGTTTGCCCTGGAATGTCCCATCTTCGTTGCGGTGCCGGTTCGCGTTCTCGTCGAGGGTTGCGGAATGCGCGGCGGTGTCGTCCCCCATCGCCTTGGCCCGCGTGTCCTTGGCAATCGCGGGTGCAGCACTCAAAAGCACCGCGAGGGCGATCCCTGTAATCAAGGTCTTCATGACAGAACCTCCTTGTCTCCGCGGCTCGGCCGCGGTTGCAGAGAGAACGGGCCCGCGGACAAGGGAGTTCCTCAGCCGGCTATTCGGAAAGACGAGATCTGTTGCGCTCGATCCGCATGGGAAAGCGTCGCCCTGCCGTCGCACGCGGCCAGGAAAAGACCCGCGTCCGGAGACGCGACGCGCTCAGCCCGCAAGTCTCGGATCCTCGCCGTCATGCGCATGCTGGACGGCGCGCAGCAGCTTCTTGCTCACCTGCGCGCGGTCGAGAACGACCTTCTGGTCGTGGACCGATTTGACCGCCCGGAGCGGGACGAGAAACTCGCCGAAGTTTTCGATGTAGACGCTGAAATCGTGCGCGCTGACGTCGTGCACCGCACCGATCCCCTCCTCGCCTTCGGCAAGAAACACCATGTACTCGCGCTGTATGTATTCCCGCATGAGCAGTCTCCTGGCTTCGTGTCGTGGCGTGGCATGGCACGCTTCCCGCGAGTCCGGAAAAACGCCACGGCCGCGGTCAGAGTTCCCAGCGCCTTGCCGCGACCCCGCCTTTATCCTCCGCTTCTTTGCTTCCCCGTAACCACCGGGCGGCTAAGCTGATCACATGCATCCGAGGAACACGCAGCGCGACTTTGCGTTAAGATCCAGTCGGATCGCCAAGAGGGGAAATTCCAGCTCAGTGGGTCAGTGCATGCGTTCCCGATCAATCTCGAAGCTCGCCGCAGCGCTCGTCCTGGCGTCCGTCCTTCTGCCGGCGGCGGTGGTTGCGGGCCGTCCGGCGCAGGCTCAGGCCAACGCCGGCGAACGGCGCGCCGAAGAGACATCCACGCTCCCCGGCCCCGCGGCGCTCGCGGTCGTGTCGCTCCGCGACCAGCGCATTTCGGTCTACGATTCCACGGGCCGCGCGCTCCGCGCCCGCGTTTCGAGCGGCCAGACCGACTATGAGACGCCGGTCGGCGTCTACAGCATCCTGCAGAAGAACCGCGATCACTACTCGAACCTCTACGACGATGCGGAGATGCCGTTCATGCAGCGGCTCACCTGGTCCGGCATCGCGCTGCATGCGGGCGCTCTGCCTGGTTATCCCGCATCCCACGGCTGCGTGCGCCTGCCGTACGATTTCGCGGACAGGATCTTCGGTCTGTCGAAGATCGGAACGCGCGTCGTCGTCGCCGGCGACGACGTGGCGCCGTCCGAGATCGACCATCCCGCCCTGTGGAAGCCGACCGCCGCCGGCGGCGGCCCCGCCACCACGCGGATCGCCTACACGCCCGACGAAGAGGCGGCGGGACGCCCGTTCACGCCCGACCTCACGGACTGGCCCGAGCGCCGGTCGCTGTTCGATCGCTTGGCGTCCGCCGCAGCCGCCAAGGCCATCGAGGCCGATGCCGCCGCCCCCGAGCTGGACGAGCTCACGAAAGCCAGGGACGTGAAGGCAGCCGCACACGCGAAAACCACCAAGGCCGTGAAGCGCGCGGAGAGCGCGAAAGAGAAGGCCGATCGAACGGCCGCGCGCGCGGCCCGACGCGTTGCCGAGGCCAGATCCGACAAGGCGAGAAAAGCGGCCGAGAGCACGGCCGCAAAAGCCGCCGAAGCCGTGAGGAAGGCGGACGAGAAGCTCGCCGCCGCCAAGGCCCTCGACGAGGCGGCCGGAGCCGAGCTCGCGCACGCGACCGCGGCCTTCGATGTCGCCGACGCCGTCAAGAAGAAGGCGCGCGCCGCCGCGGACGAGGCCAAGCGCAAGACGCTCCCCATGTCGGTCTTCGTCAGCCTGAAGGCGCAGCGGCTCTATGTGCGCCAGGGCCATGAGCCCGTGCTCGACATGCCGATCTCGATCGCCGAGCCGGAAAAGCCCATCGGCACGCACGTCTTCACCGCCATGGACTACAAGGGCGACGGCAATGACGTGCGCTGGACCGTCGTCTCCCTGCGCCCGCGTCCTGCGGGCGCGACCGACGACACGCCGCACACGAGCCGCAAGCGGCGCGCGGCGACGGAGACACAACCTCCGCCGACCGATCTGGGTCCGGCCATAGCCGCGCTCGAGCGCGTGACCTTGCCGCCGGAGATCGTGGCGCGCGCCTCCGAGTACGTCTGGCCGGGGACCTCCCTCATCATCTCCGACGAGGAGCTGAGCAAGGAGACCGGAAAGGCGACGGATTTCGTGGTGCTGATCAGCGGCGAGCCGCAGGGTGGCATCAAGAAGCGTCCGCGCCAGCAGCCGAATTATCGCTACGATCCCTATTATTACTACGGCGACTATTACGCGAGCGACCGCTACTATAACGACCGGCGGCGCCGGCCGCGCTACGCGCCGTCGTTCTTCAGCTTCTGGTGACAATCGCAAACGGGAGGACACCCGTTGTCGAGAGCCGGGGGAGCGCCCTTCGTGGGCCTGGTTGCGAGCCTGGGCTTGGCCGCCGCCCTGGTGACGGCCGTCCCGCGCGCGGCACCCGCCGCGCCTCCCGCCGCCTCCGACAGCGCCGCGGCTGAGCGGCTTCAGCGCTCGCGCGCCGCAAAGACGGGCCGCCTCGCGCTGCCGCTTCCCGGCACACCCGACACCACACAGCCTTTGACGCGGCTTGCAGCCGCCGGGCTCGCGCTCGGCGCCCCCGTGCTGATCCGCATCTTCAAGGCCGAGTCCGAGCTCGAGATATGGATCAAGAAGCGCAACACTTATGTCCGCTTCGCGACCTATCCCGTCTGCTACTGGTCCGGCACGCTCGGCCCCAAGCTGCGGGAAGGCGACCGCCAGACGCCGGAAGGCTTCTACACCATCACCGGGCGCGAGCTGCACCATGGCGACCGCTGGCGCCGCTCGCTCAACGTCGGCTACCCGAACCTGTTCGACCGCGCCAACGGACGCAGCGGCTCGAACATCCTCGTCCACGGCGGCTGCAGTTCCGTCGGCTGCTTCGCCATGACCGACGCCGTCAACGCCGAGATTTACGACCTCGTCTCAGCAGCCTTGCGCAACGGTGCGGCGAGCGTGCCGCTTCACGTCTTCCCCTTCCGCATGACCGAGGCCAACCTCGCCGCCACCCCCGCCGGCCGATGGACCGGGTTCTGGAGCGATCTCAAGCTCGGCTACGACGCGTTCGAGCGCACGCGCCTGCCGCCGAACATCTCCGTTTGCGGAAAGCGATACCGCGTTCGCGACTATTCGCCGTTTGGGCCCAACGCCGACCGCATCCAGATGTGCGAGGGGGATCGTGACGGAGTCCCCGATCACCTCGATCCCGACGCGGCCACGGAGCAGCAGAACGCCAGCCAGCAAGCGGCGCCTCCTCCCCCGCCACCCTGCGCGATCGAGCGCGCAAGCTGCCGCAAGTGGCTTGCGCTGCATGAGCGCCGGATCGCCAGCCGCACGCTCGCGACACAGACGACAGGCACCGGCAAGCGCCCCCGCATCCGCTGAGCAGCCGTCAGATGCGCGGCCGGCGCGGCAGCTCGACAGGCAGGAACTCCACGCCCGACCGCTGCACGGGCTGCGGATAGAGCTTCATGAGCTCCATGACCTCGATCGGCATGCCGACAGTCACGCGCAGGCCGAGCGACTTGGCCTCGCTCGCGGTCAATGCGTAGTCGTGCGTCCAGTGTCCACCGGCGAGCTTGTCGGCCAGCGCCTCGGCGGTAGCCTGGTCGATGCGCGGCGTCATGATCTCGACGGCCCCGCGCTTTACCTGCGCCAGCGCCTTCTCGCTGACGTCGGCGAGCACCAGCGTCAGGTCCATGACGTCCGCCACGGGCTTGGAATCGCGGGCCTTGACGATGCTCGCGGCCGGCAGTCCGACGATCTGCGGATCGATCGGCCCCAGCACCGAGAATTCTCCGAGCACGATTTCGTCGGCGGCGAGCGCGATCAGCGTGCCGCCCGACATGGCGTAGACCGGCACGGAGACGGTCACTTTCGCCGGATGGGCCTCGACCGCGCGCGCGATCTGCATCGCCGCGAGCACGAGTCCGCCCGGCGTGTGCAGGATGAGGTCGATGGGCACCGTGTCGGGCGTCTCCTTGATCGCCGCGATGATCGTCTGCGCATCCTCGAGATCGATATGGCGGGCGACCGAGAAGCCGAACAGGCTGCGCCGCTCCTGGCGATGGATCATGGTGATGACCCGCGTCCCGCGCGCCTTCTCGATGGCCCGGATGGCCTGCTCGCGGCGCATGGCGAACCACCGCCCCATGAGCACGGGCTGCAGCGCCATGACGATGATGACGATCCAGATCAGGGACGAGAAGTCGAACGACATCGGGACTCCTTATCGCGAGAGAGGCAGCATCACCCGCCGCGTGCCCCCCGACATCGCGACTGTCCCCGCAGTTTAGGTTGTACGCAACCTAGACTCTGGCGCCCTCGGATTGAAGCCCGACGTGCGTCACGCCGGCGTCATCGAGCGCCCCGAGCCGCCGTCTCAGCACGATCACGTAATAGAACATGTAAAGGTACTGGAACGTCTCCACCACCTCGCTCGGCCGGATATAGAAGCTGTCGACGAGCCCGCCTTTGCCCACGTCGTCGACGATCTTGAACGCGATCGCGATGAGCGCAGGCGTCGCAATCGCCAGCGACGGCGTCAGCAGCTGAACAAGAGGCTGCCGGAAGGGACCGGTCCGGAGCTGGATCAGCGGCACCACGAGGCCGCCGATGAACATCGCGATGTCGAACACAAGCTTCGGGCGCTGATTGAACCACGCCGAGGTATTGTGCAAGTTCGTTTCCTGCTGGCGGTTGAGCTCCGACCAGTAGGACGGCGTATTCCAGTTGAAGAAGTGCTGGCCCCAGCTGTGCTCTTCGCCCGCGATGTAGAAGGCCGCGAGCCCGAACAGGAGCACCAGCACCCAGAGCAGCCGGCTGCCCTTGACCACCCCGTATCCGAGAGCGTGGAAGCACAGGATCGCGGCAGCGCCCGCAAGCAAGAACTGGGTCAACTCGAGAAAACCGTATCCCTCGGGCAGCACATGCTCGCGGTAGAAGCCGGGCGCGGCGAAGTGGATCGCCACGACGGCGGCCAGGATCGCGATCGGAAGCCACGTCGTCCACCATGCATCGGAGCGGCCGGGCGCCCAGCGTCCGGCCGGGATGACATCCAGCGGAGGGGGAAGCGCGTGCGCGGAACCTGCCGAAGAGGAAGCGACCATCGTGCGATTTTCCGGGCTGAAAGGGACACGGACGCTCTGACAACGCCTCGCAACACATGACAAATCCATGACCGATGAACAAGCGCGCGGACGGCAGTTAACCCCCGCTGATTTTGCCTCCGCGCGCGCGGCCCGCACCACTGCGGGCGCACGCGGCCGGGTCTCCCCGAGAAACGCGGTTGCGAATA
Organism: Hyphomicrobium sp.; assembly: GCF_036833075.1. Lineage (GTDB taxonomy): Bacteria > Pseudomonadota > Alphaproteobacteria > Rhizobiales > Hyphomicrobiaceae > Hyphomicrobium_C. The sequence goes on from NZ_DAITQL010000053.1 coordinate 25,587, forward strand.
TGAACTTTTCTTAAGGTGAGCGTTATCAGTCACTTCCCCTCTTGAATCGGGATGCCATCTCTTTATTTTCGCGCTCGCCGCCGCCAAGGGTCGTGTGCCAGGCCGGAGCCTTCGAATTCGACGGCTGTCCGGGTGGCACGAACCCCACGCCGCGGCGGCGGGATCGGAACGCATCCGCGTTGCAGCGCGGCGACGGCACATCCGAGGCCGGCGCGAAGGAGGCCCATGATGACGCCGCTCATTGAGGCGAAAGACCTGCGCAAGACGTTCGGCGCCATCGCGGCCGTCGACGGCATCTCGCTCGCCGTCGGCAAGGGCGAGGTGCTAGGCTTTCTGGGGCCTAACGGCGCCGGCAAATCCACGACCATGAAGATGATCACCGGCTTCCTCGAGCCGGACTCGGGAACGGCAGCGATCTGCGGCGCCGACGTGCAGAGCCGCCCAAAGGCGGCCAAGGCGAAGCTCGGCTATCTGCCCGAGGGCGCGCCCGCCTATGGCGACATGACGCCCGGCGCGTTCCTGTCGTTCATCGCCGAGATCCGCGGCTACGACGCGCGCCAAGCCGGGGCACGGGTCTCCGCAGCGATTTCACGCGCCGGGCTCGGCGCCGTCGTCGATCAGCGCATCGAAACGCTCTCCAAGGGCTTCAAGCGCCGCGTCGGCCTCGCGCAGGCCATCCTCCACGATCCGCCCGTGCTGATCATGGACGAGCCGACCGACGGTCTCGACCCCAACCAGAAGCATCATGTGCGGGAGTTGATCCGCGAGATGGCGCCCCATAAGGCGATCATCGTCTCGACGCACATCCTCGAGGAGGTCGAAGCCGTCTGCACGCGCGCCGTCATCATCAACCGGGGCCGCATCGTTGCCGACGGCACCGCCGAAGACCTCCTGCGCCGCGCCCGCAACCACGGTGCGGTCTCGATCAAGGTCAAGGAGGCCGATGCCGCGCGCGCGGCCGCCGCGCTCTCGGCCATGGCGGAGATCGCCGGCGTCGAGACCTTGGAAAAGGCGGACGGCCATGTCCGCCTGCGCGCGATGCCGAAGACGCCGGTCTCGTCGGCGGGCCCTGTCGGCGAGCTTCTGCGCCGCGAGAGCCTTCCCGTCGAGGAGATCTACGTCGAGCACGCGAGGCTCGACGAGGTCTTCCGCGAGATCACCATGTCGGCCCAGGCTTGAAGACGAAAGCTCACCCATGCGCGATACGCTCCGAAACGCCTACATCATCGCCAAGCGCGAGTTCGCCGCCTACTTCGCAACGCCCCTGGCGGCCGTGTTCCTCACCATCTTCGTGGCCGCCACCGGCGCCTTCGCCTTCTACATCGGCGGCTTCTTCGAGCGCGGACAGGCCAACCTCGATTCCTTCTTCGCCTATCATCCCTGGCTCTACCTGCTGCTCGTTCCCGCCGTCGCCATGCGGCTCTGGGCCGAGGAGCGCAA
>NZ_DAITQL010000054.1:0-19316 GCF_036833075.1 Hyphomicrobium sp.
TGGGGTGACGAACGGAGTCTACATTATTTCGGGTACCCGTTGAGGGGGAGGGTCAGACGAACCGCCACTTCTTCGAGTTGCCGCCTATCCCGTAGCCGATGCAGATGGGCCCACGGCAGCAAATGTCCGCGACAGCCTCGTTTATGTCTGCTTTTGTGTGCGTGGGGCCGAGCTAAAGACGAGCGTCAGTTGACGCCTCGGCGAGGTTGCACGGATGGTTGCTGCCGATGATAAGCGAACAGGTAACGGCACTAGCACGCCAGGCGATTAAGAAAAGGATTTTTCCTGGATGTGTCGTGGGCCTGCTGGACAATAGTCGTCAGGATGTCTGCGCATTCGGAACGCCGACATATCAGAGCGACAAGCCCATTTCCGAGTGCAGCATCTATGACGTGGCCTCCCTCACCAAGACAGTCGTCACCGCGACGCTGATGCACCTTCTGATCGACGAGGGACGGTGCAGCCTTTTGGAGCCCGTGTGCACATACATTCCCGAGTACGCTCAAAACGGCAAAGGCGGAGTGCTGATCGAGCACCTGATGAGCTACACGGTTCAGCTCGCGTCTCCCTACATCGATGATTGGCAAGGAGACACGACGCTTTGGAAGTTTCCGGAGCTCCTCGAGATCTATTACGGAGCCTCGCTCAAGGCCGCACCGGGTGAGACCTATCTCTATACAGACGCGACCGCCATGCTGCTGGGCGAGCTGATACGGCGGATCGCCGGCGCCGACCTCGATACGCTCGCCGAGCGGCGGATCTTCCTGCCGCTCGGCATGCGCGACAGCACGCTCGATCCCGCGTTGCTGGACAAAGATCGCATCGTTCCCTCGGGCTACCGCCCCAATGGAACGCTGCTCTGGGGCATTCCAAACGATGAGAAGGCGGATGTCGCATACGCGTCCGGCATCCAGTCAGGCCTGGCGGGTCTCTTTTCGACCGTTCCCGACATCCTGAGCTGGGTAGAGATGGTCTTTAACGGAGGGCGCATCGATGGGGGCACGTTCCTCAGTGCTCGCGCGATCGAGCTCATGACGCACGACTACTATCCCGGAAAGCCCTTTCGCAGCGCGCTCGCATGGGGCGACGGGCCCACGCATCAAGCGCTCGACGGCGCCGTCTGCGGAAGCATCCTTGCCAAAGGTGGCTTTACCGGATGCTTCATGGTAGGCAGCCTCACCGCCAGGAAGGCGATCGTCTTACTCTCGAACAGAGTCTATCCCGAGAGGCCCGCGAATTTGGAGCCCTGGCAGGAGTTCCGGAGGTCTATCGTTCAGTGCGTATTTGGTAAGAACAGCCACTGCCGATGAATGCGCCCACGCTGACCGACAAAAACCTGCTGGCCGGCCTTTCCGTCTATCTTCGCCCCGGCGTCCTGATCGTCCTCCTCTTGGGTTTTTCATCGGGGCTGCCACTCGCGCTCTCGGGCGAGACGCTGCGAGTGTGGATGGCCGACCGCGGCGTCGACCTTGGCACCATTGGGCTGCTCACGCTGGCAGGCCTGCCCTACACCTTGAAATTCCTCTGGGCGCCCGTCGTCGATGCCTGGGACGTTCCCTATCTCTCGCGTCGGCTCGGGCGGCGGCGCGGCTGGCTGGTCGGCTCCCAATTGCTGCTGATGGGTACGATCGTGTTTCTCGGCACGCGCGACCCACTGTCGGCGCCGCTGATGGTCGGGCTTGCCGCGCTCTTTGTCGCCTTCGTGTCCGCGACGCAGGACATCGTCATCGACGCATTCCGCATCCAGAGCCTGCCCGCCGACGAGCAGGCTGCCGGCATGGCGAGCTACGTTGCCGCCTACCGTGTGGGCATGCTGGCCTCTGGCGCGGGTGTGATCGGCTTTTCGGCATGGCTCGAGTCGCGGGGTCTCGGCAAAGAGGCGATCTGGCCGATCGCCTATGCCGTGGCGGCCCTGCTCGTGCTCGTCGGCCTCGCGGCCACGCTCATGGCGCGCGAGCCGGCAAGTAGCGCCAGTGGCGATACGAGTGCCGAGACCGCGGCCGTCCGGGCCGAGCCGCTCAGGCGTTTCTTCGACACCGCGAAGGGCGCCTTCGTCGAGTTCTTCAGACGCGACGCGGCCCTCGCCATTCTTGTCTTCGTCGTGCTCTTCAAGCTTTGCGATGCGCTAGCCGGCGCCATGACTGCGCCCTTCGTGCTCTCGCTCGGATACACCAAGGCCGAATATGCCACGATCGTCAAAGGCGTCGGGCTCGCCGCGCTTCTGGTCGGCGGATTTGCCGGCGGCGCGGTAGCACGAGCGTTGTCTTTGCACACCTCTCTCTGGATCGCCGCGATCGTCCAGATGCTGTCCAATCTCGTATTCGTGTGGCTTGGAACGCAGGCGACGAACCTCTGGTCGTTGACGGTTGCGATCGTGGTCGAGAATTTCGCCGGTGCGATCGGAACGGTGATTTTCGTCGCCTATCTCTCGGCTCTCTGCCGCAATCCCCTCCATACGGCGACGCAGTACGCGCTACTCACGGCATTTGCGTCGACGGGGCGCACGCTCTTCTCGTCCGGCACCGGCTTTGCGGCGCAAATGCTCGGGTGGCCGGCTTTCTTCGTCACTACGGCGCTCGCCGCGTTGCCGGCGCTCGCCCTCATGACGTGGCTCGGCAAACGCGACCATTTCCGCGTGCTGGAAGCCGGGCGAAACAGCGCCTAGCGCAGTGCTAAAGCTTAGCGAACCCTTGCCGTCGACCAAACAGGGGCCGGTCATCGGTGAGTTCCAGACGACCGCTTTTTACCGCTATGCGGACATCGATATGGATGGTGCTTTGTCGCGCTAAGTGGTTGAAGAACAAAAAGTATTGTAGTCCGCAGGCTGATCAAAAATGCGGGCACCTAATTTTGAGTTAAGTAATTGAAAAGAAATGGAAATTTTCATCTGAACGAAGTGCATGGTGGGCGGTACTGGGATTGAACCAGTGACCCCACGCGTGTGAAGCGTGTGCTCTCCCGCTGAGCTAACCGCCCGGGACGGCTGCGGATTCGAATGGCTTCGAAACAACGCAGGCGCATGCCCGGCACGGAGGCCGGGCAGGGAGCCTCTTATGCGAGGTGGCCTCCGGTCGTGTCAAGGCCACGCGTTGACGACCGCGCGCGTAGCGGCGTCAGTCGCCCTCCGCCCCTTTCTGGATCAGAAACCGCTGCACGCCGGATGCGGCGCTTTGCCCGACCAGGCGATGTCCGCTGGCCCGGCAGAAGGCGGCGAAGTCCTCCGCCGCGCCGGGATCGCTCGCCAGCACCTCAAGCAGAGCACCGGGCGCGAGGCCGGCTAGCGCCTTACGGGCCTTGAGCACCGGCAGCGGACATTTGAAGGCGACCACGTCGAGCGATAGGGCCGCCGGATTGGGCACGGCATCTGGCATGTGCGGGTCCTGTCCCGGATCTGAGGATCGCGGCCAGGGTAGGCGCGGCGGCGCCGGGCCGCAACGGTCCCGTGGAATTGCGTTGCGGACGCCGCAGCCCGGCCCTTGCGCGCGAAATGGGCCGGTGCCACCGTTCGTATGGGCGATTCCGTTTGCCGTGAGGAGCGCTTCGCCTGGACCGGCTGTTCCGGTCCGTTCGAACGGTCGTGGCGGCGTGGCGTTATCTGATGTGCGGGACCGATAACGGGGACGTCCGGCAGCACGGCCGGAATGACGCATGGCTACATCCGACACGCCGCGCCGGTCGTTTCTCTTCTCGCTTGGGCTCGATCGCCTGGGCCTGGTGGCGCTCAAGGCACCCTGGATCGCCGCTGCAGTGATCGCCATGCTGACCGTGCTGGCGGTCGTCGGCGTCTCGAGGCTGCGCGTGGACGACAGCCTGTCCGAACTGTTCCGGACCGACACCGCCGAGTTCCGCCAGTACGAGGAGATCGACCGCCGCTTCCCGTCGAGCGAGTACGACGTGCTGGTGGTCGTGGAGGGGAGCGCGCTCCTCGCGCGCGAGCGCCTCGAGGCGTTCCGCAACGCCGTCATCGAACTGCAGCTCACCGACGGCGTCGCCGGACTGGTGTCGATGCTTTCGGCGCGCGGTGTCCCGGACGCCAACGGCTACGCGCCCCCCGTCGTTCCCGACGAGCTACCCGAGGACAATGCGGCCTACGCCGACATGATCCACGCCCTGACGCAGAACGACATCGTCAAGGGCAAGTTCCTGTCCGAGGAGGGCGACCTCGCGTTGATCGTCATCGCGCTCGACCGTGCCATTGTCGAGGAGCGCTCGGCCAAGGCCGTGATCGGCGAGATCCGGCAGGTCGCCGACCAATCGCTCGAAGGGTCCGGGCTGACGGCCCGGCTGACCGGCGCCCCCGTCATGCAGCTCGAGGTCCGCAACGCGGTGGAGCGCGACCGGCTCGTCTACAACGGTCTGGGCTTCGTCGTCGGGTTCGCGATCGCCTATCTGTTCTTCCGCCGCCTGTCGCTGACGCTCATCGCCGTGCTCGGCCCGAGCATCGCCATCCTGTGGACCTTGGGCGTGCTCGGCGGGCTCGACTTCCGCCTGAACCTCTTCATCAACGTCATCACGCCGCTGATCCTGGTGTCCGGCTTCTCGGACTCGATGCACCTCGTTTTTGCGATCCGCCGCGACATCCTGGCCGGTGCCGACCGCATCGAGGCGGCGCGCAACGCGGTGCGCGACGTGGCGCCCGCCTGCCTGCTGACGGCCATGAACCAGGCCATCGCGCTCGTCTCCTTCGCGTTCGCCGAATCCGCGCTGATCCGCACCTTCGGCCTTGCGGCGCTGATGGCCGTGTTTATCTCCTACACCGCTGTCGCCGTCGTCGTGCCGACGCTCGCCGCGCTGTTCGTGCGCCGTGAGCCCGCGGCCGCCGTCGACCCGCACGAGCGTGAGGAGGGGGGCGTCGGCGTCCTGCAGCGCTTCACCGATCGCGTGGTCTCGTTCGTCGGCACCTACCCGCTCGCGTTCGTCGTGCTCGGCCTCGCGGTGGTCGTTGCAACCGGGCACGCGTTCTTCAGCCTGAAGCCGATGTATCGCCTCGCCGACCAGGTCCCGGACCGGGAGCAGGCGCTGTCGGCCACCGGCAGCCTCGACCGCAAGCTGACCGGCGCCAATCCCGTGCACGTGATGATCGAATGGAAGGCGGCGCCAAGCCCCGGCGGCGCGCCGCCGATCCGGCTCTACGAGGAGCGCACCCTCGCCGTCATCGCCGAAGCCCACGACATCCTCGAACGGCAGGCCGGCCTCGGCAACGTGTGGTCGATGGAGAGCCTGCGGCGCTGGCTCGCGGCGGCCGGCGATCCGAGCATTCCCAACATCCGCCGCTACGTGAAGATCCTGCCCGAGCACTTGCGGCACCGCTTCATCACCGACGACGAGACCGCGGTGCTCGTCACGGCGCGCCTGCCGGACGTCGATGCCAGCGAGATCCTGCCCGTTGTCGAGGCGATCGACCGCGCGCTCGACAAGGTCAGGGCGGCGCACCCCGGCTACGAGATCTCGGTCACCGGCTTGCCGGCCATTGCCGCCCGCAACTCCGCCACCCTCATCCACGAGCTGACCTGGGGACTGGTCGGCGACATCTTCCTGGTCTTCATCTTCCTGGGATTCGCACTGCGCTCGGTCATGGTCGGCGTGGCGAGCATCCTGCCGTCGTTGTTCCCGATCTTCGCCACCGGCGCGCTCCTCTTCCACACCGGCCAGGGCCTGCAGTTTGCCTCCATTGTCGCCATCACGGTCGCGTTCTCGCTCGCGATCGATTCCACCATCCACTTCCTGAACCGCTTCCGCCTCGAGGAGCAGCGCATCGCCGCGCGGGCGACGGATGACACCGGCGATGCGGACGAGGGGCTTGCCGATCGCTTCGGCGTGGACGACGAGGAGGACCGCCCCGCTCGAGACCCCGCGCGCGAAGCGCTGACGCTGACCGCGCACCACATCGGCCCGGCCGTCATTCTGACGACCATCGTGCTGGCGCTCGGCCTCGGCGTGACGATGCTGTCGGACCTGCCTTCGCTGCGCCTCTTCGGCGAGCTGGCGGCCATCTGCCTCTTCGCCTCGCTCGTCGGCCAGCTCGTCATCCTGCCGGCGACCGTCGCGCTGTTCCGAAAGTACTTTCCGGACGAGCCGCGCCCCTTCCGCCTCTGGGGACGCAAGCCAGCGTCCCAAACGGGCGGATAGGGAGATCGCCGCGCATGCGCGGCGTTATTTCTCGACGAACGCCTTCTCGATCACGAACTCGCCGGGCTCGCCGAGGCTGCCTTCGGTGAAGCCCCTGGCGAGATAGAACTCCTTGAGGTCGCGGAGCATGTCCGGCCCGCCGCAGATCATGACGCGGTCGTGCTCGGCGTCGAGCGGCGGGAGGGTGAGGGTGTCGTAGAAGGTATCGGACTCGATGAGGTCCGTGATGCGCCCCGTGACCTTGAACGGCTCGCGCGTCACCGTCGGGCTGTAGACGAGCTTTTCGCGGATCGCGTCGCCGAGGTACTCGTCCTTGGGCAGCTCGAGCATGATGCGGTCGCCGTAGGCGAGCTCCGAGACGCGCCGGCAGCCGTGCGCGAGCACGACCTTCTCGAAGCGCTCGTAGAGCTCCGGGTCGCGGATCAGGCTCATGAACGGCGCAAGGCCCGTCCCCGTGCCGAGCAGATAGAGGACGCGCCCCGGTTTCAGATTGTGGATGACGAGCGTTCCGGTGGGCTTGCGGCCGACGAGGATCTGGTCGCCTGTGCGGATGTGCTGCAGACGCGAGGTGAGCGGCCCGTCCGGCACCTTGATGCTGAAGAATTCGAGATAGTCGTCGTAGATGGCGCTCGCGATGCTGTAGGCGCGCGTGAGCGGACGGCCTTCGACCTCGAGCCCGATCATGACGAACTGCCCGCTCTCGAACCGCAGGCTCGGGCTGCGCGTGGCCGTGAAGCTGAAGACCGTGTCGGTCCAGTGCTTGACCGAGAGCACGGATTCCGTCGTGAAAGCTGCCATGTCGCCCTCTCGGGATGGGAGCGTTGCAGACCGAAGCGCAACGGCGCGCTTCGGTCGATGGCCTGTTTGCGAAGAGATAGAATGCCGGCTGTCCCTTGCGGGGAGGCCATGGCCGGCGGTGCGGGTCAGTTGACGCGCACGACCTCGACCAGGTTGTCCGAGAACGAGGGGCAGCGTCCGAGCCCGCCCCACTCCTGCGACGAGATCGCGTTGACCGACCCGTCCGAGCGGTTGAGCGAGCGCCAGTAGCCGAGCGTCGCCACCACGATGCCGGGGTTCACGTCGCCGGTGACCTTGGCCACGCCCTCGAAGTCGCCGCGGTCGTTGTAGACGCGCACGGGATCGCCTTCGCGGATCGAGCGTTTCTCCGCGTCGGCGGGAGAGATGAGCACGAACTGTTCGCCCTGGCCTCTGATCTTGTGCGGCTCGTTGGCGTAGCAGGAGTTCAGGAACCCGTGGCTCTTGGGCGAGATGATGTTGAGCGAGTAGAGCTTCGCCCGCGCCGGGTTCGTCTCGGGCGCCTCGCGGTTCGGGATGTAGCCGGGAAGCGGATCGACGGGCGAGCCGTCCTGGTCGCCCTCGTACATGCAACGGAAGGGGCCGGCGACGAAGTTCTTGGCATCGTGAAGCAGGAACTCGACCTTGCCCGAGGGCGTCGGAAAGTTCCCCTCCGCATGCGGGGTGCGCGTGTCCGGCGGGCCGACGTCGAGCTTGTAGTAGCCGTGCGTCCGGAAGTGCTCCATGTCGATGCCGCCCATCTTGGGATCGTCCCAGTTGATGTAATAGGCGGCGAGCTCACTGTCGGACATTTTGAAGACGGGATCGTCGAAGCCCATCTCGCGGGCGAGGCGGCGCCACATCTCGGACGTCGGCAGGCACTCGCCCGGCGGATCGATGGCCTTCTGATTGTACGTGAAGTAGAGGTGCCCCCAGCTCCACATCATGTCCTCGGCCTCGCCCGCCATCGCCGCGGGCAGGACGATGTCGGCATACTTCGCCGTATCGGTGAGGAAGTGCTCCGCGACGACCGTGAACAGGTCCTCGCGCTCGAGCCCCCTCACGATCTTGTTCGTCTCCGGCGCCTGGATCACGGGGTTGGTGCAGAACACGAACAGGCTCTTGATCGGCGGGTCGAGATCCATCTCCCCGGTGAGCGCCGCGCCGAGGCGGAGATTGTTGATGACGCGCGTGCCGGGCCTGATCCAGTCCGGCCGCGAGACCTTGGCCCAGTCGACGGGGAAGTCCCAGATCGGCATCTGCAGGAGCCCACCGCCGACATGGCGCCACGAGCCGACGAGGGCCGGCAGCGCGCAGGCGGCGCGGATCGCCTGGCCGCCGCCGGCATGACGCTCGAGCGCGACGCCGAGGCGGATCACCGAGGGCTGCGCGGTCGCGAACTCGCGGGCGAACGTCTGGATGTCGGCCGCGCTGACGCCGGTGACCTTCGCCACGTACTCGGGCGTGAACTCCGCCGCGCGCTCCTTGAGCTCGGGATAGCCGTAGGTGTGCCGGTCCACCCACTCCTGATCGACGAGACCCTGCTGGATGATGGCGTTGACGAAGCCCATGGCGAGCGCGCCGTCCGTGCCGGGCCTCGGACAGATATGCCAGTCGGCGGCCTTGGCCGTGCGGGACCTGTAGGAATCGATGACGACGAGCTTGGCGCCGCGCCGCTGCGCCTCGAGCACGAACGGCCAGTGATGCAGGTTGGTCGAGATCGAGTTGCACGCCCAGATCACGATGTAGCGGGAATGGACGAAGCTCTCGGGATCGACCGCGCCGGTCGGCCCGACGGTGAGCAGCCAGGCGGTCGAGGAGCCGGACGCGCAGAAGGTCTTCTCGTTGACCGTCGTGCCGAGCCGGTTGAAGAACGGATCGCCCGAGTTGATGCCCTGCACGAGGCCCATGTTGCCGAGGTAGCTGTAGGGCATGATGGACTGGCTGCCGTAGGTGGCGATGATCTCGCGCCAGCGCTGTCCGATCTCCGCGATGGCCTCGTCCCAGGTGATGCGCTCGAAGCGTTTCGAGCCCTTGGGCCCCGCGCGGCGCAGCGGATAGAGCAGCCGGTCCGGGTTGGCGTGGTGGTCGTGAAAATCCTTGAGCTTCACGCAGAGGCCGCCGCGCGTCATGGGATGGGATCTCTTGCCGCGCACCTCGACGAGCCGGCCGTCCCTCACGAGATAATCCATGGAGCAGGTGTCCGGGCAGTCGTGCGGACAGGCACCGTGGAACACGTCGGGTTTGAGCTGCTCGTTCATGGAATGCGTCCTCCCTCGCTGTGGTTGTGCGGCCGTCGTCCCTTCTTCCGGGGGCACTGGCTTCTGTCTTTTCCGATGCGACACTCTGACACCGGGCCGACAGACAATCAACCATCTTGTTGAGAATAAAGAGATGATAAAATAGACATAAATATCAAAGTGATAGAGCGTTTTTCGGAGACCGTGATAGCGGAAATAATATAGCGCTGGGGGTCCCGCCATGGCGGGCCGGGGGGCGTCGACCTAAGGCGCGCAGGCGCCGTCGATGCGATGCAGGGTGCCCTGCGGATCGGCGACGACATCGCCGTCGAGATAGACCGGCCCGATCGGCACCTTGCCGTGCCCGCCCGGGATGTCGAGCACGTAGGTTGGCATCGCGAGGCCCGACACGCGCTGGCGCAGCGCATGCATCAGCGCCTGTCCCTCGGCCAGCGTCGTGCGGAAATGCGCCGTGCCCGGCGCGAGGTCGCCGTGATGGAGATAGTAGGGCGTCACGCGTGCTTCCACGAACGCGCGCATCAGCGCCGCGAGCGTCTCCACACTGTCGTTGACGCCGCGGAGCAGCACCGTCTGGCTGACGACGGGAATGCCCGCGTCGACGATGCGGCCGATGGCGCCGCGCGCCGCCGCCGTCAGCTCGCGCGGATGGTTGGCGTGCAGTGCCACGTAGACCGTCTTCCGCGACGAGGAGAGCGCGGCGACGAGATCGGCCGTCACCCGCTCGGGCGCCACCACCGGCACGCGCGTATGCCAGCGGATGATCTTCACGTGCGCGATCGCGCCGAGCGCGCGGGTGATCTCGTCCATGCGCCGCGGGCTCATCACGAACGGATCGCCGCCGGTCAGGATCACCTCCCAGATCGCGGGATGCGCCCGGATGTAGTCGAGCGCCGCTTCGATTTCAGGTGCGGTGAGATTGGCTTCCGCCGCCGGCCCCACCATCTCGCGCCGGAAGCAGAAGCGGCAATAGATCGGGCACACGCCGACGATCTTGAGCAGCACGCGGTCCGCATAGCGGTGCACGATGCCCCTGACCGGGCTCTTGACATGGTCCCCGATCGGATCGGCCCGCTCGTCGGGCGACCGGTCGAGCTCGCGTCTGTCGGGCACGAACTGGCGCGCGATGGGGTCTGCGGCATCCTTCGTGTCGATCAGCTCCGCCATGGCGGGCGTGACGGCCACCGCGTAGCGCTGGGCGACCCGCGCCACGTCCGTCTCGGCCTCCCGCGCGACCAGCCCCGCATCGACGAGGTCCGCCGCCGTTCGAAGCGTCTGGCGCAGATGCGTCATTGGGGCGGCCAGGTATCCGTGTCGTGGTCCGGATGCTGGTAGGAGACGAGACCGGCCAGGAAAGGCGCGGCGACCGGATCCGAAAGCGTGTCCGCTCCAGGCAGCTCGTGGACGCGGTCCACGTACGGCAGCTTGCCTTCGATGCCCCATTGGATCCTGGGCGCGATCTCCTGCGGGCGGTCGAACGCGCCGATCGCGATCGCAACACCGTCCGGCGCCTCGTAGGTGAGCGGCGTGCCGCACCGCGCGCAGAAGCCGCGCGATACCGCATTGGACGACTGGAATTTGCTAGGCGCCCCCCGCGTCCAGGCGAGCCTCGACCCGTGCACCGAGACGAGCGGCGCATAGAAGCTGCCGAAGGCTTTCTGGCACATGCGGCAGTGGCAGACGGACGCGTCGCCGAGCGGCCCCTCGACGCGGAACCTCACCGCGCCGCATTGGCATCCGCCGGAATGCATCTCGCTCATGGTCATCTCCTGCTCCCCATCTTGAGTGAGGCGCATTTGTCTAATTGCCTCCTTACGCGACGCGTGTCCACAGGTCGGCGGCCTGGCCGCTCCCACTTGCAGCGACAGTCGTCATCTGCGGCGCCGCTACAGGCGCGACCGTCGGGCCTATGCTGTCATGCAGCTTAATGCAAAAGGCGACATCTAGGTTTGGTCAATTTGAGCCAGAAGGTGGACCAGCCCACCAAAGCTCAACAATCGCCGCGTGAAAGAACGGCGTAGTGCGCGTATCCGCGCCAGAGAGGCGTATGCGTCAATTCCAGTCGATGCTGACCCGCATAATCCTTGAGCTGCTCGTGGAGGTCCTGCCGCGGTGTCACATGAAAAGCACCGAGCCAGCGATAGAGGGTCTTCCGGAACCATGTCGGCAGACGCTCGCAATCGCCGAAATCGACGATGTGTATCGACCCGCCGTCGGCGAGATTTCGTATCATGGCATCGATCACGCGCGGCCATTGAGGTACCATCGACAACATGTACGACGCGAAAATGCGATCGAATGCCCCAACGTTGAAAACCGATTGTCCGTCGAATGTCGTGGCATCCGCGGACGCCAAATGTATTCTATTCTCTAACGATCTCCGAGCTACAGCCTGTTTGGCCGTGGCGAGCATCTCGGTGGAAACGTCGAGCCCGTAAAGTCTTGCGCCGGGGTAAGCTCGCGCGGCTGCAATGAGGTTCGATGCGGTGCCACAGCCGACTTCCAGTATGGTGCCGGTTGGGGGCGGGGCTAAATCAGCAATCAGCGTCGCGCGGCCCAACAGATAATATCGGCGAGTGAGATCGTAGATGCCGCGCTGATAGCGGTAGATGCGATCCATTTTCTGGGCGGCGCTTTCAATCGTCATGCTGTCAATGCGAGCTGTTCAAGACGTAGAGATGGAAGCCGCCGTAGATGGCAGAGCGGTCGCGTGCGTGTAAGTCTCCGGATTGGTCGTGCCGATATGTCCACTGCGCGAGAACCTCCGATGGAACTCGAGAAGGCAAGGGTGATGCGGCGGCAGCGGTCCTGAAGATGACGCGTGCATCCGGCCGCGCCGTTCGGCAGATCTCCCGCCAGAGACGCTCGAGATCGCTCTCCGACATCCAATCCTGCGCATCGAGCAAGACGTATCGATCTAAGCTGCTGTCGGGATGATTGCGCAGGAATTCGATGAAGTTCATTTGCACCGCGCGGACGCGGGGTGCGTTCCTGCCAAGCGTCTCGTAGTGGCGCGGATCGAGGTAAGGGGGAACCGGGCCGGTCTCGTGAGGTGCATAACCCCGGTTGAACGCCTGCCATGCGAAGTAGTTGGATGACAGCTCGAACCCGCAGGCCAAGCGTCTCAAGCGCTGCCTGACCACATCCGAGGCTCGTCCACTCTCGCCGCAGAGCTCGTCGTACTGGGCAGGCGGAATGCCGAGTCCGAAGAGCGATGCCGGACTGTTGAGCAGCCGCTTCAAGACCAGCCGGTCAAACAGCGGCGCGAGCTCGCTTTCAAATATCCGCCGCTGCTCATCCAGGCTGCTGGCAGTCAGTAAACGCCTCGGGTCACGCCCCTGCATGCGCGCCAGGATATGAGCCAAGCCGATGAAGCGGCCGAGCAGACCGTAGCGATAGAAGCCGCGACTGAACCTGGAGATGCGGCGACGTCCGAGCTCGTCTCTGCCATCCCAATACGCGCGAGCCGCTGAGCTGAGATGAGCACGCAACAGGGTGTCATATACGTAGATATTGCGACGGCCTTTGCCGTCCCTGAAGAGGCGTGAGAAATCGTCGAAGTCGGAGAGATGCTGCGCCGCGACGAGCTTTAGCTCCAGGAGCGCGAGATGCGTCGCGTTGAGATCGACGGCAACGATTTCGGCCGGGCTCGCCGTCAGGTAGCTCAGCACGTTGCAGCCGCCGGAGGCTATCGTAACGATGCGGCTATCGGGCCGGAGCGCCAGAGCTTCAAGGTCCACCGCAGGATCTTCCCAAATCTGCGGGTAGACCATCTTGCTAAAGGCATACGTGAAGGCGCGCTCGTGGAGACCGGCGAAACTCAGGGCCGTGTTCCGGTGCACTGCACGCCGCAACAATGCGGAGTTCTTGGAAGTCGAGAGTGTTTCGGTAATTGCCATTGCGTCATCCAGAAATTTGTTGTGAAGGGACCGCGTCGGAGACCGATACCGCAAGCTCGTGAGCGGGCTCGATTGCGACGTCTGCCGACCAGCGAATGAGCTGGAAGCTGCCGTCGAAGCGTTCGACGACGGCGGTGCAGCTTTCAACCCAATCGCCGCAGTTGAGATAGTGAATGTCCGCGATGTGGCGATCGGCAGCGTGGTGGATGTGGCCGCAGATAACCCCGTCGGCATCCAGTTTCCTCGCTTCGGCCGCTACGGCGTCTTCATAGGCGCCGATGAAGCTGACCGCGTGCTTGACGCGGTTCTTGAGATAGGCTGACAGTGACCAGAAGCCGAAGCCCAGGTGTCGCCGGATCCAATTCAAGGGATTGTTCAGCCACAAGGCGAATTCGTAGCCGTGGTCTCCGAGAATGGCGAGCCACTTTGCAGTGCGCACGACGATGTCCAGCTCGTCGCCATGCATGACGACATAGCGCTTTCCCGTCGCGGTTTCATGGACCGTCTGCTTGTGAATCTCGATGCCGCCAAAATGCATGCCGGCAAAGTGGCGAATGCCCTCGTCGTGATTGCCGGGGATGAAGCACAGACGAGCACCCTTTCGGACGCGCTTGAGGAGTTTTTGCAAAACGTCGTTGTGAGACTGCGGCCAATGCGCGCCGCGACGAACGCGCCAGAAATCAATGATGTCGCCGACGAGATAGATGGTGTCCGCATCATGTGTCCGAAGAAATTCCAGGAGCGCCTGCGCCTGCGAGGTGCGGGTGCCGAGGTGTACATCGGAAATGAAGAGGGTCCGATACCGCAGATGCGGTTTGGCGCGCAACATGTCGATTCGTGGGTGGCTCGTCATGACGTGAGACGTACATCGAGGTATGTTTCATGCGTGTGACAGAGCTTCACTCGGCGCTGATCGGTCCAATCCATTCACAAACTGATCGCTGATCCGTCGCAGGTAGAGAGCCGCACATGGGCTGCAATTCCATCGAAGGTCCTCGGTCTTGGACAAGGCTTTTCACGATGCTCAGGCGAGCGGTGTCCAGATGACTTGGTCGACGCGGCTCGCTCCGGCCGCGAGCATGACCAGGCGATCGAAGCCGAGCGCGCACCCCGACGCGGCAGGCATCTCTGCGAGCGCGGACAGGAAATCCTCGTCGAGCGGATAGCGTTCGCCGTAGAGACGCGCCTTCTCGTCCATCTCGTGGACGAGGCGCTGGCGCTGCTCCGCCGCGTCGGTGAGCTCGCCGAAGCCGTTGGCGAGCTCGACACCCGCCACGTAGAGCTCGAACCGTTCCGCCACGTCAGGCCGCCCGGGAACCGAGCGCGCCAAGGCCGCTTCCGGTGCCGGATATTCGTAAAGGAGCGTCGGCCGTGGATCGCCGAGATGTGGCTCGATCTTCTCGACCAGCACGCGCGAGAAGAGATCCGACCAGGTGTCGTCGGCAGCGATGCGGATGCCGGCAGCCTTGGCGCGGGCCGCGAGCCGATCCCGATCCTGTCCTCCGGCCGAGCACGTGTCGATGAGACCGAAGCCGGCATGGCTTCGGAATGCCTCGTCGAGCGTGAGGCGCTCGAACGCGGCGCCGATGTCGGCGCTGCGGCCCCGGAACGACCAGCGTGTCCGCCCGGCGATCTCGCCTGCGAGACGGAGCATCGTCGCGCAATCCTCCCACAGCGCCGTGTAGTCGGCGCCGGCCCGGTACCACTCGAGCATGGTGAATTCGGGCGCATGCAGCGCGCCGCGCTCGCGGTTCCGGAAGACGGGGGCGAAGGTGAAGATCTTCTCCTCGCCCGCGGCGAGCAGCTTCTTCATCGCGAACTCGGGCGAGGTGTTGAGATAGAGCCGGTGCCGGTCGAGCGCGGTGCCGACCAGCTCGGTGGCGAACGCATGCAGGTGCGTTTCGTTGCCGGGAGAGACCTGCAACGCGCCGGTGTCGATCTCGACGAAGCCCTCATCCGAGAGCCAGCTCCGGATCCGGGCCTTGATGCGGTTGCGCAAGAGGAGGCCCGGCCGGCGATCCCGGTGGCGGTCCTTGTCCCACCACGGGGAGGGAGAGGGCATGGGCGGCGCATCCTTGGGGATGAACGGGAGAGGCGTCCTTACCACATTCGGCGCGCATCGTACCGGTGGGCGGGGCGCCGCGCTCCCTTGTCGGAGCGCTCCGCGCCGGATTAACCTTAGAAGAGGGGGCACAGCCGGAGGGGAGTCACATGACCGCCATTGCCGAGGCCGATACGGCGACGCTCGATACGCCGACGCTGATCGCAGCCGTCATCACTGTTTCGTTTGCGGTCGTTGCCGCCATCGTGCTGGGGACGTTGCCCAAGGATGGCAATCTCGGAAGTGCCATCGATGCGGTGAAGAACATCGTCTACGTGCTGACCGTGCCGGTGTTCGATCTTTCGCGCCGCTTGTTCGCGCGCAGGAAAGTGGCCGCCACCGGGACGGCCGCGCCGGCGGGCGAAGGCCCGAATCTTCTCGCCACCGCGTTCGTCACGGCGCTAGTGTTGTTCATCCTTGTGGAGATCGTGAGCTGGCTCACCGGCTTCGGCATGGGCAGCGTGTGCGCGCTCTTCGGCCAGCAGGGGCAGATCGCCGATTTCGGGCAATGCCTGACGGTCGGCATCAGTGTGCTCGGAATGGTGCTGATCGGTCCCATCATGATCGCGCTCGGCGCCAGCGCCGGCTGGATGTGGAAGGGCGTGCTTCACAAGGGGTTTCTGACCGCGCTGCTGATGTTCATGGTGGTCACCGCGGGTTTGTTCGCGCTCGACTTCTTCATCCTGCTTCAGCAGCAGATGGAGGCCGCGGAGGCGCTCCAGAACCAGTTCAACGCGGTGGGTCCGGTGCGGCAGATCGGTTTGCAGGTGGTGGTGCTGACAATCGGCATTCTGCTGGGATACGGCGCACGGCGCCTGTGGCAAGGCGTAGCGGGCGCGTTCGGCTAGGTCATGACCTGGGCCCGGGCCTGGAAACCGAAGTCGTTTCCGGGCCATCCGCCGCCGGGAGCCATCCCGCCATAAACACATCTCGGCCCTTGGCCTTCCATGCGATCCAGAGTATGAGAGCCCCCATATTTCCTGCCCGGAAGGACTGAACAGCGAGGTGGCCGCACCGGTTGCCGTCGGGCACGATCGGAATCGATGGGAGAAGACCGTGGTCAAGGTGATCGCCAGCTCGGTACGCAAAGGCAACGTTCTCGATCTCGACGGCAAGCTGGCCGTCGTCATCTCGGCCGAGAACATCCACCCCGGCAAGGGCACGCCCGTCACCCATCTCGAGATGCGCCGCATCTCCGACGGCGTGAAAGTCACGGAGCGCTACCGCACGACGGACCAGGTCGAGCGCGCCTACCTCGAGGAGAAGGACTTCAACTATCTCTACGAGGACGACATGGGCTTCAACTTCATGCACCCCGAGACCTACGATCAGATCCTGATCTCGAAGGACGTGATCGGCGATCAGTCGATCTGGCTGCAGGAAGGCATGACCTGCAACGTCTCGCTGTTCGAAGGCAATCCCATCGCCATCGAGCTGCCGGCCCGCGTTACGTTCGACATCGTCGAGGCCGATCCCGTCGTGAAGGGGCAGACGGCCTCCTCGTCCTACAAGCCCGCCAAGCTGTCGAACGGCGCGCGCATCATGGTGCCGCCGCACATCGAGAGCGGCACGCGCGTCGTCGTCATGACGGCCGACGGCTCCTACGTCGAGCGCGCCAAGGACTGAGCTCCTGCGGCTCGGGAACGACAGCGCTCAATATGCCCAGGCCGTCGTGCACCTACTCCAGGCAGACGCATAGCTCGGGGGCGGCGGGCGGTCGATTCCATGTCGCGCCAAGCGCTTGTTTTCCAGCGTCCGGTAATCGCGTTCCTGACGGCACACCTTGCGCGCCCGCGCCTTGGCATAGGAGCGCGCGCCCGTGTACGTCTCGTAGGTCCGGGGCTGCTCATAGGTCCGGTGATGCGTGGCGTGCCCGGCGAAGGCCGGGGCGAGCGGCGCCAGGGAGAGCGCCAGAAGCGCCGCTCCCGCACGCATGACATTGGGCACGTTCCAACTCCTACGCCGCATCTCTGCCTGAAACACCGGTTGCCTCATGCGCGCTCCGTGCGTTCATAGGGGTTGAGGTCCCATCCGTCGTCATCGTCGCCGGGCCCGTGGGCGGAATCGTCCTGGTCGTCGTCGCCGTACCGCTCGTCGCGATCTTCGGGTGGCGCCACGTTGTCGCGATCGTCCTCCTCCCGGTCGCCATAGCCCCTGTCATCGAAGGCGAGCGTCAGGCTCCCCGCCGTGGGTGCGGCGAGGACGTAAGCGGCGAGATCGTCGCCCGCGGCCGCCGCATGGGGCGGGCCGGCGAGCACGAGGAGCGGAAGGACGAGGACTGCAAAGGGCATGGAACGTCTCCTGATCTGACCCCCACCCTCGGGAATTGGAGCCATCGGAAGATGGCGGGCGTGAGACGGAGAGGCCATTCCCGCCGCGGCCGGAGCTTTGGAGCCGGCCGCGGGCCATGGCGGGCCTCAGAACTTGGCGAGAGCCCCCGGCGCGACCTCGACCGCCGCCTCGTCGTAGTGCGCGATCACGCGCGGCACGATCTGGCTTGCGTCCGAGACGACGCTGAACGGAACCTCGAGCCCGCGCCGGATGAAGGCTTCGTCGCGCATGTGCTCGAGAAGCCCGAGGAACGGCGTCCAGAAACGGGCGATATCGGCCACGACGATCGGCTTGCTGTGCTGGCCGAGCTGCGCCCACGTCAGTTGCTCGACGAGCTCTTCGAGCGTGCCGATGCCGCCCGGCAGCGCCACGAACGCGTCGGAGCGCTCGAACATCAGCTTTTTGCGCTGGTGCATGTCCGACGTCACGAGAATATCGGTGACCTCGCGCAGCATGTGCTCGCGAGCGATGAGGAACTCCGGAATGATGCCGGTCACCTGGCCACCCGCTTCGAGCGTCGCGCGTGCGACCTCGCCCATCAGGCCGAGCCCGCCGCCGCCGTAGATGAGCCGGATGCCGTTCTCGGCCAGTGCCTGGCCGAGCGTCCGGGCGGCGGCCGCGTAAGCCGGGTTCTCCCCGAGCCCCGAGCCGCAATAGACGCAGATACTGCGCACTGGCCCGGTGTGGCGGAGCGGCTTGCCGTTGACGTGTTGCAGTGCGGTGAGTCCGGAGTGGCCTTCGGGCATGGTCGGGGAGCTTGAAAAAGGAGGTCTGCGGTTCAAGAGGAATCCTTAAATCGGGTCGATGTGAAAACTATGACAAGGGGCGTTCCTTGAAATGGGGTGTCGGGGCCGGTCTGCCAATGCCGCCCCGAGGAAAATGCGCGAGCCCCGATATGCAACCATATGGTCGCCTTAAGAAAGATCGCAAAGTCGTTTGCCCGGTGGCAGGCCGGTATCTTAACCTGTGCCGAGGTAGGGTGCAGGGCGCGCGCGAGAGAGCGTGAGAACGGGAGCAACGACGTCCATGCGGGACCGGCTGCGAAAGACGATGGCCGCGAGAGGCGCGTCGGCGCCGCTGCGCGGGCTCCTCGTGGTGGGCCTCGTCATGGCCGGCGCGAAGACGTTCGCCGCACGCGCGGACGCCCCGTATCCCGGCGGGTCGACGGGCTCGCAAGAGCAGGCGGCCGGCGTCTATCGCCCGGATATAGCAAGCAAGCTCCCCGCACCGCGTTACGCCGGCCTGGCGACGGGGGATGCTCCCGCGCCGGCGCGGGCAGGCCTCCGCGACCGCCTGAGCGCGGCCGTCCAGGCAGCGCTGGCCTACATTACTTTCTGGATCGATGAGGCGTATCGCGCGGCCGGCTATGAGCCGTCGGATGGCGCGAATGCCTCGGTCGCCGTGCTGGCCGACCGGACCGCGCGCGAGGCCAGAGCCGTCGTCGAGGCGCTGAAGAAGGCCGAGATGGACTGGAGTGAGGCGGTCGAGCGCGCCAACGCGGCAGCCGCCGAGGCAGCGCGCCAAGAGACCGAGCGCAGGAGCGCTGCGGAGCGGGATGCCGCCGAGGCGGAGCGCCGGCGGGCCGAAGCCCGCAAGGAGGAGCTGCGGAAGATCAAGGAGGACCTCGACCGGCGAATCGAGGAGGGCCTGAAGAAGCTCGAGAACCTGGAGAGGCTCGACGCGACGAAGAAGACCGAGACGACCCGCAGGGCCCTGGTCGCCGACGTGGCGCGCGGCGCGTCCGACGCGCTCGAGGCCGCCGCGGCCGCCCGGCGCGAACGTGCCGCGCGCAAAGCTGCCGAG
>NZ_DAITQL010000054.1:19416-26737 GCF_036833075.1 Hyphomicrobium sp.
GCCGAGCAGAAGCGCATCGAGGAGGCTCGGGCCGATTACATGCGCCGCGTCGCCGCAGCGGAGGCGGAGCGCCGGGCGGCCGAGGCCGAGCAGGCGCGGAAGGACGAGGAAGCGCGGCGGATTGCGGAGGCGACGGCCGCCGAGAACGCCCGCAAGGCCGCCGAGGAATTGCGTCTCGCCGAGGCGAGGGCGGAGGAGGCACGCCGCGAAGCCGAAGCCGAGGCCGCCCGGCAGGCGGAGATGCGGCAAGCCGAGATCAAGGCCATCGAGCAGCGGCGCCGGGAGGCCGAGGCCGAGGAGGAGGCGCGCCGGGCCGCGGAGGCCAAGCGGCACGCCGAGGAGACGTCCGCGGCCGATGCCAAGCCGGAGACCGGGCCCGCACCCGACGCGGCGGCCGATAGAGCTCCGACGGAGACCACCGGGCCGCAACGCCCGGACGAGGGCGGGCGAAGTGCTGCTGCGGCGGAGCCGCCCGCGCAAAATGCAGTGGAGCCCTCCTCGCAAAATGCGGTGGAGCCGCCCACGCCCGATGCGGCGCCCGCCGTGCGGGAAGCCGCCCCGTCCGCGGTTGCGCCCCGCCGGCCGCAGGTCCACGCCGCGCTGAAGGACGCCAAGCCCCGTCCCGCACGGAGAACGCGGGCGCGGGCCCGCGAGGCCCGCATCCACGTCGTGAGGCGCGGGGAGACGCTTTGGGGCATCTCGCGACGCCGCCTCGGGGCAGGAGAGCGCTACCCGGAGATCTATCGCCTGAACCGCGCCCGGATTCGCGATCCCGACCTCATCTTCCCGGGCCAGCGGTTGCGGTTGCGGTGAGCGCCGTCTAAACGTCGCCTGCTCCATTCGGCTGGCTCCTACGTATTGCGGTCCGAGAGACGGAGCGCGCAGGGGATCCAGACCGACCCATGAGACCGACCACCACCGCCACAACCGCCGCCAGTCGCAGCGAGCGGCCGCATCTGCTCGGTCTTTCGGCCGACATCAGCCATTGGACGGTGCTGAGAAGCCTGCTGCCCTTCATCTGGCCGCAGGGCCGCCCCGACCTGCGCGCCGAGGTGGCGGGCGCTTTCGTCGTGATGATCGCGGCCAAGCTCGCAACCGTCGCCGTGCCGGTGACCTTCAAGTGGGCGACCGACTGGCTCGCCGCCGACCTTACGAACCCCGAGGTGGTCGCCGCCAAGGCGCTGGGGCTCGGCATCGCCATGCTGATCGTCGCCTATGGCGTCGGACGCGTGCTGACCATGGTGCTGAACCAGGTCCGCGACGTCCTTTTCACGCGTGTCGGCCAGCACGCCATCCGCGAGCTCAACAACCGCACGTTCCGCCACCTGCACAGGCTGTCCCTGCGCTTCCACCTCGAGCGGCGCACCGGCGGCCTGTCCCGCGTGATCGAGCGCGGCACGCGCGGCATCGACCTCATCGTGCGCATGGGCGTGATGCAACTCGCGCCGACATTGGTCGAGATGGTTCTCGTCGCCGGACTGCTCGTCTTCTATTTCGACTGGAGCTACGTCTTCATCCTCGTCGCGACCATCGCCGTCTATATGTGGTTCACGTTCTCGGCGTCCGAGAAGCGCATCGCCATCCGCCGCGAGATGAACGAGAGCGATACCGAGGCCAACACCAAGGCCATCGACAGCCTCCTCAATTTCGAGACGGTGAAATATTTCGGCAACGAGGAAGCGGAAGCCCGCCGCTACGATGCGTCCATGGCCCGCTACGAGAAGGCGGCCGTCAAGACCTACTACTCGCTCGGCGTCCTGAACGCGGGGCAGGCGGTGATCTTCACCGTCGGCATGACGCTCGTCATGTGGCTCGCGGCCCGCAGCGTGATGGACGGCACGCACACGGTCGGCGACTTCGTGCTCATCAACGCCGTGATGATCCAGCTCTACCAGCCCCTGAACTTCATGGGCATGGTCTATCGCGAGATCAAGCAGGGCCTCGTCGATCTCGAGACGATGTTCGCGCTCCTCTCCGAGAAGCCGGAGGTGGAGGACGCGCCCGGCGCCAAGCCGCTCGAGGTCCGCGAGGGAACCGTGCGCTTCGAGCACGTCTCGTTCTCCTACGACAGGGAGCGCGAGATCCTGCACGACATCTCGTTCGAGGTCCCGGCCGGCAGGATGGTCGCCATCGTCGGCCCGTCGGGCGCGGGCAAGAGCACGATCTCGCGCATTCTGTTCCGCTTCTACGACATCGACTCCGGGCGCGTGACCATCGACGGACAGGACATTCGCACCGTGACGCAGGCTTCGCTCCGTGGTGCCATCGGCGTCGTGCCGCAGGATACGGTGCTCTTCAACGACACCATCCTCTACAACATCCGCTACGGCCGCCCCGACGCGACGGACGCGGAGGTGCACGAGGCGGCCCGGCTCGCCCGCATCGACCGCTTCATCGCCACGCTGCCGCAGGGCTACGCGACCATGGTGGGCGAGCGCGGTCTCAAGCTGTCCGGCGGCGAGAAGCAGCGCGTCGCCATCGCGCGCACGCTGCTGAAAAGCCCGCCCATCCTGATGCTGGACGAGGCGACGAGCGCCCTCGATAGCCACACCGAGAAGGAGATCCAGGACGCCCTCGACCGTGTCGCCGCCAACCGCACGACGCTGGTCATCGCGCACCGGCTCTCGACCATCGTCCACGCCGACAGCATCATCGTGCTCGACAAGGGACGCCTGGTCGAGCAGGGCACGCACGCCGAGCTGATCGCTCGCGGCGGCCTCTACGCCAGCCTCTGGAGTCGCCAGCGGCAGGCGGAGAAGGCGCGCGAGGAATTGGCCGCGGCGCTCGAGGCGGGCTCCGGCGCTTCGCCCGAGCCGGTCCCCCGTGAGCGGCCCGAGGTGGTCGCCATGGCGACTGCGCGGATCGATGAGCCGCCAGCCTACTAGAGCATTTCCGTTTCAGGTGGAAACAGGGATTCGGTGTGCGGAAGCGTGTCTGGACACCGGCCTTCGCCGGAGTGACGAATTATTGGTGGCGATCCAATTGCCCGATTTCAACGTCATCCCGGCATCATGGCGGAGCCATGCTACGCATGGGCGGGCGGAGCCATGCTCCGCATGGACGGCCGGGATCCAGACACACCGATTGCTCGCACGGCCATGCTTCCACCCAAGCCGGAAAGACCCTAGACCTGCGTAGCAGCCCGGCGTCGCCTGATTACTGGCCGACCTGCGCCTTGAGCTCCTCGAAGCGCTTGATCGAGTCCTTTCCCCGCGGCTTGTAGGTGTCGAGCTGGGCCTCGTTCGGCCGCTCGTCGCCGGCCTGGATGAGCGCGATCATGCCCATGCCGTAGTGCGGCATGCATTTGACGCCATAGACACCCGGCTTCTCGATCTTGAAGATGACCTCCTTGTTGATCTCGCCCGTGAACTGCTCTGCGCCTTCCGGCCAGATCTCAGGGATCGACTGCGTATTGTGAGGCTGCTGCGTGGGTACGAACTTCACGGTGTCGCCGACGTTTGCCTTGATGAAGTCCGGCTTGAAAAGCATCTTCTTGCCTTCCCCGTCGCTGTTCAGCATCTCGACCACGATCTCGCCGGCCGCAGCGACGTTGGTGAACGCGAAGGAAAAGAGCAGCGCAGCGCCGGCAAGCCAGATACGTGAGGTCATGTTTCCCTCTTAAGATGTTTGGTTCTTTAACTTGATAAAAAAAGTATAGAAATAGAGTGGGTGTTGTCAAAGCAGTCTCGGCCGGGAAGGAACGGCAGCCGATGTGGGAGTGGGGCTGCGCGATCCGGCGACGTCCTGTAATCTCGACAGGTTCGGGACTGGGATCGGGGCAGCGATGTCCGCGCAAAACCGCGACGGCTTGACACGACGGGCGCCGCGTCGCGCACCTCGTGCCGTCGTGCATGCCCTGGCGGCAGCGCGCACGCTGTGGCGTCTGATCCGCACCTCGGCCGGTTTCGTGCTCCAGGTGCTGGCGGCGCTTATTCTGCTGTTCGAGGAGTGGGGCTGGCGACCGCTGGTCGACGCCCTTGCGGTCCTCGCGCGCTTCAGGATCGTCGCGCGCCTGGAGCAGGCGATCGCCGGCCTGCCGCCGTACGGCGCGCTGGCCGCGCTCGCGCTCCCGACCTCGATCCTCTTTCCTCTGAAGCTACTCGCGGTCTACCTCGTCGCAAACGGGCAGGTGCTCGCCGCGGGCCTTCTGTTCGTCGGCGCGAAGATCGCCTCGACGGCGCTTATCGCGCGCCTCTTCCTGCTCACCCGGCCCGCGCTCATGCGCATCGGCTGGTTCGCGGCCGCCTATGGCATCGTGATGCCTTGGAAGGAGGCGCTCTTCGCCCGCATCCGCGCCTCCTGGGCCTGGCGTTACGGCCGCATGCTCAAGACCCGCGTCCGCCTCGAGGTCCGGCGGGCATGGGCGCGCCTCGAGCCGCGCCTTGCGGCGCAGGCGCTCCGCCTTCGCACCACGCTGCGCCGCGCGCTCGGAAGACCGTAGCTTGTGCCGACGTTCACCGCAGGGCGCACGCCCGCGGACGCACCGGTCACGCGACGAAGTCTGTTTGCGCGTAGCCTTGCAGGTGGAGCAGGGCGGTGAGATCACCGTGCGTGATCACGGCGCCGGTCTCGAGTGCGCGCGCCCGGTCGGCCAGGATCGGCTTGGCGCGGAAGGCGACGCCGAGCCCCGCCGCGGCGAGCATCCCCACGTCGTTGGCCCCGTCGCCAACGGCCAGCGTCTCGGGGAGCGCGATCCCGCCCTCCGCCGCGAGCCGCTTCAGCGCCTCGGCTTTGCCCTGAGGCCCGAGGATCGGCTCGCGCACGCGGCCCGTGAGGCGCCCGTTCTCGATCTCGAGCGCGTTGGCGACGACGGCATCGAAGCCGAGCGCGGCGCCGATCCGCTCGGCGAAGATCGTGAATCCGCCCGAGACCAGCGCCGTGCGGGCGCCGTTCGCGCGCATCGTCGCGACCAGACGTGCCGCGCCCGGCATCGGCGTCGCGCGCAACAGGATCGCCTCCAGCCGGTGCGCTTCGAGCCCCGCGAACAGGGCGACGCGCTGCACGACCGAGCCCTCGAAATCCAGTTCTCCCCGCATGGCCGCCGCGGTGATGGCGGCGATCTCCGCCTGGCAGCCGACGAGACCCGCCATCTCGTCGATCAACTCCTGCTCGATGATGGTGCTTTCCATGTCCGCGCAGAGGAGCCGCTTGCGCCGGCTCTCGGGGTCGCCCGGGACCACGTTGACGTCGATCGGCAGGTCGCCGAGGGCACCGGCCACGGCCTCCCGCGCCGACCGTGCGCCGGCACCGTCGGCAACGGCGAGCGGCACGTCCCAGGCGGTGCCCGGCGCGAGCCGGCGCGAACCTCTCCCGACGCCGCCGAGCGTTTCTTCCGCCGCGCGCAGAATAGTATCGCTCGCCGCGTCCGATCCGGGCGCGGCCGTCAGCACGAGCGTAAAGGAGGGTGGCATCGCCATGGTGCAGAGGGGGTTGGGGAGGCTAGAAGAGACGGGCATGACCACACCCGCTCCCATCCTCATCGCAGGGCCGACGGCCTCGGGCAAGTCCGCCGTCGCGCTTGGGCTTGCCGAGCGTCTCGGCGGCGCCATCGTCAACGCCGACGCCATGCAGGTTTATCGTGAGCTCCGCATTCTGACCGCCCGGCCCGGTGCCGAGGATGAGCGGCGGGCGCCGCACCGCCTCTACGGGCACGTGCCGGGCCGCGAGGCGTATTCGGCCGCGCGCTACGCCGGCGAGGCGCGCGCCGCGATCGAGGCGGCTGAGGCGAGCGGTCGCGTGCCCATCGTCGTCGGCGGCACGGGGCTCTACTTCAAGGCCCTCACCCATGGCCTGTCCCCGATCCCGCCGGTTCCCGAGGAGATCCGCGCCCGCTGGCGCAGCCGCGCGAGCGCGGAGGGCGCGCCCGTCCTGCACGCCGTCCTCCGCGAGCGCGATCCCGAGATGGCCGCGCGGCTCAGGCCCTCCGATCCGCAACGCCTCGTGCGCGCGCTCGAGGTGCTCGAGGCGACGGGCGTGTCGCTCGCGCGGTGGCAGGAGACGCCGGGCGAGCCCGTGATCCGCAGCGCCGAGGGGCGCGCCTTCGTCGTCGCCCGCGAGCGCCAGGACGTGCGGCAGCGCTGCGACGCACGGTTCGAGGCCATGATGGCGGCCGGCGCCGTGGACGAGGTTCGCGCGCTCCTTGAGCTCGGTCTCGATCCTGCGCTGCCCGTGATGCGGGCGCTGGGCGTCGGTCCGCTCGCCGCCGCGATCGAGGGCAGGCTCACCCTTGCCGAGGCGACGGACAAGGCCAAGGCCGAGACGCGCCAATACGTCAAAAGGCAGGTGACGTGGCTATCACGCAATATGATGTCGTGGAAATGGCTATACGAGCAAGAAGAAGAAAGATTTCTTGCAAGAATAATAGATTTTATTAAATCCAAGCCTTGACCCGCGATCCACCTCCCCCTAGGGTGGCGCCTCTGAAACGCGGATGGACGGGCGCGGGATGCCTGCGTGGAGAGCCACGGAGCGCGCGCGGCGCGTGACGGCGGTGACGACCGATGGCTTCTGACGACCCCAACGACCAATCCCATAAATGACCCATGTGTCCCGAGGGACGGCAGGCGGAGAGTTTCATGGCACGGACGATGACGGGCGCCGAGATGGTGATCAAGGCGCTGCAGGACCAGGGCGTCGAGCACATCTTCGGTTATCCGGGCGGCGCCGTGCTGCCGATCTACGACGAGCTGTTTCAGCAGGAGAAGATCCAGCACGTCCTGGTGCGCCAGGAAGGGGGCGCGCTGCACGCCGCCGAGGGATATGCCCGCTCGACGGGCAAGGTCGGCGTCGCGCTGGTGACGTCGGGCCCGGGCGCGACCAACGCCGTCACGGGCCTCACGGACGCGCTGATGGACAGTATCCCGGTCGTCTGCATCACGGGTCAGGTGCCGACGCACCTGATCGGCAACGACGCCTTCCAGGAATGCGATACGGTCGGCATCACGCGCCCGTGCACCAAGCACAACTGGCTCGTGAAGAACGTCAACGACCTCGCGCGCATCCTGCACGAGGCGTTCTACATCGCCAAGGCCGGCCGTCCGGGGCCGGTGGTGATCGATATCCCGAAGGACGTGCAGTTCGCGACCGGCAATTACGTCGGCCCCTCGAACATCGCCCACAAAACCTATAAGCCGCGCGTCAAGCCCGAGCCGGCGCTCGTGCGCGATGCCGTGGACCTCATGGCCTCCGCCAAGCGCCCCGTGTTCTACACCGGTGGCGGCGTCATCAATTCCGGCCCCAAGGCGAGCCAGCTCCTGCGCGAGCTGGTGCGCCTCTCGGGCTTCCCGATCACGTCCACGCTGATGGGCCTCGGCGCCTACCC
>NZ_DAITQL010000055.1:0-26443 GCF_036833075.1 Hyphomicrobium sp.
TTCAATGACGACCGGATTCCAGTTGCCCCCGGATAAAAGAAGGGGGTCACATCAGTGGGAGGAAAATCGAAGAGAAAGCCTGATATCGGCGGAGAGGGGGGCAGCCTGCCTCCAAGCCCAAAGAGCGAAAGGCCAGCTCGACCGCTTACCGCGTCGTGGTGCACATAAGGGCTATATGCAACTACACTCCTCGATAGGCCGGCGCTCGCCAAGAAGTATGGGGATCGAGACGAACCCAGCAGCTACGCTCGGCCGCCGTCGGCGCGGGGCGAAGACCGGCAATGGCTACGCCAAGCCCAAGCCCAGAACGCGGCACTTCTCGATGACGAAATCCGAGCATGGGCGAAAGCGCTGGATGAGTATGCCATGCGGGCCGACACCAAGCTCGCCCTAAAGCTTATTCTCGTCACGGCGCAACGCCCGGGCGAAGTACGTCGCGCTCGGCGTTCCAATGCACAGCTTCAACGAACATGCGATTGCCATGGCCCAATGAACCTTGGCGATCCCGCATCGTGAGAGTGGTTGCAGATCAATCGCCCCCTGACCGCCAAATGATCTCATGCTGCCCGTCTGGAAGGCAGATGCGCACGCAATGGGCACAATGGTCGACGGTAGAGTTTTGATTTTCTGTACTTTTCTCTCGTCCCGAGATTGGCCCGGCTTTTGCTACTGGTTAAGTTATGGAGCAAATAAAAGCCGCCGACTTGAAGCCATCCTTTGACGAGATGAACGGCTTCGGACAAAGCGTCCGCGAGCCTTACGCCGCTATTTCCGAGTGGCTGGGCTCGATGCGCGTCGAGGAGCTGCGAAAGAAGAGCGCCGAGGCCGAGCTGCTGTTCAGGCGCACCGGCATCACGTTCGCCGTCTATGGCGACACCGAAGCGTCCGAGCGCCTGATCCCCTTCGACATGATCCCGCGCATCATCGCCGCCGCCGAGTGGCGGCGCCTGTCGGCGGGCATCGAGCAGCGCGTGAAGGCGCTCAACGCCTTCATGTACGACATCTATCACCGCCAGGAGATCATCAAGGCGGGACGCATCCCTGCCGATCTCGTGATCCAGAACAGCGCCTTCGTGCCCGAGATGATCGGCGTCGAGCCGGCGCTCGGCATCTACTCGCACATCATCGGCATCGACATCGTGCGCACCGGCGAGAACGAGTTCTACGTGCTCGAGGACAACACCCGCACGCCGTCGGGCGTCTCCTACATGCTGGAGAACCGCGAGACGATGATGCACATGTTCCCGAATCTGTTTGCCGAGAACCGCGTCGCCCCGGTCGAGACCTACCCGGACTATCTGAGAAAGACGCTCGAGAGCGTCGCCCCGGAGAACCTCGACGACGACCCCGTGATCGCCGTTCTGACGCCCGGAATCTACAACAGCGCCTATTTCGAGCACGCCTTCCTCGCCGACCAGATGGGGCTCGAGCTGGTCGAGGCGCCGGATCTCGTCGTTATGGACGGCTTCCTGAACATGAAGACGACGCAGGGCCTCTGCCGCGTCGACGTGCTCTACCGGCGCGTCGACGACGCTTTCCTGGATCCGCTGACCTTCAGGCCCGATTCGGTCCTCGGCGTGCCCGGCCTGTTCGACGTCTACCGCGCCGGCAACGTCACCATCGTCAACGCGCCCGGCGCCGGCATCGCCGACGACAAGGCGATCTACAGCTACATCCCCGAGATCATCGAATTCTATATGGGCCGTCCGCCCATCCTGAAGAACGTGCCGACCTACAATTGCAGGAAGCCCGACTCCTTGAAGTACGTGCTCGACAACTTGGGCGACTTGGTCGTCAAGGAGGTGCACGGCTCGGGTGGCTACGGCATGCTCGTCGGACCGACGGCCAGCAAGGAGGACGTCGAGGCCTTCCGCGTGCGCGTCAAGGCGAACCCCGCGAACTACATCGCCCAGCCGACACTCGCGCTCTCCACTTGCCCGACGCTGGGCGAGGAAGGGATCGGGCCGCGCCATCTGGATCTGCGACCGTTCGTTCTGATCGGTGACGAGGTCCGCCTGGTGCCCGGCGGCCTCACCCGCGTCGCGCTGCGCAAGGGCTCGCTGGTCGTCAACTCGAGCCAGGGAGGCGGAACGAAGGACACCTGGGTGCTCCAGGACTGAAACAAGAAACGCCTGAGGGCAGGGGCGCACAAAGCAATGTTAGGGCGCACGGCAAACGATCTCTTCTGGCTTTCCCGCTACGTTGAGCGCGCCGAGAACATGGCCCGTCTCATCGAGGCCGGCTACCGCATCGCGCTGCTGCCCCGCATCGGCGACGACCACAAGCAGGAGTGGGCCTCCACCCTCGAGAGCGCCGGTTGCGCCGATCAGTACTACGCCAAGCACGGCGCGCTCGACACGCGCAACGTGGTCGACTTCCTCCTGTTCGATGGCGAAAACCCGTCGAGCATCAGCTCCTGCATCGCCACCGCCCGGCGCAACGCCCGTGCTCAGCGCACGGCGCTGACACGGGAAATGTGGGAATCTCTGAACAGCACATGGCTCGAGCTGCAGTCCATTCGGCCCAGCACGCTGCGGTCGGACGCGCTGCCGCGCATGCTCGACTGGATCAAGGAGCGCTCGGCCGGCTACCGCGGCGCGCTCCTCAACACCATCCTGCGCAACGACACCTACTACTTCAGCCAGCTCGGCACGTTCCTCGAGCGGGCCGACAACACCGCGCGCATCCTCGACGTGAAATACTACGTGCTCCTGCCCTCGACGAGCATGATCGGCTCGGGCGTCGACAACGCCCAGTGGGAGGCGATCCTGCGCTCGGTCTCGGCGCACATGAGCTACCGCTGGGTCTACAAGGAGAGCTACCGCTCCTGGCGCATCGCCGACTACCTGATCCTGAACCGCGCCATGCCGCGCTCGTTGCGCGCCTGCTACGACGAGATCGACCAGACGCTCGCCGACCTTTCTGCACTCTACGGCGAGCAGAAGCCGTGTCTCGAAACCGCGAAATCTACGCTCGCACTGCTCGAGATGAGCGACATCGACACCGTCTTCCAGTCCGGGCTGCATGAGTTCCTGCTCGAGTTCATCGGTCGCAACAGCCGCGTCGCGCACGAGATCTCCGAGGCCTATCACTTCACTTACTGAGGGGCGGATGCTGATCGAGATTCGCCATGTCACGACCTACCGCTACGAGACGCCGGTGCGCTACTCGATCCAGAGTCTGCGGCTGACGCCTCCCTCGTTCGACGGACAGGACGTGACCGCCTGGACCATCTCGGCACCCGGCTTCGAGACGGGGATCGGATACCGCGACGGCTTCGGCAATATCGTCCACCTCGCCTCCGTGAGCGGCCTTCACGACGGCATCACCATCGAGGCATCGGGCATCGTCGAGACGGAGGACCGCAGCGGCATCGTGCGCGGTCTGACGGAGCTTGCGCCCCGCCGCGTCTTCCTGCGCGAGACGGATCGAACCGTGCCCGACAAGGGCATCCGCGAGCTCGCCCGCGGCGTCAGCAACGGCAAGGTTCCGAGGAACGTCCTCGATTGCATGCACGCCCTGATGCGCGCGGTGCAGGATGCCGTCGAGTACGAGATCGGCTCCACCCACCACCACACGACGGCGGCCGAGGCGCTGGCCGCCGGTAGGGGAGTGTGTCAGGACCATGCGCACGTGTTCATCTCGGCGGCGCGCATCATCGGCGTCCCGGCCCGTTACGTTAACGGCTACTTCCTCTCCGGCACCCTCGCCCCTTCGGAAGCGGCCCACGCGTGGGCGGAGGCCTGGATCGACGGCCTGGGCTGGGTCGGGTTCGACCCGGCCAACGGCATGTGCCCGACCGAGCGCTACGTCCGCCTCGCCTGGGGTTTCGACGCCGGCTCCGCCTCCCCCATTCGCGGCATCCAGAGGGGCGGCGAGAGCGAAGCCCTAGACGTCAGGGTGGAGGTTGATCAGCAGAGCGGTCAGCAGCAACAGCAGCAATAGCTGCCCGCACCAATGCGGGCGTCGACAACGTGGCCCAGTACCGCAAGCTCCACTTCTGGCGTCAGCCGGGCCATCGCGTGATCGTGCTGCTCTGAGTAGCCTCGTAGGCGGCGAGCACCAGCGCGGTCGCTCGGTCAAGTTAACCACATCTCCGAGCTTCGGTCACTTCGCCTCTCGACAGGTTGGCGCGATTGCAGGCACCGTTTCGTCCCGTCATTAAGTGCGCGTTTACCCTGTGTGAGCGAGGCTGCTCAAACATTCGCCACGGTTGTCTCACAAGTCAGAAACTGATTTTAGCGAACCGCCCCGCGTCACATGCTACGGGAAAAGCGTCCGCTGCTTAGGGCAGCCTCGGATTTTGTCATGGGTTGGCGGCTTGCGCTGCCGGCTTTGGTTGGGGCCGCCGTGACCCTGATCGTCGGCGCTACGACCGTGACGACGGCGAATGCCAAGTCTCCCGGCACCCGGTACTGTTTCCATGGGTTTTGTCACCGCGTCGGGACGCTGGCGCAGACCGACACGCTCGTCGGATGGCGCGGCTACCTGCTCGCCTCCTATTACGATAGCTGCCGTCTCGACCGCTTGAACCCCTGCGGGTTGACGAGCTCGGGCGCCGTCTTCCGTCCCGATCTCCCCGACAATGCGGCGAGCCCGCTGCTGCCGGACGGCACGGTCATCCTCGCCTACAATCCCAAGACCGGCGACGCCTCTGTCCTGCGGATCACCAACGCAGGTCCCTATAGCGGAAAGCGCAAGCTCGACGTATCGCGCGCCGCCGCAGAGAAGCTCGGCTTCCGCACGCAAGGAGTGGCAGCGCTCGTCATCAGCGTCCTGCAATCTCCGACGAAGACCGAGGCAAGCTATGTGCGGCGGCGCGTGTATCCGCGCGTTCCAGGTTACCTTGGCAGGTTCGAGACGTTCGACATCGCGCTCGAGGCGGCCCAGGAGCGCGTCGGCGTCCGTGAGGACGGCGAGCAGCTGGCCGGCGACGTGGCCGCGGCCGTTGAAACTGCCGCACTTGTACCGAGGCCCCAGCTCGCGGTGTCGCCCTCGCTCGCCCGCGAGTTGGTGATGTTGCGCTCACCCCCGAGACCGGTGCTCCGGGGATTAAGGCTTGTGCAGGGCCCACGTCTCGTGAGCCGGGACAGCTTCCGAAAGTTGGACTTCGCATCGGGCCTGCAGCGGTATCTGCAAGAGCCAGATGCGTCAGACGACGGCAAATAATCGGAGCCGGAGGCTACCCTCGCAGCTACGTTCTGTATGGTGAAGGCGAGGATTTAACACCGACCTTGTCGTTACCCTTCCTCGACGCGCGACCTGAAGGCGGCGGGCGGCAAGAGCACGCATCGTTCGGGACACGAGGAAAGCCGGCGCGGTTCCTTAAGTCTCTCGGAAATATGTGGTGATAGTGGTCCCAAAGTAGGGTAACCCTCGCGTAGCAATATGGAGTGCGACCTATGCATCTCGGAAATCTGAACCTTGGCAACTTTCTATTCGACGTATTCGTAATTTTCATGTTCGTCGTCTGGTTCTGGTTACTGATCACGGTGTTCGCCGATCTGTTCCGGCGGACTGACATTTCGGGCTTCAACAAAGTCGTCTGGGTGATCTTCCTGGTCCTCTTGCCCTACTTGACCGTGCTCGCTTATCTGCTGACGCAGAGCAGCAGCATGGCGGAGCGGCAGCAGGCTCAAGCGCAAAAAGCGCGCGACGAACTGCGCAGCATCGTGGGCTTCAGCGCCGCTGACGAGATCAGGAAGCTGGACGAACTCAAGGCGAAGGGATCGATTACCGAGGCGGAATACGGCAAGCTTCGCGCCCGACTGATCTAATTGCAGCCATGGTCACTACCGCCTCCTGGCGGCGATAGCGATTTTTAGTCGAAATGAGAAAGCCGGAGCGTGGAGAGGCGCCCCGGCTTTCGTGTGTCCAGCTCAGAGACCGGACTTGAATTGTGCCGTTCTTAGTTGGCTGCGACCTTCGTTTGGGCAACGGCAGTCTTGGGAGCAAGGCCGGCACCGACCAGGGCGCTCAGGCAACGCTGGGAAAGGTTCTTGCCGACGGAGCGCATGCACTTGCGGACGCCGGGGCTGTCCGGATCGTGCTGGCTGCAGTGGGCGTAGTAGTCGGCGGCGCAGGCCATCTTGACGCCGAGGCTGACGGCGCCGGCCTGGGTGGAGAGGGTGGCGGTGCTGAGGGCGATCGCTGCGGCGAGGATGGTGCTGATCTTGGTCATTTGGCTCTCTCCAGTGCCAGGGTGTCTGTTGAGAGCACTATGACCCCTGCGGGGTCATCCCCGCTGTTCCGAGGGGAACGGGCTCAAAAATTCAGTTCCGCAATTTAGGACAGCGGATGGACCGCCGACGGCAATGCGACAAGCCGAATGTCGGCATAAACGTATGAAAACATTGGTGGGCCCGCCAGGACTCGAACCTGGAACCAGGCGGTTATGAGCCGCCAGCTCTGACCATTGAGCTACGGGCCCCCGAGCGAAAGATCAGGCCGCCGCGCTGTGGCGCCCGAAGGGTGGCCGCCCTCTATAACAGAGTTCGCGCCCCGTTCCAGCGGCCACGGCCGTCATGAGATCAACATCGTTCAGGCTTCCTTCATCCGCGGGAATGTTCTATCCGCGACCATCGACCTGGAGGATCCGTATGCGCCCTGTCACCCTCTTCACGCCGGCGGCACTGTTGGCCGCCGCAGTCCTGCTCGTCACATTTGCGAGCCCGCTCCGGGCCGAGGAACGACCGATGCATCGCCTGATCACCGTCTCCGCCTCCGGATACGCCGACGCAGAGCCCGACCGGGCGACGATCTCGGCCGGCGTCGCCGCCGAGGCCGAGACGGCCGCCGCCGCGCTGTCCGCCAACACCGAGCTCATGCAGAAGGTCATTGCCGGGCTGAAGGAGAGTGGCATCGACGCCAAGGATATCCAGACCAGAAATTTCAACGTCGAGCCCCGCTACACCAATCCGCGCGACGGCACGCCGACGATCGACGGCTACCGGGTCTCGAACCAGGTCACACTCGTCGTGCGCGACTTGAAGGCGTTGGGAGGCTTGCTCGACAAGCTCGTCTCTCTCGGCGCCAACCAGGTGAACGGGCTCGCCTTCGAGGTCAGCAAGGCCGAGACGCTGAAGGATGAGGCGCGCAAGGAGGCGGTTGCCAACGCGCGCCGCCGCGCCGAGCTGCTGGCGGCCGCCGCAGGAGCCGATCTCGGCGAGGTGGTCACGATCACCGAGGAGATGAGCTACGGCGGTCCCCGGCCGATGGCGATGCGCGCCGCCAGGGCGGAAGCGGTGCCCATCGAGGCGGGAACCGAGACGCTGGAAGCCCGCGTCACCGTCACCTGGGCGCTGAAGTGAGCGGATGCCTCGCGCCGCGCGCTTTCGGGTGAGATCGTTCGAGACCTGTCACGCGGCGAACGGCGGATTGGCGATAGGAACAACAGCAGGAAAGTCCGCTGAACCATGCCCATCCTGTATTGGCTCATTCGCCCGATCCTGTTGCTCGCCGCCATCATTGCCGGCTGGTTCGTGGCGGAGGAGGCTCCGAACTTCGGCGTCGTGCAGATGGTCGTCGCCGTGTTCCTGATCGCCGCCCTCGTCGGCCTCGCGGCGTTCTGGGAGGCCCTGATGGACTGGACGCGCAGGCGGAAATAACAAGGGCGCCTGCGCCGGGCGCGGCCAGCTTGGCGGAGCGGCAGCCATCCGCCCGGCCGTCCATCCAAAGCATGCCTCCGCCATAATGCCGGGATGACTTATAGGTGTGGGGCGGGGTAGTCTAAACGCAACGTCACTCCGGCGTAGGCCGGAGTCCAGCCACGCGCTTCTGCTGTTTCCACCTGAAACAGAACGCTCTAGACGAGCGGAACGACCTCGACGGTGTGCTTGAGCGGCGCCGCACCGGGCTGCGCGGGCCAGTCGGCGAAGTTGCGCATCTCGCCGCTCGTGCGCAGGCGGCGGAGAGCGGCAAGATCGGCCGCCGCATAGACCCACTGTGCGGCGTTGAGGGTCCCTTCCGCCAGAACACCCGCATCGCTCACGCCGTGCTCCGGCGGCACGTAGATGCCGGCCGCACCCACATTGAAATCCACTGCCGGCGACCATGGCGCATCGCCCACCGTGGGGCTCTGCACGGTGGCAATCGTGTTCTCGAGCGCGCGCGCCTGCGAGCCCGTGCGCACGCGATGATAGCCCGAGATGCGCTCAGTGCAGGACGGCACCAGGATTGCGTCCGCGCCCGCCTCGACCGCCGCCCGCGCGAGCAGCGGGAACTCGCTGTCGTAGCAGATGAGAACTGAGAGCTTTCCGAGGCTGGTCTCGAACACGCGGAGCGGCCTGCCGGCCGTGACACCCCAATCATGCTCGAACGGCGTCATGATGAGCTTCTCCTGCACGCCGACCTTGCCGGACGGGGTCACGAGCTGCGCCGCATTGACGAAGCGCCCGTCCGCGTGCACCGCCGGCCCCGAGCCGACCAGGATGTGCACGCCGTGCTGTCTGGCCAGCGCCACATGCAGCCCCACGCGCGCCTCCGCCAGCGCCGCCACGCGCTCGAGCGTCGTCGTGAGGTCGTTGTAGACCTCCGGACCGAGGGCCGCGGCCTGCTCGATGGCGGCATACTCGGGAAAGACGAGGAGCTCCGCGCCCGTCGCCGCGCCCTCCGCGACCCATTGGGCGATCTTCGCCTCCCATTCGGCGAGCGAGCCGGGTTGTCCGATCGGATACTGCGCGGCGGCGACCTTGAGGAGGTGAGGAGCAGCCATCAGAGCGCCTTCATCCAGAACTGCATCGTGTGCGTGGTCTCGTCCGGCTGATCGATGTCCTTCCAGTCATAGGTGGCGACGAGCCCCGGCACCGGAGCATAGCCGCGCTTCCCCCAGAAGCGGTCGAGCGGGATGTAGTCGGCGGGCTTCAGGGGATGGTCGTCGGGCCGCACGACGCGGCAGAACGTCGAGTGCGTGAAGCCGCCGAGCTTGTACGCCTGTGCCTCCCTGAGTTCGAAGAACTGGTGCCCGAGCCTGTGCCCGCGATGGCTTTTGAGGAGCACGCTCTCGCCGCAATAGAAGATCTGCGAAAGGTCGTAGCCCGCCTTGCGGAACGGCTCGCCGAATTCGTCGGCGTGCTCGACCATGGGTGCGCCGGTCGAGGCTCCGACGACGAGATCGCCGTCGCGCGCCACGACGCACACCGCGCCCTTCGCCTTGGCGAACTTGGCGAGGTATTCCTCCTCGTAGGCAAGCGTGCCGTCGTAGAGATACGGCCAGTCGCGGAACACGGTGATGCGGAGCCGTGCGAGATCGGGCAGCACGGATTGGATGTCGTCGCCCGTCAGCGCGCGAACCTCGATGCTCATTCCGTGATCCTTTCCTTGTCGGCCTGACGACTCTCCGCCTCGAAGGGGCAAGGCCACAGGCGGCCCGGCGCGAGCGCCGCCCCTGCGTCTTGGCGAAGCTAGGCTCCGCGTCTTGGCGAAGCCGCGCTCCGATTGGCGCGGGCGCCGGATCCGCCGCGGGCGATCCGAACGGCGCCCGCGAGCGAACTACGCCACCTGCGCGATCCATTCGGTCAGGTTGTAGTAGGTGGTGACCCGGGCGATCTTGCCGTCGCGGATGGCGAAGAACGTGCCGGCGGGCAGCACATAGGTCTGGCCCTTGGCCGCCGGCAGGTCGCTGTCCGTATTGAGATAGGTGCCGTTGACGTTGAACTCGGCCGCGGCCCGCGTGCCGTCCTTGGAGACGAGCACGACGAGCTCGGTCAGCGTCTCCTTGTAGTGATGCGTCATGCGGGCGTTGAAGGCGCGGAACTTGTCCTTGCCCACGCGCCGCTCGCCCTGGTTCACGTCGTGGATCACGTCGTCGGTGAGGTGCGCCAGCATGCCTTCGCTGTCGCCCCCGTTGAAGGCGTCGTAGTAGCTGCGGATCAGTTTGGCCGTTGCGATGCGGGTCTGGCTTTCGGCGTCGCTCATGAGAAAGGCTCCCGAGGTTGAAACTCGGAAGCCTCCTTAGCAGGTTGCGGGGCCCTTCTCAAACGGGCGGCGGGCCATCGCCGCGCGACAAAGCGCATCGTACCGCGATGGCCCGCCCTGAGTAGGCCGTAAGGGAAATCGTTAACGGCCCGATGCCCTCAGCGGCGCGCCCCGGCCCGCTTCTTTGCGGCCGGCGCCTTCTTCACCACCCGCTTCGTGGCTTTCTTGGCGGTTTTCTTCGCCGCGGGCTTCCTCGCCGCAGGCTTCCTGGCGGTCGTCTTGGTCGCTTTCTTCTTCACGGCAACTTTCTTGGCCATCGTCTTCTGTCCTTCCTTGCGCACGCCTTTGAACGGCTTGCTGTCTTCCTTCACGTCCATGAACTTCCCGGTCGTGTCGTCGCGCTTGGTCCAGGTGCCAGTCAGCTTGTTCGGAATCTGCGAGCGCTTCTTCACCGCACCAACGCGGCGATTGTCGCCCGCTTCCTTGTTCTTCGCCATCTGGAACTCCTGTCGCATAGCGAGACCACAACGAGCACGGCGCGGGATCAATCACCCACCGCATGCAACACGACCTTGCGATCATGCGGATGACGCCGATGCTCGAAGAGATAAAGACCTTGCCACGTCCCGAGTGCAAGAGAAGATCTCACGATCGGTATCGTGATCGATGTCTGCGTGAGCGCGCATTTGATGTGCGCGGGCATGTCGTCGGGACCTTCGAGCGTATGCACGAAGAGCGGATCGCCCTCGGGAACGAGTCTCTTGAAGAACGCGATGAGATCGCGTTGCACGTCGGGATCGGCGTTCTCCTGAATGACGAGCGAAGCCGAGGTGTGCCGGCAGTAGGCCGTGAGCTGACCCGTCGACAGGCCGGCTTCCGCCGTGAACGCCCGCGCCGCGTCGCTGATCTCGTAGAGTCCCTCGCCGGTGGTCTGGACGATGATTTCCGTCTGTCGCTGGCGCATGTTCGCACTCCTCGTTATTTTTTAGGTTGATGCTTATATTGGCATCCGGCAGCGGAGTGCATGAACCACCATGAGCAGAGCATTCGTCAAAGAGCCGGACGGCCTCGCCGCGTTCGAGGAGTTGCCCGAGCGGCTGATCTCCGACAATCCGAACCTCGTCACCGACGAGGGGCTGCGGCAGATCGAGGACGAGGTGGCGCGCCTGTCGCGCGCCTATGCGGACGCCCAGGCGTCGGGTGACCGCGCCGCGCTCAATGTCGCCGCGCGCGACCTGCGCTATTGGACCCAGCGGCGCGCGACCGCCGAGCTCGTCCCCGCGCCCTCCGACAGGGACGAGGTGCGGTTCGGCGCCCGCGTGGCCCTCGTGCGCGCCGATGGGCGCCGCCAGTCGTTCCGCATCGTCGGCGAGGACGAAGCCGACCCCGCGCGCGGCACACTCTCTTATGTGTCCCCGCTCGCCCGCGCGCTCCTGGGCAAGGGCGTGGGCGATACCGCCCGCGTCGGCGGGGGCGATGTGGAGATCGTTGCCATCGAATAGCCTTCAACCCCTGCGAGCGGAGCGCTTGCCGAAACGCCCGGCCCCGAACTAGACTCCCACCGAAGGCGAAGCGGAAAGGCGCAGGGAGCATGCTGAGCTTGAACACCCGTGGTGCGCGATGGGTGGCCGGCGCGTTGCTGGCCGCAGCGGCCGCCGTCGCCGCGTTGGGGCTGGCCCGCGCCGCCGAGACCCGGATGGCCTACCTCGAGGTCAAGATGGGCCTCGAAAGCATCAGCAAGGAGCAGCGCGCGGATCTCTGGCGCCGGGTGGACGAGTACGCCACCGTCGACGCGCTCCTGGAGTTCTGCGGCCGTAAGCTGAACCTGCAACGGCGCACGTGGGCGGCCGTCAGCCCCTGCGTCGAGGTCACCTCGCTGCGCAAGGTCGCCTCCGTGTTCCGCGCCAAGAAGGCGGAATACGTCAAGGCGTGGGAGACGGC
Organism: Hyphomicrobium sp.; assembly: GCF_036833075.1. Classification (GTDB taxonomy): domain Bacteria; phylum Pseudomonadota; class Alphaproteobacteria; order Rhizobiales; family Hyphomicrobiaceae; genus Hyphomicrobium_C. Next base: position 11,857 of record NZ_DAITQL010000055.1, read on the forward strand.
GTTCGCCGATCCCGAAAAGAAGAAGACGCTGTGCGCGAACCAGAAGCCCAAGATGGCCGAGTACACCCGCATTCTCGACGCGCACATTGCCGAGGCGGCATCCATGTGCAGCGCCTGCATCTTCTGCTGAGCGCCCGCGGCCGCCCGTCTGGCCCGTAGCCTGGTTTGGGGCTGCGGCCGTCGCGCCACATTGAGTCCATTGTTTTCGATAGATGATGCCCGGGCTTCGACTCGTTTGGGAGCGAGTCCGGCCACATTTGCGCTCTGGGGGATACAAGATGTCGTCAAAAACGCTTCTGCTGAACGCGCTGCTTGCGTTTGCCCTCCTGCTGGGAGCGCCAAGCACCGCGGGCGCCGGCTCGGCCTATGAGATCGACGCCGACGTGGATGCGGCCCTGCAGCGCTTCTATCGCACGGTGCCGGGCGCGCGCGGCCTCGTCCGCGATGCCGCGGCCGTGCTGGTGTTCCCTTCGGTCGTCAAGGCCGGCATGGGATTCGGCGGCGAGTACGGCGAAGGCGCCCTGCGCCGCAGAGGCTATACGGAAGGCTATTACAACACGGTATCCGCCTCGGTCGGCTTCCAGCTCGGCGTGCAGGCACGCACGGTGATCATTCTCTTCATGACGGAGAACGCGCTCGCGAGCTTCCAGCGCAAGCACGGCTGGAAAGTGGGCGTCGACGGCTCGGTGGCCCTGGTGACGGTCGGCGTCGGCGGCTCGATCGACACCAACCAGATCAAGAAGCCCGTGATCGGCTTCATCCTCAACCAGAAGGGCTTGATGTACAACCTCACCCTCGAAGGCTCCAAGATCTCGCGCATCGACCGCTAGAGCATGTTCAGATCATGCGGACGCGGTTGGCTTGCTTCATCGCGCCTGTCCCTCCTCCCTTGTGGGGGAGGCTGAGGGGGGACTGCAGACCAGCCTTAGGGGTGTTCCCCCACTGCTGACCAAGCGGCGTCATATCGACAGCCGCCCGCCAAGAATGCGATTATTGGATTCGGACCGCAGCCCGCGAGGATGCCATGCGCCGATGGATGAAGACCGCAGGAGCTGCGGTTGCCGCAACGATGGTCGTTTCCGCAGTGGCGGTGGCTGGTCCGTCCCGACCCTCCGCGCCCGGCGAGGCGCCGCCGCCGGTCAAGGACTGCACGCGCTTCAACGGCCACTTCGGTTTCTATGGCAATCCGTGGTGCACGCCTGAGGAGCAGTTGCGCTGGGACAAGTGGCAGGCGGAGTATCTCCGCAGCAGGACTGCCGGGAGCCTCACGCGCCCTTGATGTAGGTGCCCATCAGCGTCGCCTGCGCCAGCACATGCCCCTCCATGGCCGCCTCGACCTGGGATTTCCGCGGCGACGCCAGCCCCTCCAGGCGAACGTCGAGCGCGTAGAGCTTGTGGAAGTAGCGATGGCGCCCGATGGGCGGGCAGGGGCCGCCGTAGCCGGTCCGTCCCCAGTCGTTGAGGCCGCCCTCCGTTCCCTTGGGCAGGGCCTCCTCCGCGACGGCTTCGGCAAGCCCGGACGCGTCAGCGGGGAGATTGTAGAGCACCCAATGCACCCAGACGCGCTGCGGTTTTGCAGGATCCGGCGCGTCCGGGTCGTCGACGATCAGCACCAGGCTTTGTGTCTCCGCCGGCACGCCGCTCCATGCGAGGGGCGGCGAGATGTCGTCGCCTTCGCAGGTGTAGGTGGGGGGAATGGCCCCGCCATCCGTGAAGGCCGTCGACGTGAGCTTGAGCGTCATCGCGTGTCTCCCAAGTGAGAGTGGAGCAGGGTGTCGAGGCCGGTCGCGCCCGTCGGATCTCGATCGAAGCCCCGGATGGCACCATAGTCGACAATCCGGCGTTTCCGGCAAGGGTCCGTGAAGGAGGCAGCGATGCCCGACACCATGAAAGCGATGCTCCTCGATCGGCAGCGGACGCCGCTCAGCCTCCGCGATCTGCCGATCCCCGAGCCCGGTCCGTCCCAGGTTCGCGTCAAGGTCGCGGCCTGCGGCGTCTGCCGGACCGACCTGCACGTCACGGACGGCGATCTCACGCAGCCGAAGCTCCCGATCGTTCCGGGCCACGAGATCGTCGGGCGGGTCGACAAGCTGGGGAGCGGCGTGACGCGCTTCTCGCTCGGGGACCGCGTCGGCATTCCCTGGCTCGGCCACACCTGCGGCGTCTGCCCCTACTGCCGCATGGGGCACGAGAACCTGTGCGACGATCCGGGCTTCACCGGCTACCAGATCGACGGCGGCTATGCCGAATACGCAGTCGCCGATGCCGATTACTGCTTTGCCCTTCCCGAAGGGCTCGGCGACGTCGAAGCCGCCCCGCTCCTTTGTGCCGGCCTCATCGGCTACCGCACGCTCCGCATGGCGGGCCCGTGCCGAACCCTCGGCATCTACGGCTTCGGCGCTGCGGCCCATATCGTCGCCCAGGTCGCGCGCCACCAAGGCATCGAGACCTACGCCTTCACGCGCGCGGGCGATAGAGAGGCACAGGCGTTCGCCCGCGCGCTTGGCTGCGTCTGGGCCGGCGGCTCGGATGAGCCGCCGCCGGTGCCGCTCGACGCCGCGCTCGTGTTCGCGCCCGTCGGCGCGCTGGTGCCGCGCGCGCTCGGGGCGGTGCGGAAAGGGGGCGTCGTCGTGCTCGGCGGCATCCACATGAGCGACATCCCGGCCATGCCGTATCGCCTGCTGTGGGAGGAGCGCGTCGTGCGCTCGGTCGCGAACCTCACCCGCCGGGACGCGGAGGAGTTCCTCGCCCTCGCCCCGCGCGTGCCCGTCAGAACGCACGCCACGGCGATGCCGCTGAGCGAGGCCAACGAGGCTCTCGACCGCCTCCGCCGCGGCGACCTCATCGGCGCGCTGGTGCTCGTTCCGTAGAAAGCCTGCGGCTCACGGCTCCTTGCCGCTCTCGACATGGAAGCGATGCAGCACGCGGTGCGCGATGGGTGCCAGCACGAACCCCGCCCCAATGACGATGATGAGCCCCGACAGGATGGCGTAGAGGCCGGCGAACACCTTGCCGGCGCTCGTATGCAATTCGGAGACCGGCCCCATGCCGGAGAGGATCATCGCCGCGTTGACGAACGCATCCACGATCCCCATGCCCTCCGTCGCGGCATAGCCGGCCATGCCGATCACGAGCCCGCCGAACGTCAGCAGCATCCAGAGCCCGATCGCCCACGCCATGCGCCTCGCGAACGCGGCGCGCGAGATGACCTTCTGATGGCGCTGCTCGAAGCGGAGGAGAGGTTGCATGATGCGGCGACGGGCATCCCATCGGATCGGAGAATGCTCTTTGCGGAGACGATCCTACCAAGCACCGGTTCGGGCGGCAAAGCGTAAGGCGTGTGCCGGACGCAAGGGCCTTCTGCAACCTGACCGGAAAGCGAAAAAAACCGAACGCTACCCCTCGATCTCGCTCCTCAGCAGCTCCAGCTCGAGCCACTGCTCCTCGGCCGCCGCGAGCCTGCCCTGCACGTCCGCGAGCGTGTTCGAGAGCTCGGTGAACCGCGCGCGGTCTCGCGCGTAGAGGTCCGGCGCGTCGAGCTCTTTCGCAAGCGACGCCTGCCGCGCCTCGAGCGCCGCGATCTCGCCCGGGAGCGTCTCGAGCGCGTGCTTGTCCTTGTACGACAGCCGCCGCTTGCCCGCCGCCGGCGCCGTGGCCTCCGCGACCGTCTCCGCCGTCTCCGTCGCCCCCGGCGCGGCCGTCTTCACGCGTGCGCTGCGCTTCTTGAGGTCCTCCCCGCGCTGGGCGAGCATATCCTGGTAGCCGCCCGCATACTCGGTCCAGCGGCCGTCGCCTTCGGGCACGATCACGCTTGTCACCACCCGGTCCAGGAAGTCGCGGTCATGGCTGATCAGCAGAACCGTGCCCTTGTAAGCCGCGAGCACGTCCTCGAGCACGTCGAGCGTTTCGAGGTCGAGATCGTTGGTCGGCTCGTCGAGCACCAGGAGGTTCGACGGCTTGGCCAGCGCGCGGGCCAGCATCAGCCGCCCGCGCTCGCCGCCGGAGAGCGCGCCGATCGGTGTCAGCCGCTGCTCCGGCGCGAACAGGAAGTCCTTCATGTAGGCGACGACGTGTTTCTTCTCGCCGCCGACGGTCACCGTGTCGCCGTGCCCCCGCGTTAGCGCCTCCGAAAGCGTCCACGTTGGATTGAGGCTTTCGCGGCCCTGATCGAGTGCCGCCATCTCGACGCTCGCGCCGAGCCGCACCTCCCCCGCGTCCGCCGCCAGCGTGCCGGTGAGGAGCGAGACGAGCGTCGTCTTGCCCGAGCCGTTCGGCCCCACGATGCCGAGCCGGTCGCCGCGCATGAGCCGCAGGGAGAGATCGCGTACCACCGTGAGGTCGCCGAACGACTTCGAGACGCCCTTCGCCTCGATGACGAGGCTGCTCGACGCTTCGGCCTCCGCCACCGTGAGCGTCGCCTTTCCCTGCACGGCGCGATAGTCGCGCCGCTGCTGCCTGAGCGTCCTGAGCTCGGCCATGCGCCGCACGTTGCGCTTGCGCCGCGCCGTGACGCCGCCGTGCACCCAATGCTCCTCGGCGACGATCTTGCGGTCGATCTTGTGCTGCTGCACCTCCTCTTCCGCGAGCTGCCGGTCGCGCCAGTCCTCGAAGGCGCCGAACGCCAGCTCGACCCGCCGGGCGCGCCCGCGGTCGAGCCAGACGGTCGTGCGCGAGAGCTTTTCGAGGAAGCGCCGGTCGTGGCTGATGATCACGAGCGCCGCACGCGATTGGGCGAGCCGGCCCTCGAGCCATTCGATCGCCGGCAGGTCGAGGTGGTTGGTCGGCTCGTCGAGCAGCAGGATCTGCGGGTCGGGCGCGAGCACGTGCGCGAGCGCCGCCCGCCGCGCCTCGCCCCCGGAAAGCGTCGCCGTGTCCTCGTCGCCGGTGAGCCCCAGCTCCTCGAGCAGATGGCGCGCCCGGTGCGGATCGTCGCTCGCCGCGAGGCCCGCCTCCACATAGGCGAGCGTCGTCGCATGGCGCGAGAGATCGGGCTCCTGCGCCAGATACCGGATGAGCGCGCCGGGCTGCACGAAGCGCCGGCCCCGGTCCGGCTCGATGAGCCCGGCCGCGATGCGCAGCAGCGTCGACTTCCCCGAGCCGTTGCGCCCGACGAGGCAGATCCGCTCGCCCGCGCCGACGGCAAGGTCCACGCCATCGAGCAGCGATGTGCCGCCGAACGTCAGTGCGATGTCCGTGAGCTGGATGAGGGGAGGGGCCATGGTCGTCCGTGGATGCGTCGCTGCGCGTCTATACAAGGTTCCACACGCGGAAGGCCAGCATGCCGGCGGTGACGACGCGTTGAACGGAATTTTGGGCGTATCTGGATCCCGGCCGTCCATGCGGAGCATGGCTCAGCCGTCCATGCGGAGCATGGCTCAGCCATGACGCCGGGACGACGTTTGGGTTTTGGCCGCCGCCCGCACGAAAATTAACGTCACACCGGCGGAGGCCGGTGTCCAGACACGCTGAAAGCGGGCACCGACACGCCTATCGCCGGAGTGCCCTACTGCGTCTCGACCATCGCGGTGATGGCGTCGTAGGTGCTGCGCCCGAACGTTCCGTCCACCGTGCCGCTGTAGAAACCGCCGGCGGCGAGCCGCTCCTGCAGGGCTTTGCGGAACTCGCGGCTCCAGGCACGATTGTTCTGCAGCATCTGCTGGTAGGTGAACGTGTAGCGCCGCTCGAGCGCCTGATAGATGTAGGACGCCGCCATCTCGGGGTTACGCGCGGTGCCGATCCCGCGGTCGTAGTGGTAGGCGAGGTTATGCATCGCGAGAAGCTGGCCGCGCTGGGCGGCCGCCGTGTACCAAGCCGTGGCTTTCGCCGGATCCTTCTCGACGCCGCGCCCCGTGGAATACATCGTGCCGAGCGCAGCCATGCCTTCGGGATCTCCCGCGTCGGCCGCCAGCTTGTACCATTGCACGGCCTGCAGATGGTCCGCCTCGAGCCCGCCACCGCCCTCGAACATGAGGCCCACCGCCACCATCGCCGGCGTATAGTGGGCCGCGGCGGCCTTCTTGAACAGGTTGATGGCCTCGAGCGGGTCGCGCATCATGCCTTCCCCGTCGCGATACATGCGACCCAGCCGGAACAGTGCCGCGACGTTGCCCGCATTCGCCGATTTGCGGATCCACCTCTCGGCATCCGCGAGATCCTTGACGCCGCCCTGGCCGGTGGCGAGCGCGTCGCCGTAGAGCAGCATGCCGTTGGTGCTCCCGGCGAGCGCCGCCGTTCTGTACCAGGCGACGGCCTCCTGCAGGTTCTGCGCCACGCCGGCGCCGTTCGTATAGAGCCGGGCGAGGAACATCATGGCCGGCGTGCTGCCGCGGCCGGCGAGGTCGCGCAGCGCCTCGAGGTAGCCGGCTCCGTCGTCCCCAACGCGCCAGACCGTGAGCAGGCTTTGCGATCCGGGAGCCTGCGCCTTGACCGCGTCGATGAAGTCGCTCGTCTTCGAGAGCGGCGTGCTGTCGATCGCCGTCAGGAAGTCGCCGAAGCGAAGTCCGGCCAGCGCGGCCGGCGCGCCGGGAGTCGTGTCGACGACGAACACGCCGGCCGGCGTGTCGAGCCCGAGCGTTGACGCCAGCGCCGGATCGGTGACCGCATCGAGGCGGACGCCAGCATAGGCGAGCGTCTCGTGGCCGGGCCACGGCTGGAAGGTGAGCGGCACCTGGATCGACTGCCCGCTGAGGCGCAGGGCCTGCTCGGAACCTGGCGCGTCGCCACCCGGCGAGACCGGAAAGTCGGGCCCGGCCTGCGGCGCCTTGGACGCCTTGCCGGAAGGGAGCAGCCGGATGATGTCGCGCGGGTCGCTCTCGCCCGCACCGGCGACAGGCAGGACGCGCGGCCGAAGCGGTGACGGATCAGCGAGCGCCGTCGGCAGCGGAGCGGCGAGAGAGAAGGGGGCGGCCGGGATGAGCAGCGAGACGGACATTGCCGTCAGCGTGCGGATAGAACCACCCCTCATCAGTCGTCCCGATATGATTGCGCCTTATGCGAGGTTACATCCGGCGGGTCCTGCCAGCAACGCGCGGCGCCGGTGAATCATAATGGACACGCTCTATACTCGGGCTCAAGTCGATGCCGGCTTCCATTCGCCGGGCGCCGTCTGGCAGAAGATCGCCGTGTTGGTGGTCGTCTCGTCGGCGTCGGCTTGCCCCTTCGTCTTGCGCAGCTCGAGCTGCGTCGTCACCTTGCGGCACTGCGTATCGGGCGGGATCTCGTGGATGCGCACGATCTCCCCGTCGGCGGCCGTCCTGGCTGCGGGAGCAGGCGCCGGTGCCTTGGCATCGGCCGGGGGAGTCGTGGCGGCGCGCGCATCGGTCGCGGAGGAGAGGCCCGAGGCATCGGCGGCGAACGCGCCAGGCGGCGCGGGGGCCTTGGTGTCGCCCGGGGCGACGACCGTATCGGCCACCACGAGGATCGCCGGATCGTCCTTGAGGTCGGATGCCCTCTGCGTCGGCTCGGCGACGATCGTCACCTGTTTCTTGCCGTCCTTCGACGTGTAGGTGTCGCTGACCGTCTGGTCGGGATCCTTGGCCACGACGGTGCGGGCACGCCGCGCGACCTCGCGGCGCTCGTGCCGGGAGAGGTGGTCGAAGATCACGACGCCGACCGCCACCGCGGCGACGATACCTAAGGCCCTGCGGACCGACCCGCCCAACAGGATAGCCCCGCCGATCACGGGCGCTGCCACGCCAGGCAAAATGCGGCTGGGCGCACGCACGACGGAGTTGAAGGTGCGCCGCAGTCCGGACTGGGCATCGGCGGGCGGAGGCAGGCTGGTCGCCGCAACGGAGGCGGCAAGGAGGACGCAGAGGAGGCGTGTCGGCATGGCTCTCTCCTGGAGTGCTTCCAGTGTGCTCCGCCCTGGCGCTGGCCGGGTGCCGGCCGACTTGTTGCTTGGATCCGGCCGGAGAATATCCGAACCGAAAGAGGCTCGGGAACAGGAATCTGCGCGGCACCGGCGCGCGCCCATGCGCCGGGCTGGATGCGGGCCGCCCCTTGCGCTAGGACTTGGCCCGTGAGGGGTGACTGCCGCCGGGGCCATATGACGTTTCGCAACCGAGGGACAGTCTGCGGTCTTTTGGGGCGCGCCAATACGCGCATGGCCAGTGTTGCGATGGCCAGTGTCCTCACGGCCCTCGTCGTCTCGGTCCTGGCCGCCGCCGGCAGTCTTGCCGCGCACGCGCTCGACACGCGCCGGCTCGAGCCCTCGATCTATAAGATCTACAGCTTCGTTCCGGAGGAGAACGATCGCTACGCCATCAGATCCGGCACGGGCTTCCTGGTCTCCGGCCAGCGCTACGTGGTGACGAATTTCCATGTGGTCGAGGGCGGCCAGCGCTTCTTCATCGCTTTCCGCAGCGGTCGCGAGGCGAAGCTCGTCGAGGCGCGCCGCGTCGAGAGCCGGCCCAATGTCGATCTCGCGCTGCTGGAAGCGGACGAGGATCTGCCCGGCACCGCGCTGGTGCTCGGTGAGTACGAGCCCGAAAAGCTGTCCGAGGTCGTGGCAATCGGATTTCCCGGCGCGGCCAACCTCAATAAGGAGCTGGTGCCGGGAGCGGAGGCGCACGGCGTGCCGCTGACGGATCTCGATTCGACCGCGACCACCGGCGTCGTCTCGCGCATCACCTTCACAAGCCTCAAGGTCAGCGAAAGCCAGACCTTGAGCGTGCGCACGGTGCAGCACAGCTCCGCGATCAATCCCGGCAACAGCGGCGGACCGCTGTTCGACGCCTGCGGACGGGTTCTCGGTGTCAACACGCTGCAGGGGGCGAACTCGCAAGGGCTGTTCTTCTCCGTCCATGCCGACGAGGTCGGCCGTTTCCTGCGCGATCTCGGGATCCCGTTCGAAAGCAGCCCGAGCCCGTGCTCTGCGGGCGCGCCGGTCCCCGGTGGGGCGCCGCTGGCCATAGGCTTGATCGCGGCGCTGGCACTGGTCGCGGCGCTCGTCCTCTTGCGGTCTGGCCGTGCGCGGGCCTGGCTGCAGGCAACCCCACGGGCCGCCGCTGGCGAAGCACCGGCACATGTCTCGCATGAGGCGTGGACGGCCGCTGGATCGACGCAACGATTGGCGCCCAGTGGTGCGCTCTCTCTTCGTCCCGTCGCCGGCGGAGCGCCGATCCGCCTCGACGAGACGGGTCGCCCGGTGACCATCGGACGCGGCCCCGGTGCCGACATCATGGTCGCGAGCGACACCGTGTCGAAGGTCCACGCCCGCCTCGCGTTCGATCGCACGGCCGGGCGCATCCGCATCGCCGATCTCAACTCGTCGAACGGGACGTTCCTCGACGGCGCGCGCATCGCGGAGGCCGAGGCCGCCGCTGGCGCGACGGTACGGATCGGTGCGACGGAATACCGGGTCGTGCAGGAGCCTCCCGCGTCGGCATCCACGACGGCCGGGAGCGCCGCGGGCGGCTGGATGCTGTCCGGGTTCGATCCGTCGGGCCGCGCCGTGCAATTCGAGCTGCGCCCCGCGCGCGATCCCGCGACCGGCCTCGGGCGTCCCGCCACGTGGACCATCGGCCGCGACCCGCGCCGCGCCGACGTCGTCATCGACGACGGCAGCGTATCGGCGCTGCACGCCGAGATCGCCTACGATCCGGAGGAGGCGCTGACGCTGCGCGACATGAGGTCCATGAACGGCACGCGCCTCGACGGCCAAGGCATCGGCGATCGCACCGTGGCGCTTGACGGCACGGGGCACGAGATCGCGGTCGGGCTTGCCATGTTGCGTCTCTCGCGCCTCGGCGGTTGACGCATCAGCCGGCCTGCCGGCCGAGCCCCCGCCCGATCGCGCGGCGCACGCTGACCGGAAGCGCATCGAGGCCGCGCTTCGCCGCCCTCTTGACGAGGCCGAGGTAGATCCCGGCGTAGAGGCGCCCCACGAGGGAGAGTGGCTTTGCCCAGTCGCGCACGACGACGGCATCGTCGGCCCATTCGAGCTTGTAGCCGTCGCGGGGAGCGAGCAGGTCGAACACGGTCATGCCGTCGTCAATGGCGCGCGCGACGCTGTCCTCCATCAGAAGGGATCCCGCGCCGGTCTTCTCGAAGTCGAGATCGTAGGTAATGACGTGGATCGCGGTGCGTCCCTTCGCGCGCACCCCGATCTCGAGCGTGACCGTGCGCCCGCCGCAGGAAAGCGCGATGGCGTGGCAGCCGGCCGGCCGCACGTCGGCGCGCGTCGCATCCGCAAAGAAGCGGGCGGTCCGCGGGTCCACGAGCGCCGGAGAGACGATGCCGCGCTCGTCGAGCCAGCGCCGCTTGAGCCGGAAGGCGTCCGCCGCGAGCGCTTCTGCCTCCGCCCCGGCCGTGTGCCAGGCGAGCACGACCGCGCCGCGGTCCGCGAGCCTGCGCCGCTGGCGCTTGCGGTTCCGGCGCGCCCCGCCGCTGTAGCGCTTCTCGTACTCGGCGAACGACGGCGCGCTCGAAAGATCGAGGTAGGGCGCCGTGAGCTCGGCCGTCACCTTAGCGCCGATGTCGGCGAGCAGCGGCGCGACGTTGGAATCCGCGCGCACCTTGCGCAAAGTAAGGACGCTGGCGCCGGTCTCATGAACCGCGAAGTCGAGGCCGGCGCGGAGAAGGCCGGCCGCACCGGCGGCCTCGTCGATCAGCGCGTCACCGTACTGGCTGACGGGATCGCCCATCCATCTGAGCTCCCGGATCGGACCGGCCCGCTCGAGCACGAGCGGCCAGACCATCACCAGTCTGTCGCCGGAGTGCGCCGTGACGATCGCGAGCGTACGCTCCGCTTCGTCGAGAAATGATTGGCCCAATGCCAGTTCCAGTTGAAGGTCTGGAAGAGATGAATGTTGCGCCCCGCGCGCTGGAACAGGTCGTTCCACGAAGGCTCGAGCGCATCGAAGCCGGCTCGCGTCGTGACGAGGTCGAGACGGGCCGCGGGAGGCGGCACAGGCTGCGCCGCCGCGATGGTGCGAAGCGGGCTCCGGCGGTCGGACTGCGGGCACGCGCGCGCAGCGCTACGAAGCGAGAGGGTCATCGGCATGATTTTTAACGGTTCGCAAAAAGGCGTCCCGGATGGAGACGCGGGACGCTCAGGATCGAGGCCGATGGTCTCACGAAAAGAATAACGATCTGTGGGATCGGCGAAGGGACGCTATGCGATCTCGATCCCTGTCGAAAAAGCTTCAGACATGCGCGATCTCGAACAGCACGAGCACGATGAGCGCGACAACGAGCGACCACAGCACGAACGTCCCCCGCCGCGTCCGCGAGGGTCCGCCGAGCACCGCCGCCGCGCCAAGGACGGCCGCGCTCGCGATGTTGATGACGATCAGCCCGGCAAGGCCGAGGCCGCGCACGCCATCCCATGCACCTTCGATATAGGCCGCGACCCCGATCCCGATGAGCACGGCGCCGAGCAACCGCGGCCAGAAACCGGAGCCTGCGGGCGGCAAGCCGAGCAGCCGGATCACGGTGAGGGGTGCGATCAGGAGAACCGCGCCGCCGGCGAGCTTGAGAAGCGTTTCGATCCACAGAAGCTGATGCACGGCGGATCACATCGCAATTGAACGTGGGCGTTTCCGAAGAGGACTGTGGGCTACTTGCCGGCCTTCGCGGCCTGCTTCTCCCACCAGTCGCTCCCTCCGAACTTCTCTTCCGGATTGCTCGCCCCGTCGAACCAGCCGTCGAAGAAACCGTCCTGCTTCGCCACCACCTTCTTGGCCGGCGGCTCGAAGTCGCCGGCTAAGAGACGGCCGAGGTCGGCCTTGATGGTTTGCGTCTTGCGGTCGGAGCAGTAGTCGGGCTCCGTCGCGGCCGCCTTCGTCACGCCGTTGTAGCCGACGTTATAGATCTTCTCGACCTGGGCGAGTTGGTCGCTCGAGGCGCCAAGGCTGGCTTCGTGCGCCAGATAGGTGGACTTGAGCCGGGGCGCGTCGAAATTATAGCCGCACTTGACCGCGCGCGCCGAGACCGTGCCGACCTGCAAGGCACGATCGGTGGGAGTGGACGCGGGCGCGACGGCGACGGGGGCGACCGTGCCGCCGGCCTGCCCAACGGTTGCGCCGCCGGTCTGCGCAGCGGCGGGCGCGGCGTCGGCCGCAGCGGGAGGCGTCGGCGCTCCGCCGAGTATCGATGCCGTCGACACGCCGTTGCCGCTGGACGAGCATCCGGCCAGCGCAAAAGCGAGCATCGAGGCGGCGACGGTAGAGCGGTGCATGAAGTGACCCCCGGGCTCCCCGAAAAACAGCGCAGGTTTGCGCCCTTTTTGGGGTGAGGTCAATCGGAGGCGGGGCAACTCTGTGTGCAACTCGGGCCGCTTGCACCCGCGTATGCACAACCCGGTAAACCGCGCCTCGGCCTTATGATTCGAGGGGCGTTGCCACGGGGGCTTTCATGCGGCCCGGTGGCAGCGGAAGGCGGCAATCTTGCGGTCTGGAGGTCGCAGTGGCGAATCGGTGTTGCGCAAAGGTCGCGAAAGCCCAGGGAAATTCACACGACGCGACGGTCTCGGTTTTTTGGCTGGGCGCGTCGCGCATGGTCTAGCGCATCAGCTCGCGGATGGCCGAATCGAGGCCGGAGAGCGTCATCGGATACATCCGCCCCTCCATTAACCGGCGCACGAGGCCGATCGAGGGCGTGTAGTCCCAGTGCGTCTCCGGCACCGGGTTGAGCCACACGGTATGCGGATAGATGGCGGAGACGCGCTGAAGCCAGGTGGCGCCCGCCTCCTCGTTCATGTGCTCCACGGCGCCCCCGATGTGCGTGATCTCGTAGGGGCTCATCGAGGCATCGCCGACGAAGATCACCTTGTAGTCGGCCGCGTAGGTGTTGAGCACCTGCCACGTCGGAACAGTCTCGCGCCACCGCCGAGCGTTGTCGCGCCAGACGCCTTCGTAGAGGCAATTGTGGAAGTAATAGTATTCGAGATGCTTGAACTCGCTCCGCGCGGCGGAGAAAAGCTCCTCCGCCATCTGCACGTGCCAGTCCATGGAGCCGCCGACATCGAAGAACATCAGCACCTTGACCGCGTTCCGCCGCACCGGGCGCAAGGCGAGGTCGAGGTAGCCCTTGCGCGCCGTGCCGCGAACGGTCTGATCGAGGTCGAGCTCCTCCGCGGCGCCGTCCCGCGCGAACCGCCTGAGCCGCCGCAGCGCCATCTTGATGTTGCGCACGCCGAGCTCGACGTCGCCCGCGAGATCGCGGAACTCCCGCTTGTCCCAGACCTTGATCGCGCGCCGGTGCCGGCTCTCAGCCTGTCCGATGCGCACACCGGCGGGGTTGTAGCCGTAGGCGCCGAACGGCGATGTCCCGCCCGTGCCGATCCATTTGTTGCCGCCCTGATGCCGCTCCTTCTGTTCCGCGAGCCGCTGGCGGAGCGTCTCCATGATCTTCTCCCAGCCGCCGAGCGCCTCGATCTGGGCTTTCTCCTCGTCCGTGAGATGGAGCGCTGAGACAGCGCGCAGCCAATCCTCCGGGATCTCGGCCGTGACGGTCTCGGTCATCAGGTCGAGGCCCTTGAACACATGGCCGAACACCTGATCGAAGCGATCGAGATGGCGCTCGTCCTTCACGAGCGCGGCGCGTGACAGGTAGTAGAAATCCTCGACGCGCTGCCCTACGGCACCGGCCTCGAGCGCCGCCAGCAGCGTCAGGTATTCCTTGAGCGTGACCGGGATCCTGGCGTCCCGCAGCTCCTTGAAGAACGAAGAAAACATGATGGCCTGCCTCGCTTCTTTCGCCCTAGCGCGAAAGGCGAGGTGGGACAAGCACAACCGCTCAAAACAAAGAAGCCGCCCAAAAGGGCGGCTTCCTGTTCGTTTGACGTTTCTCAGCTTCGATTAGAAGTTGATGAGAGCGCCGAACTTGATCATGTCGAAGTCCTGGAGGCCATACAGCTGATCGAGATCACCGCCATTGTCTTCGCCATCCGGTCCATCGGCAGCGAAGTTATCAGCGCTGAAGCGACGATAGCTGAGCCACAGCGACATGGCGGCCGCATCGATCTCCTGCACAACGCCGAGACCCCAGAAATCATGCTCCGCACCGCTGTCCAGCTCGGCGTTCTGGTACTCGCCGTAAAGAACCGTGGCACCGAGATGGTTCCAGTTGCGGCGCAGACCGCCCTTGACGTACCAGGTATCGAGCTCGTCACCAGCGCCTTCATCGATATCGAGATGGCCGTAGTTGACCAAGCCGAAGATGCCCGTGCCGATGTGCTGCAGGTAAAGGCCGACCTGGAGGTAATCGGTATCCGCAGCGCCAGCGTCTGCGCTAACCCAGCCACGCTCACCCGCAGGCTCGCTCACGTAGACCTGACCGAAGTTGCCGCCGGTGTTGTCACCGTAGGCCACCGCAGCGGCGATCTTGAAGCCGTGCTGCTCACCCGCATAGCGGAGGGCGATGTCCCAGATGTCGTCCTCGCCCCAGGAAGCCGATGCCGAGAAACCGGCGAACGTCGGCGTGTCGTAGCGAACGGAGTTGAACGGAATGCCGTAGCAGTCACCGCCACCGTTGCAAGCCGGGCCGCCGAGGCCGACGTTGCTGAGCGAGCCGTCACCCCGGCGATAGGCGAAGCCGCCGACATCGAACACCACCCAGTTGGCCGGAACGAGCGAACCCGAGC
>NZ_DAITQL010000056.1:0-26357 GCF_036833075.1 Hyphomicrobium sp.
TTGGCTTCCGCCACGAGGTCCTGGCGCTTGCCCTTCTCCTTGGTGGAGAAAGCGGCCTTCAGGAGATCGCCGGCGATCTCGCTGACCTTCGCCTTGTACTTGTCCTTGTCCGGGATCTGGATGTCCCACGGCTCCTTGGCGGCCTTCTCGGCGAGCTTGATGATCGCGCCGATCACCGGCTGCATGTGCTTGTGGCCGAACATGACGGCCTCGATCATCAGCGCCTCGGCAAGCTCCTGCGCCTCGCTCTCGACCATCATGACGGCATCCTGCGTGCCGGCGACGACGAGATCGAGCTTGCTCTCGATCATCTCGTCGATCATCGGGTTCAGGACGCACTCGCCGCCGATCACACCGACGCGCGCTGCACCGATGGGGCCGAGGAACGGCAGGCCGGAGAGCGTCAACGCCGCCGACGCGGCGACCATGCCGACGATGTCCGGGTCATTCTCGAGGTCATGGGAGAGCACGGTCACGACGACCTGCACCTCGTTCTTGAAGCCCTCGACGAACAGCGGGCGGATCGGGCGATCGATGAGACGGCTGGTCAGCGTCTCCTTCTCGGTGGGGCGTCCCTCGCGCTTGAAATAGCCGCCCGGGATCTTGCCGGCGGCATACGTGCGCTCCTGGTAGTTGACGGTGAGCGGGAAGAAATCGATGCCTGGCTTCGGGTTCTTGGCGCCGACGACAGTCGCCAGCACGCTGGTCTCGCCGTATTGCGCATAGACGGCAGCGTCCGCCTGGCGGGCCATGTGCCCGGTCTCGAGCTTGAGCGTACGCCCGCCCCATTCAATTTCCACGCGATGAATATCGAACATCTTCGTTCTTTCGTTCTATCTCTGTTTCATGTCTCTTTGATGCGCGGCATCCTTAGCACGAATGCCGACGGCGCCGCGAACCGAAAAGGTCTGCGACGCCCGTCTTTCCTCACATGCGCGAAAGTCCGGAGCCGAAAGGCTCTGCCGTCGCCAGCCCAAGAGATGCACCGATCAGCGGCGGATCCCGAGCTTTTCGATGATCTTCTGGTAGCGCGCTTCGTCCTTGCGCTTCACGTAGTCCAGAAGCTGACGGCGCTGGCTGACCATCTTGAGCAAGCCCCGGCGCGAGTGGTTGTCCTTCTTGTGCGCCTTGAAGTGCTCGGTGAGGCCGTTGATGCGCTCGGTCAGGATCGCGACCTGCACCTCGGGCGAGCCGGTATCGTTCGCCTTGGTGGCGTTGTCCTTGATGAGCTTGGACTTGGCTTCCGTCGTAAGCGACATCGGGTTCTCCTCTAGGGTTGGAGGGCCGCGCCGCAGACGCGGAGCCGGCCGGAAAACGGCCATGGCCGGGATGTCGTCCAGCCAGGTCGCAACAAGCCTCATCCAGAGCCGCGGGCCCGGACGGGATGGCGCTTTATACACGTTTGCCGAAGGCCGGCGAGGAAAAGTTGCGATTGTCGCAACACTGCGCAACAAGTGGGTACATCATCTTAAGCACTGATTCTATTAAATAAACAGGATTTCGCGGAAAGTTGGGTTGCCTGCACACAACGAAAAGATGCGATCCTCACACCTACCCCCGCGTGGCCTCGCTCAAAACCTCCACCGCCTTCTCGAGTTGCGGATCGAGGCCGGCAGCATAGGGGACATCGAACGGAACCTCGATCGTCGGCGCCACGCCCTTCCCCTCGAGCCGCTCGCCATCCACCGCCACGTCATTCACTGCAACCATGAGGAAACTGCCGTCCGAGAGCAGAAAGCCGCGGCCCGCCAGCAATGCGCCGGCCGTTCGCGTCCCGATCACCTCGCCATAGCCGTATTTCTTGAAGCCGTACGTCAGCACTTCCTTGCCGCTGCGCGTGCCGCCGTTGACCAGCGCGACCACGGGCTTGCGCCATTTGAAGCTCGCAAAGTCCGTCTTGCCCGCACGCTCGGTGAACGTCATGTCCGGGCCACGCGCATTAAAGAGATCGAGGTAGCGCGGCTGCGCACCGCCCCATCCGTCGCGCAGGTCCCAGATCAGCGCATCGGCATCCTTGAGCTTCCCGGTGCTCAATTCTTCTATCAGCGCATCCTGATAGCGTTCGCCCGCGTAGGACCAGATGTGGATGTAGCCGATGCGATTGCCATCCGCTTCGATGATGCGGGCCCCGTCGCGCATGGCCGCGCGGAACGCCTTCCCGGGTTCGATCCGCTCGGGACGAACGTCGACCACGGAGACCTCTCCATCGCGCTCGCGGCGTAACGAGAGTTTCACGACCGCGCCGACCTTGCCGCGAAACGACTCTATTGCCTCGAAGGGTTTGCCGTCGGAAGCGACGATCTCGTCTCCGACGAGAACCCCGGCTTTGGCCGCCGCAAGCCCTGCAAGCACGCCGGTGACGAACGTCTTACCGTCGATCTCGCGCGTGGAGATGCCGATGCCGGAATAGGAAACGCCGTAGGGCAGATGCTTGCGAAGACTGTCCCTGAGCCCGTAGCGGAAGATGTCGACGAGTTGGTAGTAGCGCGGATCGATATCCGCCACATGCATCGTGTGCGAGGCATCGAGTTCGGCCAGCATTGCGTTGATGGCCTCCGAGCGCGCCTTGACGGTTTCGAACGCGAGATACTGCGGCCTGTGGCGTGCGACCACCGCGTCCCAATCCTTGCCGTTCATCTTGGGATCGTAGAAATTCTCGCGCACGATCCGCGCCGCCTCATCGAACACGGCCGCATCAGCACCTTCGCGCGCCGGGCTTGGCGCCGCCGCAACGGCAAAAGCGACCAAAGCGAACGCGATGACAGCCCACTTCGAGAAAGTGACGGAATGCGGGAATATACGCATGGAGCCTCCACTGCCGCGACCCACCGAACGCAGCGAGGCATATAGGCGCTCGTCGCGCAGTGTCGAGATGCGGACGATGCCGGAGCGGTTACCCATCGTTCAGAGATCGGCACATTTCAACGCTCGGGGAACGGGACACGGTCGTTACGTATCTGGATCCCGGCCTTCGCCGGGATGACGTTGTGGGTTAGGCATCCGGTTCACCAAAAAACTACGTCACCCCGACGGAGGTCGGGGTCCAGACACGCATCAATGGAAAACCGCTATCCGCCGAAATTGAAGACCCGCGTCGGGTGCAGCGCGCCCCGCTCGATCTCCCCGAGCGCCACGATCTGCCCCTTCGACATGGCATAGGCGGCCCCGCCCAGGACAGGCGCATCGCGCCCCCGGATCAGGATGCTGCGCCCCTGCGCGAGGTTCGCCGCATCCGACGGGCTGACGTTGACCTCGAGGATGTCCCCGAGCGCCATCTCGACCGGCAGCAGGAACGGCGAGAGGTCCTCTCCCGCCTCCGCCGCGTCCTCGATCTCGTCGAGACCCACCGCGTTCTCCTCGCTGAACGGGCCGACGCGCGTGCGCCGGAGCGCGATGACATGCCCGCGGCAGCCGAGCGCACGGCCCATGTCGCGCGCGATGGCCCGCACGTAGGTGCCTTTGCCGCAGCGCGCCTCGAACACCGCCGTATCGTCATCCGGCACGTCGATGAGCCGCAATTCGTCGATGACGACCGGCCGCGCCTCGAGCACGACCTGCTCTCCGTCGCGCGCCAGCGCATAGGCCCGCTCGCCGTCGACCTTCACCGCCGAGAACTGCGGCGGCACCTGCATGATCTCGCCGACGAACTGCGGCAACAGCGCCTCGATGTCGGCCACCGTCGGGCGCGCCTCGCCGGTCGCAACCACCTCGCCCTCCGCGTCGTCGGTGGCCGTTTCCGCGCCCCAGCGCACGGTGAAGCGATAGACCTTCTCGCCGTCGACGGCAAACGGCACCGTCTTCGTCGCCTCGCCGAACGCGATCGGCAGAATGCCGGTCGCAAGCGGATCAAGCGTGCCCGCGTGCCCGACCTTCTGCGCGAAGAAGAGCCGCTTCAGGATGCCGACCGCGCGCGTCGAGGTCATCTCGAACGGCTTATCGAGCACCAGCCACCCGTGAACGGGATTGCCTTTCTTGCGTCGTGCCATGCGGGGAAGCTAGTCCTTCTCGACGTCGCGACGCACCTTGTCGCTGTGCAGCAGGCGATCGATCCGCTGCACCTCCTCGAAGGTCTCGTCCTCGCGGAAGCGGATCTCCGGCGCCGAGCGCAGGTCGACCGCATGCGCAATCTCACCGCGGATGAAGCGGACATTGCGGCCGAGCGCCTCGATCACGACCTTGGTGTCCTTGCCGCCGAGCGGCATCACGTAAGCCGTTGCCAGCTTGAGATCGGGCGAC
The DNA here is from genome assembly GCF_036833075.1 of Hyphomicrobium sp. Classification (GTDB taxonomy): domain Bacteria; phylum Pseudomonadota; class Alphaproteobacteria; order Rhizobiales; family Hyphomicrobiaceae; genus Hyphomicrobium_C. The sequence continues at coordinate 4,237 of NZ_DAITQL010000056.1, forward strand.
ATGCGCACTTCCGTGATCGTCACCACGTGCGAGGCGAGCACGTCGTCATAGATCTCGCCGCGCGCCAACATCTCCGCGAGCTTGTGACGGATCAGTTCGCCGACGCGCAACTGCCGCTGCGACGGAGCCTTCGCCTGGTGGGATTTCTGTCTGGACATCTTCTTTTCCTACCGGGATCGAACCGGCACGAGGCAACGCCTCTTTGTACCTTTGAGAGTTTTCGGCTGCGAAGCAGCCGGGGAGCAAGTCGACCCGTGACGAGTCACGCCCCCGCGGAGGGCCAGGCTAAGGCGGCGTCGCCGCCTTAGCCGAACAGGCCCGTGAGCGCTTAGAGGCTTCTCTGGATCGTCTCGACCTGGAAGCACTCGATCTCGTCGCCCTCGCGGATGTCCTGGTAGTTGGCGAAGGCCATGCCGCATTCCTGGCCGGCCGGCACCTCCTTCACGTCATCCTTGAAGCGCTTGAGGATCGACAGCGTGCCCTCGTGGATGACGACCTTGTCGCGCAGGAGGCGCACCTTTGCGCCGCGCTCGACCTTGCCTTCCGTCACGAGGCAACCCGCCACCTTGCCGACCTTCGAGATGTTGAAGACCTGCTTGATGGTCGCGTAGCCGAGGAACACCTCGCGCTTCGTCGGCGCGAGCAGGCCCGACATGGCCGCCTTCACGTCGTCCACCAGGTCGTAGATGATGTTGTAGTAGCGGATCTCGATGCCCTGGCTGTCGGCAGCCTGCTTCGCCTGCGTGTTGGCGCGCACGTTGAAGCCGATGACGACCGCCTTCGAGGCCGACGCGAGCGCGATGTCCGATTCCGTGATGCCGCCGACACCCGAGTGCACGACACGGGCTTCGACCTCATCCGTCCCGAGCTTCTTCAATGCGCCCTGGATGGCTTCGACCGAGCCCTGGACATCGCCCTTGATCAGGAGGGTGAAATCCTTCTTGCCGGCCGCATCCTTCAGCGTCTGCATCATCTGTTCGAGCGTACGCGGCGTGCCCGCCGAGCCCAGCGTCTCGCGACGCTTCCTGATGCGGTAGTCGGTGATCTCGCGAGCTCGCGCTTCGTTCTCGACGACGGCGATCTGGTCGCCCGCTTCGGGAGCGGAATCGAAGCCCAGCACCTCGACCGGAACCGAAGGCCCGGCGGCGTCGACATTCTCGCCCTGGTCGTCGATCAGCGCACGCACGCGGCCCCAGGCCGTGCCGGCAACAACGATATCGCCGAGGCCCAGCGTACCGCGCTGCACGAGCACGGTGCCGACGGGACCGCGCCCGCGCTCGAGCTTGGCCTCGATGACGATGCCTTCGGCCGACCGATCCGGGTTGGCCTTGAGATCGAGCACTTCGGCCTGCAAGTGGATGGTCTCGAGCAGCTTGTCGAGGTTGGTGCCCTTGAGCGCCGAGACCGGAACCTCCAGCGTCTCGCCACCCATGCTCTCGACCACGATCTCGTGCGAGAGAAGGTCGGTCTGCACCCGCTTGGGATCCGCCGCCGGCTTGTCGATCTTGTTGATCGCAACGATGATCGGCACGTTCGCGGCCTTGGCGTGATTGATCGCCTCCACCGTCTGCGGCATGACGCCGTCATCGGCCGCCACCACCAGCACCACGATGTCCGTCACCTTGGCGCCGCGGGCGCGCATGGCGGTGAACGCGGCGTGGCCCGGCGTATCGATGAACGTCACCTTCGAGCCCGACGGCGTCGTCACCTGATAGGCGCCGATGTGCTGTGTGATACCGCCCGCTTCGCCCGAAACGACGTTGGTCTTGCGGATGGCGTCGAGCAGCGACGTCTTGCCGTGGTCGACGTGACCCATGATGGTGACAACGGGCGCACGCGGCTTCTGTGCCTCTTCCGCGTCCTTGTCGCCGATGAAGCCGGTCTCGACGTCCGCTTCCGAAACGCGCTTCGGCGTGTGGCCGAACTCGGTGACGATCAGCTCCGCCGTGTCCGCATCGATCACGTCGGTGATCTTGTGCATGGCGCCTTCCTTCATCAGGAACCTGATGACATCGACGCCGCGCTCCGTCATGCGGTTGGAGAGCTCCTGGATCGTGATCGCCTCGGGGATGACCACCTCACGCACGATCTTGTCCCTCGGCTGCTGGATACCCATCGCCTTGAGCTTCTCGCGCTCGCGCTTGCGCTTGAGCGACGCCAGCGACCGCTCACGCTGCTGCTCGTCGAGGGCATTGTTGATGGTGAGCTTGCCGCGCTCGCGGCGGTCCTCGACGGCCGGCGCCTTGACCGGCACGCGCACGAGCTTGCCGCCGCGCTTGATGGCCCGGCTCTCCTCGTCCTCCGTCTCCACGGCCGCCGGACGCGGGCGCACATCCTTCGAGATCTTGGCGACCTCGCCCGTGGCACCACGATCGGCGGCGGGCGGCGGGCTGGCCGGACGCGGCAGCTCGATCTGCTTGGGGCGACCGCCCTCGCGGGGCGCAAAGCGCGTGTCGAACGTCGTCGGGCGCGCACGCGGGCCGGAGGCGGGACGGGCGCCCTCAGGCGCCGGACGGGCTGCTGACCGCTCGGGCGCGGACGGACGCGTGGGCTCGGGCGCCGCCTGTGGCGGCGGAGCAGGGCGCGCGGTCTCCTCGGCCGCAGGAGCAGGCGTCGCGACGACGGGAGGCGGGGCCTCGGCGGCGCGCGCGGCATCCGCCACACGCTGCTCCTCGGCGCGCTGCGCGTCTTCCTGCGCCTGCTTGCGCGCCTCTGCCAGCGCGCGTGCGCGCGCATCGCGCTCCTCGGGCCGCAGAAGATCGGCTTTCCCCGTGTCCCCTCGCACGTCGGCGCGCCCCGGCGCCCTGGACGGCCTCGCCTCGACCTTGGGTGCGGCCGGAACGGTCGGACTTGGCGCCTCCGCTGCCGCGGCTCCCGGAGCCGCGAGCTTGCGCGTCTTGCGCTTTTCCACGACCACCGACTTCGAGCGTCCATGGCTGAAGCTCTGCCGGACGTGGCCCGATTCAACGGTGCGCTGGAGCGAAAGCGGCTTGCGTCCGCCCCCGGTCGTCGTCTTGTCGGCAGTATCCTTGGTTTCGCTCATTCGATATCCGTTTCAAACCTTCGGTTCCCGGGCCTTTTCCGGCCCGCTGGATGCAGCAGTGCCCGACCGGTAGCGGGCGAGCCGCTCGGCCTCTTGCAACAGCCGCGCGGCGGCTCCGCCGTGTATGAGGGCAGCATGTACCACATTTGACCGCCCCATGGCCAAGCTCAATTGTTCTGTCGATAGACTGGTTACCACAACCGCTTCACGGCCCTTCGCGCGGGCGACGGCGGCAAACTTGCGCGCGAGCTTTTCCCGCCCGCCCTCCGCCGCATCCGCACCCTGAAGAAGGCCCACGGCAGCGCCCGACTGCACGAGCTCGTCGACCTGCTGGAACCCGGTCGTCACCAGCCCCGCCTTGTTGGCGAGGGCGAGGGCTTCGAGAACCCGCCTCTCGAGAAGCCTCTCGACGTGGTCGGGCAACGCCGGATCCGCCTTGACGGGTCTCTTGAGGCTCCTGGCGAAGACGTTGGCGTCGACCGCCCGCTGGACCGTCGCCTTGTCGGCTTTGATCCACACCCCGCGGCCCGGCAGCTTCCGCGCGAGATCCGGAACGATGGTTCCGCCCGGATCGGCGACGAAGCGGATCAGCTCGCCGGGATCGAGCGCCTCCCGCGTCGCCGCGCAGAGACGCGCTCCGCCGCTCTCGCGAACGGCAGGCTCGGCGTCATCGATCTGGCGGCGGCGGTCGGCCAATGCCCCAAAACCTCCAAAGCGTGTGCGGCCCGTGTCACGGCCTCAAGCGTCCGAAGCGGGAGCGGAAGCCTCGGCTTCCTCGCCCGTGTCCTCGGCCGTCTCCGTCTCGTCCTCGGCCGGCTGCAGCAGGTCCTCGGCCGTGATCCAGCCCGCAAGCACGCGCGCCGACATGATCAGAGCCTCGGCATCCTTGCGATCCACCTCGAAGCCGTCGAGCACACCCTTGTGCCGCACCGGCTCCACGTCCTTGTCCTTCGAGCGCTCGGTCCAGCCGATGAGATCGTCGGTCGCGCAGTCCGCGAGATCCTCGAGCGTCTTGATGCCGTTCTCGCCGAACGCGACCAGCATCGCCGTCGTGACGCCCTCGACCTTGGCGAGATCGTCCGCGACACCGAGCTCGCGCCGGCGCGCATCGCGCTCCGCCTCGAGCTTCTCGAGATACTCGCGCGCGCGCGTCTGGATCTCGTTCGCCGTATTCTCGTCGAAGCCTTCGATGTGCGCGATTTCCGAGAGATCGACGTAAGCGACCTCCTCGACGGAGGCGAAGCCTTCCGTCACCAGCAATTGCGCGATCACCTCGTCCACGTCGAGCGAATCCATGAAGATCTGCGAGCGCTCGGCGAACTCCTTCTGGCGCCGCTCGCTCTCCTCCTGCTCGGTCAGGATGTCGATGTCCCAGCCCGTGAGCTGGGAGGCGAGGCGCACGTTCTGGCCGCGCCGGCCGATGGCGAGCGAAAGCTGGCTCTCCGGCACCACGACCTCGATGCGGTTCGAGTCCTCGTCGAGCACCACCTTCGACACTTCGGCCGGGGCAAGCGCGTTGACGATGAAGCTCGCCGCATCCGGGTTCCACTGGATGATGTCGACCTTCTCGCCCTGGAGCTCGTTGACGACCGCCTGCACGCGCGCGCCGCGCATGCCGACGCAGGCGCCGACGGGATCGATGGAGCTGTCGCGGCTGATGACCGCGATCTTGGCGCGCGAGCCCGGATCGCGCGCCACCGACTTGATCTCGACCACGCCGTCGTAGATCTCCGGCACTTCCTGCGCGAAGAGCTTGCTCATGAACTCGGGCCGCGCGCGCGACAGGAAGATCTGAGGCCCCCGCTGCTCGCGGCGCACGTCGTAGATGTAGGCGCGGATGCGGTCGCCGTAGCGCACGTTCTCACGCGGGATCATCTCGTCGCGCCGGATGATGCCCTCCGCGCGCCCGAGGTCGACGATGACGTTGCCGTACTCGGCGCGCTTTACGGTGCCGTTGACGATCTCGCCGACGCGGTCCTTGTACTCGCCGAACTGACGATCGCGCTCGGCTTCGCGCACCTTCTGCACGATCACCTGCTTGGCGTTCTGCGCGGCGACGCGGCCGAAGTCCAAGGGCGGCAGGCCCTCGGCGATGAGGTCGCCGACCTTCGCATCCGGGTTGCGCCGCTTGGCGTCCTCGACCGTGATCTGCGTGGCCTCGTTCTCGACGTCATCGACGACCGCCAGCACGCGCGACAGCCGCGTCTCGCCCGTCTTGGGGTCGATCTCGCAGCGGATATCGTTCTCCGCGCCGTAGCGGGACTTTGCGGCCTTCTGGATCGCGTCCTCCATGGCCTGGATCACGATCTTGCGGTCGATCGTCTTTTCCCGCGCGACGGCATCCGCAATCTGCAGAAGCTCGAGCCGGTTGGCGCTGATGCCTGCTACGCCTGCCATAGTCAGAGACCCTCCACGTCGTCGGTCTTGAGTTCGTCCGGATCGGCTTCGACGCCGTCTCCGAGTTGCCTATTGCCCTTGCCCGCGGCCTTGGCGCGGGTGAGCGCTTCGCGAATGAGCTCGTCCGTGAGCACCAATCGCGCGCTCGCGATCAGCCCGACCGCAAGACCGATGGTCTTGTGTCCCTCTTCTCCGAGGTCCACCTCGACCAGAGCCTCGCCGTCCTCGAAACCCTCGAGGCGCCCCCGGAAGCGCTTGCGCCCTTCGATCGGCGCCTTGAGCTCGATCTTCGCTTCCGACCCCGCCCAGTCGACGAAGTCGGACGGGCGCACCAGCGGGCGATCGATGCCGGGTGATGACACCTCGAGCCGGTAGCTGTCGGTGACGATGTCCTGCACGTCGAGCAGCGGCGAGATGGCCTTCGAGATCGCCTCGCAATCGTCGATCGTCATCGAGCCGTCCGGCCGCTCGGCCATGATCTGGACCGTCTTGCCGTCTCGACCGGATATTTCGATACGCACCAGCCGGAATCCAAGGCTGTCGAGCACAGGCTCGACGAGCTGGGCGAGATCCGATGCGAGTCCGGTCTCCTGGATGAAGCGATCGCGGGGCGCGACCTCGTTTGCGCTATGCATGCCGACTTGCTTCCGGCCGCCGGGAGGCTGCCAAAACAAAAAAGAGCGGACCCTTGCGGGGCCCACTCTCAGAGTTGAGATGATCATGAGCAGGCGAACAATACGTGACTACGCCACTCCTGGCAAGCCTCTTTGCCCCGGGCTTTGCGCCGCCCCGGCCGGCCTTTCGCGGGGCTCGGCCGGACCCGGCGGGGATGCCCTGAGAAAGCGGAAGAAATAGCAGCGCCGACCTTCCCGGCCCGCCTTGGCCTCATACCGGGTCGCCGGCCAGTCGGCCGGGCGCACCCGCCAGTCCGCGGGACCCTCGGCCGCCCAGCGAAAATCGGGGGCTCCCTGAACGGCGGAGAGCGCGGTGCGGGCGTAATCGCCGATGTCGGTCGCGAGCCTGAGCTCGGCGCCCGGCACCATCACCCGCGCCAGGAGGCGCAGAAGCTCCGGCGAGAAGAGCCGCCGCTTCCGATGACGTTTCTTGGGCCAGGGATCCGGGAACAGCATGAACACCCGGGCGATCGACCGCTCCGGCAGCCAGCGAAGCAAGGGCCGCACGTCATCGCCCAGGAGGCGGACGTTGCCGAGCCCCCCCTCGTCGATGGCGGTCAGCGCCTTGACCATCCCCTCCTCGAAGGGCTCGCAGCCGATGAGCCCCACGTCCGGATGGGCCCGCGCCTGCCAGACGAGGTGCTCGGCCCCGCCGAACCCGATCTCGAGCCACACGGCCCGCGTCCCGGGCGCAAACAGCTCCGCGGGATCGCGCGGCGCGGCGCCCGACGGATCGACGGCAACTTTGGGCAGCAGGTCGCCGAGCAGCCGCTCCTGGCGCGCGCTGAGCCCACGTCCCCGCCGCCGCCCGAACGAGCGGATCTCCGGACGCACATGCACGGATTTGTCTCCTGCTCGATCCACGTCGCTTCTTAGGTGCGCCATGCAGCGGCTCGCCATTGCGGAAATATGTCTGGACCCGGCCGTCCATGCGAAGCATGGCTCCGCCGTGATGCCAGAGTGACGCGGGAGTTTGCGGCACCCAGCGGTTTCCCCACAACGTCACCCCCGGCAAAGGCCGGGAGCCAGCTACGTGTGAATGGGCACGCACACGATCCTACTACGGGCCAAGCCCAGGATGCAGCGCCCGCGGAGAGATCAAACCGCCTTCTGGATCGCGTCGGCGAGGTCGAGCTTCTCCCACGAGAACCCGCCGTCATTGTCGGGCTTGCGCCCGAAATGGCCGTAAGCCGACGTGCGCGCATAGATCGGCCGGTTGAGGTCGAGCTGCGCGCGGATGCCGCGCGGCGTGAGATCCATCACCTTGCCGAGCGCCGCCTCGATCGCCCCCTCATCGGCCTTGCCCGTGCCGTGCGTATCGACATAGATCGACAGCGGCCGCGCCACACCGATGGCATACGAGAGCTGGATCGTGCAGCGGTCCGCAAGGCCGGCGGCGATGACGTTCTTGGCGAGATAGCGCGCGGCGTACGCGGCCGAGCGGTCGACCTTCGTCGGATCCTTGCCCGAGAACGCACCGCCACCGTGCGGCGCGGCGCCGCCGTAGGTGTCGACGATGATCTTGCGCCCCGTGAGGCCCGTGTCGCCGTCCGGCCCGCCGATGAAGAACTTGCCCGTCGGATTGATGTGCCAGACGGTCTCCTTGCCGATCCAGCCGTCGGGCAGGGCGGCCCGCACATAGGGCTCGACGATGTCGCGCACGTCGCTCGAGGTGAGGTCCTCGACGATGTGCTGGTGCGAGACCACGATCTGCGTGACGCCGACCGGCCGGCCGCCCTCGTAGCGCACCGTCACCTGGCTCTTCGAATCCGGGCCGAGCTTTGCCGCATCGCCGTTCTTGGTCTTGCGGGCCCGCGCCAGGTCCTCGAGAATCTTGTGCGCGTAGTAGATCGGCGCCGGCATCAGCTCCGGCGTCTCGCGGCAGGCATAGCCGAACATGATGCCCTGATCGCCCGCGCCTTCTTCCTGGTTGGTCGGCTGCCGGGCGTCGACGCCCTGCGCGATGTCGGCCGACTGCCCGTGCAGCAACACCTCGATATTGCAGTTGGCCCAATGGAAACCCGCCTGCTCGTAGCCGATATCGCGGATGGCCGAGCGGGTGATGTCCTGGATCCGGGCCACAGTGACGGAACGAGGTCCGCGGTACTCACCCGCGATGACGACGCGGTTCGTGGTGGCGAGCGTCTCGCACGCGGCGCGGATCTGCCAGGGATCGAGCCCTTCGGCGATCCCGTCGCGGAAGAAGGCGTCGACCACCTCGTCCGAGATCCGGTCGCACACCTTGTCCGGATGCCCCTCCGAAACGGATTCGCTCGTGAACAGAAATGACTGGCGTGCCACGTGATCCTCTCGATCTCGCTCTGAGCTGCAGCGGAGCCCGGCCGCGGATTGGAAAGCAGAATGACGAACGGGAAGCAGCCCCGGGCACGCGGCCCGTCCCCAACGGAAAGCCGCGGCACCTCTTGCCGCTTTTGCCGACTTCGGTCAAGCGGCCGCCGCCTGGAAAGCTTCGAACCCCGGGATCGGGCGAGAGACGGACCGGCCGCCCTTCTTAGCCGAGAGGGTCCTCGCCGCCGAGCGCGCGCACCAGCTCGACGACGGATCGGCGCACGCGCGCGTCCGCGATTTTTACGAAAGCCTTGTTGAGCTCGAGCCCCTCGCGCGTCGAAAGGAACTCGATCACATAGGTTTCGGTCGGACGCTCGGCGAACCCCGGCGTCAGCGCCTCATCGATGAGGTCCGACGGAGCCTCGTCGTAAAAGAACTGCACGGGCACACCGAGAACACGCGACAGGTCGAACAACCGGCTCGCCCCGATGCGATTGACGCCCTTCTCGTATTTCTGGACCTGCTGGAAGGTGAGGCCCAAATGCTCGCCGAGTTTTTCCTGGCTCATCCCGAGCAGCATGCGGCGTAGCCGGACCCGCATTCCGACGTGCGCATCGATGGGGTTCGGCTTTCTCGACCCGCGTTCGGTCTCGCCGTCGTCGTCGTCTTCCTTCGCCATCAGCTCACGCACTCCCTGCCCATGACGCTCGCTCGAAGGCTCTGCCTAGGGAACTCGCTGCACTGGGTCAATATTTTACCCGCGTGAAAAGAAATTTCATACTACATCTTCAGGAGAAATGCGAGAATTTCACAACCAAAAGAAGTATTTCCCCGACTCCTATACCCATTTAACGCAACACATCCTTCGCGCGTGGAACGGCATTCCGCCGGCCGACGATATAAACGATAGATGCGAACACCAAGCCCAAGAGAAGAAAAACACTGTCGCCCAGGACGGCATAAGGGGAAAAAGTTCGCGCCGCGGGAAGATGGGAGTCCACGCTCCCTCTTTCGTTCATGCCGAGCATGACCAGGGCCCGGCCGCTCGAATCAACGACCGCCGAGATTCCGTTGTTGGCCGCCCGCACGAGGGGAACCCCCTCCTCCACCGCCCGCACGCGCGCCTGATGGAAGTGCTGGCGTGGCCCGGTCGTATCGCCGAACCAGCCATCGTTCGTGACGTTCACGAAAAGCCCCGGCCGCCGCGCGCTTTGTGCGCCGACACCGGGAAACACGGCCTCGTAGCAGATGAGCCCCCCGACGGGCGGAAGTCCCGGTACCGCGAGCACCGGCCGCGGCGTGACACCGACCGAGAACCCTCCGCGCCGTCGCGTGAGCTGCTCGAGACCGATCGCCTCGAGCGCGCCCTGCCACGGCAGATACTCGCCGAACGGCACCAGATGCGTCTTGTCGTAGACGGCTTCCAGAGCGCCCGCGCCGTCGAACGCCATGAGGCTGTTGTAAGCGCGCTCGGGGCGCCCGGCGAGGCCGCCGCTACCGGCCCCCTCGCGCCGGAGCGCGCCCGTCAGCAGGAACGCGCCGTCGGGCAGCATCTCGCCGATGGCCGCAAGGGCCTCGGGATGCTCGAGCGGGAGAAACGGCATCGCCGCTTCGGGCCAGATCACATGCGTGATCCCGGCGAGATCGTCCCGCCTGCCGGAGGCGTCTCTCTCCGAGAGGGCGATGTGATCCTGGAAGATCGCGGCCTGCTTCTCCGGCTGCCACTTGTCGCGCTGCGCAACGCTCGGCTGCACGATCCTGATCCTGACGCCCTCGACGGTGCCCGCCGGCGCCGTCGCAAGCCACGCCGTCCCGTAAGCGGCAAGGAGAGCCAGCGGCACGCCGGTGATCGCCAGCGCCTTGAGGCCCGCCCTGCGCCGCAACCGCCCGCGCGAAGCCTCGGCCGTCAAAACGAGAGGCGCCGAGAAGACCGGCACCGCGATCAGCGTCAGGCCGTAGATGCCGAGGAGGCTCGCGCTCTGCATGAGAACGAGCGGCCAGGTCAACGCATAGCCGAGCACGTTCCACGGGAAGCCTGTCAGGATGTGCCCGCGCAGCCATTCCGCGGCGCCGAGAAAGAGCGCCAACACGAGGAGCCGCCCGACGCCCGGCCGCCAGACCGTCGCCGCACCGGCCGCAGCCCCCGCCCAGAAGAGCGCGAGCCCCGCCGGCATCGCCGACACCGCGAGCGGTAACAGCCAGCCGAACTTCTCGGACTCGACCAGAAACGCTTCCCCGATCCAGAACAGCCCGAAAAGAAAATAGCCGAGCCCGAACCACCATCCCGCGCCGCCCGCCGCGCGCGCCGCTTCGCGCCGGCCGCCGGGATGCGCCGCCGCGTCGTCGATGAGCCAGACGAGAACCGGGAGCGTGAGGAAGAGAATCGGGGCGAAGAAAAAAGGCGCGAGCGCCAGGTTCGACAGCGCGCCCGCCGCGAACGCCAGCCCACGCCGCCGCCAGCCCCGCGCCGACCTCACCGTATGATGCCAATCGCCGATGAGGTCGCGCGCGCCCATGGCGGATCAGCCGGCCGCGTCGCCGCTGGCCGACGGGACATGGATCTTGAGCCGCTTCACCCGCCGCGGGTCGGCGTCGAGCACCTCGAACTCGACCCCCGATGCCGGATGGCGGATCAATTCGCCCCGCGCCGGCACACGCCCCACGATCGTGAAGACGAGCCCGCCGAGCGTATCGATGTCCGCTTCCTCCTCAGGCGTGAGGAGCTTCCGCCCGAGCCGCGTCTCGAGTTCCTTGACGGGCGCGCGGCCCGAGGCGACCAGCCCGAGCTTCGGATCGACCGCGATAAGGTCCGCCTCCTCCTCGTCGTGCTCGTCCTCGATGTCGCCGACGATCTGCTCGACGAGGTCCTCGATCGTAACCAGCCCGTCCGTGCCGCCGTACTCGTCGACGATGAGCGCCATATGGACGTGTGTCGCCTGCATGCGCACCAGGAGGTTCATGGCCGGCATCGACGGCGGCACGTAGAGCACGGGCTTGCGGATTTTCAGCACGGCGATCGGCCGGCTGAGGTCGAGGCGGCTGAGATCGGGCTTGCCGTCGGTCGTCCCCGGCGTCCTGGCGCCCGCCGCCGGTTCGCCCTTGCCGACGTCGCCCCCGGACACCGGCCGCTGCTTGATGGGATCGCGCAACGCGCGGCCCGCCACCTCCGCCGAGACCCAGCGGAAGAGGTCCTTGATGTGCAGCATGCCGCGCGGGTCGTCGAGCGTGTCGTGATAGATCGGGATGCGCGAGACGCCCGACTCCTCGAACAGCCGGATCAGCGCACCGAGCGTTTCCATCTCCTCGATGGCGATAATGTCGGCGCGCGGCACCATGATCTCGTCGACGCGCGAAGCTCCGAATCGGAGGAGGCCCGACAGCATCTTGCGCTCTTCGGGCGAGAACCCGCCCGTGGCCTTCGCCTCTTCCTTGACCAGCACCTCGAGCTTGTCGCGAAGCGTCGGCTGCTCGGCGAGCCCGAGCCGGGTCCAGAGATGTTGCAGCCAGCCGCTCGCGCTCTCGCGCATCGTGCGCCGCTCGGTACCGTAGGTCGCGTCGTCCATCTGGTCGTCGTCGCTGCTCATGGAACTAAAGGGGGCTGCTCCTCGCCGCCATAGGGATTGGGAATGCCGAGAGAGGCGAGGATCTCGATCTCGAGGCCCTCCATCTCCCCTGCGTCCGCGTCCGTCTCGTGATCGAAGCCGAGAAGATGCAGAAGTCCGTGCACCACGAGATGCTGGAGATGGTGAGCGGCGGTCACGCCCTGCTCCGCAGCCTCCCTCTCGAGGGTCTCCTGCGCGAGGACGATGTCGCCGAGCGGTTGCGGGCTCGCCGCGCCGAAACGCTCGAGCGCGGGAAACGACAGCACGTTGGTGGGTTTGTCCTTGCCCCGGAACTGGGCATTGAGCGTGCGCAGGGTCTCATCGTCGCTGAGCGCCACGCAGGCTTCCGCCGGAGGATGCGCCGCAAACCGCGCATCGGACGCGAGCGCGCGGCCCGCGGCGTCGATCAGAGCGTCGCGCTGTCCAAGCCGGGACCAGTCCCCCGCTTCGTGCAGAATGTTGAGGCTGAGCCAGAGCGATTGCACGCGCGCGTCCGCGCTCGGACTTCGCTCGCTCGGACTTCGACTGTCCGGGTCTCCGGGCATGTCAGGGCTTCCTCGTCCCGGCCGTGTCGTAGGCTTCCACGATCCTGGCCACGAGATCGCGCCGCACGACGTCGGCCCCCGTGAAGCGCACCGCCGAGATTTCCTCGACGCCGGAGAGGAGCCGCACGGCCTCCTCGAGGCCCGACGTCATGCCGGGCGGCAGATCGATCTGCGACGGGTCGCCCGTGACGACCATCTTCGAGTTCTCGCCGAGCCGCGTCAGAAACATCTTCATCTGCATGCTCGTCGTATTCTGCGCCTCGTCGAGGATGACGAAGGCGTTTGCGAGCGTGCGGCCGCGCATGAAGGCGAGCGGCGCGATCTCGATGATGCCGCTTTCGAGGTCCCGCTCCACCTTCTCGGGCGGCAGCACGTCGTAGAGGGCGTCATAGAGCGGCCGCAGATAGGGATCGACCTTCTCGCGCATGTCGCCGGGCAGGAAGCCGAGCCGCTCGCCGGCCTCCACCGCGGGCCGCGAAAGGATGATGCGCTCGACGACCCCGCGCTCGAGCCACTGCGCCGCGAACGCCACGGCAAGATAGGTCTTGCCGGTGCCGGCCGGTCCGATGCCGAACACGAGATCCGTCTTTTCGAGCGCGCGGATATAGGTGCTCTGCGCGGGTGTGCGCGCCTTCACGACCTTGCGCCGCGTCGCGATCTGCGCCTGCCCGTCGGACGCCGCCGTATCCTGCTGACGGGCGTGGCGGATCAGGCCGTCGAAGTCTCCGGGCCCGACATGCTGCCCCTTGGCCGCGCGCGCATAGAGCTGCTCCAGAACCTCGCGCGCGATATCGCACGCCGTCTCCGGACCGGACAGGATGACCACGTTGCCGTGCGCGTGCGCCTCGATGCCGAGTCGATCCTCAAGGAGCGCCAGATTGGCGTCAAACTCGCCGAGGAGGCGGGTCAGGTGGCGGTTGTCCTCGAAAGGCACAACCACGCGCTTGCTCTGAATGGGAGATTTAGCCACTCGCCTCCGACCTACTGCCGTCTGGCCGCGCATTGCTGTCAATCGTCTCGTCTCCTGAGACCACCGGGGCGGAAGGGCGGCTTGCCCAACGGACCTAGCATAGGGACGAAAGTCGCCGAATCAATGCTCCGTCCCGTCTCGAACCGTTAACAGGTTCAGGATTGCCCGCATATGGCGCCCGAGAGACTGTTGGCCCCGGCCGCGCGGATCTCCACATCGATGACGCGCCCGATGAGAGCCGGATCGGCATCCGCATGCACGAGTTGTAGATAAGGCGACCGCCCGACGAGCTGCCCGGCATGCCGCCCGGCCTTCTCGAACAGCACGGGAAGCCTTTTGCCGACGCACGCGCCGTTGAACCGCCGGTAGCCGGCGTCGATCACCTCTTGCAGGCGCTCGAGACGCTCCCGCTTCACCTCTTCGGGAACCTGCCCGTCCATGGTGGCGGCCGGCGTGCCAGGCCGCGGGCTGTACTTGAACGAGAACGCATGCGCGAATTCGGCCTCCCGGACGAGCGCCAGCGTCGCCTCGAAGTCCGCATCGCTCTCGCCCGGAAACCCGACGATGATGTCCGTCGAGAGGGCGATATCGGGCCGCGCCCGCCGGATGCGCGCGATGAGGGCGAGATAGTCCGCCGCCGTATGCTTGCGGTTCATGGCAGCGAGCACGCGATCCGCGCCCGCCTGGAACGGCAGGTGCAGATAGGGCATCAGCTTGTCCTCGCGCGCGTGCGCCTCGATGAGCGCTTCGCTCATGTCGCGCGGATGGCTCGTCGTGTAGCGGATGCGCAGGAGCCCCTCGATGCCGGCGAGCTGGCCGATGAGCCCCGCCAGCGTCGTCGGCGCGCCGTCCGGACCTTCGCCGTGATAGCCGTTGACGTTCTGGCCGAGCAGCGTGATGTCGCGCACGCCGCGCTGGACGAGGCGCCGCGCCTCGTCGACGAGCGCCGCAACCGGCCGCGAATACTCCATGCCGCGCGTGTACGGCACCACACAGAACGTACAGAACTTGTCGCAGCCCTCCTGCACCGTGAGGAACGCCGTCACCGCCTTCGCGGATGCGCGCTCGGGCAGCGCCTGGAACTTGTCCTCGTCCGGAAACGCGGTCTCGACGAGCGCCGTCTCGCCGCCCCGGAGGCGGCTGAGCAGCTCCGGCAGGCGATGGTAGCTCTGCGAGCCGAGAACGAGATCCACCGCCGGCGCGCGCCGCACGATCTCCTCGCCTTCGGCCTGCGCCACGCACCCGGCCACCGTAATGAGGGTCTCCTTGCCGCCCTCGGCCCGCGCGCTCTTGATGTCGCGCAGCCGCCCGAGGTCCGAATAGACCTTTTCCGCCGCCTTCTCGCGGATGTGGCAGGTGTTGAGGATCGCCAGATCCGCCTCGTCCGGCGCATCGGTCTCGACGTAGCCTTCCGCGGCGAGCATCTCGCTCATGCGCTCGGAATCGTAGACGTTCATCTGGCAGCCGAACGTCTTGATGAACACGCGCTTCGCCGCCGGCGCCGCCGCGTGCCCGTCCGGCTCCGCCTGCGGGCTTGCCTCTTCGAAAGGCATTCGATCGAGATCGTCCAAGAGGATGCCTTTCCGGCTGTCCAGAGTCTCCCGTGCGTCAGGGCCCGTACCACAGTTCGCCCCACGACGCACCTTTTGTTGTTGCATTGCAGCATCGCGCCGCCGTTTTGTCCAGTCGGCGCGCGGCGATAGCCCCCGATGCTCACACGCCGGACGCTCCCCGGAAATGCGTTAACGCGCTGCGCCGGCGCGACGAATCGAATTAGCGGAACATCGGACTGTTGCGGGTCGGCGACGCCGGTATGCGGTCCTCCGCCGCAGGGGTCGTCACCGCGATCTCCGCCTCCTCGGGGTAGCTCCGCAGCAGCCGCACCACGTTCTCGCGGATCTCCGCCTCGCTGCGGCGCGCAAGATCCTTGCGGTCGGCGAAGTCCCCGAGCGGGATCGGGGCTCCGATGCGAATGCTGACGTCGAGCGGCCCCGCCTTGAGCAGCGACCAGGCGTGGCTCTGCATCTCCATGTCGCCGAACCAGCCGACGATCGGCCGCGCCCAACGGCTGAGCGGCACGCCGTGCAGCCGCGTGTAGACGAGCGACAGCGTCTGCACCACGACGTCCGGCGGGTCGGAAGACCCCGCCGTGGACGCCTTCGCAGAGGGCTTCGCCGCCGCGAACAGCGATGTCTTGAACGGCAGCACGCGGTTGCCGTCGCTGGATGTTCCCTCCGCGAACAGCACCACCGTATCGCCGCCGGCCAGCCGCGCCATGATCTCGTTGGTCGTCGCGCCGACGGCGCTGCGCCGCCCGCGGTCGACGAACACGCTGCGCTGCAGCTTGGCGAGCCACGACACGAACGGCCAGTGCGCGACCTCCTTCTTGGCCACGAACGACAGCGGTGCCACCGCCGACAGCACGGTGATGTCGAGCCACGACGTATGGTTTGCGACCAGCAGCACCGGCTGACCGCGGGCAACTTTCCCGTCGACCTGGAGCTTGAGGCCGAACAGCCGGCAGACCTGCCGGTGATACCAGTGCGGAAAGCGCCGCGCCCCCGCGGGCGATACCCGCAGCAGCACGGCCTGAACGGGCATCAGCGGCACCGTCAGCGCGAAAAATCCGGTCAGGATGGATACGGCTCTGAGCGTTCCCATGGCGTCCCGCCTGTCCGCAACCTAGCTCCTGCGCGGCGTCTTCTTGCGGTCGATCGGCTCGCCGTAGAGCTCGAGCCGGTGCCCGACCAGCGCATAGCCGAGCTCGCGCGCGATCTTCTCCTGCAGCTTCTCGATCTCCGCGTTGTGGAACTCGATCACGCGGCCGGTGCCGATGTCGATCAGGTGGTCGTGATGCCCGCGCGTTGCCTCCTCGTAGCGCCCGCGCCCGCTGCCGAACGCATGCCGCTCCAGGATCCCTTTCTTCTCGAGCAGATTGACCGTGCGGTAGACCGTCGACAGAGAGATATGCGGATCGACCAGATGCACACGCCGGTGCAGCTCCTCAACGTCCGGATGGTCGCGCGCCTCCGACAGCACCCGCGCGATGACGCGGCGCTGTCCGGTCATGCGCAGCCCGTGCTCGGCGCACAGCACCTCGAGCCGGGAGAGGCCCTCATCTTTCAAGACCATCATCGCGCATCCGGTCCAGGGATCCCGCCGCGCCGGCGGCGACCGCGGTTAGGGGTGTTCTACCGGATCGTGATCTCGGATTCCATAACGGCGCCTAAAGCTTGAGGGACAAAGTCACCGCATCGACGGGCTCTCCGCCCGGGCGCGCATAATAGCCGCGCCGGAGACCGGTGCCGAGGAACCCGACGCGGCGGTAGAGCTCCATGGCCGCGTCGTTGTCGGCCGCCACCTCGAGGAAGAGCGTCTTGGCCTCCGCCCGCTGCGCCGCGCGCGCGACGCCTTCGATGAGGCGCCGTCCGATTCCCTTGCCTTGCCAGTCCTTCGCGACGCCGACGGACAGGATCTCCGCCTCGTCGGCCGCGAGCTGGGCCAGCACGAACCCCACGCACGTCTTGGGCACGCCCCCGACCATGGCGAGGAACGCTGTCGAAGCCGGATGATCGAGCAACGTGCGCACGCTCTCTTCCGACCAGGGCGGGGAGAAGAGCTCCGTATGCAGCCGCGCGACCTCGGCCGCCTGGTCCGGTCCCGCCCAGAGCAGCGATACGTACTTCGGATCGAATGCGCCGCCGTCGCTCATGACACCCCCGTCGACACCCTCGCGAGCGAAGCGCCATCCTGCGGCTTCGCATCCGGGGGCCTGAGATAGAGCGGTCGCGGACGCTCCGTGCCGGCCGCCACTGCCGCATCGGGAACATGCCGCACGTCGGGCTCCAGATCCGGCAGCCGCGCCGAGGCGGCAATGCCCAGATCCTGCGCCGCCGCGACCAGCAGCTCCGCCCCCGACCCGACCGCGACCGCCGCCCGCCCGTCGAGCATCCGCGCTGCGTCCGACGGCGCAAGCAGCGCCGGGGCACCGAGCGCCGTCCAGCCGGGGCCCGCGAAGCATTGGAAGTAGATCTCGTCCCGCCGTGCGTCGACCGCCACGGCCAACACCTTGCCCGCAACGTCGGCCGGGATGTCGTAGGCCGCCGTATAGGCCATGACCGCAAGACTGGAGAGCGTGCCGATCCGCGCGCCGGTCGCGAGCGCGAGGGCCCGCGCCGCCGCGATGCCGACGCGCTGCCCGGTGAAGGTGCCCGGCCCCGTGGTGACGACGATTCGCGCGATGTCCCCGTAATCGAATGGGGCCTCCGCCATCACCTCGCCGATCATCGGCGTCAGGAGCTCGGCATGCCCCCTGAGGAGCCGCTCGAAACGGTAGGCCCCCGCGACCCCGTCCGGCGTATACCAGGTGGCCGCGGCCGAGCAGGCGCCGAAGCACGTATCGAAAGCCAGCGTATTCATGGCCCGGAGAATAAAGCACGATGGGAATCGTGCAACGCGCGCGTTTGACCTCTTCGCCCGACCCAGATCAGACGATCTTCGCCAGCTCCTCGAACGCGAGGCGCGGCGCGCGTGGCCTCAGCGCCGAAGCATCGCCATATCCGAGATTGCAGAGAAAATTCGCCTTGACCGGCGTCTCCGCGAAGAACGCCGCCGTCACGCCTGCCTGGTCGAAGCCCGACATCGGCCCGCAGTCGAGCCCCAGAGCGCGCGCCGCGAGGATGAGATAGGCGCCCTGCAGCGACCCGTTGCGGAACGCCGTCTCGGCGATGTGCTCGGGCTTCCCGGCGAACCATGACCGCGCATCCGTATGCGGAAACAGCCGCGGCAGCTTCTCGTAGAACGAAAGGTCGTAGCCGAGGATCGCCGTGACGGGTGCCTGCATCGTCTTGTCCCGGTTGCCCGCCGAGAGGAACGGCTTGAGCCGCGCCTTGGCCTCGGGCGACCTCACGAACACGATGCGCGCAGGCTCGCAGTTGGCGCTCGTCGGGCCGAGCGCCATGAGATCGACGATCCGGACGAGAAGCGCGTCCGGCACGGGTGTATCCCGCCAGACGTTATGCGTCCGCGCGGAGAGGAAGACCTGCTCCAGCGCGGCCTGATCGATTGCAGCGGACATCGGGTCTCCTCGATCGGGAAGGACACGGAAAAAGCCCTGCTGAATGCGGGGGTCCCGAAACCCGTGCGCTTCAGACGGCCTGAACCGCCTCCACCTCCGGGCAGAAGTGCTTGAGAAGGTTCTCGATGCCGTGACGGAGCGTCGCCGTCGAGCTCGGACAGCCCGAGCAGGCGCCGCGCATGTGCAGGTAGACGATACCGTCGCGGAAGCCGGCGAAGGTGATATCGCCGCCGTCCTGCGCCACCGCCGGACGCACGCGCGTCTCGAGCAGCTCCTTGATGGTCGCCACGACGTTCTCGTCCTCGGCGTCGTAGCTGCCCTCGGTGGCGTCGTTGGCGCCTTCGACCGCCGACGCACCCGACATGAAGTGTTCCATGATGGCCCCGAGGATCATCGGCTTGAGGTGCTGCCACTCGGCATCCGTCTTGGTGACGGAGATGAAATCCGAGCCCAGGAACACGCCCGCGACGCCGTCGATATCGAAGAGCCGCCGCGCGAGCGGCGACGCCCCGGCCTCGCCCTTGGCGCGGAAATCGGCGGTGCCCTCCACCAGCACGGTCTTGCCGGGAATGAACTTCAAGGTCTGAGGGTTGGGCGTCGCCTCGGTCTGAATGAACATGATGTCACCGTCTCCACCGTGGGGCCGGCGCAGGATGCCGCTCGGCCAAAGGATTATCCTTTAGAATAGTTCCAGAAAATAGGAGGACAATCGGGAATTGTCCAGGCTGCGAACCATGATTCAACGGAGTCTTGATCGACAGAATTGGCCAATTCGTCGCGAAAGCCTGCAAACGAGGGATTCGCTGCGCTTCCGCTTCCAAAAGCCTTCGCATCACGGCCTCAGGCCAGCGCGATGATGTCGTCGAAGGCGAGGTTGCCCGGCACCACGGTCACCGGGATGGGGAACGATCCGGCGGCCGCCCCTCCTGCGAGCGTCGAGACCAGAGGTCCCGGCCCGTCGGGATCGGTCGCCGCCCCGAGCACGAGGATGGACACGTCCTCGTCCTCGGCGATCGTCCTCATGATCTCCTCGGCCTTGGTCCCCTCGCGCACCAGCTCCTCGCAGGGGATATTCTCGAAGCCCACGAGGTTGAGCTTGCGCCGGAACAGCCGGAAGAGCGCGCGCGCCTTGAGCGTCTCCTCCTCGATCTGCACCTGCTTCACGCCCGCCCAATGCTGATAATCCTGCGGCTCGATGACATACAGCATGAGTAGCGTGCCCGACGAGCGCACGATGCGCGCCGCCGCGTAATAGAGCGCGCTCTCGACCTCCGGGCTTTCGTCGACGACGAGCAGGAACTTCCGGGCGTGGCCCGCCTCGAACGAGCGGCGTTTGCGGTATGTCTGCGTCATGACGGCGATGCTGCCATGTGATTGCGAACTCCACAACCGACGCCCGCGCATGATCCGCAAGGCTGAGCACCCTGCCGAGCGGGCCCACAGCGCTGGCGATCTTCTGCGAGAGACGTCTTGCGCTGGCGCCCCGCGCGGCTCACGCCCGACGGAGCAAGGCCCCGGCCGCCGTTTTACGACCGGATGAAGCCGACGATGTCCTTCACCTCGTCGAGGATCGGCGTCGCGATCGCCCGCGCCCGTGCCGACCCGTCCGCCAGCACGCGGTCGATCTCGGCCGGATCGTCCATGAGACGCACGATCTCGGTCCGGATCGGCCCGAGCGTTCCGGTCGCGACCTCCGTCAGTGCCCGCTTGAACCCGGTGAAGATGCTGGGCCCTTCCGCCGCGGTCGCCTGCAGCACCTTGAGCCCCTCCTCCTTCGACACCTTCGCCAGCGCCGCGTAGATGCCGACGAGGTTGTCGATCTCCGGCCGCGCCTTGAGCTGCTCGAGATCGGCCGGCGGCGCCGGCTCCATGTCGGTCTTGGCCCGCTTGATCTTGTCGGCGATCGCGTCCGTGCCGTCCATCAGGTTGATGCGGCTCATGTCGGAGGGCTCCGACTTTGACATCTTCCGCGTGCCGTCGCGGAGACTCATGACGCGCGTCGCCGGCCCCATGATCACGGGCTCGGGTTGCGGAAAGAAGACGCCGTCGGCGTAGCCCTTGGCCTCGATCCCGGCGCGGAAGTCGTTGTTGAACTTCTGCGCGATGTCGCGCGCGAGCTCGAGATGCTGCTTCTGGTCCTCGCCGACGGGCACGTGCGTCGCGCGATAGGCGAGGATGTCGGCAGCCATCAGGTTGGGATAGGCGTAAAGACCCACGGATGCGTTCTCGCGGTCCTTGCCGGCCTTCTCCTTGAACTGCGTCATGCGGCTGAGCCAGCCGAGCCGGGCGACGCAATTGAACACCCACGCCAGCTCCGCATGCGCCGACACCTGGCTCTGGTTGAACAGGATGCTTTTCTGCGGGTCGAGGCCGGACGCGATGTAGGCCGCCGTCACCTGCCGGATCGAATGCCTGAGCTCGCCCGGGTCCTGCCAGACGGTGATCGCGTGCAGATCGACGACGCAATAGATGCACTCGTGCGTCTTCTGCATCTCGATCCACTGCACCATGGCGCCGAGATAGTTGCCGAGATGCAGGCTGCCCGTCGGCTGCATGCCCGAAAAAACGCGTTCCTTGAGTTCCATCGCCCTCGTCCCGGCCGGTCTGTCAGGCGCGGGTTATGGCGCGACCAAGGCCCATGCGCAAGGGTCCGCGCTCAGCTCCTGCGGATGAGGTTGCGGAGCTGGCGGAGGTTGATCGTGCCCGTGGCCACGACGATGAGCGCATAGACGATCAGTCCCGCCGCGACCAGCATCGCCAGCGCGAGCATATGGGCGACGAAGCCCTGCGCCGGCGCGAAGAGCGGCCCCAGGAGATGATGCACCACGACGAGCGCGACCCCCATCACCACGGACGAGAGCAGGATCGTCGCGAACGCGCGCACCATCCGCCGGTCCATCACGAAGTGCCCGCGCCGGACCAGCGTCGTCCACAGGAGCCCCGCATTGAGCCACCCGCCGAGCGTCGTCGCCACCGCGATCCCGAGCTGCGGCAGCCAGCCTATCCTGCGGAACAGGAAGAACAGCGCGATCGAGCCCAGCGTATTGGCCGTCAGGCTGACGGCGGCATAGCGCATCGGCGTGCGCGTATCCTCGCGGGCGAAATAGGCGGGCGAGAACACCTTGATCATCACGAACGCCGGCAGCCCGAGCGCGAACACGGCGAGCACCGCCGCCGTGTTCGCCGTGTCCGCCGCAGTGAACGCCCCGCGCTCGAACAACACCCTGACGATCGGGGTCGGCACCACCGCGAGCGCCACGGCCGCCGGCACCGTGAGCAGCATCGCGAACTCGAGCGAGCGGTTCTGGCTGTCCTGCACGGCCGCATGGTTGCCGGCCCTGAGTTGCCGCGCCACGTCCGGCAGCAGCACGACGCCGATGGCGATACCGACGATGGCGAGTGGCAGCTCGTAGAGGCGGTCCGCATAGTAGAGCTGCGAGACCGCACCCGGCTCCTGCGAGGCGATGACGGTGCCGATCATGATGTTGAGCTGCGTCACGCCGCCCGCGATGACGCCGGGAATG
>NZ_DAITQL010000057.1:0-26163 GCF_036833075.1 Hyphomicrobium sp.
GTCGCGCCGGACTGTCCAGATAATTCACAGCCAGACTGTCCAGATAACGCCACCAATTCCTCGAATGCGTACTTGCGCGAGCCGAACGATCCCGAGAGATCACGCTTCAGCCGCGAGGCATGCCCCGAGGCGTGACCGAGCTCGTGCAAGGCGGTGCGATGCCAGTTGATCGGCTCGAAGAACGCAGCCGGCGGTGGCACCTGCACGTAGTCCTGGGCCGGGGCGTAGAACGCCCGGTTGCCGCCGATGCGGAAGTCGATGCCGGTAGCCTTGATCAGGGCCTCGACGCGCGGCGCGATGGTGCCGGGCGGCGGGGGCGGCGCGACGGTCGCGATCTCGTCGGGAAGCCCGTCGCACTGGTCGGTGTTGAAGACGGTGAAGCGCTTCAGGAACGGAATGGCGCGCGCTTCGCCGCCGCTGGATGCCGCGCGTCGCTTCGCATCGTCGGGAACGAAGCGGTCCGCGTAGACGACGGTGATGCCGCGCTCGCCCTTGCGCACGTTGCCGCCGAGGGCCCGGGCCTGCCGGAAGGTCAACCAACTCTGGCCGGAATAGCCCTGCTCGATGACGGCGCCCCAGAGGATGAGGACGTTGATGCCGGAATAGGTCCGGTCGGTCGACGCGTTCTTCGGCATCGCGAGCTGGGCCTTCGCCGACGGCGTGCCCCAGGGCTGAACCCAGGGCACGCGGCCGTCCTCGAGCTCGGCGATGATCTTGTTGGTGATGTCGTCATAGAACGTCGGCCGGTCGCCACCGGCACCGGCTGGGGGAGTGGATCTGGACATCGCGGGTCTCCGCGACGGGCCGGCGAGAGCCTCTCTCTCGCAACCTCGAGCCCGTCACGGCGACCGCCGCCCACCTCTCCCTCGTTTCCACGGCAGCCGGCCGGCAGTGGGGACGCCACCCTCTGTCACCTGCTCGCGACGCAGGCGTTGACGACATGACAGTCAGCACCGGCGGGTGGTAGGACTCCGCTGAAGAGAAACGAGGACCTGACGATGCGCGCACATCTCATCCAAGAGCTGAACGCTCTTTCCGACAGTCTCGGGCCTGATTTCGTGAACTCCGGTCTCCCGCGCGAAGCCGCGAGCGCACTAGAGGAACTGCTCAGAGCGTTGGGGTCGGCCAAGGTCGTGCTGATCAATCGCCACAATGCTGAAACCGAACAGTGGGAGCGCATGGCAAAGAGCGCCCTGGACGAGATCGACGACGCTTTAGGCCTGAACACCGTTGAGCACTGAGCACGCGGACCGCATCGGCGGTCCTTCGTTCTTATTCTGCGCCAGGTCCGTCACCCGCATGGGCCGAGACCCGCCCTCCGGCGGGGCTCGGGCGTGTGGCCCGGGCCGCAACGGGCCACGCGGTAGGGCCGACCGCGGCCCTCTTGGCCGCGGGGCGCCCAACAGCAGCGGATCGGGGGTCCGCGGGAGCTGGCTCGGTTCAAGCTCGACAATTTGGGGCTTATCGCCGTGGGGATTGGTGCCATAGGCGTGAAAAAGTTGTTAGCGATATCACGCTTTATAGAGACTGGCTGTACCCTCTCGCTCATCCATCTCAGGCTGGAAATCTTAGCGGTCTTCGGGCCGAGTGATGGATGCCATTCAACGCATCATTAGCGGAGATTTGAGCTGATGAAGAAAGGTTCCCACGCCGCGTTTTGGCGATGTCAGCTGACCGCCGCTTTCCATCACTGCGCGGCAACTTTCTTGCCGCCATTGTCAGTCCATTCCGGTGGTAAGCCAAGCTTGCCACCAACGACTCCTGCGATGCCGGGCGCGCGTCCATAATTTTCACATGCCGCGTGCTTGGGTGCGAGACCGATCGCCGAATTGATCTTATGCAAAGAAGGAAGGTTGGGATCGAACCCCTCGAAGGGGCTCTTGGCCTTGACGAGCAGATATCCGAAATCGTCGCCGAAGGCGGCCGCCAGATCGTAGGCGTCGCTTGCCTTCGACGCCTTGGGTGAGCTGAAGAATGCTGTGGCGCCCCGGCCCCAGATCATGGCGGCCTGCTGCTGGCCGAGGGTGTCAAGCGTCTCAGCTTCAATCGAAAGGTTTCCTAGGCCAATCGGAATGCGGGGTACGGGGACGGGAGCGCCCATGTCCACGAAACTCGATCCGATCGATGCGACCGCTGACAGGCCCGCTGCGAATTCGTCCGTCTCCGTGGCGTGTGTAATGACGGTCTTCACCGTCAAATCTGCTGGGGTGTCAATCGTCACAACTTCAAAGCGGTCGCTCAAGCTGACGCACAGGGCACGGCTGACAGCATTTGCAACCAATGTCCGCTGTTGGTCGTTGAGTTTCGGTGCCGCCTCCGCCGAGAATGTCGTGGGTATGATGTTGATCGTGTGCGACGCCAACACTGGCGGTGCGTTGACTCGAACACGAGACTTCGTGATCACACCGTCGGATGGAGCAAGCCCCTCATAAGATGACAGCGTGAGGCCCTGAACAAGCGGAGCCGATGCGCAAGCCGGCAGAACACCTACGACGGCAAAAGCGAGAGCGCGTACGACGACTCCGCGCGTCGGGCGCATTTTGGCCAGAGACTGTCGGCCCGGATCCGCCAGAGCTGTCATGAACGAGAGTTCCCATGTATTGTCTCTATAGATTGCACTGCGGTGTAAAATTTATCAATGGCCGGATTGTGGCACCATAGTGTAATTACGCACTTGATGGAATTGTGGGGAAAACTGCCGATGGTTGAGGCAGCAGCGAAACCAAAGGGCCTGCGCGAGCGAAAGCGGCAGGAAACGCTTCAGCGCATCTCGGAGGCTGCCTTGGCGTTGTTCGTTGCCAAGGGTTACGACGCAACGACTCTCGAGGAGATCGCTGCGTCAGCCGACATCTCGCGTAGGACGTTGTTCTACTATTTCGACAGCAAGGAAGAGATCCTGCACGCGTCCGTGGAGGGGTATGCGCATGAGATCAAGGCGCTGGTTGTCGAGAGCGGGTCTGCTGGGGAGCCACTCGACATCGTTCGCGAGGCCGTGCTGAAGCTTGTTGCGCCGCACCGGGAAGCCAAGATGATCGTGACCGCCCGGCTTGTGCGGCAAAGCGAGGCGTTACGTGCCCGCAACAAGGGGAGAATGCAGCAGTTTGAGCGGGCCGTCCTGGAAGGTCTGTGTGAGCTTTGGCCGAAGAAGGAATACCGTGATCGATGGCGGATTGTTGCCATGATATCGATGGGCATCTTGCGGCTTGCCACCGACAGCTGGGCTGAGCAGGACGGCAAACGCCCGCTGGCAAAGTACGTTCAGGAGATGTTCAAGAAACTGAAGACCGAGATTTGAGTGACGCTCCTATCAAGCACATAGGACTTCCCTCGCCTAGGCCTCAGCGGAACGAATCCGGCAAACCTTATCAACGCTGCAACTCATGGTGAGCGTGGTATCGTGAGTGTGACGGGAAGTGAAATGGCACGAATTACAATATCCGATCAGGGGCCGGGCATATCACCGGACGTGTTGGATCAGGTGTTCGAGCCGTTCTTCCGTGCCGACAGGGCGCGTGGCCAGAAAATTCCAGGCGCCGGATTGGGTCTTACGATCTCCCGCGAAATCGTCCGTAGGGACGGCGGGGACATCAGAATCGCCAATCGACCGGGCGGTGGCTTGATACAAATTGTCGAGTTGCCAGCCGTCCTTCCCTGACTGTTGCCGGGATTATGTTGGATCCTGCCCTATTGCATAAGTTGCCGCTGAGGAGAGTTGTCCGAATTGCGGAAGTCGGCGGCCCTCAGTCGGAGAGTGCTCTGCGTTGATGCGTGTAGGTCGGCATCGAGGTGAAAAGCAGACGCCGAGCCTCTCCGTCGAATGAGCGCCACTGACCCAGAGGCGACCGGAGCAGTTGCAGCATTGGTGGCAGGCCGATGAACACAACGCCGAGATACCGGAAGTCACTTATTCGAAAAAATGCGTTCCTCAATCCCCCGGCGGCCGTCTGCAAAAGCTCCAGGATCGGACCTATGCCCCGATCGCGTGCTCGAGGTAGTGGCGCCAGGCGGCGAGAACATCGACATAGACGAGATCACTCTGCATGAGGTTGCAAGCTCCTCATAGTCTCAATGATTGCAAGTTGGAGATGGCGCTTCGGCGCGGCCCGACGGCGCGTGCCCGAAGAAGATCCCATCGTTTGTAACAGTGATTGGCCATCCGATGCTCAGGAAGCCGGACAGGCGGCTCCGGTCTCGACCCATGCACGGATGAGTTCACCGAATTCGCTCTGGGTTCCGGGTGCCGGAACGCGGCCGACGCGAGGATGCCAACCCCAGCCCACGAGTTCGTCCTCGGCCATGTGATGGATGATGGCATCGAGCGTCATTCCGCCGTTCCGGTCTTTATCTTTGATCTGCTCACAGATCTGCCCCAGCGTCTTTCCCTGCCAAGCCATCTCTATGGGTGCTAAGTGCCATTTTGGATGTCCGGGCACCTGCCCTGGATCAAAATTCGTGGGGCCGTGACAGGACGTGCAGCGCATGCCCATGGCGCCAAGGCCATCAGGACCACGCACTACGAGCGGCTGGTGTGGGCGGCCATCCTCGCCTTGAGACGGCCGATCACCAGCGGGATGGCAATTTACACAGCGTGGGCTCATGATCACCTTTCCCGCTTCGATGAAGAGGGCTATCGACCGTTCCTTTTTGTCGGGGATTGCAGAAAAGCTGGATGGTAGCTTCAACTGACTGAGGTGCTTCTGATCCGCGTTGCCAACTACTCCCGTCGTGATAATCATTGCAGCACCGGCGAAGCAGATGACGAGTGTTCGCATAGTTGTTTCCTTCGCGGACAGAGCCGTCACGAGTTGCGTCCTATTCGAGGCTCGGACTTGAAGAGCTCGGAAGCGATTGGCAGCTTGCGCAGGCGAATGCCCGTCGCGGCGTAGATGGCATTGATGACTGCCGGCGCAACCGCACAGGTCCCCGGCTCACCTACGCCACCGGGCTCCTCGTTGTTCTTGATAATTTCGACGTCGATCTCGGGCGTTTCGTTGATGCGCATCACCCGGTAATCGTCGAAGTTCGATTGCTGAACTCGGCCATCCTTAATCGTGATGTTGCCCCATAAAACCGCGCTGAGACCGAATATGATACCGCTCTGCATCTGTGCGACGACCGTGTCTGGATTGACGACGACCCCGGTATCGATCACGCAAACGATGCGATCAACACGAACCTGGCCGTCGCCATCGACCGCCACTTCCGCAACCTGCGAAATATAGCTGCCCATCGCCTTCATGAGCGAGATTCCCCGTCCTTTCCGGGGCTCAAGGGGGCTGCCCCAGCCCGACAATTCGGCGGCCCGTTCCATAACGTGCAACGCTCGCGGCGATTTGCCCAGCAAGCGCCGCCGGAAGGCGACAGGATCCTGATTTGCAGCGGCGGCCAGTTCGTCGACAAAACACTCGACCACATACCCGTTGCGCACTGCCCCCACCCCGCGCCAGAAGGACATTGGTATCGGCGCTTCTTCGCGAACATAGTCGACATGGAAGTTAGGGATGTCGTAGAGGAGGTCGATAGCGCCATCAACGGCATCCAAATCGACACCGTCCTTGTACAAGGGCGGGAACCAGCGCGCCATAAGAGCCGGACCGACAACGCGGTGCTGCCATGCGACGAGCTTGCCGGTGCTATCTACCGCCCCCGCTATGCGGTCATAGTAGTAGGGCCGATACATGTCGTGTTGGATGTCCTCTTCGCGGCTCCATACGACCTTGACCGGATAATCCACTTGCCTGGCGACCAGCACCGCCTGAACGATGAAGTCCAGCTCTAAACGCCGGCCGAAGCCGCCGCCGATATAGTGATTGTGAATTCGGACCTGTTCTGCACTGAGACTGAGCATCTTGGCAACGGCATCTTGCGCTCGCTTCGGGATTTGGGTCCCCACCCAGATTTCGCAAGCCTCCGGCTTCGAGTGCACCGTGCAGTTGATAGGCTCCATGGTGGCGTGGGCGAGAAACGGGTTCTCATAAACCCTCTCAAGCTTGTTGGCCGTGTCGCGGAGCTTCGCTGCAGCATCGCCTGTCGTTTGCGCGACTGCGCCGTCGCGCGTGGCTGCATCGGCCAGCGACGCCACGATATCGGCGGTGCTCAGCGCAGCATGCTTACCATCGTCGAACTGAGGTGCGGCGGCGTTAAGGCCCATCTTTGCCGCCCAGTAGTGGTCGCCTATAACCGCCACGCCATTGTCGAGCTTCGCGACCTTGTGCACGCCAGGCACAGCCAGCGCCGCCGCCTCATCGACCGAGGTCAGCTTGCCGCCGAACACGGGGGAGGCGGCCACTGTCGCGATCTTCATTCCGGGTACGTTCACGTCAATCCCGAAGACCGTCGTGCCATTGACCTTACCTGCGGTGTCAAGGCGCTTCGCCGTCGTGCCGATGATGCGGAACTGGGAGGGATTCTTGAGCGCAACGTTGCCAGGGACGGGCCGCTTTGCAGCCTCAATGACAAGCTCTCCGTAGGCGATGCGCTTGCCGGTCCCGGGGTGAATAACTGCACCCCTGTCCGTCGAAAGCTCAGCTGCCTCTACGCCGAGCCGCTCAGCTGCTGCTGCAACGATCATCTTGCGGGCGGCGGCGCCCGCCTCGCGCATCGGCTTGAAGAATCCGCGCACTGCAGTAGACCCGCCCGTAATTTGCTCGCCAAAGATAGGGTTGGCAAAAAGTTTGTCACTTGCCGGAGAGTGCGTGACGGCGACGTCGCTCAAATCGACATCGAGCTCCTCAGCAACGAGCATTGGCAAAGCCGTGTAAGTTCCCTGCCCCATTTCGACGGCGGGTGACACGACCGTTACCTTCCCAGAAGTGTCGATGCGAACGAAAGCGTTAGGCGAGAAGGGCTGCGACGGGTCGCCGGCATCGCCTGCCGCATAGCCTTCCGGAACCCAGCCGATTACAAGGCCACCGCCGAAAGCCACGCCAGCCTTGATGAAGGAGCGTCGCGAAGTGGTTTGCCGAAAATACTGCGTGCGGCCAATCACTGTTGCTCTCCGCCAAGATCTCTTGCAGCGGCCTTGATAGCGTCGCGAATTCGCGGGTAAGTGCCACACCGGCAGATGTTGCCGGCCATTCCCGCATCGATGTCGACGTCGGTGGGTGCCGAGTTGAACGAAAGCAGTGCCGCCGCTGACATGACCTGCCCTGATTGGCAATATCCACACTGCGGGACGTCGAATTCGATCCATGCCTTCTGCACCGCCTTGCCCTCCGACGTCACGCCGACGGCTTCGATGGTGGTCACATTGGAGCCAGCGACATCACGGATGGGCGTCACACAGGAGCGCCGCGGTTCGCCGTCGACATGCACCAGGCAAGCACCGCACTGAGCAATCCCACAGCCGAATTTGGTGCCCATCAGTCCAACAATGTCCCTCAGCACCCATAACAATGGCATGTCGTCGGGTGCCGACACGGAGAGCTTGCTTCCATTAACACTGAGATCGTGCATCGCTTCCTCATTGTGGGTCAGCTACTGCGGCTCGCCCAACATCAGGCCGCAGCAGCTCTGTCTATTCGCAGATGGTCTCGTCATTCAGATCGAAGCGACCGCCCGCGAACGCAGCCGCTGCACAAGTTCCCTGGTCTGCAATGATGCTTGTTTCGAATGCAGGCCGGTCGTCATCGTCCACGCGAAATTCATTGACGGCTTCCAAAAGGATGACATACGAGCCAAGAGCTTGGGAAGAATGCACGTCCTCGTGCGAGACGCACCATTTGGTAGGAATTGCTATGGTTCAACGTTCTAAGCGAAGCACGAAGGCAAGCCATGTCGAGGCTGATCGGGCTCTAGCCAGGATTCGGGAAATTGATGTGTTCAGCGTCGAGTGCCCGGCGCATCAGGTTGTCAAGCGCGTGGGCAATAAATGGACGTTGCTCGTTATCTATGCCCTGAGCCAGGGGACAAAACGCTATACCGATCTACAAAAAAAGATCGGCGCGATTTCCCCCAAAATGCTGACAGAGGTTTTACGCAATCTCGAAGATGATGCTCTCGTCTCGCGCAAAGTGCACCCGGTCGTTCCGCCAATGGTCGAGTACGACCTCACACCTCTCGGGTTTAGTCTTGCGGTGCCGCTTGCTGGGCTATGTGTGTGGGCGGAGGACAACTACTCACTGCTAAGAGACTCATGGCGGCTTTCGCCGCAGGAGGTACCCAGTCCACGAGCAATCAAAAGGCGTACGAATAGTCGGGAGAGTAAGACAGAATAGGCCGCATAAATCCGCAGTTTTGCATGCCGACCTTTTTTGAACGCCGGCAGAGATTGAAATCCAGCAGCAGCCCGATTAGTGGGGCCGAGCGACAACGCACAAAGGAGCTTACCATGGCCACCAGAGGTTTCACCGGCCGACGATCGGGTGGAAACGAATCCGGCCGCATTCCGCCGGGCCAGCATCTCGTAGATAATTTCCCGGTGCTGACGGCAGGGCCGACGCCACATGTCGAGACCAGCGACTGGAAATTTACGCTCAAGGTCGGCCCTCGGCCCATCAAAGTCTGGAACTGGGACGAGTTTAACGCGCTCCCTATGACCGAGATGAGGCGCGATATTCACTGCGTAACATCCTGGTCCAAGATCGATACCGTCTGGGAGGGCGTGCTCGTCGACGATATCCTCGCTGATGCCGATGTGAAGCATCCCACTGATTTCCTGCTCGCCCACAGCTACGATGGATATTCGACAAATGTGCCTCTGGCCGATCTTGCATCCGGAAAGGCGATGGTCGCCTTGAAATACGAGGGGCAGGCGCTTCCGCGCGACCATGGAGGACCAGCGCGCCTCTTCGTTCCGCACCTGTACTTCTGGAAGTCCGCCAAATGGGTGACGGGTCTTCAGTTTACCCAACGAGACGAGCCTGGCTTCTGGGAACTGCGCGGCTATCACATCTATGGAGATCCCTGGCGCGAACAGAGATACACGAATGACTAACGGCGGATCGCGGCCAGTGCCCTGGCAGATATGTACCATTGCCGACATTGTCCCGCGGACACCGAGTATCAAGAGCTTCTTCTTCGGGCTGGCCGAACCATTTATTCATATCGCTGGCCAGCATATGGACGTGCGACTGACGGCGTCCGACGGTTATGTGGCGATGCGAAGCTATTCGATCGCGTCGGCGCCCAACAGCTCGGGCATCATCGAGCTTGCCATCGAGCGCCTATCCGACGGCGAAGTCTCGACGTTTTTCCACGACATTGCGGCAGTAGGAGACGAGATTGAAATGCGCGGTCCGCTGGGGGGACACTTTCTCTGGCCCGCATCTGCGACCGCTCCAGTCCTTTTGATCGGTGCGGGCTCAGGTCTCGTCCCCCTGATGGCGATGATCAGGCAACGACAAGCTTGCAAGCAAACCATTCCAACGGCGCTGCTCTTGTCATCCCGGACCCGACGCGACGTGCTGTTCGCCGAAGAACTGCTGGCGATGGAAGCGGCCGATCCTCAGCTCAAAGTGGCGTTGGCAATAACCCGGGAGCATCCTGAGCGGCCATCGGACTTTGCGCGACGCATTGATGGCT
The DNA here is from genome assembly GCF_036833075.1 of Hyphomicrobium sp. Taxonomy (GTDB): domain Bacteria; phylum Pseudomonadota; class Alphaproteobacteria; order Rhizobiales; family Hyphomicrobiaceae; genus Hyphomicrobium_C. Next base: position 9,523 of record NZ_DAITQL010000057.1, read on the forward strand.
CGATGATCGCCGAGTTGATCGCCAGCCTCCCCGTTACACCAGGAGACGTCTTCATCTGCGGATCAAACGGATTTGTCGATGGCGCAGCCGATGGTGCGCTCGAGGCGGGAGTTAACGCAGTCTCGATCAAGACCGAAAGGTATGGCGGCTGAATTTGAACGCCGGGATCGGCCCGCAGGACCCCAGATATCGGTAACCAGCCGTATTCCAAGCGACGATTAGCCCGCCAACGAGACGAAGTTCAGCGGCTGCGAGAAAGAATCTATGAATTATGATATTGACATATAGCGATTCATCGTTACGTTGGCCTCATCAACCACACGCTCACATGCTGGATGCCTGCAGCCAGAAGAAAAACATCTACGTCAGTCTCAACGACGCGCCGTTCGGGCTGTTCTGACGGGCATTTATCCGCCTCGTCACATCGACCAATCGAGATATTTAGGAGACGCAAAGTGAAAGATTCCGCGCTGTTCAAGAGTGCTCAACTGGGCCCCTACACCCTGAAGAATCGCATCGTTCTCCCTCCGCTCACTCGCTCGCGCAGTTCGCAACCGGGCAACGTTCCCAACGACCTCATGGCCACCTACTACCGTCAGCGCGCCGGCGCAGGGTTCATGGTGACAGAAGGTACACAGATCGAGCCTCGCGGCCAGGGCTACGCCTGGACGCCCGGCATCCATAGTCCCGAGCAGGTGAAGGGCTGGCGCAAGGTCACGAGCGCCGTCCACGCCGAAGGCGGGACAATTTTTGCCCAGCTTTGGCATGTCGGGCGAGTCTCCCATACATCGCTGCAACCGGATGGAGCGGCTCCGGTCGCTCCTTCCGCGATCCCCGCGGAAAGCGTCAAGGTGTTCATCGAAACAGGCCCCGGCCAAGGAGCGCTGGCGCCACCTTCACCTCCGCGTGCGCTGACTACTACGGAAGTCAAGGAACTGGTGCAGCTCTACGCTCAAGCGGCGCGCAATGCGCTCGATGCCGGCTTCGATGGTGTGGAGATCCACTGCGCAAACGGCTACCTGGTCAACCAGTTCATCTCCGCGCACACCAATCGGCGCGAGGACGAGTATGGCGGTTCCCTGCAAAATCGGTTGCGCTTTCTGCGTGAGGTGACGCAAGCCGTCGCCGATGTCGTTGGCAATAACCGGCTTGGGGTGCGGTTTGCGCCTCTGTTCGCGACGACCGAAGAGGATCGCGTATATCTCGGGCTGGTCGAGGACGATCCTCACAAGACCTACCTTGAGGCCGTCAAGGTCCTGGAAGAGATCGGGATCGCCTACGTCTCGCTCGCCGAGGCCGATTGGGACAACGCCCCGGAGTTGCCCCAGAGCTTCCGCGCCGACGTGCGGCAGAACTTCAGCGGCAGGATCCTCTACGCCGGAAAGTACACCGCAGAGCGCGGGATACGGGTGATCGAGGCGGGCTGGGGGGACCTCATCGCTTTTGGCCGGCCGTTCATTGCAAACCCCGATCTGCCGAAGCGCATCGCCAACAACTGGCCGCTGAACCCAGTTGATCCGGCGACCATGTATGGCGGCACCGACAAGGGCTACACCGACTATCTTACGTATCAGCAATGAGCGCCGGCGGCTGCGTTCGGAAATCTGGACGCGGCTCGGCGCGGAACAAACGGGACAAGGACTTTCATCATGGCCAGGATTCTCATTCTCGGCGCTGCGGGCGAAATAGCACGGCACGCCATACGGTACTTCCGTCAGGACGATGCGAACGACCTGACGCTCTATCTGCGCAAATCAAAGCGCCTGCAAAGCCTGGTAGGCGACCGCACCCGGCTCATCGAAGGCGATGTCACGGATACAGCTCGGCTGGAGAACGCTGCGCGGGGTCACGACGTCGTTTACGCCAATCTCGCAGGCGACAATATTGAAGAGCAAGCGCGTTCGGTGGTTGCGGCGCTGATGGCTGCAGGCGTCCGACGGCTGATCTGGATTTCTACACTCGGCATCTACGACGAGGTTCCTGGCGCGTTCGGTCGATGGAACCACGACATGCTCGACGGCGGTTATCTCGAGACCTACAGCGCCGCCGCACGCGTCATCGAATCCTCGAACCTCGACTACACCATTGTCAGACCAGCGTGGCTGACCGATAAGGACGAGGTCGACTACGAGCTCACGCAAAAAGGCGAGCCTTTCAAGGGCACCGAGGTTTCCCGTAAGAGTGTTGCCGACCTTGTCGTCAAGCTCGTGGAGTACCGGGCCAGGGACGTCCGGGCCTCTATCGGCGTAAACAAACCTGGTACCGACGGCGAAAAACCGGCTTGGTACTGATCGCCGGCACAAAACCACGGCCCAGCATCGAGCTATATATTGCAATATCTCAAAAAATCGCTACGTATGATTACATGAGCATCGACATCAACGAAGCACTCAAAGCGCTGGACAATCCCGCCCGCTTAGCAATCCTGGGGTGGTTGAAGAACCCCCGTAAAAACTTTCCCAAGCAGGAAGTCGATCCTGAGGACGTCGGCGTGTGCGTGAGCATCATTCAGGAGCGTGCCGGCCTCTCCCAGTCGACGATCTCTCTCTACATGGCATCTTTGCAACGCGCGCAGTTGGTCACTTCGCAACGCATTGGTCCCTGGACCTATTACAAGCGGCACGAGAAGAACATCGCTGCCCTCCTCAAACAGCTTCGCGACTTGATCTGAGCGGGGCTTAGCGACCGGGGTGCCCCCGTCCGCCATTAGCCCAAGGCGCGGTTGCACGTCCGATCAGCCTTGAAGACCGCTCGCCCCGGTCCGGCGACCTATCGAGCACAGGGTCGGAAGAACCGCGCGGCATGTCATACGAAGGAGATCCGACGTGAGCACTTTCCGAGCCGTCGTCATCGAAAAGAACGTGCAAGGCCAAGCCGTCTCGTTGAAGGACTTCGATGAGTCCGACCTGATGGATGGCGACGTAACGGTTCGCGTCACGCATTCGACTGTGAACTACAAGGACGGCCTAGCCATCACCGGCATGGCCCCGGTTGTGCGCCGCTTCCCCATGATACCCGGCATCGATTGCGCCGGGGTCGTCGAGGCTTCCAGCCACGCGGATTTCCGGGTGGGAGACCAGGTGGTTCTCAATGGATGGGGTACCGGCGAAAGCCACCTAGGGTCCTTTGCCGAAAGGGCGCGCGTTCCGGGCGAGTGGCTCGTCCCTTTGCCTGCGGGTATGACATGCGCACAGGCTATGGCCGTCGGCACCGCTGGTTACACTGCCATGCTCGCCCTCCTTGCACTGGAGAGGCACGGCTGCAGCCCGTCCGATGGTCCCGCTCTTGTGACCGGTGCGTCCGGGGGCGTCGGCTCGATGTCCATTGCGATGCTTGCTAAGGCCGGCTGGCGCGTTGTCGCCTCGACGGGCCGAGCGGCCGAGAGTTCTTACCTCAAAGAACTGGGCGCTGTGGAGATCCTCGATCGGACCGAACTTTCGAGACCAAGCCGGCCACTTGAAAAGGAACGATGGGCCGTGGGGATCGACTCGATCGGCTCGACCACGCTGGCGAGCCTCCTCGCCCAAATCCGGTACGGCGGCGCCGTTGCCGCGTGCGGACTGGCTGGCGGCATGGATCTTCCGGCGTCGGTTGCGCCCTTTATTCTCCGCAACGTTGCGCTGCTCGGCATTGATTCAGTCAATGCGCGAAAAGCGCTTCGCCTGCAGGCGTGGGACCGGATCGCTCGCGACCTCGATCGCGATAAGCTCTCTGCTATGACCCGGTCAATTACTCTGGCGGAGGTGATCCCGGCTGCCGACGACATACTCGCGGGCAAGATACGTGGTCGCGTGGTGGTCGAGATCGGATGATCGGCACCGTGAAACCGACTTTTGCCTTGCTGCAGAGGCTCTGCGACGTTGGCCGGGCCGGCCCTCAGACCAGGCGCCAACTCATGTTCCAGCTGGCGGTGAGATGAACGAAATCACGAATTTCCTTCCTGGAGTGTCCATCTTGAATGGCGTCGGGGCCGATTGGCTCGGCATACTTCTGATCGCCGCCCTCGCGTTCCTGCTCGGCTTCGGGCTCAACCGTGGTTCTGTTTGCACCGTCATCGCAACCACGGAGTGGGTGTCGCGAAAGCGGCCCGCAAGTTCGATCGCGCTGCTCGAGAGCGGCATCTGGGCGGCTCTCATCTATGCGGTGCTGGACGCATCGACCTTTATGCCGAAAGGGTGGCTCCCACTGGAATATCTGATCCCCGGCGTGCTCCTGTTCGCTCTCGGCAGCTACGTGAGCGGCGCATGCGTCTTCGGGTCGATTGGCCACATTGGGAACGGAGACGTCGAGTTCAGCTTGGTCTTTGTCGGCATTTTCATCGCCACTTACGTCGACTCCCTTACGCAATTGTTTCCCGCACAACCTCCGTTGAGTACGCCTCTGCCGGCGGGCATCGTGCCGTTCCTCGTGCTGCTCGTGGCGCTTCTCGCCGTTCGATTTTTCCTTACCAAACGGCAGGATGCGAACTTCCCCCTGCTCGCCTTATCGATGGGTCTGGTTGGAGTGAGCTTCGCGATGCTGGTCAGCCTTGCCCCGCAATTCTCCATTACTGCATCCATAGCGTCCGTAGTGACGTTGCCGGTAGCGGGAGCCGTTGCAATATTGAGCATGCCGTTGGGCAGCTTTGCATCCTCCCTGCTTCGCGAGCGCTCATTGCGGCTCAAGGCTCCGACGTGGAACGGAATTCTGCGTCACCTGACCGGCGGACTTCTGATGGGCGCGGGTGCGGTTTTGATTCCGGGTGGCAATGACACCTTGCTGCTGGTGGGATTTCCCGGAGCCGCATGGCAGGCATTGGTCGCCTACACAGCACTCGTCGTGATCTTGGCGGCTCTTATCGCCGGCTTTGGGTCTTCGGCTCGAGCGTGGACGCGTTGAACGCAGCGCGCGGCTAGCGAGAAAGCGAAACGGTTGTCCGGATGGAATTCAATCAGATCCGATATTTCCTGCAACTGGCAGACACCCTTAACTTCACTGAGGCGGCCGTGCGGAGCGGAGTGTCTCAGCCCACGCTCACACGCGCCATCCAGCGGCTCGAGCAGGAATTAGGCGGAACCCTGGTCTATCGCGATGGAAAGGACACCCGGCTGACGGCTCTCGGACGCGACATACGCTCCGAGTTCGCCGCGCTCGCGGAAGGTGAGCAGCGGGTGCGCGCGTTATCCCTCAATCGCGTTCGCGGCCGCCGCGAAACGTTGACACTGGGCGTTGTGAACACCATTGCGCCGGCGCTGATCACTGGGTTTGTGACGCAGGCTCTGCACCAGTTGCCAATGCTCGAATTGGTTCTCGAGCCCATCACGCGCGACGAAGGGATTGAGCGCTTGCTGAAAGGTCAGCTTGACGGGTGCTTCGCCTCGGATCCCATGACGAAAAGTGCCAAGATCGCCACCGTCGAGATGTTCCGCGAGAAGCTGTTGCTGGCGATGGCGCAGGGGCATCCGTTGGCCAGCCAGACCGCGGTTTCGCTCGCCGATTTGTCGGAGCAACCTTATCTCGATCGGCTCCACTGCGAATTCCGCATGCGCGTGAACGATCATCTGCGCGCGCGCGCGATTATCATGATCCCGCGCCTCAGATCCGAACGAGAGGATTTGATCCAACAGGCCGTGGCAGAGGGTGCCGGCGTCTGCATGCTGCCGGAGCATTCTGCGATCGTGCCCGGCCTTACCTTGCGGCCGGTTGAAACGCTCGATCTCTCTCGCACGATCGCCTTCCAGTCGATTTCGGGATCGGGCACGGCGGTGGTGCTGCGGCAGCTCCGTATGCTTATAGAGCGCCATGCTTTGTCGTGACGTTCAGCTGGCGGCCTCTGCAGGCCGGCAACTTTTTCGCGAACCGAAATTTCACACTGTTGCGATGCCGCGTCTCTCGGGCGCGTCCGCATCGAAACTATAGTCGCGGCGTATTGGACTCCATGCGGCTCGATCCCCATTCTCTGTTGCAGGAATTCGGAGGAGAAAATCATGGCTGTCTACAAAAAGACCGACGCCGCCATCGCCAGGCTTTCACCCGAGGAGTACCGGGTGACGCAGCAGAGCGGGACCGAGCATCCGGGAACCGGTGCCCTTCTCCATAACGAGGAGCCGGGTATTTATGTCGATATCGTCTCGGGCGAGCCGCTGTTTGCTTCGTCGGACAAGTACGAGTCGAGTTGCGGATGGCCGAGCTTCACCAAGCCGATCGAGCCCCTGAACGTCAACGAGCTGCGAGACACCAGCCACGGCATGATCCGCACCGAGGTGCGCTCGACCCACGGCGATAGCCATCTCGGCCACGTTTTCCCTGACGGACCGAGCGATCGCGGCGGCCTGCGCTACTGCATCAACTCGGCCTCTCTGCGCTTCGTGCCGCGCGACGAGATGGAGGCGCAGGGGTATGGTGATTATCTCGATCAAGTGGAGGACATTTGATGACGACGGAGCGCGCTGTTTTTGCCGGGGGGTGCTTCTGGGGCATGCAGGATCTCATCCGCAAAGAGCCCGGCGTGATCTCGACAAGGGTCGGGTACACGGGTGGCGATGTGCCGAACGCGACGTATCGCAATCACGGCACCCATGCCGAGGCGATCGAAATCATCTTCGATCCCTCGCAGACCACGTATCGCCGATTGCTCGAGTTCTTTTTCCAGATCCATGATCCGACGACGCTCAATCGTCAGGGCAATGACCGCGGCGTGAGCTACCGTTCGGCAATCTTTTTCACCAGCGAGGAGCAGAAGGCCATAGCACTGGATACGATCGCGGACGTCGCTGCGTCGGGATTGTGGCCTGGCAAGGTGGTCACCGAGGTCGAGCCCGCCGGCGATTTTTGGGAGGCCGAGCCCGAGCACCAGGATTATCTGGAGCGGATTCCGAACGGATATACCTGCCATTTTCCGCGTCCCAACTGGGTGTTGCCGCGCCGGAGCGGTGCCGCAGCCTAACAGCGGCTCGCGGCATGAGGCCGTGAGCTGCTACTGGAGAATTGCATGGAAACGGGAATTGTCGGTCTGCCACCCCCTCCGCTGGATAATGTCCGCTGGATCAATGAAGGTGGTATCGAGCGCAACTCCTAGACGTGGCTGACCTGGGAGAGGCTTTAAATTCCTGTGCTTTTCCAGGATTGGTGCGCCAGTTGTCGTGCGGTGACCCTCGCGGAGGAACCTCGCGATATAGATGCTTGGCATGGTGGCAATACAGACCGTGTTCGAGGATTCTGACGTCAACATTTTTAGCCGCTTGGCGGAAAACCAACGACGGTATGGATTGCGCGTTCCTTTTGAGCATACCGTCGCCACGACGGGTTCCAGCTCGACACGGAGGATATTGTCCGATTGATCTGCTCGCGCACCTACTTAGCTAACAGAGGTCCGAACGTAGCGCTGGATGGAGCTGTCACAACCCTTGCTCGTCTGAAAGCAGACGTCAGGCAAGACGTGATCGGCGCTGAGATCGCTGGCGTTCGATGTCTCCTTCTGGGGAGAACCAGTCGAGGTGGCAGATTCTGCTAAGGGCCAAGCGCGCGGACGCTTTTCACACTCGCGGGCGCCGAATACCCACGGCGCCCCATGCGAGGCCAACGACAGCAGCGATCAGCGAACCAAGCAACACGCCGAGCTTCGCTGCGCCCAGATGGGCCTCACCTTGGAACGCTAGCATGGCGATGAAGATGGACATAGTGAAGCCGATACCGGCTAGCAGACCGATCAGCCAAACTCCCGGCCACGTCACGCCCGGTGGAAGCTCGCTCAGCTTCAGGCGCACCATCAGCCAGGTCGCGAAAACGACGCCGATGGGTTTGCCAAGGACAAGCCCCGCCGCTATGCCGAGCATGATCAATTGTGCGTCACCGGACGAGAGATCGACACCTCCCACGGATACGCCCGCATTAGCCAACGCGAAGATCGGCATGATGCCGAAGGCCACCCACGGGTGCAGCGCCGCTTGAACCCGCACCACGGGCGGCAACATCTCGCGACGCGCCAGACGCAAAGCGCGCAGCGGAATCGCCAAACAGTGTGTGTCTTTGCGGGCAACCGCATCGCCCTTGCGCAGTTCCTCTGCGATGCGCGCAAGAGCTTCGAGCGGAGGCTCGCGCATGGGCACGGACACGACAGGTGTCATCAGGCCAAGCACGACGCCAGCGAGCGTCGGGTGGGCGCCGGTCAAGAGCAAACCCATCCAGACGATAGCGCCCGGCACGACGTAAACAAACGCAGAGCCGACTCCAATCCGCTGCAGGCCGAGGATCAGCAGGATGCCGAGGACAGCCACGAGGAAGCCGCTGTAGTCGAGGCCGCCAGAATAAAAGAAGGCGATGATCAGCACTGCAATCACATCGTCGATAATGGCTAGCGCTAAAAGGAAGACCCGGACGTTGCCCGGGATCGAGCGTCCCAACAACGCGAGGACGCCCACGGCGAAGGCGATATCGGTTGCGACTGGGACGGCCCAACCTTGGCCCCGGACGGGATCGCTGTTGAAGGCGAGGTAGATCAGCGCTGGCACAATGACGCCGCCCGCAGCAGCAGCGACCGGCAGCAATGCCTGATCAAACCGGCTCAGCGCGCCTTCGTAAATTTCTCGCCGGATTTCCATCCCCACGACGAGGAAGAAGATCGTCATCAATCCGTCGTTGATCAAGAAATGCAGCGACTTCGAGAGCGTGTGCTCACCCAGTCCTATGGAGAGAGGCAGGTGCCAAAAGTCATGATAGCTTCCGGACAGCGGTGAGTTCGCCCAGACGAGGGCGACGGTTGCGGCAATCAGCAGGACGCCGCCGCTGGCTGCTTCGATGTGCAGGAAGCGTTCGAGGGTGTGATAGGCACGCTCAGCGAGAATTTGGGGCCGCGGGACGGCCCTAGTGGGAAATTTCGGATCCATAGGTACACGCTATCCGCGTGGCGGCCCGACCATCGCATTCCCTGTTTCACTGCAAAACGCGGTGAACACCCGGTGCTCTTTTTGCACTTCAAATTGTGCCGGATCAACCTTTCGACGCCGTACGTGACAACCCGCCGCGCGAATGCGCGATCGATGCCCGCCAAGGGAAACCAACAACAATTCGGCAATTTCCGTAGGTGTCCGCTTGTCACCCGCAAGCGGACTCGGACCGCCGACGCAGCAATGATCAGCAACCAAAGCCTGACGATGTCAGCTATTGGGACGGCTCAACTTTGTGCGATGCACCGTTCGAATAGATTGCTTGGGTCGCTATTGGCCCGTCGCAGACGTTGCCATGAAAGTGGGTTTGTCCCACTAGCCGACATCCGGGCCTAGTCACTGACATCCGGCGGCAATCACGTCCGCCTCGCAAGACGTCCAGCGTTGTCCGCAATCTGATCCACCAAGCGATCCAGGATCTCATGCCGCACGCCGGACTTGTGCAATGCGCGCCGAACGGTTGCCGCAAGGTCGGGCAGGCTGGCCGTCAAGTCTCTCACGTAGGCGACGGTGCGGCCGCTGTCGTATCCGCAGCGTGCCGCCGTGCGCTCCCAGTGGCTGCGCCCGATCTCGTCGATGGCCTTGCGTCCGCCAATGGTCATGGCCAGCGTCAGCTGGGACCGGCGGCGATGATAGGGCAGGAACGAGATGAGATCGTAAAGCGGCGTCAGGCGGAAGGCACCTCCGGGCTCATAGAGGATTGAATAGTTCTTGGCATGCGCATCGGTGCCACCGATCAGGCAATTGAAGACCTGCGCCTGCATGAAGCGGTCCCGATCGGCCTCCGGTGCTTTCGTGAAGCGAAGCAGATCCATGATCTCGGGAACGCCCGGGCCTCCCTGCGCCTGGTACTTGTGGCTCGGGTGCACGCCGAGCGCCTGGCAGCAGTCCTCCTGGTGAATGCGCTTGATGAGCCCGTCACGCCGGTCGCGATAGCGATCAAAGCGCTCGACGATCAAGGTCGGGATGCCGTCGTAGACCTGGACTTCCGATCGGACGGCTGGAAGCCCGGCCGCGCGCGCGAGCTCCAGGCAGAAGTGCTCGTTGGCAGCGATACCAGGGAATTGCTGGGATTCGGGTTTCAGAATGTGAGTCGTCGGCGTGCGCCCATTGGGAACACCCCAACGCTGGCCGGTTCGATAAAGCGCAGTCTTCGACTGGGCGCCGGCCAGGCTGAACTGTCCGGTGTCCTCGGCAAGCCGCCCGGCACCGGGATCGCGGAGGAGCGCGCGAATACGCGCCGCGAGATTGGACGCCGAGATCCATTGCACGCCGCCGCGGCCTGCGAAATCGAAGCCCGGCGCCGCCAGTTGCACCGCTCCCGGGCAGTCCTCGCCGATGGCAGCGAGTAGGGCGAATGGGTTACGTGCCGAGACGCGATAACGCTGCGCCCATCGGTTGAGCGTGACCTCGTTTTCCGGAAGCAAACCCCACATCCAGTTCCCGATCGGTCGCGTCCCATGCACGCGTTGCGTCATCGGCATGCAATAGGACAACGGAATGCTGGCGGGATCGTCGGTGTAGGCGCTGTCGTATTCGAAGCGATAGGTTCCACCCGCGCGCTGGATCACCTGGCCGGCGGGCGCATCGGCGATCCTCACCTCGAGGACGCGGGCCATCAGCGCTTGCCGCCGTCGGCGATGTCGTCGATCGAGTAGGGAGGCGCCGGGTTCGCTTTGCGGCGTGTGCGTACAGGCTCGGCGGCGCGCGTCAGGCTCAAGTCTACATTCAAGGCCCGCATCACCGAGAACACGAACGCCAGCTGTAGCTGGCCTTCGCCGCGCTCCAAATAGAGGACGCGCTGGCGCCGCACACCGAGCTGGTCGGCAAGATCAGCCTGGGTCAAGCCGGTATCCTCACGCGCCTGGCGCAGAAAGCCGCCGAGCTCACGCGGGTTCTGAATGATCATGGGGTCGATCCGATGTTCGATCTATCAAACAATAGGATATGTTCGATTGGCCGAACATGTCAAGATGTTCGAGTTGTCGAACGTATGATAATGTTCGCATCGTCGAACATATGTTGCGACGCAACGAATACCAGGGCGAAGTCGCCCTTCAGGGCTTGCCGCAGTCCAGCAGCGACGCGTCAGGATCTCTGCTCAAGCCGTTCGTAACGTCTGTCAAGGTCAGCCAGCTTCGCTTCGAACTTGTCGATCTGCTCCTGGGCCTTTTGCGCCTCCAGTTCGTACATCTGCTTGAGTCCAGGGTCGGACTCCTTTCGGGCGAGCGCCAACTTGTCGTCCCTGCGCCGATGGTTCTGTTGGATGCTGCTGACCAAGCGCTCCCGCTCGGCCATGTAAGTCTCTTCGCGCATGTCACCTCCCACTGCTCGGAATTTGCCGGTAACAGTACCGTCGAACGGCTTAATCTGAGCTCGCCGCAGAGCCGCCAGGACGGTCCTCCTGTTGAGTCTCGGATGTTAAGGTAAGCGCGGTGCTGAGATCCAACGCAGCAAAACGCCTGTATATCGAACTCCAGAGCAACCGACGTGCGTGCCTTCAATGCCCCGCGCCAGCGCAGCGCGTGTCCTGATTGATCAGGTTGCGGGCCGGGTACATGCGGTCGCAACGTGGCTGGCTGTACAAGCATCAGGGGGTAGCCGGCGCCGGCACAAGGCTTGTCGCCAGAGCCTTTTCGACCACCCGTTGCGAATCCAGAAAATCGATCTGGTCAGAGATCCATTGTCCGCTTGCCTCCGCGTCCGTCAGAGGTGGCTGGAGCTTCGTCCACCGGACGTCGAGCGTCGCAGACAGGGCCACGCGGAAAAGCGGTGGAGCGTAGCTCAGCAGGTGACGGTGGGACGCTTTGATCAGAAGCCGATCCGGAGGCAACGGATTGCCGTGCAGGAAGTCGTTGCGCGCCTGGTAGATCTCACCATAGAGCCAGCATGCGAGGTTCCTTGGCGCTGCCTGCTTGTTGCGATTGTCATAGGCGCCATATTGGGCGTCGGAGACTTTTCTGATTTCATAGGGCGCCTTTTCGAGAAGCGCATAGACCTTGAGAAGATCGGCTTTGCCGTCCCCGCCGGGGTGCGCCAGGATCTCGAAGGCCGACACCCAGAGCGCCAGCGATCGGCCGTAGTCATAGGCCGTCGCATCTATCCCACCTGGGATTGCACCTGCGCGAAACGCCATATTGAGCGAACGAAACAGCGCTGTATGAGCGTGAGTGTCGGCGCCTTGCAAGTAGACCTCTTTCCATTTTTGGATGAGGGCATTGAAAAGCGGCCGGTCGAGATCGCGGGCGCTGAGCGAGCGCTCGACCAGCTCCGGTACGATCTGCCCGCGAAAGCTCTTGATATTGTGCAAGCCGCGGACCGCGGGGGTATTGCACGCGATGTCCTGATAGTCGCGCGTCAGCATCCAGGGGAAGATGCTGAAACTGTCCATCCACTGGGTTGGCGGCGGGTAGCTGGCGATCATCGTGCCAGCCCGTGCAAGCAGGACGTGAGACACAGCCACGGCGTCGCGGAAGCCGCACACGGCCTCGAACGGAGGGAGATCAGACTCGGTCGCGGTATCCCAGAGCAGGACGCTGGGGGTGATGCGGTTGTTGTGCGTGTCGTAGAACCGCGACAGGAAGTCTCCAAGCGACGGGTGCCGGGTCACGGCTGCTGCGACACGGCCATCTAGCGCTGAAGCCAGGGCAATTCGCCCGCCCTCAACCGGATCGTCGGCGCGGATATTGGGCAGCACGGCAATGCAGGTCCAGGTCAAGACATCCCCCGTAGTCAATCGTTCAAGTGAAAGCAGGCAACTGGCAACTTAGGCGCGACAGTCACACAAGTCAGTCAGCGATCGGGCTTGTCTGTGACTCGCCAGCGAATCAGCCCACGGTCGGGCGGTCTAGGGGCGGCGTCCGCCAGCCTTAGGCCCTTCCGCCACAAGGTCGGCCAATGATAAGCGATGACGAATTCCTGGAGCGGGTTGTTGCCGGCATTCATGCCATCACGACGACAAACGCGGACGTGACGTGGAACGAGGTCATCAATGACCGTCAGTTCGATGTCGTTGTCCGCTTCAAGCTTGGGTCGCTGCGCTATCTTGTGCTGATTGAGGTCAAGAACCGCACGCGCAAAACCGGCACCTCCGACATGGAAGCCTTCGCGCAAAAGGCCAGGGATCAGAATGCGAACAAGGCCGTGTTCGTGACCGCAGCAGGGTTCCAGGATGGCGCCATAAAAATCGCCAAAAGACACGGGGTCGATCTGTTTACGGTCGCATTCGACCAAGCCGGCTCGTTGCTACCAGCCAGCCCCGAACTGATTTCTGTTCGCGATGGCCATGCGACGCGGGTGCGCAAGGATGCTATCCAGGTGACCATCGGCGAGCCACATGTCATCAACATTATCGAGCGCATCGCGCTGATCTATACCGACGGCACCGTGTGGGATGTTCCATCCGAGCAGAGCCAGATGGCATACTGTTGCGCAAAGACCTACCTGTCGGAGGGGCGGACACTTCAGGATATCCTACAAGTCGTTGCAGGCGCACACCTGGAACTCGACCAAAGTCAATCCATGAGGATCCCGCTCAAGCCGCATGGTTCGGTTGTTCCTCCGGATCGTTTTTTCGTTCCTGCCGGTATCGTCACGGCCATCGACGTCACCGTCGTTGGGCGGCAAGCTCGCCCCCTCTCGGGCCCAACACTGATTGATCCTAGTTGCTTCTCAGCACCCGTGGTCTACACCAACGTGCTAACCGGCGAGAGCAGTCGGTTTGGCCTCAGCGAGCTTCCCCTTGGTGGCAAGCGTGTCTCCATCGGGCGCTTCTACTTTCTCTACCATCCCTTGCGATACTACTATGCCGACGCCATCAAGGGTTATCTGGTGCGATGGATTCTTGTCGAAAGCTTCCAGAACGGTCAGCTGATCGCGGCCACCTTGATGCAGGACGTCAAGTGTTCGCCCTTCTACATTCCCGTAACAGACAAGAAGATCCTGAACCGCTTGCAAGGCAGGCTCGATGATTATCGCAGGCAATCGGCGGCAACGCAGCCATGACCGATCTCGACGGCTTTCGCTGCATCTACTGCGGAGTCGAGAAGCCCGGATCCGAGCGGACGTTGGAGCATCTTTGGCCGCGACGCCTGGGTGGCGCAAGCGCGCCAGACGTGTTCAAGACCAGGGACGTCTGCGGCCGCTGCAACAACAACGTGGGTTTGTTCGTCGACGGCGAGTTTCAGCGGTCCTTCTTCATGAGCGTGGCGGCAATCAGTGCCGCACTCCCTTTTCTTGATCCAAACCGACGCGTGCCCCTGCCGCTTGCATACGCAGGCGTCATTCCAGTGGCCCTCGATGACGGTGAGATCTGTGAAACATGGATTGGTCCGCGCGGCGAGCGGATCTACCATTTCCATATGCGTGATGACGAGGTTCGTTTCGGCACCTACGCAGGCGGGGATCCGATCCGGCGCAGACGCCGTGATCCGGGTCGTGTTTATATGTCGTTCTCGCGCCCCAACCTGTTTTGGATCGAGACCGCGCTCCTCTCTGTTCGCACAGCCTTTCCGCGTGCACCCCTCAGGCTCCTCACACGGACCGACGTCTCACAAATAGTGGAATGCTGCTCGCCCGAGGATGACCAGTCACGCAGCGATCGTGCGCACCTCGCGCCCATATGGCGCGAGAAGCAGGGGCAAAGCACGATGCAGATCAACCTCGATTACGGAAAGCGGTTTCAAGCCAAGCTGGCGTTGGGACTGGGGTACAATTTGTTCGGACCAGCATTTGCTCAACTCCCGTATGAGGAAACATTGCGCAGCGTCTTGCGTGAGACTGACCCCCAGCGGCGCGCAACACTGCCGTTCATAGGCTCTTCGATCTTGGCGCCGCTGCCTCCGGATCCGGTGATCGACCGGCTGGCGTACGAAGGTGCCTTCACATTCCTGTTCAACGGCGGTCGGCAGGGCGTCTTTTTCACGATCTTCACGCCCAACCGGAAACGCTTGGATACGCAGATCGCGCCTGGTCCCCTACGACTCCCAAGCGATCTTCTCGAGCAACATCATGGGAGCTTTGTCGTCCTTGTCCTTCCAGGGCTCGGGCAAAGTATCGGCCCGATCTCGATGGGGCACTATGGGTTGCATCGCTTCGGTTCGGCTGCCCATCCAGTACTGTCACAAATTGACGCCCGTCGTCTCACCATCGATGAAATCGAACGTCGGCTTGCCGGGCACGAGATCCCGCAAACCACATAGGTCCCGAGGATGGAGTGCGCGCGGCACGAATCCATCTTGCTCGGCAGACATAGTCAGAGACTGTGGCGCGTGCGGCTTGGAATATACTCTTAAGGCCGTCGTCCCGATAACGATGGCTTGTGTGGGATCTGGAGTTGAATACTGCCGTGCGCAAGATCATCCACGTCGACATGGACGCCTTCTACGCGTCCATTGAGCAGCGAGACAATCCCGAGCTGCGCGGAAAGCCGGTGGCGGTCGGCTCCGCCGCCAAGCGCGGCGTGGTGGCGGCGGCGAGCTATGAGGCGCGGGCTTTCGGCGTGAGATCGGCGATGCCGTCGGCCACGGCGTTGCGCAAGTGTCCCGAACTCTTGTTCGTGCCACCGCGGTTCGACGTCTATCGGGCGGTGTCGAACGAGATCCGGGAGATCTTCCACGCCTACACGCCGCTGGTGGAGCCGTTGTCCTTGGACGAAGGCTATCTGGACGTGACCGAGAACCTGCGCGGCATCCCGACGGCGTCGGGGACCGCAGCCGAGATCCGCGCACGCATTCTGGAGCAGACGGGTCTCACGGCCTCGGCGGGTGTGTCCTACAACAAGTTCCTCGCCAAGCTGGCCTCTGACCAGAAGAAGCCCAACGGTCAGTTCGTGGTGACGCCCAACCAAGGCCCGGGGTTCGTGGAGGGCCTGCCGGTAGAACGGTTTCATGGCGTCGGGCCGGTGACGGCCGAGAAGATGAGGGCGCTCGGTATACATATCGGCACCGACCTCAAGCGACAGACACTGGCCTTCCTCGAAGAGCACTTCGGCAAGTCAGGCGCCTGGTGCTACGGCATTGCACGCGGGGAGGATAACCGCGCGGTGGTGGCGAACCGGGAACGGAAATCGTCGGGCAGCGAGACCACCTTCTCGGACGACCTGTTTGCTGCGACCGACATCGAGGCCGGAATCTGCGCCATGGCCGACGACGTGTGGGCGTGGTGCGAGAAGACGGCCACCTACGGGCACACGGTCACGGTGAAGGTGAAGTATGCGGATTTTCGGCTGATCACGCGCAGCCGGACGGTTTCAATGCCGGTCACGACGCAAGCCAAGCTGCGGGAGCTCAGCGTGGCATTGGTCCGCACGGTGTATCCGGTGACGGTGGGCATACGGCTAGTCGGAGTATCGGTCTCCAAGCTGGCGAGCGTCGACCAGACCATTCCGCAGCTCGAGCTGGAATTGCTCTACGAAGAGTGAGCGTTGTGATGATGACGTCAAAGTGGCGGCTGGATTGGGCGCGCGCCCTTGCGACGAGGCCGATCACGAGTATAGAATTTGGCAGAGCTTCAGGCGAGACTTCGGTGACCTAAGCGATGCTGCGGAACGGGTGAACAAGCCGCGGTGTCAGAGCCGGAGAAACGGGTAAGAAACCGGGTAACGCCGAAGATCGAACTGAGAAGATAGTGTCGAATCAGTAGCTTACGCGAATAAGTCGAGCGCCCTCGTCTCCGCCAAGCGATTCTCACATATCATTCTGATCCACTTGGGTAATTT